>JBMHCO010000123.1:0-12305 GCA_049889895.1 Rubripirellula sp.
TCTCTCAAGAAAAAACGGCATTGATTGGCGTACCATTGCGAATCAAGGTAATGGGCCGGCCGACATTGGCAAGATACTCCTTGCCAGGATCAATTCCAATATTCTTTAAAAATGTCGCCGCGAGATCATCTGGTGAGAAACCTTCGTTTTCCGGGCCCTGTGCACGCCCATCGGTACCCCCAACCACTTGGCCGCCACGGATCTCCGCGCCCGCCAAAAGAGCAAACATTGCTCGGGCCCAATGGTCTCGTCCCGCCTTATTGTTGACTTTGGGTGTCCTACCGAACTCGCCGTTAACCATCACTGCGGTCTCAGACAATCGTCCATGAGCGTCCAATCGAGAAAGCATGGCACTCAAGCTTTGATCCAACTGCGGTAAAAGATCTCGCCCCAACTGCACGAAATTGTCTTGGTGTGTATCCCAACCCTCAAGAAGAACGGTGACAAACCGCACCCCCGCTTCAACTAAACGAGTAGCGAGTATCAGACTTTGACCAAATTCATGCCGACCAAAACGGTCAATCTCCTTCTCTGGTTCCCGCGAGAGGTCGAACGCAGCTCGCGCTTTGGAGGAACTGATCATGCGGTAAGCTTGCTCAGAAAAACGATCCAGCCCCCTAACCGAAGCATCCAACGACTCGAAGTCATCAAATGCCACGTCAATATCACTCAGCAGTGCTCGTCGGCTCTGATATCGTTCCACTGACATTGCGCCATCAAGTGTGATTCCTCGAACTCGAAATGGCTGCCCGAAGCGCGGCTTTTCCCCCGTCGACAGAGGACCATACTCCGCGCCCAGATAGCCGGGTCCCTCGACCGGTCGATCGATGGAAACAAAAGATGGTAGCTCGGCCGGTGATGGCATCTCTTTACTGACCACCGAACCCAACATGGGGTAATCAACCACGGGTGTTGGTAAGTTCCCAGTCATCACGTAACGGGTGCCTAGGCCGTGATCGGCCAAGCTGTGCGAGACACCACGCACAACCGCGTAGTGATCCATTGATTGTGCGATTCGCGGCAGATGCTCACAGACTTCAATACCGGGTACGGATGTCTGAATCGGACGAAATTGTCCTCGATATTCCTGAGGTGCCTCCGGTTTCATGTCAAAAGTGTCTTGGTGTGCGGGTCCTCCACCAAGAAAGACAAAGATCGCTGAACGGCCTGAATCGACTCTTCCATCAGCCGCTGCAAGTCGCAGGTAGTCGGCAAGAGAGAGTGCACTACCGAGCGCTCCCGCTTTCAATATGTGTCGACGTGTTGTTCTCATTTTCACTCCTGCCGCGTTGGCTGTACCCAACTACTTGATCAACAAAAACTCTTTGGTGTTTAGGAGAGCCCAAAGCGTGTCACGCATTCCCTCAACCAGCGACGTGGATCCCTGCAGATGAGAAACCGTTCGATTCAATTCCTTCTTCGAGGGTGGTCGCCCGAGAGTCCTTAACCAAGCGGTTTCCACACAACGCGAAGGGTTGGCGTTGTCACCTCCAGTATCAAGCTGTGCAAGCTCCTCGAGCCAACCACTCTCCTCTAAACGTTGTTCCATCAGTGGATCATTTTGCAAAAACACTGCCTGAAGAAGTGTCGGTTGATTCACCCTTTCACAATCGCAATTGATGGCGCGGTCAGGCTTTCCAAAGACATCCATAGCGTAGGTGCCTGCCAGCCGCATCGAAAGATGACCGATAGCCCTACGACTCAAGTCGGTACGCGTCTCGTCGAGTTTATCGCTAGACGCCAAAGCCTGCTTAACTGCATCGTAAACCACCTCGGCAGGCATCCGCCTCGGAATATGTCGGCTGAAATTCCGTCGGTCTGCCTGATTGGTCTCGTTTGGCAACCAACTCCGCTGATAGGTCGCACTGTTTAATATCTGGCGTTGTAGCCATTTTATGTCATAACCCTGCTCAATGAATTCCTCGCTAAGCCAAGCAATTAGCTCTGGATGGCTGGGTGGATTGGCGGCGTTGAGATCATCGGGTGGGTCAATGATTCCAACATCAAAATAAGCAGCCCAAACGCGGTTCACAAAAGCCTTAGCAAACCAAGGATTATCAGGCTGTTCCATCCAAGACATGATTGGTGTTCGTGGATCCTGATTTCGATCGAGTGCAACTCGTTGGCTCCGTAGCAGTGGCAACTCCACGGGCTGCTCGCGGGTTTCCAGATAAAGTTCTCGCCACGGCAAGACCTTCCCCTGTCTCGCCTGCCGTAAATTTTCACTGCGAATAGCGGCTCCCTGATTGCCTCGCACCGACAAACCAACTGCACTGGCTAACTCGCGATACACCTCATTGGTATCCGGAGCCACACCAAACTTGATCGGTTCGAAAAAGCGGCTGAACTGCTGGAAGTCATCTTGCGTCCATTGCGCGAAAGGATGCTTATGACACTGGGCGCACTGCAACCGAATCCCAAGAAAGTTATGTGCAAAAGCCTGCGCAGCCTCCTCAGGCTCGCGCATGCTACGTCGAGTCCAGTAGTGAGGCATTGTCTCGCGTGCTGCGAATCCCTCCGCACCATCCTCAACAAAATACCCAGAAACCATCGTCGCATATTCACGATACGACTGACCTGGCTGACGTCCCCGCGCCAACACGATCCGGCGAACCAGCTCGTTGTATGGGGTGTTCTCGATGAGGCGGGAATAAATCCAACCGTACCACTGAACCGAAGTCTCCTGCCCAAGCTCCGCCTGTTGATTTGGATTGCAGCCAGTAAAATCACACAACTTGTTAGCCCACCACGCTGCGTAGGATGGACGACTCAGAAGCTCATCGATCTTTCGTCGCCGTTTATCTGCAGCGGTGTCCCGCAAAAACGCGACAACCTCATCAGGATGGGGAAGCGTGCCGGTTAGATCGACACTGACTCTGCGAAGGAATTCGGAATCTTCGCAAGTGGGCGAAGGCTGAATTCCCAACTTGGATAGCTTAGCGAGAACCAGTGCGTCAATCCGCGTCAAATCTTCGCCGTCAACCGCCACCGCGTTTTCCCCTCGCTCAATGGGTCGGAGCACGGAAACCGCAGCAACACCGTTATCGTAAAACACAATAACATGCGTGTCCCCTGAGGTGAGCGAAGAGCTGCTACTGTTCTCAGCCGCGTCCGCATCGACGGCAGGATTCAGACTCACAGCAGGACTCACGATTCCATTCTTATCCACTGTCACAATTGAATCATCGTTACTACGGAACCGACACAGAGGCGTCACATCCTCTTGATACCCATCTTCCCAGCTCGCAATGACACGAAGTGAGATCGGCTCGGAACCCGGATCCAAAACGACCTCTTCAGGCTCGACCCTCAACTCCGCAAGCTCACGACGGTGACTCACACCAACTGCCCCAGCAGTCAACCAACGATGCAAAAGGCGGTACTCCCATGAGTCATCATCCAGCCTCTTTCCACCCTCATGACTGACGCTCTCAGTTGGCTTTTGAAGAAACAGGCTTTGCTCCGCATCCTGCCGATTGACTCGAGGGGTAGCACGTGACTGAGCCGGCCCGATCAATCCCGCATGATCCATTTTGAAGTCGTAGCCGAACAGCGAGAGCCGGAGTCCACCCTGGCCCTGAAAAGAACCATGACAAGACCGCCCGTTGCAACCAAGACGCCCCAACAACGGAACAACATGACGTTGAAAGTCGGGCACTTCGTCGACTCGCTCCACCGAAAAACGCTCACTCGCTGCCTCAACGGTTTCCCCGACTGCATTCACCCTGCAGAAAAACAATAACAGGATGATCGAGAATACGAACGCCATCTGACGTGGGATGAAGAGCTTCAAGATGTTTCCCTCCGAAATAACCCATCACCTTAAATCTTGACCTGCTCAACAACCGACGGTAAACCGCTCTTCAACCTCACGGATTGAAACCAAGATCCCGAATCCAAAAGGTGTTGGAGGCAGTTCCCGACTCTAATTGCGCTCCAATTTCTTCACCGACTCAATCACGTTTAAGTGATCGCTCAATCGCTGAGGATGTTCCACACCGAATTGAATCTCATCTCCTGCCTTCAAACCATGATAGAGATCCTTACGGTTCCAAAATCCAACCAGCATGATATTTTTACCGACGAGCGACTGCGGATTTTTTGCTTGATTCGCAGGAAACAGTTCGACGACGTCGCTGACCTTGATGATTAACTCCATCATTGTTTCGTCCTTCACGACCACTGTGCCTCGCAGCAACCCTTTGATCCCTCGCGCCTCATTGGGGAGCTCAGGATAGTCACCCGGTTTGACGGGCGAGGTTTTGCGCAGCACCTCCACAACTCGCATGGTGTTGCCACCTTCATCGAACGCACCAAACTCAAGCGTATCCCCTTTGCGGGCAACGACCAGCACATCCAGCTGCCGACCCTGTACTCCGGAAGCCTGAACTTCTTTGCCAATGTACTGCTTGGGTTGAGTCGCCTGATTGTTTTTCCAAACGCGAGGAACCGCACCGACTTTGATCGAAAATGTTCCCCGTTCAACATCTTTTTCCACAAGTGTTCCAACGAGCATCCCTCTAAACCCAGATAGCGTCTTATTCATTGTCTCGCTGGACATTCTGGATTCGCTGCGATCCATCCGTTCTCCCTCACCCTCAGCAACCAGCTTGCGAAGCGACTGCTCAACGTTCAAGTGGTTACTCTGGCGACTGATGTGACGTGTACTGACCTCAATGCGATCGCCGATCTTGAGAGTGTGGTACTGGTCCTTTCTCTGCCAGAAACCGGCAAGCATCATTTTTTTCCCCTCAATGCTTCGAGGATCTTTTGCTTGATTCCCCTCACCGGATTGCTTCACCGTGTCAACCTCCACGATCATCTCCAGCGTCTCAGGATCCTTTTTCACGATCGTTGCGGTAATCAAACCGGAGAAACCTCGGAACTCCTCGGGAAGGACAGGAAAATCCTCCGGATCATAAGGAGCTGCCTTGCGTAGCATCTCCCCGGGAAACACCAGTCGTTCACCATCGTGCTTGCACTCGAACTCGAGCGTCTCTCCTTTGCGCGTCACAACTAGGACATCAAGGAACTTCCCAAAGACCCCGTGTACCTCCACGGTTCTCCCCACAGCACTCCCCGGCTTAGCTGCCCGACTATTACGCCAAACCCGCGGCACCGCATCCACCTGCACCACAAAGCTCCCTCTTTCGACATCCTTGGTAACAAGCCGACCGAGCAGCATGCCGTTGAAATTCCTTAATTCAGACGGCAACGGATCCACCGAATCACCAAACAATCGGCTACGTCCGTTAATAGCGAAACTGCAGGACAGGCAGATAATCATCAACGGCGCAATCAAACGATGAAACATCCGGATTCTCCAATAAGAAGATGACATCAAGTTCAATCCAACGCAGGATCCAACTCAAAGTGGTATCGCCACAGGCGTGCGGAAACCCAATAGCATATGCGAAACCCAATGGCTTTGCGATCAGATCAAAAAGTGTCAGCGGATGATGGGGCAGGAGCCGGGCGAAACAGTAATCAGTATTTATGAGCACAAAGAAAGCCCCAACTCGACCAAGATCGATGTCGGGGCTGAACCTCAGCACGCGGTCTGACTAGAAGTTTTAGGCTACCCTAAACTGCTGACCCTGAATTGGTCTAGCTTTATAGAAGGGAGCCTCGGAGACCATCATCGACAGATCCTCCGAACACGTCTGAGAGCAAAATATCAAGTGCTCCTTCTTCATCGACTCCAAAGTCCAACATAATCAGCATGAGTTCGATGAGCATGTCATCTTCTGTATAGGGCCCCGGGCTATCATTTGGATTCGCTTGATCAACCTCGTCACCCGTCGATGTAGAGTTGCTCGGACGGTTCCAAGGGCCTTTCTCCTGTGCGGAAACAACTTGTGTGGACACAACACAGATGAACAACATAGCGAAAAACGTTCTCACTAGAGCTTTCATTTTCTTCTCCAAGCTAAAGGGTGGTATTCAAGGGCAACTGTTGCCCAATACCTCCTAAGCGACGAGAAGACGCAACGCAGGCGCGCAACCTCAAAAGAAAATCTGCAGAGTGTCGAAAAAGCTCAAAAAGCGATGAACGCCTCTTATGCCATCCGTTTGTTACGATGACAAGTTGAAGCGGTGCAGTGAAATGAATTCGGGATCGATACAGTCCCGGCTAGAGCCAAACCTGGGTCAAACCTGAGCACCTTGCTCAGTAATGCTAACATCGGCTGAGCGTACAAAATGGACGAAGAAAAATTCGAGTCAAAATATTGCGACAATAGTAGATTCCCTCCTGTTTTTTGGATTGGTGCGTTCGTAATGCTGGCCTTTTGGCTATGGGAAATTGGTTTCTGGAAAGATGATCTCGAGCCTATAAAGCGACAGAAACATGATTTCCGTGGAGGCCGTTCCGCCATACCGACCGAGAAAGAGGGAGACTAAATTCACTAACGCTTTTCATCCGCCTCAGCAAGAAACCTTTCGATCAGACCCTCGGGCGCTTTCACAATGTGTTCTGCACCAGGGAACTCTCCGCTTTTGACATCTTCAATGAAGTCACGAAAGCCGCCAATACGTTCGTCCTGTAACTGCTGCTCCAACTTGTAAAAGTTACGATACTGCTTGGTGTGCCGCGGGTAGGGAGGTTCGTGACTACCGAGAATGTCCTCGGCAAACATGAACTGAATATCTCCTCCACTACCGGCCCCAATTGAGGAGGTGACAAGAGAGGTTCGTTTTGAGATCTCAGTGAGAAGTTGTGCGGGAACAACCTCAACCTCGACCGCCCACGCGCCCGCCTCCTCAAAGGATTTTACTTGTTCGAAAATCCACATCGCCTCGTCGATCGTTTTGCCAACAGCGTGAAGACCACCAGTCCATGTACTCAAACGAGGCACCAGCCCCGCGTGGGCCTGAACAGGAATCCCCGCATCCGCGCAAACACGAATCAACTTCGGCCCCCACTGGCACATAATTCCGTCCGCACCTGCCTCCATCGCCTGGTATCCCGCACGCACTGCCTCGTCTTCGGTCGCAACCTTGGTTAAACCGATACAGAACGTCATGAACGTGTGGGACGCCGCATTTCGCAATGCGACCGCCTCGGCCGGGTTCGCCGGATCATACTTCACCTTCATGGTATCGATCCCAGCACGCTCGGCAGCTTCCGCTTCACGTGTCGTGAACGGCATTGTCTCGGTGAGAGTCGTTTTACCTTTGAGGTCTCGTAAGTGCTTCACGGTGTGGTTTCGCGTAGCGTACTGACCGCCGAGAGTCATCGTCCGGTGTAGCCCTCGAGTATGTGCGTCACGCGGCGCCAATGCACCGAAAGGATGTTCACTGGAATTCATGTGATTTGTTTTATTCTAAGATCAATCGAGCAATAAGCTTTAACAATATCAAGATCGCCCACGATCTTGAAAAACCACTCAGTTCTCGATGGAATTGAAAGGCTGAAGCATTGTAAGCCGTTTTACATTTCAAGCCCTGTTAAGGTACTGGTGCTTGACCCAAATGAGTCGGCTTCAATTCCCATTCGCTGAATCATGTTGACGTAAAGATTACAAAGCGGCGGCGGATTGTCTGGATCAAACGCGAGGTGCTGACCATGCTTGAAACCACCTCCAGCAAGCAGAACAGGGAGGTTCTTGGTCGAATGGCTACTGCCATCTCCAAGGTTGCTACCGAGAAAAACGGTTGTACGATCCAATAAAGTCTGGTCGCCTTCTTGAGACTGCCGCAAACTCTGCAGCAGGTCCCGGACCGTCTTCATCGTTTCCGTTTCGACGATTTTCAACTGTGCAAGCTTTCTAGGATCTTTGCCGTGGTGTGATAGGTCATGGTGACCGAGCGTCACTCCTTCGATCGGTGGCGCAAAACTCGATCCTGCCAACATGATCGTGATCAATCTTGTTGAATCAGTCTGCAAAGCCAGATGACTTAATTCAAACAGCAAACGCGTACGACCGATCAGATCAGAAGCATTAGGAATATCAGTAGGTGGCTCCACATCAACTTTGGGCTTCGGTTTGCGAGCCCAACTGATGTCATTAACCATTCGCTGCTCGAGTTCACGGAGGCTTGTCAAATACTCGTCTAATTTCTCTCGATCCTCACGCCCCAGTTGCCCCCGAATCGAACGAGCCTGCTGACGGACATCATCCAAAATACTGCGTCCATCTTCGATGCGTTTAAGTTTTTCTTGAACATCAAGATCATCCCCGTTTATGAACAATCGAGCAAACACACGCGAAGGAGAGTTATCAGCTGCAATCAAGGCACCGGTACGCGTCCAAGATAAGCCGCCCGCGCCTTCGCCAGATAACGACAAGCTGGGAAATCGCGTCTTTGAACCGATGTGATCGGCGCAAAACTGATCAAGTGAGATCGTGTTTCGAAAGCCAGGTCGCCCAGCATTCGGAGCTCCCGTCAGGAAACTCGCGGAGGCCTGATGAGCAAAACTGGAACCCATCCCTGCATGCGACAATCCTGAGATCACCGTAAAGTCATTGCGATACTCGGATAGGATCTCAAGATAGGGCGACAATTGATAATCCCCGCCAACCTCGGTCGGAAAAAAATTATCCGGATGCAGACCCAGCGGAGCACAGACGCAAATCATACGCCGTGGCGTCTCCCTCGATGCATCAGACTGGTCAGCATCTGCGTTCAACAACGGAAGTGCCAGCGTAACTCCGACTCCTCGAAGAAAACTTCGTCTCGCTTGATGCATCGCATGAATTCCTTACCGGAGCTACTTACTCTGAAACAGTTCACTCTGAACCACTTCGTGAATCAACGAACGAAAACCGTAATTCTGCTCTCGAACACGACTGACAATCTGCTCAACCTTCTCCTCGTCCCCCAGACTCGGCACCGCCCCTGTACCGTAAGAGAGTAACTGTCGAGCCAAATTACGAGCCAGCTGATCGGGATCCTCAAGCAGTAGTTCTTTGTATTCGTCAATGTTGCTAAAAGACCGGCCATCAATAAGTGTATCAGCCGGATCAACTGGCGGGCCGTCCCAAACTCTCCTTCGGCGTCCGTTCACCTCACGTGGCTCCCCGGTAGCGCGATAGCGATCACGCCAACCACCAATCACATCAAAGCTCTCAAGGGCGAATCCCGGCGGATCGATTAAACGATGACAGGATGCACAGCTTTCCACGCTGCGATGCTTTTCCAACTGCTCACGAATCGTCGTCGCACCACGAATATCCGGCTCAATCGCTTCGATATTGTTAGGGGGTCGGGGCGGTGGCGTGCCAAGGATTCGTTCCAACACCCACGATCCACGAATGATGGGCGAAGTGGTGGTGCCATTTGCGGTTACCTTGAGGATACTTCCCATGGTAAGCAGGCCGCCGCGATGGCTTTCAGGTGGCAAAGTAACCTTCTGCATATCCATTCCTTCGACTCCATCAATACGATAGTGCTTTGCAAGTCTCGCATTGAGGAATGTGAAGTCCGAGCTGACGAAGTTGGTCAGCGGAAGATCCTGCGCAAGAACTTCGTCGAAGAAGAGTGATGTTTCTTTTAACATCGAGGTTTTGAGGATATCGTCGAATTCAGGATAGAGCGTTCGATCGGGAAGCGTTGCATCAATTGCTCGAAGGCTTAGCCACTGCCCAGTGAAGTTGGTGTTGAAGGACCTAGCCTTGGGGTCTCGAAGTAACCGTTCAACCTGACTTCTTAGTGTCTCTGGTTCGCGAAGATTTCCCGATTTGGCGAGCTGCAACAGTTCTTCGTCCGGCATTGAGCTCCATAGAAAATAAGACAACCGACTGGCCAATTGCTCATCACTCAGTGTCGGACCCTTCTCTCGCAAGAAGAGAAAATCAGGGGAAACCAAGATGCCTTTCAAGCCAACACGAACCGACTGTTCAAACGAACTACCGGCCGCCAATTGCTGCAGCGTGCGTTTCAGGAACGGCTCCACATCTTGATCAGTCACCTCCCGACGAAACGCTCGCCGAGCAAACTGAGTGAGAATACGTTCCGCATCGGTTTTGGGTGAATCAGAAACCACCTCGAAGCGATCTTTGGCAACACGCTCACGGTCGAGTTCTCCGAAGATACGTTTGTGGCTAGGTGGCGGCCATGACTCAAGAATTGGCCCCTCAATATCCACCCACTGAATCACAAGCCCCGGACCTGTGTATTTATCGGCACCAATCTTTTCGACCGCGGGCGGCAATGCGGGCAAACCCTCAGCGAGAATCCGAATGCGATTCTCAGGCTCCAACTGCTCGGTGAATTCGATGACCGTTGGAGTGTCGGCGGGAACCGAATAATAGTCAACAAGTCGCTCTTCGGTGACCTCTTTGAGTGTGCCGGCGGTCACACGAAAGTCAATCGGCTTGCCATCACTCTGAAAACCATAACCGCAGATTCGAAACCGATATTTGCCTCGAACGTGACTGCGGAAGTTCCACATGGTCACACGAATATTCGCCGACTCCCATGTTGCAAAGATGGCGACCCCATCATCCGTATGGCGGTAGACACTGCCGGTCGGACGAACCGATTTTTCTTCTCGAATATCAAATCGCTTCTTGAGAATCCATGGCTCCGGCTCGTTCGCAATCGCTTCATCCAAGGCTCGTTCTGCCGCGTCGAGATAATTCTGAAGAAGGTAGGACGACGTATGCAGCAGGTCCGCGTTGTTGTCAAATCCGTTGGTTGAAGTCTCTAAGGGAAGCAGGTCCGTGAGATCCACTTCAACACCCAGTAGATCACGGATGGTGTTCGCATATTCGGCGCGATTCAGTCGCCGCATGACCACCCGCCCCTCCACGTTCCGTCGTGACATCTCCGCGTCAGTTAACTGCTCGGTAATCCAAGTCGTGACACGCTGAGTCTCATTCGCTGATGGTTGAACCTCAGACTCTGGCGGCATTGTTTTATTGGAGAGATGCTCAAGGACGCTTTGCCACCGCTCCAGATTCTGCGCGTCAACAAAGTTCTCGCTAAGTGTCGAAATCGCGAATTCGCCCTTTGGAGTATCACCGGAGTGACATTTCCGACAATTCTCAGCAAGAAACTCAGATGTCATCACCTCAAATGCCGCGTTGGCACCTTGGTTAAACATTGCGATCCATAGCCAAACGCTTAAGAGCTGAAAGCGTTTAAAAAATTGGCTTGAGATGGAACACATTGAGATAGCTTCAGATGAAAACTTACTAAGTTAGATGATCGCAACACGGAACAATCCAATGAACCGACTGGGCAAAAGGCGAATCAGATAAACGCCCCCCATGTCGTTTCTCAATGTGACCTCGTCTCATTTTGTCACTTGTGAAATGATAAGTGAAACCTTGACCTGTTACCATGAGAAACCGCGCAAGCGGTGGCTGATCCTGTCGAACAGCCCAAGCCGTGAAACAATCATAGCCGGAGCTTCCAATGTTTCGTATTTGGGTGGATGAGGAACCGCTCGATAGTGTGCGTCCGCTCACGGACGGCATTGCGGAGTTTATAGGCCCCAATGCACCAATACATCAGCTTGCAACTTGCGATGCAGCTTTAGATCCGGGTGTACCTTGGAATGGTTCCAGAATGGACCACGCCCCGCAGCTAAAAGTCATCTCCAGGATTGGCGTAGGATACGACAACATCAACTTGGAGGCGGCAACCGAACGTGGAATTCGGGTCTGCTATACCCCCTACGGCCCCACCGTCTCCACTGCTGAACATGCAGTCGCACTGATTTTCGCGGCTGCGAAGACGATTACGTATGCCGAGCGAGATCTGCGCGCGGGACGATGGCACACGCAATTCCACACTCTCAAGGGCATGGAACTACGCGATCGAACGCTAGGCTTGGTCGGGCTTGGACGCATTGGCGCCGAGGTCGCCAAGGTAATGCAAGCTGTCGGCATGAAGGTCGTGGCATTCGACCCGCAGCTCACACCAGAGCATGCAAACGAATGCAATATCCAACTCGTTCACAGCCTGAAAAGCCTGCTGAAAAATGCGGATGTTGTCTCACTGCATGCACCAGCAACAGACGAGACACGACATATGATTAATACTGAAACACTGCAACATATGCGTGCAGGGTCGATCCTCGTGAACACCGCACGCGGTGCATTGGTAGATGAAACTGCGTTGGCGGATGCGCTTCGCAGTGGACACATTGCAGCTGCAGGGCTCGATGTCTTTGAACACGAACCGATCCAAGCCGATAACCAGCTACTGCACTTAGACAACGTTGTACTCACAGATCACATTGCTAGTCACACTTGGGCTGGCCACCATCGACTCTATGAAATGGCAGTACGACACGCTTTGCAAATCCTTCGGGGTGAGCAGGCTGATTGTTGCCTCAACCCAATCTAAATGAT
>JBMHCO010000124.1:0-41723 GCA_049889895.1 Rubripirellula sp.
ATACCTGACGCACAATTAGACGCGGATCAGTTCGCTCTCGAAAAGGCTAAGAAAGAACTCGGTGTCGCGAAGACCAAGCTTGAGGTTCTCAGTAAGTTCACCAAAGAGAAGATGCTGACGCAGCTTGAGGCAAAAATTCAAACCGCTGAAGCGAAGTTGCGTTCTCGTCAGAAGACGTTGGAACTCGAGAATAAAGAGCTTGCGGAGATCGAGGAGCAGATCGCGTTGTGTCGCATCACGGCGCCGGTTCAAGGTCAGGTGGTTTACGAACAGAACCGCAGGAGCACCAGTACAACCATTCTTATTGAGGAGGGTGCGCCGGTCCGTGAGCGTCAAGTGATCATCAATCTTCCAGATCCGAGTAAAATGAAGGTCATCGCAAAGGTGCATGAATCTCGAATTGGATTGATCACGAAAGGTCAGGTTGCGGAGTTGCGATTGGATTCGCTTCCGGATGTTCCGCTGACCGGAACCGTTGTGGAAGTCAGTGAGTATCCGTTGCCGCCGATTAGCGTGTACATGTCTCACGTGAAGGAGTACGAAGTTTCGATTCAGATTGACAACCCACCACTTGATTTGCGGCCTGGGATGACGGCCGAAGCAAAGATCTTGGTGGACCGGATGGATGATGTATTACAGTTGCCAATCGAGGCGATTCAGCAACGCGACGAAAAATTTTACTGTGCGATTCCGCTCGAGAATGGTTCGATCGAGACACGCGAATTGAAGGTTGGCAAAGCAAATGAGACCAGTCTTATCGTCGAATCTGGCTTGGAAGTCGGTGAGGAAGTAGTCCTCAATATTAGTGATGAGGGAATCCTTGAACAAATGGATTTCCCCGAAGTATCAACGTTGTAAAACGACTTCACAACAGCCAATAGGCCCTCGATGACGAATGCTGTGAGCCACGATGCCGGTGACGCGGAGATCGCGTTGAGAGTGCGCGGGTTGTGCAAAGATTATCAGCTCGGATCACAGTCCGTTCGTGTTCTCAAGGGAATCGATCTTGATGTACCACGTGGTGATTACGTGGCCATTATGGGGCCGAGTGGGTCCGGGAAGAGCACATTTCTGAATCTGCTTGGTGGACTCGATTCCCCAACGTCGGGCGAATATTTCATTGGTGATCGCGATGTCGCGAAATTGACGGACGATGAATTGTCCGCAATACGCGCTGAAAGAATAGGGTTTGTCTTTCAGGCGTATAACCTTCTGCCGCAACTGGACGTGGTCGAAAATGTTGAAGTACCACTGGCCTACAACGGTGGGATGACTCTTAGCGATCGTGATCGCACCGTCAAACTCACGGATCTGGTTGGTCTTCGAGGCCGAACGGAACATCGTCCCACAGAACTTTCTGGTGGGCAGCAGCAGCGGGCTGGCATCGCGAGAAGTCTGATCAATCAACCTGAGTTTATTCTCGCCGACGAAGCGACGGGAAACCTTGATACCGCGACAACCGAGGAGATTCTGGATCTTTTTGATGAATTGAATCAGCAGGGCGTGACCATCGTTATGGTCACGCACGAAGAGGAGGTTGCTCAGCGTGCTCGACGAATCGTGAGGCTGCGCGACGGGCAGATCGAGAGTGATCAGCGAAGCAAGGATCCGAGCCGAGAGGATCCCTCAAAGTCATTTCAGGCCCGCAAAGGAACGCCCTCCCGTCTTCGGTTGAGGGCCCGAGATGTTCGGGTCGGAATGAAGACGTTACTCATGCACCCGCTTCGTTCGATGCTGACCATTCTCGGTATTTTTATCGGTGTGGCGAGCGTCATCTGGTTATTGGCGATCAGTGAAGGGATCGCCGACAAAGCCAATTCGCAGATCGAAGAACTCGGCGCGAAAAACATCATTGTGATGACTTCCCGACCATCGACAGAGGAGTCTGGTGGGCAACGCGTCTATTTCTACGGATTGACGGAGGAAGATTGTTGGCTGTTGGAAAAGAATATTCCCAGCGTTGATCTGGTGATTCCTTTTTATCGAAACACGGGTCGACAATTTCGTTACGCTGACCGTGTCACGATTGGTGAGATCAATGCCTGTACGCCAGAGTACCGTGACTTGTATTCACTGAAACTGCGACAGGGGCGTTTCTTGCATCAACGCGATGTTGATACCGCCGACAACGTCTGTGTGCTCGCTGCCGAAGTTGCAGACACGCTGTTCAAGCATGAGGACCCGATTGGAAAATCGATCCATGTGGTGGATGACTTCTTTCGTGTTGTTGGTGTTGTGGAAGCACGCGAAGAGTTAGACAGTGTGGAGGACACGAGTCGTAGTCAAGATTTTTCCGACAACGTCTACTTGCCTCTCGAGACCTATTGGCGGCGATTCGGCGAGGCGTACTCAGTTGGCAACAATGGCGGTCGAGCGCTTTCGCAGATCACTCTTCGCCTCAAGAACCAAGATGATGCGGTCGCAACCGGACAGGCCGTTGATCAAGCATTGGCACGCAGCCATCTGTTTACCGACTACAAGATTGGTGTGCCACTAAAGCTGCTGGAACAAGCAAGAAATACTCGGATGATGTTCGTCGCGATGATGGGTTTACTTGCCGGCATCTCGCTTTTGGTAGGTGGAATCGGCATCATGAATATCATGCTTGCAACGGTCACCGAGCGTACACGAGAAATCGGAATTCGTCGCGCCTTGGGGGCACGTCGAATCGACATCACTCGTCAGTTTCTGATCGAAACCGTTTTGTTAAGTGTGACTGGTGGTGTCACTGGGATTCTGGCCGGTTTAACTTGCAACCGAATGCTGGAATGGTTCCGTTGGGGGCTTGAAACGGGCTTCCCTGAGATCATGGAGTCCCTTCCTGAAACGGTTCAGACCATGGAGCCGATTATCATTCCATGGTCGATCCCATTGGCCTTCGGTATTTCGGTTGCAGTTGGTGTTCTCTTTGGACTTTATCCTGCTCGACGTGCAGCGGTGATGAGCCCCATTGACGCACTCAGGCATGCTGGTTGAGTGCGTCTAGAGATTTTCTTGCGCTGCAGAAAGTGGTTGCCGCAGAGTGTTGGTGAAGCAAAGTATTGTTGACGCTGACGGCTCGGCAGGCGTTGCGATTTCTTGCTCAATCCGTTGTCGTGAACGGGGATGCGGGTAGACCCTCCCGGTTGTAGAGGTTCACTCGCGGATTTGAGTCGTAGGCGAAGCGAACATTCTTCGGGTTAGCGACCGCCTCGCTGCTGACCACGACCGTGTTCCCATCGATCTTAGCATCGGCCCAGTGCCAGTTTCCCTCAGCATCCTGAATCGAGAATTCGGTTAGCTCCGCGTCGGCGAGTTCCTCAACGGGTCCCATGTAATGCTCTCCACCTTTCTCAGCAACCATGAGCCCACCTTTTCCGACATGGTCAAACGTGATGCGAATCTGGTTCCCTTCGACTTGGTGACTTCGGTAAAGCGGGCCTGTTGGTGTGACGTCTGTGAGCCCATAGTTCTTAACTAATGCAAGTTGCGCAAGTCGTTTTCCTACGTCTTGTTTATTTTTGGGGTGGATGTCTTTTTCCGCTCCAATATCGATGATCACAGCCATTCCAGTGTTGGCTACTCGTAGGGCGCGTCTTTGGCCTTCACGAACCGGACCCCATCCGCCACCTGCCGGCTGACCGGTGTGACCTCGGCCGAAGTCCGCCAATTGAACCCAGTAAAAAGAGAGGTCGTCGTTTTGGAAAACGGATCGCCAGCCTTTGACGAGCGCCTCTTTTAGGTAGTTGTAACGAAGACCGTCACCGGCGTTGGATTCACCCTGATACCAAATTGCACCTTTGACACTGTAGGGAGCGAGTCCCGCAACCATGCCGTTGTAGATCTGAGTGGCACCACCTTTGAACTTCCCGGCATCCAAGTCCTTCACATAGTCCTCGAGACTTGGGACCTGTTTGAAACCAACGGGTGGCGTGAAGGGTTCAATTCTTTGGCCACCCCAATTTGCACCAATCAGACCAATTGGAATGTTTAGCTCTTTCTGAAGTTCCCTTCCAAAGAAGTAACCCACTGCGCTGAATCCGCCGATGGTTTCTGGGCTGCAGATCTTCCACTGCGACTCCTGGGCGTCCTCCTGCGGTTCATTTTGCTTAACATGCTTTGGTACATCAAAGAACCGAATCATTGGGTGTTTCGCATTGGCGATTTCCTGCTGTGGATTCGCGGCTTGCGATACACGCCATTCCATGTTGGATTGACCGGAGCAAATCCAAACTTCGCCAATCATCACATCTTTAAATTCAATTATCTCTTCGCCACTGTGAACCCAGAGTCCGTAGGGTTTACCGTCGGCTTGCTTTGGCGCTAGTTCGGCAATCCATTTTCCGTTTTCATCCGCTTGAACCGCGAACGCAGTTGAATTTTGTAAATCTGTAAGACCAACCGTTACCGAAGTGCCAGGGTTCGCCCAGCCCCATACGCGAATGGGTTGGTTTTGCTGCAGAACCATGTGATCGCTGAATAGGTTGGACACTCGTAGTTCAGCGCTGAGATGTTGATTGAAGAGTGCCGCAAAGGCAAAGCAGAGTAGGAAATGTTTCTTGAACATGGTGTGGGAAAGTCTTGGTGTGTGGGGGGATATTAGCAGCTTGAAAGGATGAAGGTCCTTTCCTGACATCGGTGCAGCTAAACGCACCGCATGAACAGCAAAGCGTATCAAGCTTGGTTGGAGAATGCGAACCAAACCGTCGCGATCATGATTCCCATCGAGGATTCTAAGCCCTCCTCGATGTTCTTGGGTGACTTAGAGCTTGCCGTGATTTAGAGCCCACCACATGTGGGGCAATTCTGCCTTCGAGAAACTTTCATGGTCTGAAAAGACATTCGGCGAAAGTCAATGTGTAGTAGTCTTCCTGACATGTTATCGCCCATGCCGGTGATCGTTTTGACCGCTTCAACTGCTCCCATGCATGCGATAGTTCCAGAGACGGCGCCGAGGACGGGGAACTCTCGTTTCCATGTGGGCGGAGCTTCTGGGAAAATGCATCGAAGGCAGGGGCTTTGTCTCGGAATGATCGTCGTCAATTGAGCTTCCATGTCGTACATGGCGCACTCAATGAGTGGTTTGTTTTGTTGGACGATGGCATGATTCATTGCAAACCGTTCTGTAAACAGAGGAGCGCAATCGACTACCACATCACACTGTTCAACCAGAGAAGCCGCGTTTCGATCAGTCACATTTTCAGGAACCGTGATCAGATTGAGTCTTGGGTTCAGCTCGAGGAGACGTCTGCGGATGGATTCGATTCGAGGTTTTCCGATCCAGTCGTGGGTCATCAGAAGCTGCCGGTTCAGATCGCTCGGCTTGACATTCCCCGCGTGTGCCAGCACCAAGGTGCCCACGCCCGCTGCAGCGAGTTCATAGGCAACAACGCTTCCAACTCCACCAACGCGAGAAACCATCACGCTTGCGTTTTTTAACTTTTCTTGTCCTGCCTCCCCGAGGTCTGGGAGCCACATCTGCCACTCGTAGATTGACCGTTCTTCATCAGTCAGCGGAAGGTTGGGCATTTTGATGACACTTATCGATGCGACAAAGGGATGGGAGCAGGCAAGGTAGCGAGTGATCTTTCCTATGATGGTAACACGCTGTGTGGGATTTATGCAGCGTTTCGGTGATGATGCGATTTACATGACTCCGTCCACTCGATGACCGTTTCAGTGGATGGAGGCTTCATGCCTCGGAATTTTCGTTTCCCTCGGCCGCTTTTCAAATACTCACAGAGCATTTTGTGTAGTTCGTTGGGCGCGGTCGACGCGATACTCTCCATCGAAGTGAATTCGCAGTGAGACAGAAGTTTAGCCTGTTGAGAAGAAAGGTTTGGGATCTCCGTTGTCAAGCGAATTTGGCATTGCCAAAGAGTGATGTCCCTCGGATTGATCCGTGGTGAGCCGAGTTCGTTGACGATCAATTCGGGGTTCGCCCGCGTCAAGGCTTGCACATCGTGATAGCCAGCGTCCATCAGCCTTTGTGCGGTATTGCGGTCAATCAGCGGGCACTGGTCAATTCGAGTTGTGGGAGGAGTACGCATAGCAGCTGCTTGCTCACGGTGAGCTGCGTACCCTTGATTGTCCGGAGCGGTCTTGTTGATCGACTCTGCATTGAAGCGTTGTGCAATGACCGCCAATTGTGGAGCTGTCGATGGAGCCTCGGCGGGGGGTGGGTTTTCATCTGGCATCAATGATTCATGCACGCTCAGGTGGGCTGCCGCAAGCCATGTAAGAAGCCGGGAAATTTCACTGGCGGTGGCCGAGGAGAGACACTCTTGACCCTTTCGCGTGACAAGGAATTTCTCGGTGCGGAGCATGAGTTCACCAGCAGGGCAGGCTTTCAGCTCTTCTGGTTCATTGATCCCAGCGCCAACAAGTACTTTTGCGTCAAAGAAATTGATTGAAGTCGAGGTAAGGGCAAGTTTGCAGATGGCTCTAGCCTGCTTCGTATCGCCCAGTGCATTTCTCTGATTGGCATTTTCCTGATCGTCAAGTTTCTGGTCGGCAAAGATCTCAGCAAGTGCTGCGTCAGTCGTCTCGATCAGTTGTCCGATGGTTGAAATCCCGGACTCGCTTAGGATCTCTGAAAGATGGTTAGCCAATAGCTGGGTTTGGTAGATGCTGGTGCTGGGTTCCAGTGTTTTTGGTACTGCGGCGATCGAAGTTTGGTTGTCGGTGAGCCGGTGTTCGGTTTTTATTGGATCGCTCGCGACTTGTTCTGATTCGTCAACCGTTTTCGGGGAATCGCTAATTGTGTTGACTTCGCTTCTCCGTGGGGGCTGATTCTCGACGATTGTGGTTTCAGAACTTGGGTTCAGGTGATACGACTTCGCACCTGCTGAAGTGAAGGTCGATGCGACCAGTGAGTGCCTGGTAAGCAAGATGACCTGGCCGTGTAGCCGTGAATATTCCTTCAGTGCGTCTGCGAAATGAAGATAAGTCGACGGAGCGAGATCCTCAGTCTGTTCCCAGCTTGGCACTCTTACGATCAAGGGAATTGCAGCAATCTGATCCACCAGCAGTTCCGCTGCCGCTAGGCGACAAGCAAGGCATGCAAGGTATCTTGCGGTCATTGTGGCGGTTGCTTCTGGCTGCCCATTGATATGCACGATTAGTTCGTTGCCAGAATTTAGTTTTTCGTTTTGCGTCTTGCTGGCTTGGAGAGCCAATATCCCTTCGGTCTGTCCTGTGAGTCTTTCGTGCCATGAATTTGCTTTTTCAAGTAAATCATGCAGTGGTTCGATCAGCTCTTCTGATTCGAGTTGCTCTTGCAGATGCAATCGTCGTTGTTCAAGCCAGTTGATGCGTTCGACACACTGAATTTGCCCATTAATCCGCCGTATCTCTAACTCCAGTGATCGTTGTTCAACGGCATGTTTAGATGCCTCGGTATTCAGCTGGCGAAGGTGTGAGTTCGCTTGTTCCAAATGCCGGTTGATGGTTTTGATTTCGCTCAGCAACAGGCCGCACTGCCGATCCCGTTTTGTAAGGTCATGGATCACACGATCGCGAATCATGCACAGTTGTTGGTAATCCGTCGCGGCATTTGACTCGGATTGCTGAGTCTCTTGATTTCTTTCGGGGCGATAATCCTGTAGGTCTAATTCAATGTCGGCCAGGTGCTGTCGCGTTTTCTGTTGTTGCTCAACGAGCAGATCATATCGTTCGGTGATCGCTTGACGTTCTTTGAGTAGCTCGTATTGACGAGAGGAGGAGATGGTCTTGGGTGGTGGCGCAGGCTGTTGAAGTCGTTTGCCGAGATGCGTTCGCCGTGCTAGCAGAGCAGGGAGATTGGTTTGGTGTCGAGCAAGTTCAGCTAGCTCGGTTTCGATTTCAGAGATTCGGGCTCGCAGTAGGCAACGCTTGCCCCTAGAGATCGTATTGACGATTGATTGATGTTTGCTCGGTTTTGGGGCGGGCGAGTTGTCGCTCGCGGATTTAAGTCCGTTTCTCAATTCACTGTTCGAGGATTCAGTTAGAAAGAGATACGATTGAATCACACGTGATGCGAGTGGCGTGTCGGTACCGCAGATTAAGGATTCCGTTTTCGATAGAAAGTTATTCCACCGCTCGCTTTGTTTTGAAACGCTTTCGAGAGGGGGCAGAGGCTGAGACCAACGGCGAGTGTGCGCGTGGCTTCGGTCGAGATGTCTGACGATACGAGAGTCGCCGATGTGCAACGTTACACTGGCGGTGGAACGGTTGCCGGTTCCGGTGAATCGAGTTTTTCCGTGAAGGATATCGCACAGCGAAGTCTGAAATTCAGCACCTACGTCCCGATCTTTATTCAGTGAGGTCTGAATCACGTTCAGCGTGTCGGCGAGAGATTCGACCTTCAGGTCAACAAGGTCGCCATCGGTGACGATGTGAATCTGCTTGATCCTCATGGCCTGAATCCTTTCATGCCCTTCTTTGGATGACTCGTGATGTGCTTGCTGTGATCAATGACGCGATGGTTCGCTCCACCCAATAGTTCGCTCCACGTCGAGGGCAGCCAACGAGAGATGTCTTGGCGGAATTGGTCTGCACGAGAATGAACTGCCCAGCGATGACGGTTGAACTTCGATGACGGTTGATCTTCTCGACGATACTGAACCTTGTGTGGCCGGCGAAGGGCAATCTGTTTTGATAACGGCCGAAAATCAAGTTTCGCGGTTGATCCGCTACATCCGTCTGACGATTCCGCTGGATCGTTTCACGCCACAGTGAGTTTCACGCGACAACTTCTTTGGTCGCTACCTTGAAGTGATCTTGGCTGGGGTTTCAGATCTTTGGTACACGACCTAGATGCGTCAGGAGCGATCCCATTTTTCTGACGCGAGAGTGGTCCGATGAATCCGCTGGGTTACCGAACGAGGTTGTGAGTTGAATTCTCCCCAAGCCAGAACGATCTTTCAATTGAGGAAGCGTGCTGTTGTGTCTCGTTCTTTGGTCACCGCTGCAGGGGCGTGGTTCGCTTTACCACTGCTTATGCTTACAGGTTGCCAAGATGGCCCGATGTACGCTCTGAAGGTCGCAAACCCTTACTACTCACTGAAGGAGTGGCGAGAGGAGAAGGCTTACGGAACGACGGATTATGATCGATGGCAGGAGTTGCTAGATGTCAGCCAATCCATCGAGTCATTTTCTAGTGCGGAACAAGATCGTTGGGTCGAAAAGTTTGCTGAAATCTTGACGGACGACCAAAGTGCGGAGATGCGGCGACTGGTCCAGGTTGCTGCCGGTCGGATGGAAGGTTCGAAGTCACTCGATCTGATTAAGACGGGCCTCAATGACTCAAGTACCAAGGTGCGTATGGAAGCGTGTCGGTCGTTGGGATTGCGGGGCGATAAGGAATCATTGCAACTGTTGGCGACCGCATTTGGATCGGAAACCAATCAGGATGTCAAAAATGCGGCGGTGGTCGCCCTCGCATCCTTCTCTGACCAAGTTGCAATTGATTCACTGCGACTTGCACTATCGGATCGAAATCCGGCAACACGATCGATTGCGGTGCAATCTTTGAAGTCATCAACCGGTAAAGACTATGGTGACCAACCCAGTCAGTGGATTGCCGCCCTGGATGGTCAGCCTATTGAGGAAGAGCCCGTTCGCTTCGCTGATCGCCTTTGGGATCTTTTTTAGGGTGCCTATCGCTCTCCTTGTGTGACGGCCGTCACGTTGATTTGTGATTTCTAGCCACTTGCAGTGCCGGAGAATCCCTCGTTTGGGACGCCGGAACCCCCTTTCGTTGAAACGGTTAGTCGCCGAAAATGTCGCCGGGACGGTAATGGGCGTCTGGAGTCGCCTGCCCGCCTACGCTGCCAGAGTGCGTTGGGGGAGTCTCCGGATGGACCACGCCGACACACCCTCCTGGATCGCTGGACAACCCGTTTTGCTACCGCTCCGGCTTGGCGTGTTTTTAGAACGAAGAATCGAAGAAAATAATGAAATACGTGATTGTGATTCCTGACGGGTGTGCAGATGAGCCGCTTGAGCAGTTGGAAGGCAAGACGCCGCTTGAGGCTGCAGATCTACCGGCCATCGATCGCCTAGCTGCACGTGGCAAAGTCGGGTTGGCCAACAACACCCCGAGTCATCTACCAGCGGGAAGCGAGGTCGCGAATCTTTGTCTCCTCGGATATGACCCGGATCAATACTTCACCGGTCGTGCACCGCTTGAAGCAGCGGCGCAAGGTATTCAGCTAGCCGCTGACGATTGGGCAGTGCGTTGCAATCTGGTCAATATTGAAGATCAGGTGATGAAGGATTTTACGGCCGATCACATTACCACAGAGGAAGCCTCGCAGTTGCTCTCTTCGGCACAGCAGGAATTGCTGGGTGAAGGAGCCCCCGATTGTCACTTTGAGTTTATCACCGGTGTGAGCTATCGGAATCTACTGATCTATCGTGGTGCTCCCGATGTCAAAAGTGTCTTTTCAAGGGATACCAGAAGTTCTGCTCCGCACGATCTGACTGATCTGTCGATTTGCGATGATTTTCCTCGGGGGCCTGGTAGCGATTTTCTAGTTCGGTTGATGAGTCAGTCGGAAGAGCTTTTTGCGAACCACCCCGTGAATCTCGCTAGGGTTGCCGCGGGGAAACGTTCCGCGACACATTTATGGCTTTGGGGATTGGGTGGCGCACCAAATCTTCCCTCCTTCCAGAGTCGTTATGGGCTTAGAGGTGCAATGATTACTGCCGTCGATCTTTTGCGAGGGATCGCAGCGTTGGTGGACTGGCCGCGGATTGAAGTTGAAGGTGCCACGGGGTACCTCGATACAAACTATGCGGCCAAAGGTCAGGCGGCAGTCGAAGCACTCGAACAGTACGATGTTGTGTGCGTTCACATCGAGGCACCCGATGAAGCTTCGCATGAAGGACGCCATGAGGCGAAGATTGAATCTCTCGAGCAGATTGATCGGCACATTGTTGGACCGCTCTCTGAAGCGTTGGAGCGTCATGGTGAACATCGGATCTTGATCACTCCTGATCATCCAACCCCGTGCAGCACAAAGAAACATAGCCACGGAATGGTGCCTTTGCTGATTGCCGGATCGGGTATCGAAGCGGATGCTGAGACGACCTACAGTGAGGTTTCGGCAGCCAAAACCGGTTGGTCTTATGCCAAAGGGTGGGATCTCATGGACGACTTCATCAAAAAATAGTTTTCCGCGTGCGGGCGGATTTATGTTTGCGGGTTTACTCGTGTCGGATCTGTTCAGCTAATCATCAGTCGATGAATGCCTAAGCAAGTATTTGATTTCTAAAGTAAAAAAATGTCTTTGATCGTTCAGAAATTTGGCGGAACAAGTGTAGCGGACGTCGAGAAAATTCGAGCTGCTGCTAGGAAAGCGATTCGCGCTCAGCAAGCGGGCCATCGTGTGGTGATGGTGGTAAGTGCGATGGGCAAAAATACAGATGGCTTGCTCGACTTAGCATCACAGGTGAGTGACACACCACCTGCGAGAGAGATGGACATGCTGCTGAGCACAGGGGAGCAGGTCAGTGTTGCTCTGGTTGCCATGGCGATCCATGAATTGGGATCCAAGGCGATTAGCCTAACTGGCGGTCAAATTGGGATGAAGACGGACAACAGTTTCAGTAAAGCTCGCATTCAGTCCATTTCAACCGAACGCATTGAACGTTTGCTTGATGACGGAAATATTGTTGTCGCGGCAGGCTTTCAAGGGATCGATGATGATCTGAATATCACGACCCTCGGCCGAGGTGGTAGTGATACAACGGCAGTCGCACTCGCCGCGGTACTCGGAGCGGACGCATGTGAAATTTACACCGATGTTGACGGGGTCTACACGACCGATCCTCGGCTCCTTCCCGAAGCGCGTCGAGTCGATGTGATTAGCTACGATGAGATGTTGGAATTGGCGAGTCTCGGTGCCGGAGTGATGCACAATCGTAGTATCGAATTTGCCAAGAAGTTTGGTGTTCCAATCCATGTGCGTAGTAGCTTTTCGGATACCGAGGGCACGATGATTGTTGCGGAGCCCGAGTCACGTATGCAGCCAGTTAGTGGCGCGGCGATGACCGCAAGCGAGGCGAGGGTCACTGTCTTGGGAGTTCCCGATGTGCCGGGCAAGAGCAAGCAGATCTTTGCTGCCATCGCGAATCGTAAAATCGCTGTTGATATGGTGGTTCAGAATATCGGTAAGGAAGGTCGTGCTGATATCTCATTCACCGTTCCCCGCAGCGAATTGAAAGATACGCTCGAGGCGGTCGATTCTGTACTCGATCAGGTTGGAGCTCATCGTGTCACGCATGACGATGAAGTCTCGAAGGTTTCCGTCGTGGGGCTGAATATGGCTTCGCAGACCAATGTCGCCGCCAAAATGTTCCGTGCGCTGGCCGATGCAGGCGTGAACATTCAAATGATCACCACAAGTGAAATTAAAATTTCAACCTTAGTCGCTAAGGCAGATGCAAGTACTGCCCTTCGTGCCGTGCATCAGGCATTCGGGTTGCACTCGAGACCCGAGGATGCCAAGACTTGGGATCAAATCAAGGCCGAACGAGGTGGAAGAGCTGACGTTGATGTTTTGGTCAGTCGCTTGCGTGATGATGCATTGGAGGCACTCACTCTGACCGGTATCTCGGTCACCGAGAATCAAGCGAGGATCACCATTCATGGCGTGCCGGATCAATCGGGAATTGCGGCGGAGATGTTTGAGACCATCGGTGATGCTGGGATTTTTGTCGATATGATCGTTCAGGGGAATGATGGCGAGGGAACCGCAACGAGTATTAGCTTCACTGTCGATGCCACGACGATTGATCAAGGTGTAGCGGTCGCACGACAGATTCAGGAGAAACACTCCATGGGAAATGTTCAATCGTGTGGGCAGATCGCAAAAGTTACCGTGAGCGGGATCGGGCTACGCAGCCACACTCACGTCGCCACCAAATTGTTTGATCAGCTTGCCGCAGCAGAAATCAATGTGGAAATGATCAATACCAGTGAGTTGCAGGTAAACGCGGTGATTCAGACGCAACATCTTGAGACGGCAACCAATCGCTTGAGGGAGGCGTTCTCAGACTCCTTGAGATAGTGCGGCAGCGATTGCAAAAATCCTTTAAACTACGCCGATTCAGATAATCCCGCAGATCATTTCATTCAGATAAAGCATTACCGTGAATCTAGAGCAAGTGACTAGGATCGTCATCGCGGAGGATAGCCGCATTCAGGCGAAAATGCTGATCAAGCGTCTGGAAAGCACTGGTTACCACGTGCGATGGGGAGCAGATGGCGTCGAAGCACTCGAAATGATTCGCAATGATCCGCCAGATTTGATCATCAGCGACATCGAGATGCCTGAGATGAATGGCTATCAGCTGTGTCAGGCCGTCAAGCAGGATTCGCAGCTGCGCCGAATTCCTCTGATTCTGCTGAGCACGCTTTCATCGCCCGAGGATATTATCGAAGGGCTGCAGGCTGGTGCTGATAATTACGTCACCAAGCCATACGAGGCTGAATACCTGCTTGGGCGAGTCGATTCGCTTTTGCATTCAACGATCGATGATGACGATGCTGACGAGCAAGCCGCCTTAGAGGTTAACCTTCGTGGTAAGACCTACACGGTTCAGTCCGGTCGACAACAAGTGCTGAATCTTTTGATCAGTACCTTTGAGAATGCAGTCGAGAAAAACAGCGAACTGATTCGGGTCAATCAAGAGTTGTCAAAAAGTCGAGATGAACTTTCGCGGCAAAATCAAACGCTCGAACGATTGAACGGTCAATTAGAGACGCATAATGACCGGATGTCGCGAGATCTCGAGGCGGCGGCAAGGATTCAGCAGTCCCTTCTCCCAGCCGAGGGATTCTCGGCTGATGGACTCGATGTCGCGTGGGAATATGTTCCATGCGATGAACTGGCCGGTGACTTTCTGAATTACTTCCCGCTCGACGAAGATCATATTGCTCTCTATGTGGTTGATGTTAGTGGCCACGGGGTGGCATCCTCGCTGCTTAGCGTGGCGGTGGCTCGCTCGATGACGAGAAATGTTTCCACTTCGTCAATACTTGCAAAACTTGGAGAAGATACTCAGCCAGAGATCGCTCCACCCCATGAGGTCGCAGCGGAACTCAACCGGCGATTTCCGATGGAAGAGCAAGGTGAGTTGTATTTCACCATGTTCTACGGCGTATTGAATCGTAAGACCGGAGTCTTGCAGTATGTCTCCGCTGGACACGTTCCACCGGTAATCATGAGAAAAGGTCAGGCTCCCGAGATTTTGCCTGCCGAGGGTTTTGCTGTCGGGTGGATTGAGGGAATTGATTACGATCTTGAGGAAGTTACGTTGCAACCCGGTGATCGATTGTTCGTCTTTTCTGATGGTGTGCCCGAAGCAATGGATCAGGATCTGAACGAGCTTGGGGATGATCGGATGCTTTCATCGATTCACCAGACTCAGACCATGTCGCTTGAGGAAGCAGTGAACGATATGAAGACTACCGTCGACCATTGGTGTCGCGTGAATGGTCCAAAGGATGACGTTAGTATTCTTGCGGTTGAAATGCCCGAATAGTTTTTGCCATTCTCTCTAGACGAATCTTGCTCACCTCGCTTATTGATTGGTTTGGTGATGAGACTTAGGCATCTGATTTTCGTTAAAGGTTCAAGATGAACAATACCGCAATTGTAGATGATACCTTTGCTGAAGCATTTCCGATGCGAGCGACTCGGATCATCGTCACGGCCATCGATGAAGAATTGGTGAGGATTGCGGCGGCAGAGTTTTGTGGGAACGCATCAAGTGTTATTGGTTGTGATGCCGAGGCCGGCGTGGAGCGATTCCTCGATCCGTCGCAAACCATGGATGGCCGGCCAGGTGTTGCCATCTTGGCGTTTGCATTTGATCGTGAATCCCTGGAGTCTGCGGTAACGGCGAGAGTCGGTCAGAATGTTCTGACATGCCCAACAACGGCCTGCTATTCCGGAATGACTGCCGAGAGACGTAAAGACCGAATCAAGATTGGATCGCAGTTGCGGTTCTTTGGCGATGGATTCCAGATTTCCAAAAAGTTTGAGAATCAGCGGTTATGGCGTGTACCGGTGATGGATGGAGAATTTGTTTGTGAAGATGTTGCTGGGACGGTCAAGGGAATCGGCGGCGGTAATCTTTTGGTGTGCGGGCGAAGTCAGCATGAGACACTTGCAGCAGTCCGTGCCGCAGTCAGAGCAATTGATGATCTTAGCGACGTCATCCTGCCATTTCCCGCTGGGATTGTTCGCAGTGGTTCAAAGGTTGGGTCAAAATACAAAGCGTTAAAAGCAAGCACCAATGATGCTTGGTGTCCTAGTTTGGTTGGTCAAACGGTTACGGCACTTCAGGAAGGTGAAGAAGCGGTCTACGAGATTGTGATTGATGGACTTTCCACCCAAGCGGTTGCACGTGCGATGAAAGTTGGCTTGGAAACGGTCAGGTCGATGCCTGGTGTGCTAAGGATTTCGGCAGGTAACTACGGTGGTAAACTTGGCCCTCACCATTTTCATCTTCATCAGTTGGACGATCCTGGTTGTGGTGTCCCAGATTCCTCGAATGACTAACTCCACGTTCAGCACCGTGTCGTTGAGTCCTGTTGCGATAAAAGGTGACCCAGAGCGATACTTGGTGTAACACCGAAAACGATATTAACTTAATTCAAGAAGAGAGTGAGCAATGCCCGCGGTTCGACTGATGCTCAACCCGATGCGAACGGCCCAGCAAGGCGTCAACGTGAATATCGGTAAAGACGGTGACGAGTATAAAGAGATCACCACGACCCTCTCCGTTCACGAAGAGGATATGGCGGCCTTGGGGGTCGAAGATGGCGCTGAAGTGGTCGTGCGAACCGAGCATGGTGAGGCTGATTTTGTTTGCAAGACGGCCAAAGTTCCGCAGGGTCTCGTGTTTGTTCCGTATGGGCCGCCAACTTGTCAGCTCATGGGGGGGGACACGGATGGAACCGGAATGCCAACAAGTAAAGGATGGGACGTCGAAATCATTCCTCGTAGCGAGCTAGATAGCTAGCATTAGGTTTTGGGGACGCCTTGGCGTTGATCGGAATCTCGGTCGCATTGAGGCTGGCTCGAGCGGCAGATCGTGCCGATAGGCTATGGGGAGAGAGGCCGATTCACCATGGATTTGCGTAACCTTTCATCAGCATCGCGAAAAATCATTTTCTTCGGCTATACTGACAGCAAGAGTTGATGCGAGCGGATTGAATTCATACCGAATGCAAACAAACGACTATGAGTAATCAAGAGATCAACGGACCAGATTCACCTCACTTTTCCCTGCCAGATGAGCAGTCGGATGCTGCGGCTTGGGAGCAGGTTGAGCCGGGTCGCTTCATGCCGAGACGCGTGCGAGGTAGTTGCCACGGTCGGGCGCTTGGCTGAACGTTTACCGTTCCGTCGTCCGGTTCGGATGGCATTGACAATGATTCAGACGCCACTGCGTCACCTGGTGGCTGCGACGCGTGATCAAAAGTATTGGTAATGCGTTGCGTCAAAATTTATTTTCGCGAGATGTTTCATGGAATTGAAAGTCATAGAAAATGCAACGTGTACCTTCTGCGGTTGCGTTTGCGATGACATTGAGCTGCATGCAGATGACATGCGAATTCATCAGGCCAAGAAAGCCTGCATTCTTGGCAAGTCATGGTTCCTGAATCACACCGCGGAAAAAAAATATCCCGACGCTCTGATTGATGGTCAGCCCGCCAGTTTGGATGACGCAATCGAAGTGGCAGCCAATTATCTCTACGATGCAGACATGCCACTGGTGTACGGCATGAGTAACACCACCTGTGAAGCTCAGAAAGAGTGCGTGGCGATGGCCGATCTCTTGGGAGCTCTGCTCGATAGTCACACCTCTTTGTGACATGGTCCAACTGAAATAGCTGCCCAGTTGGGTGGTAAGGTCACGTGTACTCTTGGTGAAGTAAAAAATCGAGCTGATTTTATTGTTTATTGGGGAGGAAATCCCGCGGAATGCCATCCGCGACATTTCACGAAATACACCTTGATGCAGAAGAGTAAATTTCTGCCTCGCGGTCGTAAGGATCGCACGGTTGTGATGGTGGATATACGTGAAACCAAAAGCGCTAAAGCTGCAGATCACTTCCTGCAGGTGCGTCCGGGTAAAGACTTTGAGTTGCTTACGATCATGCGTGCCATGATCAAGGGGCAGGATGTACCCGAGGATCAGGTCGCTGAGACGGGGATCTCGATCGAGGTTCTTCGTGATCTGATTGAGAAAATGAAGAAGGCAAAATTTGGTGTGATGTTCTTTGGTATGGGGTTGTCCATGACTCGGGGCAAGCACATGAACGCGGCGGCTCTCTTGACACTTGCAGCCGAAATGAATGCGTTCACTAAGTTTGTTGCCATGCCGATGCGTGGGCACGGTAACGTCACAGGTGCTGACGTGATCATGCGTTGGCAGACCGGTTATCCATTTGGTATTTCACTCAACCGCGGATACCCGCGATACAACCCGGGTGAATTCTCGACAGTTGATGTTCTCGTTCGTGGGGACACCGACTGTGCGTTCATCATCGGAGCCGATCCTGGCGCCACCATGCCCAAGCCTGCGATAGACCACCTTGCCAAGGTGCCCACGATTGTCCTTGATCCCCATGTGACGCACACCAGTCGCCTTTCACGGGTGCACATCACCACTGCACCTGCTGGCATTGCAGCACCGGGGACAGGGTATCGAATGGACGAGGTGCCGATGCCCCTCAAGCCTGCTTTGAATTCACCTTACCCGAGCGATGAAGAGGTCGTGAGAAGAATCAAAGAGGTAATCGCCACAAAACCAGACTGGATGACCAATCAGCCGCAGATGATAGAATCACAGGTGTGATGAATCTCGGAGGAGCGATGCGCCTTTGTCGTAGCAACCGCTCGATGATTGTGTCTATCCTTTCACTGCCTTTTAGCACCGTTTCATTCATTGGGTGAATGAGGCGTCACTGTTACACGTTAAAGATTTGAGATCGCATGCTTCGGATCACCGGTGGAACTGTTTACGATCCCGCCAACGGAATCGATGGCGAAGTCAAAGACTTGTACATTGCCGACGGTCGTTTTTCGTCCAAGTTTGAAGCGGGGCGAACGATCGATGCAACGGGCATGGTGATCATGCCCGGCGGAGTAGACGTGCATACCCACGTCGCAGGAGGTTCCATCAATTTTGCGAGGGCCATGACGCCGGAGGATCATCGACGGACTCAGGCTTTCATCCGATCCAAAACACGTCGCAGCGGACTTGGTGGCATGGCTCCCACCACGTTCGCTACGGGATATCTGTACGCGGGGATGGGATGGACTACCGTAAACGAAGCGGCTGTCCCGGTGCTTTCTGCGAGGCATACTCACGAAGAGCTTCGTGATATTCCCATCGTGGATAAGAGTTCTTTAGTGCTGATGGCGAATAACGAAATTATCCTTGACCTTCTTGAAGAAGGGGAAGATGAGCGAGCCAAGCACATCCTTGCGTGGCATATTTGGGCAGCCAAATCTTATGGTGTTAAAGCGGTCAATCCTGGCGGAGTGGCATCATGGAAATACGGTAACGATGCAAAACATCTGACGTCGAAGATTGACGGCTATGATCACGTTACTCCAGGTACGATCATCACGAAGTTTGCGAAGATGATTGATGAGCTGGGGATTCCTCACCCGTTGCATCTTCACTGCAACAATTTGGGAGCACCTGGTAACGTTGAAACCACGCTTGAGACCATGAGGCATCTGGAAGGCTCCAGAGCTCATTTTGCTCACCTGCAGTATCACGCTTATGGTGGTGACGATTGGGGGAATATGAGGTCAGAGGCGGCGCAGCTCGCAGATTACTTCAATGCTCACCCCAACATGACGACTGACGCCGGTGCAGTCCTGTTCGGTGATACCGTGACAATCACGGCGGACGGTCCCTGGCAGCATCTGCTCTACAAACTAACGGGCCGTAAATGGGGTAACCTTGATGTCGAGAATGAGACTGGCTGTGGGATTGTTCCTTACACCTATCGCCCCAGTAATTTGGTGAACGCCGTCCAGTGGGCGGTTGGGTTGGAGCTGTTGCTTTTGATTAACGATCCGTGGCGGGTGTTCTTGTCGACGGATCATCCGAATGGTGCCTGTTTTTGGCGTTATCCAGAGATCATTCAACTGCTAATGTGCGCCGACTACCGCAATGAGTGCATGGCTAATTTACCGCCAAACATCAAGAATAAAATTTCTTTACCCGAGATCAATCGCGAATACACGCTCTACGAGATCGCCACCATCACCTCGGCCGGTCCATCGCGTGCGTTGGGGTTGTCGCACAAGGGTGACTTGGGCATTGGTAAAGATGCCGACTTCGTGATCTATCATCAGGATCATGATATCGCGAGAATGTTTGGTCATCCTCGGTATGTGTTCAAGGGCGGGGAGATCGTGATCGAGGAAGGGGATATTCGCGAAACCCCTGATGGTCGTGAGTATCTTGTGCAGCCTTCGTATGATCCGGAGATCGATAAGTTCTTGAGACCACTGTTTGAAGACCGCTACTGTATGTCCTTTGAAAATTATCCGGTTGAAATGGAACGCATCGAGCGGTCACAGATTCAAGATTGCATCACGCCTGAGAGTGAGGGGTAAGTGATGAGTGCAGTGACTTTACGACTTAAGCAAGATCCTGTGGTCGCATTGGAGGCGGAAGTGATCACCCCTGATCGATTCGCTGAGATGTCTCACGAAGAGATCTGCTCGAGCATCGTCTACCATGGAAAGCGTCAGTTGAGGCTGGATGAATTCTTCGACGTTGAGGGCGAACGCAGCGATGATTTGATTCTGCACGGCGATCTGAATCGTGTACGTCATCTTGGAAGAGCGATGACGCGAGGCTCTCTGACGGCTCACGGGGATGTTGGTATGCATCTCGGAGCACACATGAAGTCCGGTCAGATTGAGGTGTTCGGCAATGCCAGCGACTGGGTCGGTGCAGAGATGTCCGGTGGCAAAATTCACGTTCACGGGCAGGCCGGTCAGCAGGTGGGTGCTGCATACCGTGGCAGTCTTGCCGGAATGAAAGGTGGGCTGATCATCATTGATGGATCAGCAGGAATCGAAGTCGGAATGCGAATGCGCCGTGGCACCATCGTGATCGGTGGACCTGCCAAGGACTTTGTTGGCCTTCAAATGAAGGGCGGCACAATCGTTTTACGTGACGGCGCTGAAATACGAGCAGGTGCTTGGATGCAGCGGGGAACCATTATCTCGCTCAAGCCGCTTAATATGATGCCCACGTTTGCTAAAAGCGGTTTCCAGAATCCGACGTTTATCTCTGTCTATTCGTCTTTGCTGAAACCACACGGTTGTGAATTACCCAATGATGCATCGGTCGGCGGCTATCTGCGTTACGCTGGCGACCGGGCGGTACCTGGTAAGGGTGAGATTTTGGTTTGGCAGGAACACTCAACCGATTAATCACTGCGGCACTGGGATTCCGCACTCGTGCTTGAATCAACGCAGAAGATCAACACTTGCACTCGAGATCAACGCTCAACACGGTGAAGTTCAACTTTGAAATGGAGCGTCGCATTGGGTGGGATGATCGGTGGTTGCCCGCTTTCACCGTAGCCGAGTTCTGCTGGAATCTCGAGCTCAATCATTCCTCCCTCGCCAACGAGTTGCATTCCTTCGGTCCAGCCTGGAATGACATTGGAAAGTCGGAAACTCGTGGATTCCGCTCGTCCATAGGATGTGTCAAAGATTGTGCCGTCATCGAGCCAGCCGGTGTAATCAACGACGACTTGGTTGGATCCGACAGGCTTGGCGCCATCGCTCTTTCGAAGGATTCGATACTTGAGTCCCGATTCAGTTTGAGAAAACTCTTTCGGGGCGTCAGGATCGATATCGGAGGGGCCACCTCTTTTCGCACCACATGAGCACAGTGAAAGTGTCAGTAAGGCAGCGGTGGAAAGGAATAGAGCTCGGTTCATCGGCGTTGGTCTCATGGTGTTGTGATCAACAATTGATTGGTTTTGTTGTCTACGCATTAGGGTACTTGATTGTTCGTACCAAGGAGTTCATTGATCGCGCGATTTGCAACTCGAACAATGTACTTATTCGGTTGATCATGCAAGGCAGCTTCTAGAGCATCGAGTGCGGGACGGGCTTGTTCATCCATCTCGTCCAAAACGATTGCTGCTGCAAGGCGACCCCACTGATGATCACTCTCTAGTTCCTCCCGGAGGACCTCCAAGGCGATCTCGGATTCACCTAACCTCGCCAAAGCCCTCGCAGACGCGATTCTAACGTTCGGCGAGCGATCCTTTAATCCGGATTTTGCAACTTCTAAAGCGGTTTTTGCTTCTGGTCCAATATTGCCGATCCCCGTCATCGCCCAGTAGCGAGTTGAAGCGTCATTTGATGATGCGGCGTCGATGAGATCCTCCAGGGCGTTGATCCCCTCTGAAGCCTTCGTTGCAACATCGACGAGTTGGTTGAGTGTCTTGGCGGGCGTATCTCCAGTTGCTGAGGATCGCTCTTTCTGTAAATCGGGGTGCAGAATCTCATATCTGGATCCAGCTTGGCTTTCTTGGATGACGATTTCCGCTTCGGGAACAAGGCCGATGTCACCAATGTCACGCTGCCACTGTGCAAGCGCCGAACGCATCTCATGGAGGCGTGCTTGATGTTTGGGGTCTGCGGCCAGGTTATGAATCTCGTGAGGGTCCGAGTCGACGTCATAAAGTTCTTCAACCGGCTTTCGTTCCGCCGAGAAAATCTTCCCCGTCTCGGTTAGTTTCTCAGTGTTTTCCGCCTTCCGTATTTCCAGCATCGTTGCACCTTTTTCCGGGGTGTTCATGTACTGGTAGTAAGGTTTCAAAGGCTCGAAGTTACGGATGTATCGATACTTTGTTCCTCGCACAGATCGGATGATGTCGTATCGTTCGTCCATCCGATCCCTCGCGCCGTAAATGTATTTTCTTGCGACCGGTAAGCGATGTCCAAGAAAAGGTTGCCCTTGCAGGTAGGATGGGAGTTTAAGACCAGCAAGATTGAGAACCGTTGGGCCAAAGTCGATTGAACTGACCAGTTGCGTTTCAACGGATCCCGGTTGTCCTTGATTGCCTGTGCGATGTCTTTCAGGGATTCTTACGATAAGCGGTATATGCGTTCCTGATTCGTAAAGCCAGCGTTTTGCTCTCGGCAGACCGATGCCGTGATCCGACCAGAAAAAGACGATCGTGTTTTCATACACTCCAGCATCTTTAAGCTCGTCGATGAGTTGACCGGCCCAATGATCCATGGCCGTAATCAATTCGTAATTGCGTTTCCAGTCTTCGCGTACCGTTGGGGTGTCGGGGTAGTACGGCGGGAGTGTTGTGAGCTTTGCTGCATCTTGTCGCTCGCTGATTTCCAAATCACGCGTGACTTGTTCGTACTTTGCCTTGCTGGCGATGCCGCTTTCATGGCAACCGGTGAAGTTGAAGACCGCAAAGAAAGGCTGTTCAGGATTATCGCGATTCTTCCAGTGTGCCTTTGATCCGGATTCGTTCCAGATCTCTTTTGGGTTTGGCTGACTAAATTGGTAGTCTGTCTTGCTGTTGTTGGTGCAGTAGTACCCTGCGTCCTTCAAGAGGATGGGGAATGGATCAAGCCAATCGGGTAGCTTCGCGTTACACCTCATGTGATGTGTTCCGACGCTATTTTGGTACATCCCCGTGATGATGCCGGATCGACAAGGGGCACAGACACCGGCAGTGGTATACGCGTGCGTGTATCGCACGCCTTGCTGCGCGAGCAGATCGAGATTTGGCGTGATTGCATGCGGGTCGCCGTAACAACCCAAGTGCGGGCTGATGTCTTCGCATGAGATCCAAATCATATTTGGACGTTTGTCATTGGCAAAGACAAAGACGCATTGCATCAAGATCAGTGAGAGAGTGCGAGCGATCAATCGTGCTGTCATATCGAGCAATGTTGAGAAAGGTGATTCAAATGGGTTTCAGTTTTCGGAAAAACGACAATTTACTTCATTCTTGATTGGGGCTGTTCTGTCCAATCAGACTCGCTATTTGACCTGCAAGTGTGTTGACGGAACCCTTTCCATCGGGATGGAGCCGACTGCTTAGAAACACAAAGACCCGATCCTTTGTTGGATCGATCCACAACACGGTTCCAGTGAAGCCACCGTGGCCAAATGCCTCATCGGATAGATTGGATCCACGATTACTTGAATAGGGAGAGCGATGATCCCAACCGTACGTTCGTGTTCCCCTCGGTGTCTCGCGAGGTTTGGTCATCACCTCGAAGTTCGCTGGGTTCAACACCATCGGATGCTTTTCGCCTTGGTGCAGCATTGATTGACCGAAGATCGCTAGATCACGTGCTGTGGAAAATAGTCCAGCGTGACCAGCAATCCCATCCATGAGGTAAGCACGCGGGTCGTGTACTTCACCTCGCATCCATTGGCCCTGTCTTTTCTCAGTTGCAGCAGCTCGTTGCTTCAGTTCAGACGCGGGTAAAAAACCAGTCTCATTCATTCCAAGAGGTTCAAAAATCTTTTGTCGGGTGAATTGATTGAGGTTAAGTCCAGAGATTTTTTCAACCAATTTTCCTAAAACGATGAAGCCGACGTCGCTATACATGAAACGCTCGCCACGGTTTGCGGTCATCTTGAGATTGCAGATTTTTTCCCACGCAACTTGGGTGCCTTGTTGATAATCCTTCAGTGAGTTGTCCGGAATCAATCCTCCGGTGTGAAGCAAAAGTTCAGAAACCAGAATCGACTCTTTACCGTGACCCGTAAACTCAGGAAGGTAGTTTGACACTGGTTGATCGAGATCGACTTTGCCTTCTTGGAATAAATGCATCACCGCAGTTGCGGTTGCAACCGGCTTTGTAATCGACGCTAAGTCGAAGACGGTGTCCACCGTCATCACTTCGGCTTCATCGCTTTGCAAGCGATAACCAAATGCTTTTTCGTACAGGATGCCGCTGCGATCAGCGACCAAGACGACCGCACCCGACGTTTGGCCTTCACTGATTGCCGCTTCCACCAGATCAGTGATTGCCGCATCAAGTGGGAAATCTGCGGGTTCACATGCAAGGCATTTTGGTTGCACAATGCGGTCGATTGATCCGACCGAAAATGTGAACAATAAACAAAGAAGTGAAGTGCCAATCTTGGAGTATTTAAGCACTTGTCGTTTGTCCGTTATGTGGTTGCGTTTTTTGGATGGTTAGGGCTGTAGTTTAGCGGATGCTGACCCACAGGGGTGGCATGGCTGACACGTGGGAAGATCGGCCTCTTTTCATCCATTGATACGCGTCATCTCTTCCGCAATTTTTTTTGCAGGAGGGAAAACGCGATGGGGATGCCATCGGTCACTTTTGAGTCGTAGAAGAGCAGCTAATTCACCCGCTTCCGTCATTGCAGCTAATTCCGGAGCCAATACAGATGGAATACTACTTGCTTGATTTTCAACGAGGCGAGTGCTCTTGGTGTAAGCGACCGCGGGATGCTCGTGATTCCATTGGCAATCAATGGATTGCCCAAAGTAGGCTTTCTGAATTTCCCCTGCCGATAGAACGATGTGAGGTAAGTGTTGAACAGCGAGACTTGGGGGCAGGAGGTGTTCGATGAGGTTCCCGTCTTTGAGCGTGGCCGTGTCAATCGCATCCTCCTCGTGGAACGGCCCGATCGAGGTTCTTTTCAGGGCGGTCATGACGGCAAAGGTTCCAAGCTTCTTCGCCAAGTCGGACCCGATCGAACGAATGTAGGTTCCTGATCCGCACGTGATTTCCAGGACTAGGTTCGGGTGCGAGTAATGCCGGACGATGATCTCATCCACCTGAACTTCTCGGCTCGGCATTTCGAACTGCTCTCCGTTTCTGGCTCGATCGTATGCACGTCTTCCGTCGACATGGATTGCAGAGTAGGCGGATGGGGTTTGCCGTATCCGTCCGATCATGCTTCGGGATGCCTCGTCGAGAGATTGCCGATCTGGGATCGGAAGGCCTTCGGGCCGTGTGCTCTCGGTCTCAATGTCTTCCGAGGGACTGTGTTCACCGAGCCTGAACTCGCCGATATACCGCTTTGGATAAGCTTGAACGTGCGTCACTAATTTTGCAGCGGGGCCTAATCCAAGAACCAAGACACCGTTGGCGAGTGGGTCGAGAGTTCCTGCATGACCCACTTTGACCTTTCGCAGTCGTCGCTGCACAAGATTCACAACATCTCTCGAGGTCATGCCGCTTGGTTTATTGCAATTAAGAAAACCGAACCACGTCATGTCAGAGCATTACCTTGCGAGGCTTCTCGATGTAAGGGCTTCTCGATGTAAGGGGTCATTGCTAGTCTTACATCGTAGACGGCGAATTCGATTGATGCGGTCTTGGTGATCGGATTGGTTCGCCGGCGAATGGAGTTTTAAAATATCCATTCGAACGATACAACCTGATGGAATATCGCAGAGGAACGACGATGCCCTCGAATAAAAATGAAACCGTCCTGTTGCGTGGTAATCGCTTCAATGTTCACTTGATGCATCTCGAGGGAAGCGACGGTAAGACTTATGAGCGCGAGGTGATTCGTCACCCGGGGGCGGTCGTCTTGGTTCCGGTTCTGGATTGTGACCATGTTGTTTTGATTGAGAATTCTCGGCCAACGGTCGGTGAAACGTTACTCGAGTTGCCAGCTGGAACCATGGATTGGGATGAAGCACCGGAGGCGACTGCTATCAGGGAATTGGCTGAAGAGACTGGGTACCGGGCGGAACGCTTCACCTTGCTGCATGAATTTTATTCTGCCCCAGGGATTAGCGATGAATTGATGTATCTTTATGTCGCCGAGGGTCTGACCGCAGGAGAACATGCTAGGGAGGCAGTGGAAGAGATTGAGAATCGAATTGCTTCAAAATCCGAAATCATTCAGTGGATCCAAGAGGGGCGGATTCGCGACGGTAAGACCCTGATTGGGTTGTACGCTTTTCTGCACTCACCACAATTTCAATGATTTGTGGATGAAGCAAAGAGTGAACTGCCAGTAGATCTCGCTGTGCGGGTCCATTGGTCGCGTCGTGCGTCTTAGCGGACGAGCCGCCAGCAGCGATGAATGCGGCGGTTGCGGAAATCTTCGGGAACCGTTTGGCGAGAGATTTCATGAGCCTCGCTCAGCTTCAGATTCTCTGGCTGGAATTTAAATCTTCGGAAATTGGTTGAGAAGTAAATGACCCCACCAGGGATGACTAACGGAAGAACACGCTCGAGTAGTTCTTCGGCTTGCCCCTGAACAGTCCAGTCTTTTTCGGTTCGCTTGCTGTTGGAAAAAGTGGGTGGGTCGATGACCACTAGATCGTAAGTGGGTTTCGCAGGATGTTCTTGAATAAATTGCATGGTGTCTTGATGAACGAACCGATGTTGCTGGCCATCGAGACCGTTGATCTCAAGGTTTGCTTTCGCCCAGTCTAAGTAGTTTCGAGAGAGGTCGACGCTGACGGTGCTTTTTGCACCACCATCTGCTGCATAAACAGTAAAAGATCCTGTGTAGCAGAACAGGTTCAGGAAGTGCTTTCCCTTTGCTTGGTCGCGAACCATTTCGCGAGTGATCCGGTGATCGAGAAAGAGTCCGGTGTCAACGTAGTCGGCAAGATTGACGAGGAATTTGAGTCCGCCTTCTTGTACCTCTTTCCGAATGAATGTTTCAGCAACTTTGTCGTGCTGTGTTTTCCCTTTTTGCCTGCCACGACGCTTCAAAAAGATGTTTTGCTTTGCTACGTTCAATCCGTCTGCAGCGGTCTGAGACATAAGGTCCAGCCAGTTACCATGTTCCGCCGGATCTCGATCGTGCGGTCGATCATATTCGGTGATATGAATTGCATCTTCGTAAAGATCGACCACGAGAGGGATCTCAGGAATGTCTCGTTCGTAGATCCGATAGCAGGTGATGCCACGCTTGGTTGGCCATTTTCTGAGATGCTTTGCTCGCTTTCGAATTCGGCTGGCAAACAGTTCGGCTTGCTCTCGAGATTTCGCTGAGAGTTCGCCGAACGCAGCGGGACCAGACGCATGTTCGTAACGCGGTTCACGCTCGGGTTGGCGGCTCGCTTCAGTATTGCTCGTTTCTTTTGTAGACGGTTCTGCCGACGATCCCCCGGTGGTCAAAGAGATTCCACCCTTGTTGGCTATGGTGGAGGTTTTAATCGCGGACCTTTCGGGAGTCATCTTATTATCAAGGTCTGTTGCATCATCATTGGGTGCGTTCGTTACCGGCTTGGGGCCATGGAACTGAAAATAAGTCATTGGTATCCCGCCGCTGTAAAGCTTGCGGCGGCGGTCAGCGGGACGACCAAGCAGTGATTCAAGTTTTCTGAAATCGGCTAGGACATAATGTGACCACGTTGGGAGGCGTCTAAAGAGATCTGGTAGTTGGTGGTAGTACTCATCACGTTCACGTATCGAAGGAAAATGTTCCTCGGACGGTGGAACTGCCACCAGACATCCAAATCGCCTTTGGTTTCGGATTTGATGCAGGTCTGCACAATCGAAGTGAATTGCGTCAGTGACCCGTGCAAACTTTGCGTTCGCTCGCGCCTTCGCAATCATTCGTTCGTCATGGTCAAAAGCTAGGATGCGAGTGTCAAGTTTTTTGTCGCATCGGCTTTCGGCTTCGTTACGTAGTTCTTGGGATAGGGATAGGTAGTCGGTTGACCAATCTTCGCATGCAAAGGACCGACCGATCCCCGGTGCCATGTTCAAGCCAATCATCGCAGCTTCGATCGCGATAGTTCCGCCGCGGCACAGAGGGGTAACCAAGGGGCGTCCATTACGCCAGTAGCTGAGCATGACTAACGCGGCTGCAAGCGTTTCTTTGACTTGAGGAGATGATCCTGCACGATGGTAACCTCTACGGTTTAGGCCAATCCCCGTGGTGTCAATCGTTAAGGTTGCGTGATCTTTTAGGAGAGTGAAGTCAACGCGAAAGCTGGCTCCATTTTCAGGAAGTGTTGTGCTTTGTGTGTCACGAATTAGCGATTGTGCGATCGCCTTTTTGATTGCGCGTTGGCATGCCGGAACACTGGTGAGTTGAGATCGGATGCAGCGTCCGCTGACGGGGAATTGCCCATCAGCGGAAATATACGGCGTCCAGTCAAGATTGCGGGTTGATTCGAAAAGTGCATCAAAGTCCGGCGCAGGGAAGTCGCTGACCTTAATCAGAATTCGGTCCGCCGTGCGCAGCCAAAGATTAGCGTTCAGAATTGCTCGACGATCACCCTCAAATGCAACTCTTCCAGGTTCGATGACTTTCGCTGGTAAATCCAATCCCTCCAATTCACGACGTAGGAGCGATTCGAGTCCAAATGCGCAAGTCGCCAATAGCTGATGGTGAGTATTTTTCGGTGCGTGATTCATAAGGATTTAGAACCATCAGGTTCAAAAGTGTCTTGGTCCTATCCTGATCACTTTATCGATGGCTATCAGGTTGGTTTGGATTTGATTAAAGCAAGAGGGATGGTAGCGTTCACGATGTTCAGCATCCACGGTGAACCTCGAAATCCCGCTTTTATATTGTTTTTAAGGAGAGTAATTCCGCGTTGGGTAGGTTCACGTCTGGATGCTGCTGTGAGATGATATTCGCGTGACTTGTCTTGGCGTCACGCAGTTTTTTCGAACCAGTGATTGCAGCGGAATGAAATCGATCCTTCCCATTATTGATTCAGGCCACAGCACAGGTCTAGTGGAACCTTTCGCGGAAAAATTGAATGCTGAGGCAGCGCCGTTCGTTCGGCACTCGGTTACCGATCTGCAGATCAATCTTGGGAAACTCTGTAATCAGGCTTGTACGCACTGCCATGTCGAGGCAGGCCCCACCAAGACGCGTGAGAATATGGACTCGCGGACGGCCGATCGAGTGATCGAACTTGCGAGGGGCTGTTCGCAAATCAAGACAATCGACTTGACCGGAGGTGCTCCGGAATTGAATCCCAATTTTCGGAGATTAGTGCGGGCTTTCCGCGAGATGGGATTACGAGTCATTGATCGATGCAACCTTACGGTCCTATCGGAACCTGGGATGGAGTGGCTTGCGGATTTCTTGCAATCACAGCAGGTGGAAGTGGTGGCGTCATTACCTTGCTACCTCGAAGATAACGTTGATCTGCAGCGAGGTTCCGGGGTTTTTAAGCGGAGTATCGAGGGGCTGTTACGATTGAATTCGTTGGGCTTTGGAATGCCTGATTCCGACTTGTCTTTGAATCTCGTTTTCAATCCAACGGGCCCCACGTTGCCACCGGATCAGAAGATGCTGGAGCAGGCATACCAGAAAGAACTATATCAACGCTACGGGATTCGTTTTAATCGTTTGCTCACTATCACGAATTTACCGGTGAAGCGATTTGCTAAATTTTTGAGCAAGCGGGGTGAGTTGGAAAAGTACTTTCAATTGCTCGAGCAAAACTTCAATCCACTCGCCGCGACTCAAGTCATGTGTAAAACCCTTCTTTCAATTAGTTGGGATGGTAAGCTCTATGACTGTGATTTCAATCAGATGTTGGATTTGAGCTTGGGGACAACGGGTACGAAAACAATCTGGGATATTGATAGTTTTAGTGACTTAACCGAGCAGTCCATTTGCGTCGCAGATCACTGTTACGCATGTACCGCGGGTGCCGGTAGCAGTTGCGGTGGCGCGACCACACCTTGAAAAGGTAGCGCGACCACACCTTGGGAAATTGGCACTTAGTTTGAAGAGGGTGAAGTAATGATGTCAGGCGATAATAAAACTTTGGACACGGTTTCTGCTGTGGAGCAGCGTTACTCAGCAGCCGCGGAGGAACGTGAAGCCGCCTTGTGCTGCCCCGTGGATTATGACGCACAGTATCTCCGAGTGATTCCACAGGAAGTCATCGATCGGGACTATGGTTGCGGTGATCCATCCAAGTATCTCAACCTTGGCGAAACGGTTCTGGATCTCGGCAGCGGTGGAGGGAAAATCTGTTTCATCGCGTCTCAGGTTGTCGGGGCTGAAGGAAGAGTGATTGGTGTCGATGTCAACGACACGATGTTGGATCTTGCGAGACGCAGCCAAGCGGAGGTTGCAGAGAAGATCGGGTATTCAAACGTCGAATTCAAAAGAGGGAAAATTCAAGATCTCGCAATTGACCGTGATAAACTTGATCAATATCTCGTGGATCATCCTGTTGCTAATGAGGTTGATTTGCGACAGCTTGAAGCTTTTCTTTCGGATATGCGTGCTGCAGAGCCCATGATTGCCGATGATTCGGTTGACGTGGTGGTCAGCAATTGCGTTTTGAATCTTGTTGATTCAAGTGACAAGGAGCAACTCTTCCAAGAACTCTATCGCGTGTTAAAGCCTGGTGGGCGAGCGGTGATCAGTGACATTGTCAGTGATGAATTGGTTCCTATGTCCATGCAGAATGATGCCGATCTTTGGAGCGGATGCATCTCCGGTGCGTTCCAAGAACAAGCGTTTCTCCGTGCGTTCGAAGAAGCCGGTTTTAGTGGCATTGAAGTCGCCGTCTATCAAGAAAAGCCTTGGCAAGTTGTCGATGGGATTGAATTTCGTTCTGTTACAGTGATTGCCTACAAAAATCCGCTTGGTTCTTGTAACGACTACAACGAAGCGGTGATTTATAGGGGGCCGTTCACTGAAGTGATTGATGATGACGGTCACGTGTATCGTCGAGGTCAACGTACGAAAGTTTGTCGAAGTACCTTTCAGCGTCTTTCTCGATCCCCCTACCAAGATGCGTTTGTTCAAGTGCCACCGCATCAATCCATTACCGATGATCAGGCCAAGCCGATGGAATGTATCGGAGAAGAACGAAAGCCGAGCGAGACAAAGGGGAAGGGTTATAACCTGACAATTCTTGGTGATGCGTGTTGTGAACCAGGTGAGTGCTGCTAATCATTCTGTTTCTCTGTCACATCAAGGATCCTGATAAAAGAATGAGGGCTGTCAACTTCGAGTTTTTCGTTCGCGTGTGTATGTGATGTGTTTGAACTGATGAATGCACGTTCAATTGTGCATTTAGCTTCAGGTCTTTCTGCTCGATGGGAGCCATCGTTTTGGATCTAGGTTTAAATGACGGCTCAGTGCTCGTCACCGGTGCAGCGGGTGGTATCGGTCTCGAAGTGGCAAAGCGATTTGCGAGAGAAGGTTGTGATTTAATTCTCTGGGATCAGTCCCCGCAAATTGACGAGGTGGCAGGAGAAATTGCCAATCAATGTTCCGTCTCGGTCAGGGCATATCGACTCGATGTCGCTGACGAGAACGAGGTGAATCAGGCAGCTAGGGAATTGACCGATCCCGACTCAGGAATCTTGAAGTACGTCGTTCATGCGGCGGCAGTCGGTTCAGGGTGCTTTGGGTTTCCATTTACCCGTTTGAATCCATCTGACTGGCTCAAACCGCTACAGGTTAACCTGATGGGGATGGTTAACCTCGCTCATGCTGTTGCACCAATCTTGGTCAAGCAAACCATGGGTAGCTTCGTCATGATCGGTTCTGTTGCGGGGCAAATTGGATCGCAAACGGACCCTCCATACAGTGCTACCAAAGCGGCGAATATCAATTTTACTCAGTGTATGGCCAAAGATCTCGCTCCTCACGGAATTCGGGTGAACATGGTTTGTCCGGGAATGGTGAAGACGGACCTGATGCACTCTGTCTGGGAAGGTTGGTCGCGTTTGCAGGGTGAAGCGTCGGGAATGGAGTATGACCAGTGGGTCAAGGAAAAAGTGAAAGCAATGATTCCCCTCGGGAATTTGCAGACCACTGAGGACATCGCCAATATGGTTTTGTTTTTGTCATCTCGGTGCGCTTCTCAGGTCACTGGACAGATCATCAATGTTGACGGTGGATACGTGATGCACTGGTGAATGTTTCATCGCTTTTGAGACTTCATGACAAAATCGCTCCCTGAAATTCGTTATGCTTACGGCTCGTAAAACCAGCCGTTGGCTTCGCTTGAGGTTAGAGCGGTATTATTTGTTGGATCCACTGCGATGCTGATCGCATTGAGAATTTTTTCGTGAGTTCGGCCTGATCTGGGACTGCCTCAACGAATGATTCAAACGATTTGTAGCTGACCAGTGTCTGGTGTTTTTGAGGTAGCAATGTTGATGCGAAAGAGAATGGTCGTCTTTTTGGGTAGTCTCTGCTTGGTGGCTTCTTCCGTCTTAGCGGCAGGTCCGGGCGGGGCTGTTTTCACTGATCCGGCTAAAGCGGGCGAGGACTACAAAATCCAAGGTGAATACTCGGGTGAGATTAGGACTCAAGATGGTAGTCGTAAGATCGGTGTACAGGTGATTGCACTTGGCGGCGGCAAATTCAATGTGATCGGTCACACGGGTGGTCTACCAGGAGATGGGTGGAGTCGTGGAGATGACCGGAATGAGATCGAGGTGCAAGCCGAAAACGGATCGCTGGTGTTCCCTGTCGGGGATGCCCTCGTGTCACTCGTTGATGGGAAAATCAGCGTGGAGTACGACGGACAGCTTCTCGGGGTCATGGAGAAGGTCGAGCGAAAAAGTCCAACACTCGGTGTCGGACCGCCAAAGGGAGGGATGGTTCTATTTGACGGAAGCGGTACCGATCAATTCAATGATGCTCAGCTAGTGGACGGGAAATGGTTGGGTGCAACAAATGTCTGGTCAAAAGAAAAATTTGGTGATCATCATCTCCATGTCGAGTTTCGAACTCCGTTCATGCCTGAAGCACGAGGGCAGGCGAGAGGCAATAGCGGCGTTTACATTCAAAGTCGCTACGAACTTCAGGTTTTGGATTCGTTCGGCTTAGAAGGAAAAGACAATGAATGCGGTGGCATTTATTCCATCTCACAGCCGGATGTGAATATGTGTTTTCCACCCCTCGCTTGGCAGACCTACGATATTGATTTCACTGCCGCCCGTTATAATGATGATGGAACGAAAACATCCAACGCTCGGGTGACCATTCGGCACAATGGCGTCTTGATTCATGATGATCGAGAGTTGGCTCATGGAACGCCCGGACGCAATGGTGAAGGCCCAGAAATGGACTCCTTGTTTCTTCAGAATCACGGCAATCCTGTTGTGTTCCGAAATATCTGGGTCGTTAAAAAATAGGCCGAAGGAACGGTCCGTAGCGGTGGGTGTTGATGAAATCCGATGTAAAGAATTAATCGTTAAAAGTAATCTGGAGAATTAGATGTTGATTAGAAATTGTTTGTTCTCGTGCGTCGTCTTTGGCCTTCTTGCCGGTGCTGCTGTTCGCGCCGAGGAAGCTGCACACGCACATTCCCATGATGCTCATCTTCCGACTCTCGGTGTCGCCGTGATCACTCCCACAAAGGGAAACAAAGTGCGTGGCACCCTGAAGCTGGTTCAGAAAGGTGAGGAGATCAAAATTACCGGTCGGATCAATAACCTGACCCCGGGTGAGCATGGTTTTCACATCCATGAATTTGGTGATCAGCGTGGCGGTGATGGAAAGTCCACTGGGGGTCATTACAACCCAAGCGGCCACGACCACGGAGCTCCTGGTGCTCACAGTCACACTGGTGACCTAGGGAATGTGAAAGCAAATGATGATGGAGTCGCTCAGGTGAATATCACCATGAAGGGCACACCTCTGCATTTCATTCTTGGTCGTGCGTTCGTTGTGCACGCTGGCAAGGATGATCTAAAGAGTCAGCCGTCCGGCGATGCAGGTGCTCGAGTGGCTACCGGAATCATCGCGATTGGTAATCCTGAATTTGTCTACAAGAAGCCAGAAGCGGCTAAGTAGTCGAAGCGATTGAATGCGTTTGAATAAGTTGAGGCGACCAGTGATGGTCGCCTTTTTTTATTGCCCGAAGAGCGACCGCGTCACGCTAGTGCCATGCACAATCCAGCATGCACAATCCAGCATGCGCAATCCATCATGAGCAGGCCAGTCTATTGATACCGCACAAGCGATTGGGTGTAGGTGTCACTCTTTTCGTTTTGCAGTTTGTAATGATCGCTAATAGCTGCTGAGTTCGAAGGCTGCCCCGCTGCCTTGGCGTAGAAGGTAGCAATGGTCTGCTGGTAGATCACCAAATGACTCGCTGCTTCCATCGGCCCAATGAACCGTAACCTCGGTGACGATCTCTGCGTCAGCGAGTCCTGCGATCAGCGTTTTCTCGTTGCTGCAGAAATAGCCGTCTCCGGAAAGAACCCAGAGGCTACGTTGCTCTTGACCGACTTTGAAGCGAACGATTGATCCAATCGCATCGCGATTCGCACGCGTTGCCACCATTCTAAATCCAATCCGGTGATGCTGGTCGGTGCTTTCATTCAGCAGTAAGCGGATTTGCTCGTTCATGTGCGTGATGAAAACATCGTTTCTGCCGTCCCGATTGACATCAGATGTCCACAGGGCGCGTCCGACGTGAGGCAATTGAAAGTAATTGCCCCATGGATCATCATCCAAGAGTGCAAATTTACCTTGCGAGTCACGACGGAAAATCTGAAGCGGCAAGTCATAATCCGGAATGTCCGGGCTATCAAACTCGCCAATGTGACCGTTGGTGACAATGATTTCTTCAACGCCATCATTCTCAATGTCGATGGGCTGCGTGCCGAAGCCAATTAGCGGTAGTGTGGGTTCAATCAGGCCGAGTCGACTCGTCTCGTCTTTCCAGAGACCTGGAGCGACTTGTTCATAATAGACGTTGTATTCGCGGCCAAACCCCGTGACGTAAAAATCTAGATCTCCATCATGATCAAAGTCACAGCTGGCAATCCCCATTGATGCCTGAGAGCGTGACATCCCGTCGAGTGCCACTCCACGCACTCCTGCTGTTTCCGATAAGTGAAAGTCTGCTGATTCATCTGCCGCTGTGTAATAAGCGTTTCGTGACATATCGTTTGCAACGAAGATGCCCTGTTTGTCGTTCACTAATTGTCCGGAAACAATCCCAAGTCCGCGTCCAGGTAATGGCTCGCCAATCCATTGGTCCGTCACATTTTTGAAAGTCCCATCGCCTAGACCCTGAAAAACCATATCCACATCGGCGGGGAAGCGAAGCGGGTGGCAGGGTCCCGGTTGCCCTGATTCATCGGGGCAAGCGGAGACGATACCTGGAACGGGCTGGCAGTAATTGGATACAAAGAGATCGGTGATTGAATCGTTGTTGATGTCAACGAAAGAGGCTGAAGAGGACCATGCCACTTCTACATCGCCTTGGAGCTGATCAGTGCAGTTGGTGAAGGTTCCATCACCATTGTTTCGAAGTAAGCGATTGAAACCTAGGTTAGCAAAAAATAGATCTGGGAATCCGTCTTCGTTATAGTCCCCGATCGCCACTCCTTGGCCAAAACCTCTATCATCGACCCCGGTAACCTGTGAAGCATCAGTGAATTGGTTTCCCAGATTGCGAAGCAGGTTATTTGGGTTTGAATCCAAAGCTAAGATTTTTCCGGCAGCATTCATAATCATCAGGTCGGGCCAGCCATCGAGGTCGTAATCGAGGCTGCCTCCGCCGGCCCCAGTGGAACGCGTCAACGGAGCAAGTTTTGCGTCGTCCGGTGAATTTTCAGACCCGTATCCCTCGAGACCCCATTCAAAACTTCTTTCTGAAAGCCTTAGTGATTCGATAGAAGCCGACTTGGGTTTCACTGCAAACATTTCTTCCTTGGGTAGTCCTGCCTCGATATCCGGCAGGGGAAGGTTGGCGAAATTGATGCTGAAGACTTGTGGGTCTTTTGATTGCCAGCTTGGATCACGCCGTAGTTGGCGGATGATTTCATCTCGTTGCGTTTTCAGATTTTTTGAAGGTTGTTGCGGCAGGGTAGAAGCGATTGCCCACCATGCTTCAGCAGCCCAAGATCGGCCCAGTTTCATCAAGTGAGCCGAGATTTCTAATGCCTCAGATTGACTGGTCCGGTCGCCCGCTGCGAAGTGGTTGAATTGTTCGCGAAATGCTTGTAGTTCGCTTGCATAAGTTGTGATCGATTCTATCTGCTGATCGCTAATTCCAAGCTCATCGCCTTGGGATTGCCCGTTGATTCTTTGAATCGTGATCGCCAGTCGGCTCCATGCCATGGAGTTAGAGGGGCTGCGCATGCAAGCCTCCCAGTAGCCACGTACGGCTCGGTCAATCCTTCCTTTCTCGGTAGCAAGGTCACCCATCGCAATCCAATAGTCCGCATATTCTTCACATCCGTTGGGTCGGTCCTCGTACCACTGCATCAGTTCGTCCCATTGAGACTGCGTGGCGAGGACTCTTCCGTAGGTCGCATAAGCGGGTGCAAAATCGGGGTGATGCTGAATGATCTCTTTGAGTACTTCAGCGGCTTCATTGACGTTACGCCGATACAATAACAGGAAGGCGTTGCCGAGTTTGACGCGATGGTCGTTTGGGTTTCGTTCAAAGATGGTGTTGATGGTGTTGATCGACATCCGACGCGTTGAGGTGTCGGTTGTTGCGAATAGTAACGAAAGATCAAATTGGCGGTTCTTGTAGAGAATCTGCAAGTGCTCCGGTAGTTTCTCCGGGCGCTGTAATTCAGCGAGGAATCCTACCAGCGTTCTCCGCTGTTGATGTTCTTCCGGGTAACGCTCCAGTGCCTCTTCCAAGAGCTCAACGGCGTTGTAGATTTGCCCCACATTAATGAGGCCTTGGACCGCATTGTTCACTCTTGCGGCAGGTCGGAACCCACCGGCTCGCGCGGCGGTAACCAGCAACTGAGCGGCTTCGGTTTCATCTCCTGTGCTCGCGGTCACCAAGGCAACTTGGGTAATCAGTTCCGCGTCGTCAGGGTTGGCGATCAATACTTCTCTTGAGAGTTTACTTGCCGTCTCCCAGTCATTTCGTTTGATTGCCGCGAGCATTTTTTGAGCGGCTGAGAGGTCTCCACTTTTTGATGTCGTTGGGCCAACGTTTTGAGGGGGCTCCTCCTTTGAGCAGCCGAGCGACATGAAGAAAATAACGCCAACGGTAGCTGCAAGCAGCCTGGTTTTTTTTTGTAAACTTGCTACGTCTCTAAGCATGAATGCCGCAATCGACCGAGCTGTGCCCGACGTGGATGCCGTGTTGATCAGTGTTCTGATGGAAAGCATTGGCTGATCGGTTTTATCAGGCGAGGATGGGTTGTACCACATTGGCGGGTCGGCCTGCGGAGAGGACCTGCTCTTGACCATTATGGAGGAATATCAAGTCGTTGATGCTAATACCAAATAGATGCATAAGGGTCGCCTGATAGTCGTTTGGCGTAACCACGTTCTCGATCGCTTTGTGACCGAATTCATCGGTTGCCCCATAAGTCATGCCCGGCTTGATACCGCCTCCCGCTAGCCAAATGCTAAAACCTTGTCCATTGTGGTCACGTCCATGTTTCTCTGGTGCACCTTGATTCTGAGTAACCGGTAAACGCCCGATTTCACCACCCCAGTGGACGATGACTTCATCGAGCATCCCTCGCTGCTTCAAATCTTTTACCAGAGCTGCAGACGGCTGATCGGTTTTCTTGCAAACCGATGGAAGGCCTGTGCTAATGTTGCTGTGATTGTCCCATGGTTGACCGTTGAGAAAGAGTTGCACGAACCGCACACCGCGTTCGATCAGGCGACGCGCGATCAGGCAACGAGTTCCATATTCACGTGTTTCATCACGATCGAGTCCATACAGTTCGTGAATGTATTGAGGCTCTTGTTGAATATCCAGAGCGTCGGTTGCTGCAATTTGCATTTTGGCGGCGAGTTCATAACTTGCAATCCGAGCCTGCAGTTCACTATTGCCGGGGAATTGATCAGCATGCTGTCGGTTGATCGACTGCAGAAAATCAAGGTTTTGCCGCTGAGGGATTCCTCGAAGATGCTCTGGAGCGTTGAGGTTCAAAATTCTGGGTTCGCGTGGACGTAGTACCGTTCCCTGATACAAAGCTGGCATGAACCCGCTGGACCAGTTGTTTGTGCTATCGACCGGTGGTCCTCCCGGATCGGTGAGCACCATGTAGGCCGGTAGGTTTTCCGTTTCGCAGCCAAGGGCGTAGAGCAACCATGAAGCCATGTGTGGTCGTCCCAGCACTCCGGGAATCCCGCCATGAAAATAGCGGATTGAAACTTCATGGCCATTGGCTCCCGTGTGCATGCTTCGTATCAGACAGATGTCATCAACGATCCCCGAGAGGTGTGGTAGGAGCTCTGAGATCTCCGTTCCGCATTGCCCATGCTGCTGGAACTTCCATGGGCTCCCCAGTAGAGTTTTACTGGCTTCGTTAACAAAGCTGTATCCAACTTCACCTTGATATTCAGTGCCATTGTATTTGGTGAGTTCCGGCTTTGGATCGGTTAGATCCATGTGTGACGGACCACCATGTTGAAACAGCGAGATCATGGCCTTCGCTTTGGCCGGTTGTGGGGGCTGCTTTGGAGCGAGGTCAAAGTCTTGTCGATTCTTTGGCAGCAGTTTCGTCTTAGCTGAAGCTCCGTTGTGATCGAGAAGCCATGCGAGTGCAAGACCGCCGATTCCCATCGTGTTCTGCTGCAGGAACGCTCGACGCGTACTTGCCAAGTGATTTGTTTGAGCATTATTCAACATAGAAAAACTCATTGGAACCCAGGAGCATTTGGCAAAGATTGGTCATGCACTGGCGGAGTACGGAACGCTGTTGGCTAAAGGTGGAAGAGCGGTTAGCGGTGTCGATTTGGAGTCCAATAAAGCGATAAGCTTTCTCGAGTTCCTGATCACTGGGATCTCTTTGGTAAACCAACTGCCATGCACGAACGATCTGGCTTGGTATTTCAGCGAGTGATTCCTGAGGCCCCGTAAATTCTGTCTCGGACTCCGCGATAAGTTCACTGCCAGTTTCTTTCACCAGGGTTAGTTTGATAGGCCAGTTGAAGGAATCAGAAGTGATGCTGGTCATTGAATCCGTCACGAAATCAATTGTATCGCCCGATGCAATCGCAAACGAATCGACTTCGGTTTTTATCTGCCCCTCCTTGATCGACCATGAGCCAAGCTGACCAAGTTGACTCGAGATGATTCTCCCTTGAACACCGTCTCCGTTAGGGGACCCGTGGGAAAGGGTGCCAGAGATTCTTGCTGTTCCTGATGCATCGGCTTTCCATCGCCTGATGACGCTGTGCTCTGCAGAGTCAGGGTGTCCACCTGATCGGGTTAACAACGCCCATCCGTAGGTTGGATCAGGGAGAGACGGCCCTGCTTGCCACTGAGATCCCGTCCAGTGTTCCAAAGGGGTAAATGTTTCGGTGCGTTGAGATTCAGGATTTATTTTTCCAAATCCATATGCCCATCTTGATTTGGTGGGTTCAGGGATAGGCGGAAGATCAGTGGCGAGTGTCGGTGAAAGAGATTTTGCTTCGGAAGCTGCTCGTTCGGCCACGGCTGCTGCATTTTCTAAAATGAAATTCCCATTGAGCATCATCAGGGATTGTGTCGCCACCGTGGAACTGGCTCGCAATTCGCAGTTGGTTTCCATGACCGGCGCGTCGAAGGTTTGAAGCAACGAAACGGGTTTGGTTCTTCTAGACTGGATGTACACACTGCGTCGTCCCGAATCTCCTTCGACCACAATTGCTCCGGTCTCATCTTCCTTAATCGCAACGGGTTTCCCACCGAAGGTTGTATCTAATTTTCCACTGATTTTAAGAATTGAATCACGCATCGCTTCCGCATCAACTCGCATCAGGTTGGCAAATGGAAACTGGTAGTTGATGAGAAGTTGCTGGGTTGATTCCGAAAGATTCTTCTGGTCGGTGATGGATTCAAGGTTAAATGATATGCCACGCGTTTGACGGTAAGTCCTCGAGTGCATGATGGTGCGGTGAAGCGATTTTAAACTCCACTGCTGATTGCTGAGTTCAGTTGCCAGCTTGTCTAGTAGTCGAGGGTGACTCGGACGATTTCCTAGGCGACCAAAATCAGACGGCGTTTTGACAATTCCAGAACCAAAGTGGTGGAGCCAAATTCGGTTCGCGATAACTCGTTTAAACAACGGGTGCTCATCGCTGGTTAACCATCTCGCATAGGCAAGTCGGCGCCCCGTCGTCGGTGATTCTGAATCATTGGAAGCAAAGGATTCTGTCTGATTTTCCGGACAAGTGATCTGAAGCGAGTGCGGTAGGACTGACTGTTTTGGTTGCTGATGATCACCACGGTGAAAAAGTTTCGTCTCGGGTGGCGGTTCCTGTGGTTCAGTCAGCGATCGAATGAATTGTTCTTCTGGTTTCTTCGAACGTATATCCGCTATTTTTTTGTCAAATTCAGCTAGCTTGGGCTTTGAGTCAGGGATGTACTGATACAGGTTGCCAGGCGTGATGTTCACGCTGGGATAACGTTTGAGAAGGTCTTGTTGTTCCGGGGTCCGTTCGTTGGCTGTTGTGAGGTAAGCGGTTTTTAGCGTTTCACGAAGTTCAGTTGGTTGTTTTTCCAGTTCTTGCAACAACGCTTCGCTCATGTAGCGGTCGAGTTCTTGCTGTTTTTCTTTCGCAACCACCTGAGCTTCTTGTTCGATTGCGGCGGCGGCTTCTCGATCTGCTTGGGTATAGAGTGATTGCTGTCTTGCGGCCGGCACTTTCCATTTTTGCCAGTTCATGGCTGGTTCAAAGACGGCTCTCAGTGCGTAGTAGTCTTCCTGCGGAATCGGATCGTATCGGTGATCATGGCACTGGGCACACTGAACCGATAAGCCGAGGAGCGAAGTGCCAACGATTTTAAGTGTGTCGGCGATCACTTGGTTTCTAGCTTCGGCGGTGTTGGCACCACTTCCAGTTCCGTCCGCGGCCATTCTCAGGAAACCAGTTGCTGTTAATAGACGTATCTGCTGATCGGTAAGATCGCCTTGCTGGGGACCTGCGATCTCGTCACCGGCGAGTTGTTCTGTGACAAACTCATTCAGCGGCTTGTCTTGGTTAAGCGACTCGATAACCCAGTCACGATATTTCCAAGCCCATTGACGTACGGTGTCGTTGTTGGTGTAGCCCTCTGAGTCCGAGTAGCCAGCAATGTCCAGCCAGTGGCGTCCCCAACGTTCTCCGTACTGAGGCGAATCTAGTAAAGAGTCAACCATTGCCGAGTACCACTGCGGATCTGTTTGGTCCATCCACTGCTGCATCTGTTCTGGACTCGGAGGCAAACCAAGTAGGTCGTAGAAAGCACGGCGAATCAGAGTCGGTCTGGATGCTTCGGGCGCGAAGAGAAAATCTGCAGCTTCCATGAGCTCCGTTTCGGTTACTGAAACCGTTTGCTCATCGGCTCCCGTCTCACTCAATGATTTTGTCAATTGATCGATGGCTTCCAAAATAAGTTGTTTATCGATCGAGTTTGTCGCAACTCGATCTGGCACTGCCTGATTTAGTTCATCGGCAGAGAGTGCATCGATCGGCTTGAAAGCCCAGAAGTCTCTTTCCTCAAGTGTGATTCCTAATCCTGAAGGAATCGATTCCGGTTCGGTGCGAAGTGTGTTGCAACCTTGCTCGATCCACTTAGTCAGCGTCTCCAATTCTTGTGGGCTGACACGAGTGTCTCCCGGTGGCATTTCACCGCTTTCGATTCGATCGATAAGTAGGCTTTGGTCGGGTTGATGGAGTTCAATCGCGGAACCACTGTCTCCGCCTGATTTCATGAATCGCACCAATCGAAGGTCAAGTCCTCCTTCGATTTCTTCGGTTGCACCGTGGCAATCAAAACAATGTGCCCGAAAAATGGGTCGGATGTCTCGCTCGTAGGAAAGCGTGGCTTCTTCTGCAGTGATGCTCGACCC
>JBMHCO010000125.1:0-19365 GCA_049889895.1 Rubripirellula sp.
CAACTCCTTCTCAGCGGACGCACTCCTGCAACACTCGACACACAACAAGCGATTGCCCACTTGGATCAGGGTGAACGCAACCGCTACAACCAACTCAACAACGCGGTCAATGGCGTTGCGATTACTCATCCGGGGGCGCCACCACGAGCAATGATCCTACAGGATCGAGCACAGCCAGTGGAACCGGTAATCTTTAAACGCGGTGTTCCGGGAAACCGAGGTGATCGGGTACCACGTCGGTTCTTACAGATCCTTGAAATGGTTGATCAGGGAAAAACATTTACAAACGGAAGTGGACGACTCGAACTAGCCAAGGCCATTGCCAACCCAAAAAATCCACTTACCGCACGCGTGCTTGTGAACCGCATCTGGCAGCACCAATTCGGAGAAGGTTTAGTTCGTTCTCCGAGCGACTTTGGCATCCGCGGGGAGATACCGACACACCCTGAACTATTGGACTACCTCGCCAAGCGGTTCATCGATGGTGGATGGTCAATTAAGAAATTGCAAAAAGAGATCATGCTTTCCAAAACTTGGCAACAGTCCTCTCGGATGCGTTCCGACGCATTCGAAGCTGACCCCGAAAATCTGCTGCTTTGGCACATGCCTCGCAGAAGACTCGAATTTGAGCCGCTTCGAGACCGCCTGCTCGTGGCGGCAAACCAACTTGATGAAACAATCGGCGGAAGGTCGGTAAAGATTCACGAAGAAGCAACACGTCGAGCAATCTACGCATACATCGATCGCGAAGACTTACCCGGACTACTCGCCAACTTTGATTTACCAAGCCCAGATGCCAGTCGCGCACAACGAAGTGAGACCACGGTACCGCAGCAGGCTCTTTACCTGATGAATTCTCCTTTCGTTTTGCAGCAAGCTAAAAAGCTGTCTGCTGACTCACAGAGCGGCACTTCGCAGCTTCCAGCAACTGAAGTCAACACGCAACGCGTCCAACAAATGTATCGTCAAGCTCTTAGTCGTGATCCCCAACCCGATGAACTCGCGATGGCTTTGGAATTTACCGATTCCGCCAACGTCAATGCATTTCGAGAAAAATTGAAACAGCAGGCTGCCGACAACCCTCCGCCAGCATGGACCTACGGATACGGCGGTTGGGTCGACGGGTCTGTTTCCTTTGAAACATTCCCCTACTACAACGGAAACTCCTGGCAATTCTCTGGCGAGCTTCCGCACCCGCAGTACCAGTACCTTCACCTTACAGCGTCAGGTGGGCATACCGGCTCTGCGAACCACCTCAGCCCGATTCGGCGTTGGACGGCACCGGCCGATGGCACCTATCGCATCCAAGGGAAGCTAAATCACCCGGCTGAGCAGGGTGATGGCGTCACCGCACTGCTGGTGCAATCTGACAAAGGGTTGCTCGAAAAGTGGGCAGCACACCACAAAGAGACTCCCACGGTCGTTGAAGAGGTACAAGTGCAAAGAGGCCAGCACCTGTACCTGATCGTGCACCTCAACGATAACACGGGTTGGGACAGTTTTCATTGGACCGTTTCCATTGAACGGCTGACCAAAGAACAGCAAACTCCGAGTAAAGATCAGCAGGCTGTGAACACAGAGAAGCAAGCGGAGATCAGCCCAAGTCAGTGGGATACGGCGGCCGATTTTTCCGCGAGTTCTGCCTTACAACAGTCCAACCAAACCGAGAACGTCTTGGATCCGTGGACGCAACTCGCTCAGGCTTTGTTGCTTAGTAACGAGTTTGCCTTCGTCGACTAACCAACCTCAAAATGCGGTCCTACATGAATGGATCATGAACCCGCGACAATTTCACTTCACATTCTCCGTACACCTCGATACATCCCCAACTATTATCACCCTACCAGGCAACGGGCCATCGGATGAGCAAAGACAACATGGGATCCTTCCAAACACCATCGACTCGCCGAGAGTTTCTCAAACGTAGCGGTATCGGCATGGGCACGTTTGGCCTTGCTGGCGTGATGTCTGATGAAACGCGAGCGGGCAACACCAACCCGATGTCGCCCAAGAAACCACAATTTCCGGGCAAAGCAAAAGCGGTTATCCACTTCTTTCTCAACGGTGGACCTTCTCAAGTCGACACGTTTGATCCGAAGCCAAAGCTAAAAGAATTCCACGGCAAATCGATTCCGCTCGACCTAAGAACCGAACGAGAAACGGGAGCAGCGTACCAATCACCGTTTGAATTCAAACGGTACGGTCAAAGCGGCATTGAAGTGAGCGAATTGTTTTCGCATGTAGGCGAAATGATCGATGACGTTTGCGTCGTACGCTCAATGCACGCAAACGTCCCCAATCATGAACCCTCGTTGATGTTGATGAACTGTGGGCAAAGTCAGTTCGTGCGGCCGGCGGTGGGATCATGGATCACTTATGGACTCGGTAGCGAAAATCAGAACCTGCCAGGCTTTATCGCGATGTGCCCGAGCGGTTACCCAATCAAGGGCGCGGAAAACTGGCAATCAGGTTTCCTTCCCGGCGCGTACCAAGGCACCTACATCGATAGTCGCCACCAAGAGATTGAAAAACTCATCGCAAACATCAAGAACGCATCTGGTTTAGGAAAAGGAGAACAGCGCCGACAACTCGACCTTTTGAACTCGATCAATCAACGGCACCTTGAGTCACGACAGGGAGACGCAGCTCTGGAGTCTCGAGTGCAAAGCTTCGAGTTAGCCTACAGGATGCAGATGGAAGCCACCGATGCCTTTGACATCAACCGTGAGCCTAAACACATACGAGAGATGTATGGTGATTCCGTTCAAGCAAGGCAGATCCTGATCGCTAGACGACTCATTGAGCGGGGCGTTCGATACGTTCAACTCTGGCATGGAGCCGGGCAGCCATGGGACAGCCACGACAAAATTGCTGAAAACCACCGACGTCTCGCTGGCGAATGTTCGCAAGCGATGGGTGCCCTCCTAAAAGATCTCAAGCAGCGTTCCCTGCTTGATGAGACTCTCGTTATTTGGGGTGGTGAGTTTGGGAGAACACCGACCGTGGAACTTCCTAAACCAGGTGCCAACGCCGGTACTAACAGCGGCCGAGATCACAATCATCATGGTTTTACGATGTGGTTAGCCGGTGGTGGCGTCAAAGGTGGTCACGTTCATGGGGCAACCGACGAGTTCGGTTTTCAAGCGGTCGAAAACCGCGTCCACGTTCATGACCTTCATGCGACCATGTTACACCTCCTCGGTTTCGACCACGAGCAATTGACCTACCGTTACGCGGGACGCGATTTCCGTCTCACCGATGTGCATGGCAAGGTTGTTCACGACATCATCGCTTGATGAGCGATTCTGAAACCAAGCAACGTCAATAATCGACTTTAGCCGATCTCAAGCGTGGTGACACCGAATATTTTGTGATGGGCGATTTCGGGCGCTTTTCCGTAATACATCCTTTCGCACCCGAAAACCTCTTCCATCCCTAGTTCCTTCACCCACTTAATTCCTTCTTGGTTGGCGTCCGGAACGTCAATGAAGACAGGCAAATCGTCGGACGATTCGTCCGTAACCGATGCTACCAGCGAATGGCACAAAGTGTCGGCAACCTGCGCGGACTCGGCGAACAGGGGACCGATTCTCCATCCCGAGGTGCACCGACGAATGACACCAAAGCCAAGAACATCTTCTCCATCCTCAATCGCAAACGCCTTCGCGGAGAGCTGCTCACTCCAACGTCGCAAAAACGCAACGCGATCGGCGGGAAAGCACTGACGATCAAGTCGCGACAACGCTTCATCCGAAACGTCTGTTAGTGGAACAACACCCAAAGCAGTTACTGTACTGCCACCCAGTCGACGGAAGCAGAACCGTCGATGACGCGTCGCCTGAACAAACCCTCCCGCGGCGTAAAACGGAACCATCGCGTCAACTCCATCTAACCCGATTGCACCGTTGGAACCGAGACGCTCGAGCAGCGTATCGCGGCGGTGAAACCAAAGCTCTCGTCCTAAGCCGTGCCCTCGATGTTCAGCAGCGACGATGAATAATCCCATAAAGCCGTATTCATGGTTGTGACGAACAATCGCACCACCACCAACAAACTTTCCGCTCTCCTGTATTGCTAAGAAGCCGTCTGCGTCGTAAGCCCAAAACTGCTGCGCGTCATTCAAGCCGGGTTCCCAACCCTCGTCTCGCGCCCAACTCACCAGTTTTTCAAGTTCTGGGTAAGTCAATTTTCTCAGCACACTCATCGCCACCTCGCCAGTCTCTTACACCTAAAAAATAACACCATTCGGTCCACAAGAACGAAGCACCCCATCACTACAGCACAAATCACTGCGAGAAAAAAAAGAGCAATGGATCGATAACCATCACTCAGTTGCAACTTTGAGCGATAAAGATTTTCAGCATCGCTCATTGGAAACACAAAATAGAGACCAATCGTGAAAAAAAATACGGTTCCACCGAGCAACAAAGCGGAAGCAAAGGCTGAACCCACAATATTCAGGGACACGTTTTTAAACGAGGGCGCATCAATTTCCTGTTCCTTCTCTCTGTATCGCTTCAATGTTGCCCTGCCGATCCTCCAGTGGAACGCCAAAATTAACACCGCTATCACACACACCACGGCAATACGATACTCGGTCACAAAAAGATATACCCAAGGCACCGCAGGGCGGAGTGTAAAGGCAAGGTTGTCGGCGGGTAGACTGTCAAACTGCCCAACCAAAGTTGCACCGTCAACTTCCAAATCAAAACTACTCACCATTTCCCAATCAGCCGGTGGGTGCACGACCAAATTCAAGTCTTGAAAGCTCGCCCATGATTTTGCCGGCGACAGAATGTAAGCAAATTGGCGGTACATAGACGGTCGGCCAAAAACGACCTTTGCTTCTTCTTCATAACTAACTTCAAGCGTGGATCTACCTAAAGGTATCTCCAATTCAAACTGAAGCGGCTCAATAGGTCGCCATCCGCCGAAACGAATGGGCGCTCCCTTTGGTCGCAGTGCTGGTGTGTATTCGGGGGGCCACCACTGTTTTATGATCTCGCGATCTTCAAGCTTCTTCACACCGACTACTTCAACGCCGTTGAACCGTACACGATGGTTTACATTACGATCAGAGCCAAAAGCAAATGCGATGCTTAACCGTTCGACGTCCTTAGGATTCTCGAGTTGATAAACGGCTTTGACACCTACCCTCGCATAATCTGAAAGCGGCCGAAAATCGATTTCAAGATCTTCCCTGACAATCGCCACGGAGGTGAGACCGATTGGCTCACCGACAATGCGAGCAGACGTCTCAAAGGGTCCCGAGTTACCGAAAACAAGACCCATCGAGCAGATCACTTGAAACAGCAGTATGAAACCCAGGCGACTGCTCAGAGCAACGTTGTAGTTCCTAGGCATTTCTTTATTCATGAAACGGTCGAAATGGTGGATATTCTCTACACACATAGACTATCAGAATTGCCTGCTAACCATGAGCAACAGACAGGCAACATCGATCGCGCGTCCGGCGATCTATTGAAATGACGAGCCTGTCGGCGAAAACCACCAGAAATTCGGCCAAAAAAGCCAAACAAATTTTATCCGTTACGGAAACAGTTCTGACACTATCAGACCTGTAAACTGTTAGGTCTATTGTACCTGCTCGTGGCATCAAGGTTAGTTCACCCATTTCGATTGATATTCCCGCTAGCGCATTAAACCTTTATCTGGTTACCTTTCGCTTCCCAAAGACGATATCCGCTACCAAAACTACCATTCATCCGACATGCATCAACTAAACATCGCTAAACCGCTAGTGAGCGTTTTATTTGCTTACCTCACTCTAAGTGCCACAATTTCATCTCCAATATTTGCTGAAACGGAACTAAACCAACGCCCCAACGTGATTGTCATCATGAGTGACGACCAAGGCGGTGGCGACTATGGTTTCATGGGGAATGACCTCATTCGAACTCCAAATCTTGACAATGTGGTTGCTCAAGGTGGATTGCTGACGAATTTTTACGTCAGTCCCGTCTGTGCACCAACTCGTGCCAGTCTGATGACGGGTCGATACAACTACAGAACCCGATGCATCGACACTTATGTTGGCCGTGCCATGATGGACACGGAAGAGACGACGGTTGCCGAATACCTACGTGATGCCGGATACCGCACAGGTATTTACGGCAAGTGGCACCTGGGTGATGCATACCCACTGCGCCCGATGGATCAGGGGTTTGAAGAGTCATTGGTTCACCTTGGTGGCGGCATTGGCCAGCCCTCTGATCCATTCGGAGCCGAAGGTAAGTACACCGATCCGACCTTACTCAAGAACGGCAAGTTGACCTCTTTCAAGGGATACTGCACCGATCTCTATTTCGACGAAGCGATTGACTTCATCACGCGTTGTGCGAGCAGAGATGAACCGTTCTTTACCTACATCGCTACAAACGCGCCGCACGGCCCCTTTCACGACGTACCTGAGAAACTCTACCAGGAGTACAAGAAGGTTGACTTCACTCCCATTCTCGTCAACAAGATCAACCCGAAGCGACAAGCAGACGAATTTGACAAGCTCGCTCGCATCGCAGCGATGATTACAAACATTGATGAAAACGTCGGTAAGTTGCATGCGGCACTCGATTCGATGGATCTCCTCAACAATACCGTCCTCGTGTACCTCAACGACAACGGCCCAAACTCAATGCGGTACGTTGGCAACATGCGTGGCATGAAGTCACACGTGGATGATGGTGGCATTCGCAGTCCCCTCGTGGTTCACTGGCCCGCAAAAGTAAAACCAAGAACGACAATCGATAAGCAATGCGCCCACATTGATCTCGTTCCGACCATCCTGGAGGCATGTGATGTTCCCCATCGGACCACCAATCCGATCGATGGTCGCAGCTTTCTTTCTCTTCTTCAGGATCCGGCCGGCGAGTGGCCTGAACGGACGCTCGTTTTCCAAGCACACCGTGGCAATCAACCTCAACGCTACCATCAATTTGCACTGCATCGAGGTCCTTGGAAGTTGGTGCATCCCACCGGTTTCGGAAAAGAAAGTTTCTCAGGGCCAACCAAGCTAGAACTCTACAACCTCAAAGACGATCCAAAACAGCAACACGATCTGTCCCAGACCCACCCAGAAGTCCTCAGCAACCTGACGGCCGAATACGACGCTTGGTTTGACGATGTCAGCTCCACTCGATCCGACAATTACGCACCACCACGTATCATCATTGGCACCGAGCATGAGCCCGCGACAACACTCACACGACAAGATTGGCGGCATGCAACAGGCCAACCATGGGGCAAAGATTCAAATGGCTTCTGGCTCTTGCACTCACCCGATCCGGCTTCGTTCGGAATTGAATTGCTTTTCACGGAGCCACCGGGCGAAGGCGTTGCGACGATCACTGCCGGCGAAGCAAGTCTGACGTTGGACATCTCAGGTGAGAAGCGCCGTGGATACACAACAAAAATGATGTTCCCATCGGGTGACCTCACCTTTCAGGTCGATGTAACCGTCAACGGTAAAACCATGGGCCCGCACCAAGTGATTCTCCGCAACCTTGACGACGCGAAAACACTCAAGCGACAAAGCCGTCGTGCCAACCGGTGATTAGGTCTGAGTAATACCGGTCTCAAAAGTCCTCTTGGGGCTCACCGATTTCCATGTTCAGGGAAGTCGCGGAGATAGCGTTTCAACAACTCATCACCGTCTCCGCGAATCAGGTAGATTTTCCCCCGAATCTGCTTCGATTCGCCTGGCTTGAGTCCACCGAGCCTAAAGTCCGAGTGAAGACAGCGGGCAACCCCCTGAAAAAGTTCTTGATAAGGTTCAAAGGCGACACCGAACACCATTCGCTCGTCGGCGTTATAACAACCAATTAAGCCGTAGGTAGGTACAAGGGGGCTGAGCGGTCTTGGGTTCACGTCCGTCCTTGGAACCGAAACTGGACACCAGACCTGCCCTGGGATGTATCGCGCCTCTTTAGCCCATGGCACCACCTGCGGAAAACGTGTCAGTTGCCCTTCAATGAAGACAAATCCCTTTGGCAGGTAATCATCTAAGTTGAAACCACCGTCTGAAAATCCGGTGAATCCTCCGAGCCGGATACAAGGTTGAGCCCAATGAGCCTCGGATCGCTCATCGGTTGGATTCTTCGCGGTAATTGAGAAACTAACTTCCTCATCTGTGGACTCAATCGTGTGATCAACAATCACACCATCCTCAAGCCGATCTCGCAGACGCACAAGATCACCAACAGCGCTGACCTCTAGTAGCTCAGGACGATGAGGAATAACCGTATGCTTAACCCAGTCCGCATCCGTTGATCCCGCTCTGCAATACGCCTCAAGGTAGTTGATGCGAATAATCCCACCTGGCAAATGGTCACCGGAAATGATCAACCAGTGTGGCTTTTCGTAACTCAGGGTCAACGCTGGTGCTTCGGCCAGTGTTTTTGCTGAAGATACGAGAACCAGCGTCAACGCCAGAACAACCGAAAGAAGCAACCGCGACATGTAGCAACACTCCCAAGAATTCCTTGCCGGATCAGGCACGCTTTTGCTGATTCATTCCCCAGATAACAATCACTGAGCTACCAAGGAGGAGGATCAGTGTCAGCAAACTATTTACAAACGGTAAAGACAATTGCGCTTCGAATTCTAAATCAAGCTCCAGTGGCGAATTCTCTGCAACTTGGACGCTGCGACTAAACGTATAAACCGCGCCCTCCTCGGGTAGGCTAATCACAATCGCCTGTGGAGCAGGTTCCGTTGTTCGCTGATGCTGAACCAAACGCTCCGCAATCCCCTCAAGAACCGCATTGTCCTTCGAGGTGTTTCCCCTGAGCAGTTGCGACATTTCCTGCAACTGGAAATCCAACGTGCCTTGCTGAAGGATTGGGTTGGTTTCAGCAGCCTGTCGCAACTGATCAGCACCTTGCATTGCGACATCATCGCGATCGTTATCCAAAAAGAGTCGCTGCCTACGCGAATTCAAACCAACGATCGCTCTCTTTGTTTGCAGGTTCTCCATCTGAATCCGGGCGTCTTCATTCGAAGCTTCATCAAGTGCGTACTGATTGGCGACGCTGTTGAATAGCATGTTCGCCTTTCCCTGTTCCCCATCCTGCATAAGCTTGTTTGCTTGCTGGAGCGTCGTGGCTGCCTGCTGCGCCTTCCTCTCACGAGTCATTGTCGACTTACGAAGGTAGGAGGCACTGTCGTACCGCGACAGTCTCGCCTGCCGCACCAAGTCAGCATTCCCGTCATGATCGATCAGGTCGTAGCCATCCGGTGCAACAATGCTCCATTTGATGTTCTCCAGTGGGACATTCAAAACAGGGCTTCTCAATGCAAGATCACCAAGCCCGTCACCTTTGACCGAGTAAACAAATTTTACCGTTGCCGTCCTCTCATCGAGCCCCGGTAACACATAGAACTGCCACCTCGACGTCTGATCTTCATCGCCATCAGCAAGTCGGATCGAATTAACACTTTCTCCATTCACAAAAATACTGAAAATCTCACCGCCCATTGGCAGACCAACGGTGAGACTACTACGCTGAATCACTTCCATGCCAAGTTCAACAGCGGTCAATTGATCTCCATTGGGAGCTAGGACAGAGGTGAGCATTCCATCTGCGACTCGCAATTTAAGCGCATCGGCAAGTGAGTGTCGCTGCACCTCGAGCACCATCGGTTCGGACGCTTTTTGAATCCGCATTGCAAGAGTCGGAGCAGTCTTAATTGAAACAGATCTCAAAGAATCGGGAACCGCATTCCAGTCAACCCTCTTCCACCCTGTCGTCCCGTCAGGCACTGCAATCTCAAGACGCCCACCGGCGCGAACCGCATAATAATTATTGACTTGCCCCGCCTCTGGGAAAGAAGCAAGCCGTAAGGTCTCCCTTCCGTCAACGCGATCACCGCGTCGCTCGAATTCAATCTTAAAACTCACACCACCAAGCACCCGGCGTTTGAACTGCAATTCCCAGATCTGCTCCTCTAGATCAACCGGTACAAAGTCACTGACAGTGGCACCCAAAGCCCGCAAAGTTTTGATTTCTTCGGGATCGTTCAAGGGCAATTTGACTAACAACTTTCGGATCGAAGCATTTTGAATTTCAAAGTTTCCGGCAATGCTGCTGCGAGTTAAGCCCTCCCTTAGATCCGCTTCGAACAACACATCTCCAGAAATTCGCGACTCAAGTTTCTCAATCCCAAGAACTAAGTTCCAATCAGCCTGAAGTAAACGATAAGCAACCGCCCCTGGCGTTGCCGATCCCATCGACCGCGGATCCACCTCGGAGACATTTTGCCGAGAAACCGTACTCAGTCGAATTCCGGTAGCTGGCTGCACGGTCAGCTCACCGGTTTGCCTGACAGCCTCATCGAGCTCGAGTCGCGGTAAGGCCCAATCTGAATCGGCCGAGGGCGTGTTGGACGTAAACGTCAGAGCATAACTGTGTGTGCCAAGTGTCTTTCCGTTCAAATGCAGAACGACCTTCCGCTCCTCATCCTCAGTCACCTCAGACCAATGATGCAAGCTCTCACCAGAAAGCGATTCAACCTCAAATCCCACAGGCAGCGGGAAGCTCAATTTAAAGACGCCGGTCCTGCTGATCTCAGCGGAGAGATTGACTGCCAATAGCACACGTTCATCACCCAGCGACAACACCTGTTTACTAAAGACTCGCACCTCTGGCGTAACCGAAGTCACACCCAACGTAATCGAACCACCTTGCTTGCCGTAGCGGAACACTCGGTAAACCGTTGCACTTGATTCACCTAACAGGGTTGCATCAAAGTCACCGACGTTAACCGGCGACAGTTGCTGAGAACTTAGTTTTTCGGGTTGAGCATCACCATCGAATGCGACTGCGATGACGCCAACTTCACCATCAGCGTCTAAGACGCGAACTGGTGACAAATCAACCTCGGTTGGAAGTGGAGGCAATCCCATCTGTGTCCGCACCTCAACCGAAAATGGCTTGGACTGTGCAGGAGCAATCGTAAGGTCAAGAGTCCCCTTATCGGGATCAAACTGCCAAGATTCCACCGGCCCAGTGACCTGACTGACGGTTAAACCGGCAGGAATTTCTAAGCCAAGTCGATCAATCAGTCCCTGTGCCGCACGAAGATCCACACGATGCACACCGTCAACAACGCCCGGCCCAGGAATGTATAGATTATTCGTTTCCGCAAAGAACTTTGTCTCTTCTCTCTGAAGATCTCGCGTGCGTGTTGCAAAGTTCACCTTCGCCAATCCTGGAGCCAAGACAAACTCCCTGATCGATGGACTTTCCTCCCGCACCGTCGTGCGAACCGCCTGATCACAGCGAATCTCTACATCCATCGTTTCCAACTGAACCGAAAGCTGATTCACCGCAGCGTCACCAGTTGGAACAATAACCTCCGAGATTAAATCAGAGGATTCAATTTGATAGGAATACTTCAATTCAATGCTAACGACCTGCGCCGATTCCGGTGCGTCAGTCGCAAGCGGTGTGGATCCAGCGTCTGAGGATGTGCTCTCGTCCTCCGCTCCCGCAGCATCGCGTGACTTTCCATTTGCGTTTGACTGTGCAACAGTTTCTGGGTCGGTGATGCTAATGACATAGGCGGGTGGTGTTCTCCCATCATGATGCTTGAACAACCGAACCCCGTCTCCCGAGAAATCTGTCAAAACTGCAGGTGCGCGAAGAACAAGAAACTGTTCGCCTGGTCGACCCGTTACTCTCATAACCACCTCGCCCTCGAGGCGTTTCAATTGTGCATCCACACGCCAAACCTGATCGATCTGATCGGCCGCAGAGTAACGCACTGCTCCAGTTTCTTGCCCCAACAGGTCGGAAGTGCCGAAACCAAACGTCGCAAGCATAAACAGAAGGATGGATGTAACGACACCACTTGGACCACCGTCTTGCTCGTCCGACTCGCAGTTGCCCTCGGAATCCTCAACCATCAATGACTCATCAGAAGCATCGCTAAAATCTTCTTCGGAAAACGAGGCTCCTTCGCCATCAGATTCCTTCGGAGACCGTTCCTTCAATTCAGCCGCAACCGCAGATAACAAACTCAAACTTGAGGGTAGCCCAACAAATAACCCAACAACGATTGCAATTAACCAATAGAACAAGGAAGCACTACCGTGTTGAAGTAAGAGACCAAGCATGATGAGAAACACCGCCACGATGCGTAGTCTCAGCCGATAGTCTTGGTAATTCCGCAGCAAAGATCCGATCGCCAGTACGATCCCACCCAGACCAAGAAACAGCCCGGCACCAGATAGGTTCGCTCTCCACAACGGTGTGTTGTAGAGCACAATGTTGACGGGCGCGCCCGCCGACAAAATTGGAAGGCTGACACGAAGCGTTGGATCGCTTACCTGAAACACATTCGCTCGGTCGGCAAGGCTGAGGGCAAAGTAAATCACCAACGCGGAGAATAGAAAACTGAGATGCCGAGACATACCCTGGTTGCGTTTCACTGAAATCGCTAAGCCCGTCAGCAAAAACATCATGGCGAGCGATCCGAGGCCATTTCGCGTGACCCATTCGAAACCTCTCATTGCTAGGATTCGCTGCGGTAATTGCACCGTTCCGCCTGCAGGTGAAATCACTCGCTGATCGTCTCCCGCTATAGTCCACTGGGTTTTCAACACCGGTGCAGACAGTACCGGCAATGACAGGTCAGGCATCGCCTCATCAACCGCCGGTTTACCAAGTCGCAAACTCACTTCAACAGGTAGGTTCGGATCGCTTGTGGAAGGCAATGGGATCAAGGTGAAGTCACCCGTTTCCCTCGCGGTAACCGGCTTCCCATCAACAGAGACCTCCCAAAGCCTAGCTGGCGTATCCGGCAGTTTGATTCGCAATGGCCCCTGACCACGCGACTTGACGTAATAGACCAGCGTCGTCACCTGCTCGCCATCTTGCGAAATGGTGGTATCTACTTCAGCGAACTCCACCACCTGCTCAATCATCACACCGGACTGAAACCACTGCACAGCGAGAGAAAGATCAAATGGTCGCTCCGTGTACTGCCAAACACCCAAAGTCGGCGCAGTGTCCGAGCTAAGCAGTTTGAACTCATTCGGTAGCTCAAGTGGATCGAGAGACAGCAATCCGCTGCTGACCTCTTTCACCTCCATCTCCACCTGCATGGGACTCACGATATGAATGAACCCTCTTTCTGCCTGAACGCCGATCGGTTCCACAAGCCCCGGGTTAAATCGCCCCGTTTCCTGATCCGGCTTTTCCTCGAACGTCACCAGCAACGTATAGGGTCCCATCACCGGTTGATGCAAAGTCACGGTAAGAACGTCGTCGGATCGCCGCGCGTCCTGAACATCTTGACCATCAACAACTTCATTCTTCAAATGAGCCGGCAAACGCAACTTAAGCTCCGAGACCGGTGCACCGGTGATGAAGTAGTTAATCAATGCGCTGCCGTAAATATTCTCTTCCGTCAGAGAATAAAGATGAAATACGTCGCTTTGCATGCTTCTCTGCAATGCTTCGATTTGAATTACGACTGACCAATCGGACTCACGCATTCGGAAAGCATGCTGAAGATTCGCCGTCGGCTTTGGGAAATAACTCAGCGGCTTTTCCACTAACAGATCCGATGCCTCAACCGAAAGGCGGTAGCCGGGGGTTCCCACAACCCCCAAATCTCCTCGAACAGAATCTGCATCGGGATGGCCGATCTTAGGCAAATCCCAACTACCGGCAGTAGCAATTTCACTCTTTTCGAGCTGTAGCTGAATCAACTGCCGCCCAATGACTTCCTTGCCAAAAAGCACTTTTAACTCTCTCTGGTTCGCCTGTATTTCCGAACTGAGGACATAATCAGTCATCCCAGCACCGGTAACAGCTACGACGGAATAGTCTTCCGGAATTAGGAATCGCCACTCGCGAATCGCGGCTTCACGAATGTCGAGTTCAATATCTGCCAAGATGACCTTTTCCGTCTCCCGCAATTCATACTGAATCAGTTCAGAGAGGTTCACCTCTGGCTGGACCCGATCTGCTCTAACGGAGTAACCGTAACTCGCGGACGGAAATCGGTACACGAATACCTGTCTCGATTGGATCGGATCACCCGGAAATTGTTCGGGCGCAAGTTGCGTGAGTCCATTCAATAGAACAGGCTCCAAGGTCACCGAACCAACATTACTTACACGTAGATACCCAGAGTGACGGATGGCGTCTTCGGGAACCAAAGACATGCCCACGACCTCAAGTGGAAAAGCCCCCAGAGCAGTTTGCGTGCGCACCATGAACTCGGCGGTACCCTTCATCGGCTTACCAAGCCTTACAGCCACCCGCCTCATACCACCTTCGGCTTTAACATCCCAAGAAACGATGTCCCGACCTTGCACGTCAAGGATCTCGCCTTCACCCATGATCTCAATATCAAATTGATTTAGTTCACCTTGAAGCACTTGATAGGTCATCAGGTGATTTTGGCGAAGCAGGCCGCCACCCACCAACGCCTCAACTTTTGCTGTGGTTGCAAAGAAAAGTTTTCCTTCACCACTGGCTCGCTCGACCTTCCACTTCATCTTGATGCTACCGTCGGCAGGGAGGTACCCATTCCACTGACCCTCTTTCTCTCGAGGCACCATCAGACCGTCACCGCCTTCGAATCGAACCTCGGGAGCAAACCCTTGCAGCTCCACAGGTACGACCGCTCCTGTTGCAACACGCAGGTCGACTGCACGACGATCTTCAGCAACATCTTTAACCGACGCAATCATTTCCAACTTCAAATGCGTCTTGCCCGGTTTAAGAAAAGTCGCAAGGTAACGATAACCCTCTCCACGACGAATGAGCTGCAAACGGATGTCGGTTTGTTCGGGCAACTCAAGCAACGCAACCTGACCGGACACCAATTCAATCGTGGAGCCCACCGTGTTGACCAAAAGGTCAGCTTCCCAAGACAAAGAAAGTGAACGTTGATCGTCAGCAATCTCTCCGCTCACTTTGGCATCTAATATTTCAACAGGTGCTGGTGCATTTGTAGCATTTGAGAGGCTGATTGACAGCTTCCCACCTTGCCTCGTTTGAAAACTGGCCGATCGTTCGGCCGAAGCAACTCGCAAAAAGCCATCGATGGTTGGATACTGTGCCACAACGTTTTCGTCGATACGAACAGTGACAAGGTTCTGGAAACCAATTGCACTGCCAGCCGCCAAATGCGTCAGATCGATTGTCGCGGGGAGTTCATACGGTTTGGAATCAATACGAATCGATGCTTCGAATGCTTTCTGCTCATGATCGACCTGCAGCTCCAGAAATCTTTTGTCCTCCAAGGTTCTCACCGCATAGGAAAGGATTCCCTCACCCGAGACAGATTGAATCGCACCATCACCTACAATCTCCAACTGCACATTTTTTGGTTCCCCCTGAACAACCATGATCTTCAGGTTGACGTCCTGCTGCATCCCTTGATCGGAAACCGTTACTTGAGTCACCGCGTCAGCGTTAAAGAAAACAGGAACGGGTGGAGGTGGAGTGGCAGGACCGATAACAATCACGCCGCTAGCATCTGGATTCACTTTAGTGACTTCGTTCTGCGCATCTGCAGATGGCTGCTGTGCCGAAGCCGAAGGCGCGAGACAAGCCATGAACAGAACCAATGCGAGGTTGCAAGTGAATTTCCTGATTGACATCGATACGTACGGCATCACACACCCACACTTCACAGGGACCATTCCAGACCATCTATCTAACATGATTTTTTCCATTGCGTGAGCGAACAGATCGCCGGTCAGCTCTTTCTTCATCATTGACTTTTTCATCATTTAAATCACGTTCATCATCGTGAGCGAAAAACGCTCCACATCGGGTTTCGAAAATCGCATCATCGCCGTTGATGAAACAACCAAACCCACGCAACTACGGTAGCGGGGGCACCTCACCCATCTGCCACGCTTGATCCAACATTCGCTTCAGGCCATTTACTTGGGCTGCTTCTAATTTTTCCGGAGGCAATGTATTCATCACCTCCCTGAGGTAGCCCAGATCAATCGTCGAAGCACGTTCGTCACCCTTCAATTTCATCGCGAAAAGGCTGGCGACCCCAGCGAGCTTCATCGAAACAGCTGAACCTTCCAGGCGGGGAGTCGAAGCGTCATAGGTAATCGGCCAGCGTTCCTCAACCATGCGACCACTACTGAGGTCTTGGAAGCGTATCGCGACGGTCCCAATGTCACCGACGCCATCTGGTTTGACCTGAACTTGATAGACCGCGACTCCAGCCTCAGCGGCGGCCATTTCCGCAGCATCAACCGCATCGTTGCGAAAATCTTCGGTCTTCAATCGATGTTTTTCAAATCCCAGCAGCTTGTACATGCCGATTCGCTGCGAGTTGAATTCAACCTGTACTTTGACATTCTTGGCTGCTGGGCGCAGAGCTCCTGCGATCTGTTTTGCGAATCCATCCTCCACCGATTCCTGAGAATCGAGCAGGTAATAGCGGCCGTCGCCTTGGCGTGTCAGAGCTTCAAGGATCTCGTCGTTCAAACCGTCCGCTGAAATACCTGCCGCATCAAAAGCAATCCCTGAATCACGCATCGAGAGAATCATTTGTCTTAACGAACTCGGATTCGCATCACCGAGATTTACAGCCCCATCTGTAACCAGAATGACTCGGTTTTGCGCGCCCTCGGTAAACTGCTCGCGTGCTTTCTCGCCTGCCAAGCGCAGAGCCTCTTCGAGGTTTGTACCGCCCTCGCTCGGAAGCTGCTCGATTAAGCTCAACACCTCAGCCGCCTGAAGCCCCGGAAGCCGATCAGCAATCAAACGCGGTTGACTTGAGAATGAGATCAACGTCACCTGATCCTGCGGTTGCAGTTGCCCGGCGAGCACCTGGAAGACCCGCTGGACGGTTCGACGACGGTCGCTTCGCTCCATCGAACCGGAGTGATCCAACAGAAAAGTTAAACGCAGCGGCGTCGAGCTTGATCTTCCCGTGGCAGCAGTTCGCATCGCAATACGGACAAGGTTTCGCTGCTGAAGTGCCGGGTGAATCGCTTGTTCTATCTGACATGCGATTCGTTCTCGCTGCGTCGGCATCGGGTCGCCATAATCGATCGCATTAACGAATTCCTCGATTCGAACTCGTGTCGCATCTGGCCACTGCCCTTTGGCAAACGAGTCTCTAGCTAACTTGAAGGACACGTCGCTGACGTGAAGAGAGAAAGTAGAGAAAGGTTCCTGCTGAGCATTTAACTCCTTGAATACCTCTTCTATCTTCTCCTGACGAAACTGCCACGTTACCGCATTATTGGGCGTTCCAGACCGGGCATCATTCAATTCTTTGCTGTCCGAGCGATATTGGAGAGTAGACCGCAAAGCGAATTCATCCGCCTCTACCTCCCTTTCAAACAATGACTCTGAGTCTATCTCCAGTTGTTTACCTTTAGACGTTCCGCGTTGAAGCTGTTGTCCGGTAACCGCCTGATCCTTCTTGGCTTTTGCAAACTCTCCCTCTCGACCCGAGGCATCCCCAATTTCAGACTCTTTTTCAGTCGCTCCGTTTGCGAGTTCGCGGTTTAGTGCATCAATCGCCACCGCTCCAGATTGCGGTAATTGTTTGTCCACGTCAGCAAAAAGGTCGCCGAGATTGGCTCCACTCCGGGACTCAACGATGCCGTCGGCGTCCAGATCGTTCTGCCCTTGTTGTTGTGCTTGCTGCCCACGATTGGATGGTGTTGGCGCATTCAAAGACTCACCACGCATGGGAGCTGTGGGCACTGCACCGCGAGAAACACCAGCTCGCCCAGCCACTCTTTGACGCGACTCATCACTCAAACTGCGACGTGTCTCTCTGGTCTGCTCGAGCGACTTGTCCAGCAAACCCAGCTTTGCCTCGTTGCCCGATTGATCCTCGAGTTGCTGAGACGGGATCGAGTAGCGTGGCGTGGCCGCTGCGGCGTTTGGTTGCCCCATACCACCCATGCCACCCCCGAATCCGCCTCCACCTATGCCGCCTCCAACCATTCCAGCGTCACTCTGGGCGCCGCTAAAACCGAGCTCAGTTCCACCAGCATCCAATGCGCTGATACCAGAATCCGACTCACCCAGCATCCGACCTTCAACGCTCTCAAAACGGTCAACACCTTCTGGACTCATGCCATCCCCGGCAATCGGATTGCCGGCACCCCGACCACCAAAGCCAAAGCTCAAATCCTTTCCACTCGCCACGTTAGCGCCGCCATAAAAATCCACCGAGTTCCCTGCAGAAGGAGCCGATTCCATCTCGCGTCCCCGCACTGAACGGCGTGTCTGACTCCGTGGGATTGCAGTGGCGACTCCATTGTCGGAGTAGTCCCTGAAGAAATAGCGATTACTTTCAGCATCGGTCAGCTCATCAACCGGATCAGCGCGATCGACGGGAGGAGCTAACGATGGAAACTCAAGGGACTTTGAGCGTTCAGCCAGCCTCTGAGACTCCACCACCTCTCCAAAACCCGCATCACCACCGGATGGCGGTAGCGGCAGCGTCGGGTCGGCAGACTGCATTCGAGAATCATCTAACTGCATCTTCGTCCCCTCGGCCGGCCCTGCCATGCCCATTTCCATCTGCATCCCCCCCATATCCATCTGCTCCATCTCAATCCCCAAAAGCGCATCAGCACTCTCTGGGGATGCGGTGGCGGACTCCGATTTTGCCAAGTCAGCAGAAAACTGACTCGCTTTCTCGTTCGGAGCGACGAGAGAAAGTCGAGAGGTTGGGGGCTGTGAATTGGCTGCAATCACTGGCTCTGAATCCACCGACAGACTCACCGGTGCGTCGGACACACCGAACGCCGCTGACTCCTCCATCTCTACGGATTCAAAGTCAAACTCCATCATGTCATCGGGTGCCGCCGCGGATGGGGCAGCCCTTGAATCGATACCGCCCTCAACGCCCCACTGATACCACCTCTGAGATGCAGGGGCTCGATCCATCGTTTGTGAGAGCATCATGTCAGGCGATGAAGCTCGGAAAATCAGAAACGCAAGAACCAATCCACTTAATCCCGTGCCGACCGCAACCATCTGACGCGTGGTCAAATCACGTGTCCTACCTCGCAATCTGCCCACCGCGCGAGATAGAAAGACACCGACCTGCATCATCCAAAAACGGGACGGTGCTCTCAATGTTTTGGCAGCGGATGCACGTTGGCTTGATTGTTGTTTCTCCTGCGAATTCATCTCCACCATACGGAGAATTTCACGACGCCTCGAATCACTCAGACGCAAATCCGAAGAATCGTCTTTCTTGGACCTGAGTTGATACAGTTGGTTTGAAATCCACTTCAGCGAATCGATGATTCGGTCCGCCTCTTTGGAAGGGAGATTGGAACCGCTCACCCTCTCCAATGAATTCAATAAGGCTGATGAAAGAAGCCAC
>JBMHCO010000126.1:0-4270 GCA_049889895.1 Rubripirellula sp.
ACTCTTGTTAACCTGCGTGAATTGCATCTATGGAGCCTTCCGAATCTCGATGGTTCTGGACTTGGCGTGACAAAGTTTTTTCCGCACCTCGAAACACTGAATTTAGCCGATTGTAGTCAGTTGACAGACCTTGGGCTCGAGAGCTTGTCATCGGCAACATCTTTAGAAAATCTATACTTGGATCACTGCAGTAAGGTTACGGATTCTGGTATTCAACAGTTGCGTCGCATGCAAGGTTTAAAAGAATTGACATTGTCAGGGTGTCTTGAGCTGACGGACGTTTCATTGGAGACCGTATCAGCGATAAAGTCACTCGAGTATCTGACCATCGACAACTGCCCGCAGTTAAGTTCGGTGGCTATCAAGCAATTACGGCAGTCTTTACCTGAATGCGAAATCGTCCACGATTGAGATCGGTAACCGAACTTGTATTGAAGGTGGTGTGATTCAATTCAAGAGTATAGATCACGCCAATTGAGAGCTGCGGTCTAGTGGGCGCGTTCCTGCAAAGGAATCAACCGACTGTTCTCGGGGAGTAAGATGAGCTGGTTTAAAGATATCACCGGAGTAGATGAAGTTTCACCCTCACAAGTGCGTCGGGATTTGACGATCGATCAAGACTGTATCGTTTGTCCAAGCGGTAGCCGACTTGCGTTTGGGCAGCTTGAGATGCCATGCCTTCGTGAATTGAGGGATGCGGTTGCGCAGTGCGATTTGCCGCGTAGGAGGTCAATGGTGCACGAGGTTATCGGCGATGTGCAGTCTCTACATTCAGATCCTCAAAATGAACATGCACTGTTTCAGGTGGCGTCTCAGTTCAACTTGCTCGAAATGGCCAGTCCGAATGTGACTCCCGAACGCGGTGTTGCGATTTACGAGCACGACCACACGCAGGGACCGGCTTGTGCGATCGCGTGCGGAGCGGGGACGATCTACCGTAACTACTTCGTGCCCCTTGAGGATGCAGGTGGGGCACCGGTGGTTGGTCAATCAGAAGAGGTGCAAATCGATTGCTCACGGGATTTAGGAATCAAGCTCGGTAACTCTGCGGGGCAGCTTTGGTCATTGCAAAATGGCTATCTGTTCCAAACCACTCAGGGTGTGCGGCAGATTGCTAACCATTTACGTGAAGTAAATTCAGCCACATTGGATGAGTATAGGGGGGAGCTAAGGATAGGCTTGCAATGGAATACGGCGGTGACGTTGCCGGAGGCTGGGCATCGGGTATCACAGGCATACTGCTCGGCGCTACCGATCGCATATGGGAAGCATTCGAGTGAAGCGTGTATTGAATTCGCTAGGTTAGTGCTCGAGGCGGCCTATGAGGCGACCATTTGTGCGGCAATTTTGAATGCCTCGAGGACTGGTGTGAACGCCGTGTTCTTGACGTTGCTCGGTGGCGGTGTGTTTGGTAACCGCATGCGGTGGATTACTGACGCAATCGAGAGGGCAATCGGAATTTACGCCGATTACGATCTCGATATCGGGATCGTTTCTTATCGCGAATCAAATCACGCGATTGCCGATTTGGTAAAGCGACAGTGCGGCTAGGATCCTCTTTTAGGTAGACGCACGGATCACCCTAAGAGGTCCGATGGTGTTAACGAGTGGATTCGACTTGCGGAACGATTTTTTCTGTGCGGCCAGGGGCTATTGATACGATATATCTTGATGAACCGTTAGCTCGGTGAGGGTTTGCGAGGGAGAGATGATTTGTAACTCGCGTTTTGAGTGCCATTCCTGATCGATTTCACCATCGTGCGAAATACCTAAGCCGTCTTTCCCGTAACTGAGGTATGGTTGACCATTGAGCATCGAGTAGAGGTTTCCGTTGCCAGCCGAGCAATCCAACGCATACTCCCAATTGTTTTCTCGCATGCAAACGCCATGATCGGGTGTCGGGGGCATTCCAAGTCGTGTCAGGTATTCGGCGGTTTGGAGATCGATTGGCCTGTAGGTGCTGATATGCAGCCTGCCATCGCGAAGTTGCGTGATTGACGCTATCAGGTGGTCTTCACGCTGTACAGTGATCACGCTCTTCGTAAGGTCTGTGGCAGCTATCTTCAGCCAGCATTTTTCGGATTCTAGGATATGATCGGCGTTATCGTTGAGAGGATTCACCAGATCGGCAAGTCGCTGCATGGCAGGTTCTAGGGACATCCATGGTGTTTTGGAGTAAGCACTCTTGGCTTGCAGGCCTTTTAGAAGTGCAGTGAACGGTAGTTCGGCTTCTTGGCCTAACGCAGCGATGAGCTCGCTTTTGTGGAGCGGGTAGGGAATGTTTGGCAATCCATGGGGTTCCAGCGAATGCGGTTTGAGCTCGATCTCCACAAAATCATTCATCCGTCTGCTTTCTAATGGCACGTGAAGTTCGTCGTTCTTATCCCAATCGTAGTTCGCCAAAACCAGCAGCGTTTCTGACAGTCCGGTCATCTCGCTCGATGGTGTAACCAAGGTCTTCGACCTTTTGAATGATCTCTTCAATTTGTTCTGAATTGAAGTAGATAAAGGTCCCATCAAGTACGGTGTTAAGTGGGTTTCCGTACTCTGAGATGATCCGCTCCGGGATCCCTTGCCCGCTGAGACCATCGGTGAATTTCGGCCATTCGTAGTCGTCGATGCTCGAAAATGGGAAGCTAAACGGTGCATCATCCGCTGGCAATTCATCCTCGTATTCAAGTTGATGTTCGTTGTCGCGATCAAGGAAAATCTGGGGGCAATTTTTCCTGTACTCTCCCCACGTGTTCGAGTTACCCGCAGCTTCGAGTGCAGCGACGATGTCGCTGGCATCATGGCGGTTCGTGATCACCACCTTCGGTGGTTCTCCATCATAAAAATCAACGTATCCGTAGAGGAGGCTTTTCTGGTTCGTTTGGTGGTTGGCCATCATGGAGTCCTTGGTCGCAGCTTATTTTCGGGTTTGCATGGGGTACGTCGGTGAATTAGCGAGCAGTGCAATCACGTTTTATGTCAGAGTCTCGTTGAAGCTCGGAGAGTCTTCCGGCACCTCACCTAGGGGTTTGCGAAGTTCGAGCACTGTACCCATGACGGCATAGGCAGGGTGCGGTACTCGGCGTCGACGCTGGTAGATCGACTTGATCGCTGAAATGCTCCTACCGTACGGATTGAACCTAGCGTTGTTGAGTGCCTTGGGGCCGTCACGCCAGTTGTCCGGTAGTAATACCTTGACGGTCCTGCCGTTATTGGAGGCAATGAGTCTCTTGAACTCCTCGTGTTCTGAGTCAGTTCTCAAGCTGGGGATCCCGTCTTTTAGGAGAATTCCCACGAGGGGGAAGTTCAGAAAAGTTCTACGTCCAAGTGTTTGACGATTCATGGTTGTTTGCTCCAACGTGAAAGTGGGCGATGAATTCATTGCATGTCGAGGAATGCAAACGACCAGAGGCGGCAAGAAAGGATCCGTACAATTGCCATTGGCCGCATGTCCATTTTGGGTGATGGATTCCACCTTGCCCGGATCGGGCAGGTTGGAGGGAGCATTTGCTTCCACTCTTCATGCTTACGGCGAGAGTTGACCGCCGTTCGTGCACGAATCTTATGAGTTAACGATCCTTGTGTCACGGGTCTATTTTTTGTTTTGTCTGATTTTTTCTGTTAGGTTGGCAACGCGATTCGCGAGTTACTCGATAGTTGCCTGCCGTTTATTTGCGGTGCTCTACCTCAAGTAGCTAAACTGCATCTTTGACTTGTGCTTTGTGAGTCCTTCAGCGTCTGAGTAAAGACCCGTTCTGTCGAAATCGACCGCTGAAATTACAGAAAGATTTGATTGCCATGACCAATCCATACGAGCCGTCGACTGTTGAAACCGCTGCGCCTTCTCAAGTGCGAGTAGTACCGGGTGATTATGGTGGCATCACGCGGGGGCAGTACTTCGTGTTCGGGTTCCTTGTTGGATTAGTGCAAGTTTTTTTTGATGGGCCCACCCCAAGCGGTTCTCTCGTGGGAATAGTTGGGTTCGTCGTTTCACTGGGGTTGGTCTTTTTTAGGATCATTAATCTGGGATATAGCGGTCTGTATTTCTTGCTTGTGTTTGTACCGATCGTCAATATTCTGCCGTTGTTTCAAGCGGCAATTTGCCCCACTGGGTACGCCGTGACGAAAAAGCTCGATGCGATTGGTACCGTCTTGGCCGGCTTGATTCTTCTCGCGATTGCATTGCCGCTACTGTTCATCTTTATGTCGATGCCGTCTGTGTAGTCTTCTGTGTGCAAAAAAAAACGCTCTGGTACAGATGCAACCAGAGCGTTTAGTT
>JBMHCO010000127.1:0-7317 GCA_049889895.1 Rubripirellula sp.
TTTTCGAGCTGATGGTCGCGGGGCCAATCGCGATGCGTGTTCGCTGCGTGCGATCAGCTTTAGGCGAATTCAATCCGTTGTCTTTAAGGCTCTTCATGATCAAAGCGTTAATTCGCTCTCACTGCTTCCCAGAAAGCTTCACTGAAGCTTTTCGAGTCGCGCGACGTGACTGAAAATCTTAGGAGACTGGACGTCCAGAATCCCCGTGACGCGAGCATGTTGCGCATTCGGAAACCGCTTTGCAAGCGCGGAATGGAGTTCTCATTGAGTCTTAACCGTTCCTACTTATTTATGAATCGGCGTTCTTGGGTGAGTTTGAAATCAGAGAGGTGGTATAGTTACCGTAGAGAGCCTGTTTTGGTCCCAATGTTCGCTTTTTGTGACTCATCGTTGGGGTTGGAATGGCGGTTTGGGGTTCATGGAATCTTCATGATTGTGAAATGGTTTCAAGGTTGAGCGAGGTTAACACTTGGGCAAGTTCGAGCATCTGAGCACATCAAGTCCACCGAGTGACTTGGTACTTCATCAACTTTCTAGACTGAATCATCTGTTGGACGTGGTCAGTGACCGGCCGTTCTACAGGGAGAGGTTTAACGGAAAGAAGGCTTGTTTTTCCAGCCTTGAAGAGCTTCGTGATCTGCCTTTGCTCACTAAGTCAGATTTGATTGAGACGGGTCGGTGTTTACCGGGAAGGCAATTCGATCGGTCTAAGGATCACTATGTTCGAATGCATCAAACAAGCGGAACCAAGGGATTTCCGATGATCGTTTTGGACACACCCGAGGATTGGGCTTGGTGGCTCCGCTGTTGGGATTACGTGCTTGATGCAGCGGATGTAACGGCATCCGATGTAGCAATGATGGCTTTTTCTTTTGGTCCGTTTATCGGTTTTTGGACTGCGAATGATGCACTGGTCAATCGAGGTGCACTCGTGATTCCAGGTGGCGGCTTGTCGAGTGAGAATCGACTTCGATTGATACAGGATCAAGGCTGCACGGTTCTGTGTTGCACCCCCACTTACGCTCTGCATTTACTTGCAGTCGCGGATCAGTTGGGGCTTGATATGTCTAAATCTCGGGTTAGGCGAGTGATTGTTGCTGGTGAGCCAGGCGGGTCGATTCAGTCCGTTCGCTCGAGGATAGAAGAAGGATGGGGAGCTGTGGTGATCGATCACTGCGGAGCCAGTGAGGTAGGCGCTTGGGGTTTCGGTGATTCGTCAGGTAAGGGGATTCATGTCATCGAGACCGAGTTCATTGCCGAAGTACTTCGCGTTGATGAGGATCATCCGCGAGGGTTACCGGTGGCAGAAGGTGAATCGGGGGAACTCGTCCTCACCAGTCTTGGCCGTCTAGGAGGTCCCGTCATTCGGTACCGCACGGGTGATGTCGTCAAGGGTTACCGCGATCATGGACTGGATTGCCCTTACCTTTGGTTGGAGGGGGGTGTGATCGGCAGAGCAGATGACATGTTAGTGATCCGTGGAGTGAATGTTTTTCCGAGCAGTATTGAAGCTGTGGTCCGTGAGTCATTGCCGTTTCAAGAGTTTCGGATCATTGCAAGTCGATACGATGAAATGGATCAGCTGGAAATTGAAGTGGAGGCAGGGGAGGAAGATGTTCGTCTGCTATCGGCTAAACTCAGAGATCGTTTGTCACTGCGGATTCCCGTGAAGTCTGTCCTCAGCGGTACGCTTCCTCGTTTTGAGGCAAAGGCACGACGGTTGCTTGATAAAAGATGATGGGCGTCCACCGTCGTAACCCCGTCGATCTGGTTTAAATCAGTTAATGTTGTAGAAAGTTACTTAACATGCATGGTGAAAACGCTGGAGGGATCGCCCCCACCGAGCTTAGAAGGAATGGTGAGAACGCTATTGAGTTTGTCTGGAATGACGGATCTTCATCTTCTTGGTTAGCGGTGGAACTGCGCAAAGTTTGCCCCTGTGCGACTTGTCGAGAAAAGGGACGTGGTGAAGAAGAGAAGCGGCACTCCGAAGTAAGCAAACCGCTTCTGCCTGTGCTCAGCAAAGCCGAGGCTGCACCTTTAAAGATTGAAGCGATGGAGCCCGTAGGCAGTTACGCCTATCGAGTGCGTTTTAGTGATGGGCATTCATCGGGAATTTATCCCTTTGATTTGCTGAGTCGTCGAGCTTGACGATTAGCTGAGATTGCCGGCGAAATAAGACGATGTGCAGCGACCGTAATGAAAGCGATTGCTTGCTCGGGCGGCGGCCGCATATTGATGTTGGTCCGAACGCAAAATCTTCATGATTCAGCTTCGTTTGTGAAGGCTGATGCTATGATCGTGAAGAATTCTTGAAGCCGTTGAGTTTGGCCAAGATTCTTCTTGACTTGATTGCGGTCGCGGATGTCTTTTTTAGGTTGGAGCGTAACGCAACACGCTCACGGGGATCGCGACTTGTCGGACGGTGCTGGGGTACAAGCACCACTGGTATCCGGTAGGTCGCAGCGACGCGGCTAGTCCAATCTAGAGATTCAGCAATGAACAAACTTCTTTTGGGGTGGAAGTGGCTTCTTGGCCTATTTGACCAAGATGAGCGACGCAGACGTAAGGAGAAGCAAAAGATTAAGGAGATGGCAGATTTTTTGGAGCGAAATCGCAAGGTGGATTCATAAGACACTGTGTGATGGGTTGCAGCAATTCGCATTACCCCGTGGGGTTGTGTTTGAGATGCGACGTTTATTCGTCGCAGATCTGTTTTTCTTTCTCTTGTCGCTTTGAACGCAATGCACTTGTTCGCAAACCGTTAAGGCAATGTGAATTGTTAGCGAACGAGCTAGTCTGGCAGTGTTTAATTCTCACAATATGGCTCGGAGTTAGATGGGTATCCAATTGATGGGTGCGATCGTGCACGGAATGATCTGCCACTTGGCGCGGGGTGGGTACTGGATTTGTTCGTCTTAATCGCAGACCGCTCTACCATCTTGGATGGTTGTTGTGCGTCACGAATCATCTCGCTTCGTAGGTTGAGTGTCTATTAAGAAAACAATGTAGCGGGTGTATTGGACGGTACCTCATCTCGGGCAGTGCGAGGGTTTCCATGATTGAGACTTTTGTAAATGGGGAAAGACTTTGAGCGAAAACAATTGCATGAAGTCTGACGATGAATCATCTGTGGATGACCCCAGTGTTATGTCGCGGATTCAAGACCGGGTTGGAATACAGAGCGGCCCATCGCCACGTCGTTTCCCCATTTCTACCCCATGCACGAAGCGTATCAGAACAGGGGAATCTGCTGGGTCGATTGAGTCACACGGAGATGCTAGGGAGCATACTAAGAACGGAACTTTAGCTTCATTTGGAAACACACCGTCAATCCCGGTATTAGAGGTACTCTTGTGTGGCATCGCCGGAGCCTCGCTGTACTGTCTGTCGCTACTGGTGGTTGGCTTTGGCCAGTTAGCCTTCCTCGCAATTGCTCCATGGGCATGGTTGACCTTGGATGCCAGAAGACTCGGAATTCTCAGCGGGGTATTGCTGTGGGTGATTGGTTCCCTGATGTGGTTGGCGTTGGAGCTTGGTCAGCAATTTTCTTGGGGCTCCAACGAGACGACAAATATTTGGTTGTTGACTTATCTCGGCTTCTACTTGCCGGTTTTTGTATACGTGGGCCGTTGGAGTCGCATGCTCCTGCATTTGCCTACTTACGTCTTGCTGCCGATTATTTGGTGTGCCTCTGAAGCGATTCGTTGTCAGCTGTTCGGCGGTATTTCAATCGGCTTGCTGGCACACGCAGCAGCGGAAAGCCGAAGGATCATTCAAGTCGTTGATCTGTTGGGAAGTGCTGGGCTAAGCATGGTAATGGTTGCAACAGGAGCGAGCGTGGCCGAGCTCATTTGGGTGAGTCGTCGATTAAAAGGTTTTGTGCAACCCGACGGTGACATCGCTGGGGATACCGTTAATCAGCGATCATTGTTCGTCTCTGCGTCCCCCGCCACTAAACGAATCACGGCGTCTCAGAAGTCAATGATGTCACTCTTGCGTCGGAAACGTGAGCAGACGCGAGATGTGCATTTGGTTTCCGGTGTTTTTTCGGTTTTGTTGCTTGTAGGACTTCTCGTGTTTTTTAACACCTACGGAAAGCGGCGAGCGTCTGAATCGAGCAGATGGAAAATGTTTGACAGCTATCTGTACGAGACCGCCGTCTTCACGGGAGAGAATGATTCGAGATTGTTCGATGTGCTCGCGGCTAAACCTTCTCAATCTTTGTTAGTTGGCTTTTTCGCTGAGCCACATCAGGAACTGCCGACGGAACGCCCCCTTCTGATCGTAGACTCCGCTGAAGATTCAAATGATGCGTGGAGGTTGACGAGAAGCGGTCTCAAGATTGATCGCAAACAGTTTTCGTTGAAAACGCCCAATCGTTCTGCAGTTGATCAGATTCTAGGCTTGGGGCAGGGAGAGTCCCTTCGATTGATGGGGCAGGATGTTGGTGTTCCACTCAAAATCCTCGTTCGTGGAGATAACGGTTTTGATTTGGAGGATACGGTCAATCAGACTTTGCAAAATGAACACGGAAATGGTGACTGGGTTGATCTATCGATGATCGTCATCGACGAGGGCGTTTTTGATGGGGCGAGGTGGCCCAGTCTCTTTCTGCGATCGGTGCTTTCCGCATCAATTGCGAACCGAGTCCCGGTGATTTGTTCAATCCCCGGCAAAGTTTGCGTTGTTGCAAATGGAGATGGTGGACTTTGGTGGTCGGCGAGCGGGAATCCGGATGAGGCGTTCGGGAATCCTGTTGCAGAGGGTCAAACGAGACCACATCCACTTCGAGTGCACGCTTTGATGGATCCTCGATCCTCTCTGTTTGTTTCGACCTTTGGTCGCTATCCAAAATTTCTCGCGATTATTTGTTTTGCAGTGATTGTTATTTGGAACGTCGTCCGAGCCTTAATCCGCTTTCGGATGTCACGTGGTTCAGTAGGGTGAATGAATTGAATCAAATTGTTTTCAGTACGGGAATAAGAAGTGTATATGAAGCCATATGAAATCGAGCGGCTTGATGATGGCCACGTGCGTGTTGCTTGGTTGGGGGAACTACTGGATCGAGATCCTTTCAGCTTTTGTGACGACTGGTTTGACGATGCTAAGCAATCTCTAGAAGGTGATCGGCTTAACCTTGTGGAGTTGGATGTGTCGCAAGCTTCGGACATTAATAGTCGTGGCTTAGCGTTTTTGGCGTGCGCTAAGCAGCGGTGCTATGAGAATCAAGTTGAATGGCACTTAAAGGATCTTTCGGTCAAAGCGGAACGCATGATTCAGTTTGCCGGTCTGGAGTCAATTCTTGAGTCAACGTCGGTGGGACTCGTTCTGAGGATTGAACAGGCTCATGATGGGGTTCTTCGACGTCCCGCATTGATGTCGAGGTCTCATGCGTGAAGCGTTTAGTTTTGCCTACAAGCTTTGAGCGGCTGATCATTCCGCGTAACTGTTGTATTGGATAGACCATGCGTTACCCAGTTGAAGATTTCGAGATTCATTACGCCACTGAAGAGGATATGAGGTCGTTCGATCCAGCGGTTGCAGCAAAGGAATTGATTCAGTTTGCTGTGGAAGTTCGGTCGAACGATGTATTCATTACAGATGAATCTGATCGTGTCTCCATTAGGATGAAGCGTTTGGGTAAGATCGAATTGCTTCAGTGTCTATCCAAAGAGGCAGGGCGACGTTTGCAAAACCATTTCCGTGCCGTAGGCGGGGCTGACGTGACCGATCATGTCAAACCTGTCGATGGGAGGGAGGTGATTGAACTCGATAATGGTGTGCACGTCGATGTTCGTATCAGTGGGTTGCCGAACATCTTCGGTCAAGACTTAGCTTTGAGGTTATTCCACACCGAGCAAGCGGTTCTGCAACTTGAGCAATTAGGTTTCTTGGAGCCCGAGTTGGAATTGGTTCGCGGATTGCTTGATACGACTGGCGGGCTTGTTCTGGTGTCAGGGCCAACAGGGAGTGGCAAAACAAGCTCACTGTATGCTTTCCTGCGTCATTTGAATCGCGGTGATGTCAAGATTCACACGTTAGAGGAGCCCGTGGAGTTTGTTCTGCCCGGTGTGGTGCAGTCACAAGTGAACACGAGGATGGGTGTTGGTTATGCAGAGTTACTTCACGCGTTAATGCGGCATTCGCCTGATGTTCTAATGATTGGTGAGATTCGTGACCCCAAGACCGCGGAGGTGGCGGTTCGAGCCGGCGGCAGTGGGCAACTCGTTATCGCAACCGTTCACGCTCGAACTGCCATAGGTTCCATTCAGTCCATGTTGTCATTTGGGGTGAATTCGAACTTTCTCGCCAATAGTTTGTCTGGAGTAGTTTCGCAGCGGCTTGTTCGAAGATTGTGTGAACAATGTTCCGTCAAAATCAGGATTACAGAAGTCGCGGTGGATTCAAGTGAAAGGCATGGCGAGGAATCTCTGGATGAAACACAGTTCTTGTCGATGCCGACGGGGTGCGATAACTGTAGCGATGGATATGATCAGATGACATGTATTCCAGAGATACTTCGAGTGGGAAAGCAGATGCGTGAGGCGATCTCGCAAAAGCTGGACGCGGGGCAACTTTTTCAGATTGCTGAAGAAAACGGTCTTTGGTCTTTCCGCAGAGCTGCCTCTGAAAGATTGGGGATCGGTTTATCAACCGTTGAAGAGCTCATGCGTGTCGCACCTGATTCAAGTTTGGCTGAATCGATGCTCGGGCCTTTGGAATCAAAATCCAATGATGCTGATGTGTTTGATCAGACTTCCGCGTAAGCTCGTGTTGAGTTTGTTATTCGCTCAGTGATGAGACGGGGCTGGGGCGTTGAAAAAGTCATGATTTCATTTCAACGTGTTATGAATCGTCCAGTAGATTTCCTCTTCGAACGATTTGCCATTACCATCGGTTACATTGAGCCGAAGATGGAGTTGATCCACAGGAATCAGGTTCGGCATTATTAAAACCACTCTCTTCCCATCGGGGCTTACTTGGATGCTTTGGGGCGCAAGCGTTTCAACACCCTCTAAGTCGTCTGATGGACGATATTGTGCGGATCCGTAAGAAGCACGCCAATGATAGTTCCAGTGCTGAATCTCAAATGCACCTTCGGCTTGACACGAATTCTCATCGATTGGTTGGTTGAAGGTCAACTCGAGGCCTCCGCTGACCACTTGGCAATCTGTGATCATGGTGGCGGGAGTTCTGGTATAGCGAAGGCGTTGGAGGCCATTGTCACGAAGGCCAACACGTCCACCACCATTCCATCCTTGTAAGCCTGCAGCATAAACTTGGCCATCAGTCGGGTTAGTCCTCGCTCGCATG
>JBMHCO010000128.1:0-14756 GCA_049889895.1 Rubripirellula sp.
TTGAATGTTTACCAACTAGAGATGTTTGGCATGGATCCTGGTGTTGGCTTGAGGAGCTTCACGCGATACGTTTTGCCATGCTCCAGTAATGGCCGGACAACAAGATTTCTTCGGAGCCCATGATAAACCAAACCGTAAAAAGTAGGTTACCCGAATCTCTCTCGACTCTATTGATTCGATGGCGTTGGGCACTTGCGCTTTTCGGGGTGCTGACTTGGTTTGCCACTTTTCCGGTTGCATCAAAATTAGATTTTGATCGCCGCGTCGAATCTCTGTTTCCAAACGATGATGCCGATTTGGTTGCTTACCAGAACCTGCAGCGTGTATTCGGCGGTCAGTCGGTCGTGCTAATGGTCTATCGTGATCCGTTGTTGGCAACATTCGCCGGCTTGGAGCGAAATCGTCAACTGACCCAAAAGATTCGACAAATGGATGGGGTTGCAGATGTTCTTTCCGTGTCACGGTTGAATGACGCGCTGGATCGAGTTCGCCCATCTGTTGCGCCGGGTGATGTGCCAAATTTGTTTCGATCTGACGATGCGGTCGCATCAGGTTTTCTTGAGCTGTTTGAAAACTATACGCATTCCGCCGATGGTTCTCGCGCGGCTCTTGTGATCCTCCTCGGCGGGTCAGGGCGATCAGCAACCCTTACGAAGTTGAAAGGGATTCGAGACGCTCTAGGTACAGGTGAATTTTTCGCCGATCAAATGGAGGCCAAACAATCCGAAAGTTCGATGCTGTGCCTTGATGCCGTGTTGGTGGGTGAGTCGGTAATGATCACCGATGCGTTGGATTTAATCCGACGAGATGGAAAGAGTTTGGCTGTCTGGACCGTCGTGTTACTGGGATTTGTTCTATTGCTGACATCTGGGGAATGGCGCTTGGTGTTGCTGGCCACCGCAACAATCGCATGGACGATTGTGATCACGCAGGGACTGCTGGTCACTCTTGGCTGGAGATTGTCGATCGCTTCTTCAGTGCTCACGGCATTGATCACGGTGATGGTGGTAACTGCTGTTTTGCACCTTGGGATTCGTTACCGTCGTCTCAGACGCAAGGGGCTAACTGAGTCCGAAGCGACGCTCGCAGCAATCCGCCTCTTGGCTTGGCCGATTTTTTGGACCGGTCTGACCGACGCGGCAGGTTTCTTTGCATTGTCGTTCTCATCGTTAGCTCCCATACGGCAGTTCGGATTGATGATTTCGATTGCAGTAATGGCCGGCATGGTGGGTGTCTGTCTCTTTGTCGGTGTCTGCTTGAGTACGAAGTTGTCTGCTTCTCGTCCGAATCGTGTGTCGCGAGGGGGCAGATCGCACTGGCTGCGTACTTCAATGGTTTCTGCTCAAGACCGATTGCAGCGATTGATTCAGCGCATGTCACTTTCATTGGTGACCATGTCGGTGCAGAGACCGCGGAGTGTTTTGCTCGTCATCGGATTGATGTTTTTGGTGGCGGCGTTAGGTGTTCCTCAATTGGAATCAGAGCGGAGTTTTTTGAATAATTTTGAGAGTCGGTCCCGGATTGCTCGCTCTTATCGTGTGGTCGAAGATGCGTTTGGCGGGGCTGGGGTCTGGGATGTGATGTTGGAGGCACCGACCAACCTGACAGAGGAATACCTTGCTGAGGTGAGAGCGCTTGAGGAGCAGCTTCGCCAGATTGAGGTCGATGGTGTGAGGCTGACCAAAGTGCTTAGCATCGCGGATGCAGAGTGGGTAGTTCGCAGAAGCCGATTTGCTGCATTGCTTCCTGTTGGGCCGCGGATTTCCTTCATGGCCGTCGTTTTGCCCGGTTTTTTCGACGCTTTAATCAGTGAACCGGAAGGTGATCACCGATATTTGAGGTTGATGCTACGTAGTGGTGAAGATTTGGAGGCGGAGCAAAAAGAGGCATTGATCAATCAGGTTCGAAAGGTGGTTGCAGAATACGCCAGCAGTAGCTCCTGGCAATCCGGCGAGATGGTCGAAGCTCCCGTTCAAGTGACAGGCTACTACATTTTGTTATCTCGTTTGATCGATCAAGTGGTTCGCGACCAATGGAAGTGTTTAATCGGCTCGATCTTACTTGTAGGGGGATTGATCAGTCTCTTTCTCCGTTCCGTGCGTCTCGCACTCGTTTCTCTGATTCCCAACATCATTCCGCTGGCCACCGTGTTAGCGGTGTGTGGATTAGCGGGTGAGCGTTTGAATATGGGAGCCGCCATGATCGCTGCAGTGTCGATCGGTCTTTCCATCGATGGGTCCGTCCATCTGCTTTACCACTATCACCTTCAGAAACGACATTTTGGTCGCTCAGTGAAGCGTTCGATTCAAGCGGCAGCGGGTAAAACCGGTGTCGCCGTGACGCTGGCAACCTGTGCGTTGGTGCTGGGTTTTGGAGTGCTCGCACAAAGCGAGTTTGTCCCGACTGCAACCTTCGGTCTGTTGATCGCTATCACGATGGTGCTTGGAACAGCTGCTAATTTAATCTTCTTGCCAGCACTGTTAGTCATCTTGGATGAAGGCCGCAGCGGGAGCGTCAAGCCGTTGCGAGCGGAGCCCACTGGTGGCATTGGATCGCATCGCAGGCTGGACACTTGATTCGAACACCAAGCGAACGAGCGGGGATTCTGATTCCTTTCTCGCATTCGGTACATGCGGTCCGGATGGGTGGTGATTGTTCGACCAAGGAATCTAGGTCCTGTTCTCCAACACCAGGAATCGCGATGTCCTGCGCCGAGAGTTGGGTTAATGCTTCTTCGGTGATTTCTGACATCTTTGAGATACGATCAGCGAGTTTGCGAACGCTGTCTTCGAAACAGTTTCTTGCGAGGCGACCATTGCCAAAATGACGATCTCGCTTTTGGTAAAGATAGTCAAATCCAACAAGCAGTCGGTGTCTCGATTCACCCGGCAGGTTGTATTGGTTTTGTTCACAAAGCACTTGGAAGATTTTCCCGAGATCCACCGGTGTGTAATCTTCAAAATCAATCGTGGTGTTGATTCTCGATGACAGACCGGGGTTGGATCGGATTAGCGATTCCATCTCCTTGCTGTATCCCGCAAGGATGACCGCGAGTTGATCTCGATTATCTTCCATCCGTTTGAGAAGTGTTTGGACCGCTTCGCGACCGTATGCATCTTCTCCGGAGGAATCGATCAAGCTGTAAGCTTCATCAATAAAAAGGACACCGTTGAGTGCTGAGTCGCATAGTTGATTTGTTTTGGGGCCGGTCTGACCTGCGTACTCGGCGACCAATCCAGTTCGATCAGTTTCTACGACGTGTCCACTGCTGAGTGTCCCAAGTGCACCGAGGATTTGTCCGATGATTCGAGCCACCGTTGTCTTACCCGTGCCTGGGTTTCCAACAAAGTTCATGTGCAGGCTAATGGGCATGGTGCTCAGGCCTGCATTCCTTCGCTGTTCCTGCAGTTTGAGGAAATTCGCGTAGCTCTTGACACGTTCCTTCACCGATTCGAGGCCGATGAGGTTGTCGAGTTCCTTGAGAGCCTGAGCGAGGCGTTCTTCTTTGGATAACTCGTCCTGATCGCTCTGTTGGGTTCCGGGTTGTTGCTGTTGTTGTTCCTGCTGCTGAGCCTGATTGGTTTTCTGTGGTGTGTGTGCCGAAGCGGCTGGAGGTAGGTTGCCTGCTGAAGCAACCACTTGCGGGGGATTAACAGGATTCAACGCAGCTGCAATCTCCTGTTGCATCGTTTGCAGTGCGGTTTCCTCTTCGGCTCTCATTTCGCCGTCACATTTAGCGATCAGGTTTCCCAGTCGCATGGCGATCGTTTCAAGTTGGGTTTTGTTGTCAGCCAGCGGTGCGTAGCGGACAAACGGTGCAACCAGCGAGTCCCAGTGCAGTGCGTCAGCCTGAGCGAATAAACCGGTTGCAGCTTCTCGAAGTTCGACTCCCCGAAGCTTTTCTCGCCAGAGATGTTCGATCATTTCTGCCGCAATCTGTTTCTCCGCACCGGACCATCGATTGTCGGCTCTAACGATTTCAACGTAGACCTTGATGATGAGGCCTCGGTGGAGATCGTCCATCAGGGAGATGAAGGAATCAGGATCTTCTTCGAGCAGGTTTGGGTGGCGTTGTGCGATGCATTGCCCCGAGCTTTGGTAGAGGGTGCTGCAATCACGCAGCACCCTTCTCAGCAGGCCAAGCAGTCGAGTCGTTTCCGTTTTGCTCATCTTTGTGAAGACTCAATCGCCATCCATTGTCTATTCCACTGCAATGCCATCAGCTTGATCCAAATCATTCACCTCGGAATCTGAATCAACATCCTGATGCATCCATTTGGTCAGGGTTGGTGAAATGATCAGGACAATCACAGCAGAGACAATCGCTGCGACGGCGATCGGACCAAAGACATTAGCGTAAGTCTCGACGGTTTCAGTTGGTGGAGGCAAGAGGCCTTCTTCCTCGCCGTGTTCCACTCCGGTGAATTTTGCAATGACGGCAGCTAGATAATTAGAGAATGCCGTCGCTAGGAACCAAGCCCCCATCACCATACTCACAATGCTTTTGGGTGATAGCTTTGTCACCATGGACAAGCCCACGGGGCTGAGGCATAGTTCGCCAGTGGTCACAAACAGGTAAGCGAGTAGAAGCCATCCCATATTCACCATGCCACGTGAGTCGGGATTCACTGCGGCCCACCACAGTACTGCAAAAGCGAGCCCGAGTTGGAAGATTCCAAGAGCAAATTTCACTGGCGTGCTAGGCTCGATGTTGCGTTTGCCGAGGAAAACCCAGAGCGATGAGAAGACGAGTCCGAAGAGCATGATGAACATCGGATTTGCAGCTTGGTACTGACTCGTTGCTACCTCCGATCCTCGAATTGCCATGCCAACATCATCATCAGACACCGGCCAACTGACGGTAGTGGTCTCAGTTGATTTCCAAGAGTCGATATCACCCATGGTGTATCCGGTAAGACCCTGCGTTACATCCACTTCAACGGTCTGCCCGACCTGATCTTGGGTGATCGTCTCTTCCGCAAAAACTCGGTTCACGTTGCGGTCGGTGAACAGGTTAATGCTGCTTCCCGCCTGCTCGAAGAAGGCCCAGAATAGCATCGTGAAAAACATCAAAATCAAAACGACTTGCAGGCGTTCTCGATCGATTTTGGGCGACTGGATCGTCGCAAAAATCAGGTAGCCTAGGGCGAGACCACCACCACCGATCAATGCTTTTCCAGCATATCCATCCGAGGCAACCAGCACTGCAAATAGTGGTACGGTTAAGAACGATCCAATGTAAATCGCCCATTCCGCGGAGATGGGTAATCCGAAGACTGGTTGCTTGAGTCGATCCATGGAGGGCGGTGCACCCGCCCACTGCGGCATCCCTGATTTGCCAATTGCAACGTATGCAACCACGCCGGCTAGTACTAGACAGAGTGCAACCAGTGCGTTGGGGCCTAATGCGTAAATGACCTCTTCCCAGTTGAGTTTGATCATCATCCCGCCGCTGGCCAAAGCTGCCGTCAAAATGAGGACTCGAGTGATGCCTGGCGGTGCGACAAAAACCGCTAGTCCGATAAGCATGCCGATCGTGGCAAGCCCAAATCCGTAATGCCAGCCGTAGTTCTCACCGACGTACCCGCAAAGTAAGGGTGCCATCGCTGCACCAAGGTTGATGCCGATGTAAAAGATTGTGAATCCAGCGTCACGTTGACTCGATCCATCGGGATACAATGATCCGACGATGGTGGAGATATTCGGTTTGAAGAATCCGTTCCCGACAATCAGTAGAGCGAGAGCAATGAAAAATGGCATTTCGCTTTCGACTGTCATCACAAGGTGACCGGCCGCCATCAAAAGTCCACCCAAGATCACAGCCCGCCTTGCTCCGAGCAATTTGTCTGCGATCATGCCGCCGATAAACGGAGTTGCGTAGACCAGTGAGGTGTAGGCTCCGTAAATCGAGTAGGCCTCAGCATCAGTCCTGCTGAGGAATCCCTTGATGATGTAGAGCACCAAGAGAGCTCGCATTCCATAATACGAAAAGCGTTCCCACATCTCTGCAAAGAACAGCATGTAGAGTCCGGTGGGGTGTCCAAAAAGCGTTTTCTGTTCCGCGATTTGTTCCGGCGATGGTTGGTTCGACATGGTGCTCGCAAGACTTAGGAGACGATCGTGGTAGAAGCGGTGAATCGACTCAGATAGCCTTCTCACCTCGGCGAAGTATCGATTATCACGATTTGCCCCACTCGCCGCAATCAAAGTTGGCGGCAATCCGCTTCAAAAAAACATCAAATTTGAAACGCTTCACCGATCTCGGGCATCCCCGCGATTGAGTCTGTGGCGTCCGTCACACCTTGGCAACGTGATTGTCATCGTGAAGGAAAATACAATTCCTTCCACTCTGTTTCGCTCGATACAACGCTTGGTCCGCACGCTGCATCGCAGCGGGAAAACCACTTGATTGCGACATCCGGCTGACACCACCGCTAATCGTGACTGAAATCTGTTGTTGTTCGTACTCGACGGGTTGTTCGCTGATCTTTGCCCTCACCTTTTCCAGTTTCCCAGTCGAGTCATTCAGTGGACTTCGCATCAGGATCAAGAATTCTTCGCCACCAAATCTCGCTACGGTGGCGTTCGCCGAAAGTTCCTGTTGAAGTTGGTTCGCTACAAACCGAAGGGTCGCATCCCCCGCAGCGTGACCGTAGAGGTCGTTGACTTTTTTGAAGTGATCGATGTCAACGATGGCTAGAATCGACGCGGTAGATGCTGAGCTTTCAACGGAGAGCTCTTGTTTTGCGATTCGCTCGATCGCACGCCGGTTTGGTAATCCGGTCAATTCATCCGTTCTCGCCTCGGTCAGGTACTCGTGGATTTGCTGGGATTGTCTGGAGAGTCTTTGCTGGGCATCGACAAGTTGTGCTTCTAGGGTCGAGAGTTGCGTTTTAAGTTCAGATGACGTTCTTGAATCCGATGAATCGGTCGCTGCGATAAATTGGTGAGTGATAAAACCGATACCGATCCCAATCGCGAGTGACGCGAGGCTTAGGAGGATCATCTCCACGCTTGCTAACTGAGGGGGTAAAGCTGCGTTCATGCTCGCAGGGGGATTGGGAGTTTGTGGTTACAGCGAAATTTGCGAGTGCGGTGATGCCCGCGAAGTAATTAGTCGATGCCCGCGAAGCACTTAGTCGATAATGGGGGGCTGTGATCGGGACGCCTAGCTTAACGTTTTCAGCCGCTGCGATGAATCACCTCGTCAATGCTTCTGCAGTGGTGGTCGTGCTTTGCATCTGATTTTAATATTGGGCGAAACGCAGCGATTTGACCGGTGTTGGATCGATATCAGCACTTGATTTAACTTGACCTTTTGAAATCATGCATCGATAGAGACGTCCCCCTTCGATTCCCGTTTTTGTCAGTGAGAGGTTATTAAATGGCAGCTAGGTATCGTCGTCTTCAATTGGCAGCACTTTGGATGGCATCTTGCGGTATCGCGACAACCGTTGCGCTGACCACGATGTCTAGTCATTTGTCGATTGTGTTTGCTCAGGACGCAGCAGAATCGGAAAGAACACCGATCGTCAACGAGCAGTTTTTGGCTCAAGCAGAGGGGCTCTCGAGGGCGTTTCGCAACGTTGCAGAAGCAATCCGCCCAAGTGTTGTTAGCATCAGCACGAGGCAGATGAGCGATCGTGGTGGAATGCCACGTTCGTACCGTGAATACTTTGGGATCCCCAGCGAACCCGAGGCGACCTCGGGTATGGGCAGCGGCGTGATTGTTCGGCCCGAAGGGTATATTTTGACGAACAACCATGTTGTCGAGGGTGCTGATGAGTTGAACGTTGAACTGGCAGACGGGAGGAAGGTTCGTGGACAGATTGTTGGAACCGACCCGCAGACAGATCTAGCGGTGATCAAAATCGACTTGCCCGGCTTGAAGGCCGCTCCGATTGGTAGTTCTGATGAGATTCAGGTGGGTGACTGGGTGGTGGCAATCGGCAGTCCTTTTGGTCTAGACCAAACCGTAACTAGTGGGATCATCAGTGGGAAAAATCGACGTCAGGGAATCATTGCGGATGGGAATGGGCTGGAGGACTTTCTGCAAACCGATGCGGCGATCAATCCCGGAAATTCGGGAGGTCCTCTGGTCAATTTGAGAGGTGAGTTGATCGGGATTAATACCGCCATTCTCTCTCGCAGCGGAGCGAGTGCGGGAATTGGTTTTGCCATTCCGGTAAGCATCGCGGAGCCGGTTTTGGATTCAATCGTGGAAACCGGCGAGGTTCGCCGCGGTTTTCTCGGGGCACAGGTCGTCGATGTAACGCCTGCCACCGCAGAAGCTTACGACTTGAAGGTCAGTCAGGGAGCATTGATCGGCGGAGTTCTGGAAGGAAATCCTGCAGCCAAGGCAGGACTGCAGCCGGGAGATGTGGTGACCAAGATCGATGGTAAACCTTGCCGCGGTGGCTCGCAGCTGGTTAGTACCGTGGCGGTGCGGCGTCCCGGAACCGCCGTCGAATTGGAGGTGAATCGGTTTGGTGAAATTCTGAATCTGACCGTGAATTTGCAGGAGCGAACCGACGCTGCAATGGCATTGTTTCGATCCGGAGAGATTTTCGGTGCCACCGTGGTTCCCGTAACTCCACAGTCAGCTCAAAAATATGGTTACCGCGGTCTGACCGGAGGTCTGATCGTGACGGAGATTGAAGCGGGTAGCATGGCCGAACAGGCCGATCTGCAGGTCGGAGACGTCATCGAAGGGGCCGGCGGTATCCAGCTCGAATCGGTTGAACAGTTGCGGGAGATGGTCGCTCAGGCAAATCGAATCGGTCGACCCATTCGAATCGTCGTCCGGAGAGGCAATTCACGAATGTTGTTGATGCTTCGTTAGCGAGGATCCGCGATTATTTTGCTGTGCACTTCCTCGCCTCGGTTGTCGTCGCTCTGATGAGCGTTACATTCGGGGTATGAGTACCGTCGAATCAAAATTGCCAGTCATTCGCCAGTTGCCACCTAATTTGATCAATCAAATTGCGGCGGGTGAGGTTATTGAGCGACCTGCATCGGTCGTCAAGGAACTTTTGGAAAACAGCATTGATGCTGGGGCAACGCGGATCGAAGTGACGGTTACCGGTGGCGGGAGTGAGTTGATCCGGATCAGCGACAATGGCTGTGGGATGACCCCCGAGCAGTTACCGCTTGCAGTCTCGAGTCACGCGACAAGTAAGTTGCCGACGGACGATGCGTTGTTTCACGTTGGCACGCTGGGGTTTCGCGGCGAGGCTCTCGCGTCGATTGGCAGTGTTTCTCACCTGACGATTCGAACTCGCACCGCTAACTCGGATAGTGGGTCTGAGCTAGTGGTTCGGGGTGGTGTTGTGGAACCACCGGCACCATGCGGTGCACCGGTGGGTACCGTGATTGAAGTTAAGAACCTCTTCTTTAATACCCCGGTTCGGCATCGTTTCTTGAAAACCGCTCAGACCGAAAAGGGGCACATTGTCGAGGCTTTCACGCGTCTGGCGCTCGGGAACCCGCATATCCACTTTGTCCTTAGTCACAACGGTAAGGTTCTGCATGATCTGCCAGTGAGTACTAACTGGCGAGATCGTATTCACGCTTTTTTTGGTGCGGAGATTTCGCAGTCGCTGATCCCCATCCAAAGTGATGATGGTCAGATAAGCATTAGCGGGCATGTGGGTGATCCATCGGTCAGTCGCGGGAACAATCGGATGCAGTACCTGTTTCTAAACGGCAGGCACATCCGTGATCGAGCTTTGCAGCACGCTTTATCCGAAGCGTATCGAGGGCTATTGATGGTCGGTCGGCACCCGGTTTGCTTTCTCCGAATGGAAATGCCGGCAGAGATGATCGACGTTAATGTTCATCCGACCAAACTTGAAGTGCGGTTCACCGACAGCGGTCGAGCTTACAGTCGGCTTCTCCAATCATTGAGGCATCAGTTTCTAAGCACCAACATGACGCAGCGAGTGGGTGGGGCAGGCGACGATCCTGATTCGCACGGTGCAAGTAGTGGTGCAAGTAGTGCAGCGCATTCTGCCGGCTCGCAAACGACGTCGACATCTCCACTCAGTGGCGGTCCACCTATCAGTGAGATAGAACGAAGACAAAGGCAGTCAATTATCGATTGGGCGCGGACAGGTCAATCAAGTGCGGGCGCTGCTGGGATTGCAACTCCCGAATTTCAGCCGTTTCCAGATAACAGAAATTCAGGATCATTCACCGACTCTGCTGGCTTAAGTTCAGGGCCATCCCCAAATGTGAGTGGCCTCAATGAACGATTCCTTGAGACTGGCCAGCGGGCGATGCGGCCGGCCGATTCGTCGGATCATGCACCTTGGGACTCAGTCGATAGCAACGCCGGTATCAACACTGGTATCAACACTGGGGAACCTCCCAAGGCAACGGCAGATGATACGTCCGCTGGAAATCCCAGCGTGAGCTACCTCGGATTCCAAGTCCATCAACGCTACCTTGTCACGCAAGATGAGAAAGGGATGGTGGTGATTGATCAGCACGCTCTGCATGAAAGGGTTTTGTATGAGCGGGTTTGTGACAAGGTGCTTGAGCAGGGACGTCCGCTGGAGTCGCAGAGGTTACTTGTGCCGGAACCGGTGTCGCTAACGCCCGCGGAACGCACCGCTGCATTGGATGCCAAAGAAACCCTAGCCAAAATCGGTATTGAGATCGATGACTTTGGTGGTGAGACCATTCTGGTGCAGAGTTGTCCTGCGATCCTTGGCAGAACGTCTCCCGGTGAAATGCTCCACACGCTTCTTGATGCAGTGGTCGCTGCGGGGAAACAGCCCGATGCAAAAGATCTTCTCAATCACTTGCTTTCGACGATCGCCTGCAAGGCTGCCGTGAAGGCTGGTGATCGTCTGACGTCGGATGAGATCACGAGTTTGCTCGAACAGAAAGATCTCTATCACGATACCCACCACTGCCCGCATGGTCGTCCAACGGCACTTTTCTTCAGTCGTGACGAACTTGACCGGATGTTCGGTCGCTTGGGGCCTCGTTCAAGAAAGTAATCCTTGGCAGGAAGCTATCCCGCTTCTTTATTCCCTTGATACATATCTCATCGATGCTGACGGATTAGAGTTTGGCGGCCGGAGTGTGTAGCGGCTAATAAGCCACGCATACAGCATGACTCTGTTAAGATGCGTCACTTCACAGAGGCAACCCTTTACCAAAGAAGAGAGAAGGCGTGTCGGAAGATAAACTTTCAACAGAAGAAGATTCGGACGAATTGAAATCGCATGATTCGCAAGCCGTCAATCCGGTCGCTTGGTATAAGCATGAGGATTGGCTTGCAGTGGTGATTGGTATCACTGTTTTGCTGGCGGCGTTTCTATGTGGTTCCGTGTCGGTCGATTTTGTTGACGGAGAGACCACAATGAGCCATCCGTGGAAATCATGGGTGGGTAAACCGGGTGGATGGACCGATAGCCCGATCGCATCCATCACGAGTTGGCAGGTGATGCTTGGTCCGTTGCTCGTGGGGCTGATCGGTTTTGGGATCGCGAGGCGTCTTCAGGGACATTTGTTCGTAAATTTTGCTCCAGCGTTCCTCATCATTTTCTTTCTCGCCGGCATCGCGTATGTGATGGCAGGTCAGGCAACGGTCAAGAGTTTCAACCTTGAGTATGCATTGTGGGCGCTAGCGGTGGGGCTTCTTATTAGCAACACCGTGGGGGTTCCGGATTGGCTTAGGCCTGCTGTGCTGACTGAGTTGTACATCAAAACGGGGTTGGTGATTCTTGGAGCGGAAGTGCTGTGGCATCGTCTTATTGCACTTGGGATTCCAGGTATTGCGGTTGCTTGGATCGTCACACCGATCGTTCTGATCAGCACTTATTGGTTTGGTACCAAGGTTTTGAAATTGCAGAGTAAGTCACTCGCGATGGTGATCGCAGCGGACATGTCTGTTTGTGGAGTCTCCGCTGCAATCGCAACTTCGGCGAGTTGCCGAGCAAAGAAGGAAGAGCTGTCATTTGCAATCGCGATTTCTCTGATGTTTACCGTTGTGATGATGGTGGTGATGCCGTTTTTGATTGAAGCAATCGGAATGGACCCCATCGTGGGTGGAGCATGGATTGGCGGCACCATTGACTCAACCGGTGCCGTGGTAGCGGCAGGTTCAAGCATGGGCCCGATTGCGGAGCAGACAGCTGCCACAGTGAAAATGATCCAGAATATCCTGATTGGGATCACGGCATTCGGCGTCGCCGTTTACTGGGTCCTGTTCGTTGAGTCCGATCAGGCGAATCAGGTTCGTCCCGATGCAATGGAGATTTGGCGCCGCTTCCCAAAGTTTGTGCTGGGTTTTGTCGTTGCTTCCATTGCTTTTACGTTGCTGAGCCGCTTGGTTGACAATGGGGAGTCATTGGTGTCGCTGACGACAAAGGGAGCCACCAAGGGGCTGCGTGGCTGGTTCTTTTGCATGGCTTTTGTGAGTATCGGATTGGATACTCGTTTTGCGAATCTGAAGCGGCAAGCTCAAGGTGGAAAGCCGCTGTTGCTTTACGTTTGCGGGCAGTCCCTGAATCTCGTCCTCACGTTATTAATGGCTTATCTGATGTTCGGTGTGCTCTTCGCAGACTACATCCAGGAGATGATCGCAAAGTGACGTTTACACCGGGAGATAACGAGTCCAAAGATTCTGCGCACGCGAGACTTCGTCTTACATTTGGGGTTTTTGGGTTCGTCTTGATCTGGATGTTTTTTTTACCAGCGATGGGCCGAATCAAACCTATCCAACGGATGATTGATCGACACCGCGAAGCGGGTATCGATCCGAGTATCATGTTTTACACCGAGATTGAGCACCTCGAGTATCGAGGTGGGATGTTACGACCCAAGACGATCGAGAATCGTATCGAGCGGGTAGCCGTAGAAGATTAGCACCTGCGTGAATCTAAAACGTGGTTTCAGAAGCCGAGTGGCGAATCATTGACGCAATGAATCAAGCATTTGAAGGAGCGTTCTCGTAATTTTTACTGACGCTTCCCTTTCAACACGATTGGTTCCCATCCATGTTTCGTAGCCACCTAGTTCGTGTTGGCTAGGCGTGGGCAAATATCCACGGCTGTCGTTGGCAAGTTCGATGGTAAAGGTTTGCTCGAACGGTGATTTTCTTTTCAGTTCGAGTCCAATTTCCGCAAAGGTTTCAAACGGAATCCCTAGGATTGCGAGGGGGCCAATTTTGATGCACTGCAGCGGTACTGTGATGGTGTCTGGTCCCGCGTCCAAGTTGGCCACGCGGTCTGCATAAATTGCTTCGTACCGGTGGTGTTTTGTTTCGTTCTCGGGTCGGTTCGCGATTTGGGAAAAATACTGCCTGAGCTCTTCGTCCGATTTGCGAACCTCCAAGGTAAGTTCTCGCTGAAGTGCAACGATCGGCACCCAATCGTGATGGTCAATGCTCGAGTGCGTTTGGATGCTTCTCTTTGCAATTAATTCAGCGACCTGTTGCATCTTTTCGTAAGGAGCCCAGCGTCTTGAATCACGCTGCTTGAAATTGATATTGTTGATGTCACCACTGGTTCCGTTTGACAGGATGCCAACCATAGGTGGGTGGTTGGATTTCGTTCCAAGGGTTTCCGTGACGGTTTGCGCAAAGATTCCAAAATAGTCTGCAGATATTTCACCTCGATTCACACCGCCAACGTAATGGAGCGAATAGTTTGCCAGCAGAGCCAGTTGCGTGCCATCGAGAGCTTGGACGCTCAGTAGTGAAATCTCGGGGTCGATTGGGCCAGCTGGATTGATGAGTGAAGCGTGCCCACGCGGAGGATTCATTCTCACTTGATCGATTCCGCCAAACGGGTTGTGTCGTAGTTCGGGATCTCCCACAAACCATCGGCGATTGAATACTTCACTTGGTTCGTCTACCGATCCCCAGCCAATTTTTGCAGGCTCAAGATTGCCGACAGCCTGCTGAACCGCGTCAACAATTCCTTTGATTAAGATAGGTCGGTACTTGTCGGTTTGGCCTCGCGTTGCCGAGTGTGTGTGGGTGGCGGACATGAAGAGGTTAGAGACTGGGATTCCTGTTGATGCGGCGATCTTTGCTTTTGCTTCATCAAACTCTTCTCTGCGGATACCCAAGTTGTCGCAGACCACGATTGCAACTTGTTTTTGTCCGTCGTCTAAAGCAATGCATTTTGCAAACAATGGGTCGTGGATGCGGTCCGCCGGGAAGGGAACGAAACCACCAACAATCATTTCGCCGAGAGGCGGAGTGATGTCGACTTGAGCCGCTCCCGCACGCAAGTTTCGTTGCTCTGCTGCCTTGGTTATTTCCGATTTTGAGACGAGAGCCGTAAGCACAACTGCCGCTGCAAATAACCGTTGCATGCTTTGGTGAGAGGGCCATGAAGGAGAAAACAATCGGGAGGGAATGTTCTGGAATCGAGTCACTTGCATTGGCTTTACCTTCAACTCTGCTTTCGTTTGGTGTCTGCCTTACTTTTAACTCAACGGTCCACTGCCTTGGTCGATCGCTAACCGTTGGTTCGGTGCCATGGACGCTATGGACATCCAAGGTGCTGGCGGCACCACCGATGTCACCAAGTAGGGTTCCGTTTGGCAATCAAGGACTGATGGTGGCTGGGCCTTCAATCCATCCTAATCCTTGCAGAAATTCATCACAGGCGATTACGGTTTCGCGGTAATACTGATTGTTGTTCCGGCCGTGATTGAAGAAGCCGTGTCCCTGATCTTTGAAGATTCGAAGTTCACTTTGCACGCCGTGTTTCCGGAGCGTGTCACGGAACTCT
>JBMHCO010000129.1:0-41380 GCA_049889895.1 Rubripirellula sp.
GAGGTGAGTAAGGTTTGGCGGATCGCTGGTGTGAATTTTTCGCACATGCATATGGGGGATCTTCTGCGTTGCGTGCAGAATCATGCTGCTGCGGAAATCGTCGGGGTTTGCGATGAAGATCCAGTTTCGATGAGCGAAGCAATCGCTGCTCTTTCGATCCCGTCGGATCGGGTCTACACCGATCTTCATCAGTGCATGGAAGAAACCACTCCGGATCTTGTCATTCTATGTCCTCCTACGGGTGAGCATGCGGAGTGGACTGAGAGGGTTGCTCCCTATGGTGCGCATCTATTCGTTGAAAAGCCCTTCGCAGCTTCGCTGAATGATGCGGATCGAATGATTGCCGCCGCGAAGACGGCTGGTTCTGAATTGGTGATCAATTGGCCCGCGAGATGGGACCGAAGTCACTATACCGCTTGGAAAGTTATCGATAGTGGATTGATAGGTGATGTGTTGGAGGTGCACTATTACGGTGGCAACCGAGGGCCGCTGTTCCATGGTGCGGACAAAGTGGAATACAGCCCCACAATCGAGGATAAGCAGAATAGTTGGTGGTACAAATTGTCCACTGGTGGAGGATCTTTGCGAGATTATCTCGGTTATGGAGTAACTCTTGGGACTTGGTTCAACGGTGGCCAGAAGCCGATCGAAGTCACGGCGATCGTTTCTGCTGCTGAAGGCGTTGAGGTTGATGAGCACAGTATTACGATTGCGCGATACGCTCACGGTCTCTCAAAGTTTGAGACGCGGTGGGGAACGTTCACCGATCCATGGGTGCATCAGCCGCAACCCAAATGTGGCTTTGTCGTACATGGCAGTCGAGGGACGATTTCAAGTTACGACTATGAACAGATCGTTAGAATTCAAACCCCACAGCGGCCCGAAGGGTATGACCACCCCGTTGAGGAGCTCCCGATTGGTGAGCAGAACGGGATCGAGTATGTTCTCTCCAGATTAGAATCGGGCTTGCCAATTGAAGGGCCGCTTTCGCCGCGTATCGCGAGGATCGGTCAGCAGATTATCGAGACAGCTATTGAGAGTATTAGGCAAGGTCGCGCGGTGGATCTAATTGACAACTAGTAAAGTCTGTCGTGTTGATTTCTTCCCTGAGTTTGGGCGTGTTTTGGGGCCAGTCCACGTGTTTCGAGCTGAAAGCTCACATTTCTTTCCTGCAGAAAAGGTATGCGATTGAACATCGAGACCGAATTGAACGAGTACATGCACCTACTCGGACTCTTGATTCGTGAACCCGCGGTTGTGGGTAGCGAGGCGCCTTTCTATCGAGTTATCCGTCGTGAACTCGAAGAGTTGCCAATTCGAGTTAGGCAGTACAAAGGTTTATTGGTCGCGGAGGGCGAGGACCCCGAGAGTGTTTGTTTTTCGGCGCACGTTGATCGAAATGGCCTGCTCTGCACGGGGCCCAATGAGTTTCAGTATGCAGCATTCATTGCTGGAAACCGAGGCGAGCTATTCGGTGACTCCGTGTCGGAGCAGATGATGGAGCTTATACAAGACCGATTTCGCGGAGAGCGGGTTCAAGCATACCTTCCTCATGTGGGAAGTTATTTGGGGCAGGGGGTGATCGAAACGGCGAAGATCTGCCCCCAAAGACACAACTTGATTTTCGAGGTCGAGGGTCTAGGGCACCTTGAACCTGGCACAGCGGTTTCGTTTCTCGACCGTTTGAGATTTGACGGCCAATTTGTATCGGGGCAACTCGATAATGTGGTTTCGGTTGCTCTTTTGGTTCATCTTCTTCGGAGAGGTTTTCGCGGCACTGCACTCTTTACATCGGAAGAGGAGGCAGGGCGAAGTTGGCGGTATGTTCTTGAGCGATTTCAGGCTGAATCGAGAACCAGTCGACGATTGATCATTCTCGATACAAGTCCATATCCAACGGTCGCTGAGGCGACATCGCAAGATTTGGTTCTTCGTCGTCGTGACGCGGGTGCAAGCTTTGATGAAGATTTGACTTCCGAGCTTGATCAACGCTGTTCATCCTTGGGGATTAAAACGAGTTACAAGGATGACTATGTGACACGCGTGAACCTAACGCGGGAACGGCCGATGTCTTACGGTAGGACGGAACTCGGGCGTTTGATCGCGGCGACCGGTGGTGAACTCACTGGGACAACCTTGCAGATTCCAACCACGGGGTACCATACGACTCGCGAGACAGCCTCCATTGAGTCGTTAATCTCAGCGATCAAGCTTTTGCGAACATATATCTAACAGTCAAGGAAAACCCAGTGATGGTCTCGCTGCAAGATGCCGCGTTGCCCTCTGACTTTGCTGCCGGTCAGGCAGCTTGGTAATTAGTGCCAAGGTCGTCAAGTAAAACAAGACAATAGTGCAATTGTAAGATGACACATTTAGATCAATCGGTTGACAGTTTATCGGGGCACGAGCAGTTTGAGACGGATCGCGAAATGGTTCGCCTCGCGCAGGTAGGTGCAGCTGGTGAACTCGATCAATTCGTTTCGAGTTTGACGACATCTGAGCAAGCCTACGCGCTGAGTCACCTTGATGAGGAAGAAATCGAGCAAGTTCTCGCCTCGATGCTTCCCGAGCACGCTGCGGAGTTAATCGGGCATCTCTCTGAGATGCAAGCAGCAATGACCATCGGAGCCGTTGAGCCGGATACTGCTGCGTCAATTGTTCGGGAGCTCTCAAGTGATGAAATGGCCGATGTGATCGGCGATTTGGACAAAGAGCAAGCTGAGGCGATTCTCAAATCATTGCCTCAAAGCGAAGCGGATGCAGCTCGCGAATTAACTGCCTACGACGATGATGTTGCCGGCGGGCTAATGAATCATGAGTTGATGCGGTTTTCGGACGGGATGACAGTGGCCGATGTCATCACGACTCTGAGTGCAGAGCATGATCGGTATGATGAATACGATATTCGCTACGGATACGTTTGTGATCCAAGTGGTCGATTGATTGGCGTGTTGCCGATGAGTCAATTGTTATTTGTGAAACGATCACAGTCTGTTCAGGAAATCATGATTCGAGATCCGCTCTCGGTTTCAGACCAGTTACCGCTTGATGATCTGGTTGAGTTCTTTGAGAAGCATCCGTTCCTCGGTGTGCCCGTGGTTGATTCCAACGGCATTCTGAAAGGGATTGTTCACCGTGAAGCGGTGGATTACGCCAGCGTGAGAGCGTCCGAGAGTGACTATTTGAAGAGTCAGGGTATCATCGGGGGCGAAGAGCTGCGCAACATGCCTTTGTGGTTGCGATCGCGACGTCGCTTGAGTTGGCTGAGCATCAATATCCTTTTGAATCTTGGCGCTGCCACAGTGATCGCTGCGTTCCAGGAAACATTGCAGGCGGTTATCGCATTGGCGGTTTTCTTACCGATTATCAGCGACATGAGTGGTTGCAGTGGTAATCAGGCAGTTGCTGTGAGTATGCGAGAATTATCGCTAGGAGTGATTCGGCCGAGCGAGATGTTTCGTGTTTGGTTCAAGGAACTCTCTGTTGGGTTGATCAACGGAACCGTTCTTGGTTTCCTAGTCGGGCTATGTGCTTTGCTGTTCGAAGGGAATCCCTACCTGGGGCTCGTTGTGGGTTTCGCCCTTTTTGCAAATACTTTGATTGCTGTTTCCATAGGAGGTACCGTCCCGCTGTTGCTCAAGCGACTCAATGTTGATCCTGCCGTTGCGAGCGGGCCGCTGCTGACCACCATTACGGATATGTGTGGTTTTTTCCTTGTCCTTGGAGCGGCCACAGCGATGTTGCCGAAGCTTTTGCCAACCTAATCGAGCTTGAGTGACGCCGCCATTGATGGCGGATAACGGTTTCTTGGAGCTGGGGGAGGTCTAGCCTATCGAATCAACTACAATAGGGAGTCTCGTTGCGACTGCAGGCGGCGCGAGATGATTCTAGTTTGATTCAATTAGGGAATGGACGTGTTGCTCGTAAAGACTACAAGAAAGGTGCTGGCGTGCTGTAGCTTGGTCAGCTTGTTTCTTGTGATGGCCGGCGACCCTGTAAGTGGTAAAACGTTACCCGAGTCAGTTTCGCGTTTTCTGAACCAACATTGTGTTGATTGCCATATGGGTTCGGAGGCGGAAGGTGGTGTTGACCTTGAGAGTCTGATGACGCAGTCTCTTGGGCGTAATAACGCGAGCATTTGGCAGGCGGCTTTAGAGCAGGTGGTTCTTGGTGAGATGCCGCCAGAGGGTCATGAATTACCATCTGAGGATTCAAAGGATATCTTTCTTTCGGAGATCAAGGATGCGTTGTTGCAGACTGGTCACTCCACCGATTTTTTTGAGAAGTTGACAAGTCCGGAGTTTGGTAATCTCGTCAGCCATGAAAGGCTCTTCAGCGGTGAGATTACGGAGCGTGCTTTTTCTCCATCACGACTCTGGCGGACCAGTCCTAATGTATTTGAGAATTCAAAGCAGTCCTACGGTGTCGACTCCGAGCCCTTTCGACAGCCCTTTGTTGTGGATGATAAGGCAGGGATCAAAGACTATGCCGATCTGTTATTGGCTGATTCAGCGGTGGTAGACGTTCTTCTGATGAACGCTGGTAACTGCGCCGATCAGTTGATTGAAAAGAGAGATGAATACAAACGGTTCCTTGAACTCGATGCTGACCCAGCGAATTCCGTTTTGCGTTCTCTTCTGGATGAGCACTTTCAGAGGGTTGTGTACCGCGATCCGACTGTAGAGGAAGCTGAACGCTACTTGCGACTTTACGAAAGGTCGCTGAGTTCCGAGATCGGTAGTTCGCCGAAATCGCTGAGGGACTCTCGGGTCGAAGCGCTACGGATCGCTTTGATGGCGATCATGCTGCATCATGAGTCGATTTATCGGATTGAGATTGGGCTTGGACCAAAAGATGAATTCGGAAGACGGCGTTTGTCCGCCACCGAGACTGCTTTTTCAATCGCCTTTGCACTTACCGATCAGCGTCCCGATCCGATTTTGATGGAGGCGGTAGAAAATGGAAGGCTCGAGCAGTTAGAAGAGGTTCAGTCACAGCTTCAAAGGCTTCTTGGAGACAACGATATTGCCAAGCCGCGAATCTTGAGATTCTTTCAAGAGTTTTTTGGGTACGGCCATGCTCACAAAGTTTTCAAAGACGAAAAACGTTCGGGTGGTTTTTCCTACTATGGCGAGAACTACCCTGATATGTACGAACGGGATGCAGACTTCTTTGTCCTCAACATCCTCGAAGAGGATACCGACGTTTTAAGGCGTTTGTTAACGTCGGACGAATACTTCTTTTTAAACCGGCAGACTTTTAGGAACACGGTCTACGATTTTTATCTACAAAATCAAGCGGATTTGGATGCGGATCAGTTTCCTGAGGAAAAACAGCAAGAGTTGCTTCGAAGGTTGGACCTTGATCATTGGGGGCAGCTTAACGAAAAGTACTACCTGCATAATTTCAACCGTGGTTTCAATGGTAGTATTCGTGCGATTAAACAGATCGTGAAAGAGGTTCGGCAGTGGAAAAACACCACCGATGAATACAAGCTGCTGCATGGAATGCAACCACTCTATCGTAAGTATCCAATGGTTTACGATTTGAGAGACGATGAGCAGGATTTTTTGTTGCCCCAACCTTACAAGCGTCCCAATCGAGCAGGACTACTAACGCATCCGGCGTGGTTGATTGCTCATTCTCTCAATGACAGTACCGACCCGATTCGAAGAGGTAAATGGATCCAAGAGCGATTGCTATCGGGTCTGGTGCCTGACGTGCCGATTACGGTTGATGCGACGATTCCGGAAGATCACAGTAGCACACTGCGGGAGAGACTCGCTGGGACTGAAAAGCAAGAATGTTGGCGTTGTCATAAAAAAATGAATCCGCTCGGTTATCCTTTTGAAATCTATGACGACTTTGGTCGTTTTCGCACCGCCGAAGTTCTAGATAAACTTCCCAAGGTCGAAGGAGAGTTTCCAGAAAAACCGATTGATGCGGTTGGCTTTTTAAGTGGTACGGGTGATCCACTGTTGGACGGTGAAGTGGATGACGCTTTGGATCTAATTGACCGACTCGCGAGATCGGACCGAGTGCGTCAATCCTTCATTCGACATGCCTTTAGATATTTTATGGGGCGTAATGAGCTGCTTTCTGATTCGCAGACTCTGATGCAAGCAGATCGAGTGTATCTTGCGAGCGGCGGTAGTTTTAACGCTTTACTCACCTCTTTATTAACGTCTGACTCATTTCTGTACCGACGATGAGCGACTCTATAACGGAGAAGATTAATGACTATTACCCGACGTCATCTGTTGCAGGGTGTGACGCTAGGTGCTGGTTCTGGGTTATTTACCCCGTTCCTCAGTCAATTGAAGGCTCAGGCGGACGGTACTGATGGGCAATTCCCCACACGTTTTGTTTTCGTTGTGAAATCAAGTGGCATCGTTCCTGATGGCATTACACCTGCAAAGTTTGAGGGAAAGGCGGCGTGCAATGAATCACTTGAGGGTGTTGAGTTGCCGGCTTCTCTGTCTGCGCTGGAGCCGTTCAAGGATCAGCTTTCGATGGTGCAAGGTTTGTCCGGGAAAATGTGTCGTGGCGGCCACAGCAGTTGGTTTGGCGCGATGGGCGTCTATATGACCGGTGGTGAGCATAATCGCGGCGCGATTCTTCGGGCAACTGCCGATGCGGAACTCGCCAAGCTCCACCCTGCTCCGTTTAATCACGTTGGACTCGCCGTTCGCGGTCCGGCATTGTCCAGGACTTATGGGGGGACGATGTACCCCGGGATTACTGCGGTCGCCGCGAACAAGGAATTGCCGTTTCAGGGGAGTCCAGATCGGGCGTTTGAACAATTGTTTGGATCTGCTGTTTCTGCTGATGGTAACGGGGCGAGACGTTTTCAAGTTCAATCAAATCTTTTCGATTTCATGGTTGAGGATATCAAGAAACTAGAGAAGAACATTCCTGCGCCCGAAAAGCCGAAGCTTGACGCTTATCTCAATGCGTTTGAAGAATTACAAGTAAGGCACAGTCGGTTAACAGGTATGAAAGATGGCATCTTGAAGCATGCCCCGAACTTTACAGACAAGTTCACTTCGGAAGTGGAAGAGGTGCGTCAGGAAGCTCATTTTGATATCGCAACCGCTGCATTGATTGCGGGGCTGACAAACTGCGTGACATTGCGTTTAGATAACCTGTCGACCATTTATAAGGGACTGGGATTGGTGAAGCCGAACCATGGGATCGGTCACGACGAAAGTAGCCGGACGCAGGAGGAGTGTCGTGACTTGATTCGGACACACCATGCCGGATTACTGGCTGATATGGCTGCAAAGTTGAGAGCTGTGCCCGAGGGCGATGGCAATATGCTGGACAACACAATGATTATCTACTTCAGTGACGCTGCTAATAAGCATCATGCGGATTGCTTAGAGTGGCCGTACTTGGTGCTCGGTGGGTGCGGGGGTCGCTTGAATTTGCCGGGTCGTTATGTGCGTTATTCAAAGTATGGCGAGAAAGGTTGCAGGACGATCGGGAACTGGTGGACGACTTTGTTGAATGCCTACGGAAATCCGGTTGAACATTATGGAAACGAGGATCTTGTCCTTAAGCAAAACGGTACTTCTTTCCGTGGGCCTCTAGAAGAACTGATCGCCTAATGCACGCGCAACAGAAAGCGTGCTGCGTTCAATGACGTTGCTTCATTGGGGGAGGTGATTCGGAGTGGAAAAGAAGTGCACGCTGATGGCAACCGAGATTTGACGGGGGCGTTTCAATGGAGGCTTCACGATCATGCTAGGAGATGAACTCAACTCGCAGCAACCGAGTGATGCAGAGGTTGAACTCGCTCGACGTTTAGCACTCAAATTCTGGTCCACGCGTGCAAAAAAAGACGACTCGACGCAGGAGGAGTTGATTGCTCGGTATCCCGAGTTAGCTGACTTGCTTCGTGCCCAATTTAAACGGCTGCGAATGATCGAAAAGGTCCAGCGTGGCGAGGTCAGCGAGGCTCCCAAAATATCGGATGCGGACTCGTTAAAAGACACGCAAAGTGTGGCTCTTGATACAAATCCTCCGATTCACGGTACCTTGTCAATTGACATGTCGGAACATCTCTCTGGGTTTGAGTCGTCATCTGAAATTGATTTTCTACGCTGTCCTAAGTGTAGTCAGCTAATCGACCCTTCTGTTCAGACAATCAGGGTTGGCTCCGAATCGGTGACCTGTGATCGATGCGGTGAGGATTTTTCCACTGAGGTTAATGTCGCGAGACTGCTCCCTGGATTTGTTATTGGAGATTACCGACTAAAGAAGGTTCTGGGGTCAGGAGCCTTTGGGCAGGTTTGGCTCGCAGAGGATTTGATTCTGACTCGAGATGTTGCGTTGAAGATTCCTCGAAGGAGTGCAGTTGGTCCTCAGCAAGCGGAGTCATTTCTTCGCGAAGCCAGGATTGCGGCATCCGTTCGGCATCCTGGTGTGGTTGCAGTCTTCGACGTGGGGCGAGTAGAAGGCTTGATTTACATCTGCAGTGAATTCGTGGAAGGTCAGACTCTGAATCACTGGTTAGAGAATCACAGCGTTAGCATTGAGTCGCGACTCGAGATGATTCTTAAGCTATGCGAACCGTTGCAGGCGATTCATGATGCGGGTGTTGTTCATCGGGATTTAAAACCAAGTAATGTTCTGGTTGATGCGGCTGGAGTACCCCGGATCACTGATTTTGGGGTGGCGAAGGCAGATCATCGTATGACGGTTGCTACGGCCACTGGGCAAGTACTTGGTACTTACGCGTACATGGCACCCGAAGTTGCGATTGGGCAAGCGAAAGATGCTGATGCAAGGACGGACGTCTATTCGCTCGGAGTGATGCTCTACGAAGTGATAACGGGCAATCTGCCGTTCGGAACCGACTTCGCTTCATTGCCTCATCGGATCGTTAATGACCGCCCTGCACCCCTTATTGCGGCAAATGAAAACTGGACTATCACTGACGACCTTCGCAATATTTGTCTCAAATGCCTCGAAAAAGATCCACGTGATCGATACTTTTCGGCAAGAGATCTTGGCGAAGATTTGCTCGCGTACTTGCAGGGTGAGGAGGTTCAGGCAAAGCCGAAGTCCGCGTTGCTTGTTTTTAGGCGGTCGGTGCAAAAGCACCCTGTGCGTTTTGCCATGTTACTCTCGTCTGCCATTTCACTAATGATTGCTCCATTTCTTTGGAGTCAACTACGAGAAAGTCAGGACACACGAGAGCGTCAGCAGCAGACGATTGAGGTCATTTCACAGCAACGAGATGATGCGGAGGGCGAAGTGCTGTCCGTGAAATCTGAAGCCGAAGCGATTGTCGAAGATGCTGAATTCGAGAAGAGGGTTGCTGAGATCCGGACATTAGCAGAGGCAAGCCCGCATGACGGGCTCGCCTCTGCGTTGGAAGTCACACGTGAAATGATTGATGCCGATAAGTTACCACGGCAGAAGCCAGACCTCGATCGCAAGATCATGTGGGAGCAGGTGTTGCTGGATCTCTCTGATCAACTACATGCTCGTACCCGATTGGTGAAAGGAAACGGTTCAACCAATTTGCAAGTGCTGGATGACGGTAGCATCCTCTCACTCACCTATCAGAATCACCCGTCAGCCAAAAGCCGCTTTGATCGTCGGCTTGAACAGGTGAATTTGGTTGTAAATCGCTGGGAAAGAGAGACGACGAAAGATAAAGTTGCCGCTGCGTTCTCACTGACCATCAACGATATTCAAGCGGATCAAAAGATGGAGGTGATTGATAATCACCTGCTCAGCTACGTTGGGGCAACCCAACTGATTGCTCCTCGCGGCAATCAAGAAAATGCGACTGCGGATCAATTGACCGGCAGTGCGGGAAGGCTCGTGTCCTATCAACTTCGCTCCTTGCTAGCCGATTCAGCACGGTCCATGCAACGGTGGTTCTGGAAAGAACTACGCTCGGTGAATTGTCAACCGGCAATCGAGCGAGGTATGGTTTTTATGCACACGCTTGACGGCAGAGTCAGGCTTGTTCAGCTCGGAAAAGAAGGCGATTCGGCAGGATCGTTGAAGAGTCAGCTACTCATTGATTCTTTCGTGTCGAAGATGTACTGGATGGATTCGTGTGAGGTGCTCGTCACGCAGCATCTTGACGAAGTGACGTTATGGGCGCTGAGCCAAGAGGGGGAGCAAGTTAAGGCGATGCCGTTTCTGAATTTGCACGGTCAGTTCGTTATGCCGATCGGTGGAGATTCGCATCTCGTAATTTTTGATGCCAAGGCACAAGAATTAAGCTTCAATCGTATTGAAACTGGCGATCGTGGTGAGCGGGCCCTGGTGTCCGAGCGGGAGCTGGATGCGGCGAATGTAGATAATGTAATCCTGCATCCTGCTGGAAGCGGAGCATTCGTCAAAGAGGAACTTGGCGATGGAATGAGGTGGAGGTGGATCGGATTTCGGTCTGGAAAGTTGAACGACCTGGTTCACTGGGATCCTCGTGACGAGAACGTGTCCTTAGTGCCACACCCCAGCGAGCTTACGGTTGCTGTGATTCACGGTGACATCACCATATTCAATCTCGAGACGGGTGGTAGAAGGTTGCTGCGGGTTGAAAACGGGCGGCAGCGATATCTAGAGGGATTGATCGGAGATGTCATGTGGGTCGGAGAAAGTGACGACCTTGCAGTCGTCAATGATGGCGAAGTGATTTTACTGCGTGAGATTGAAGAGTTATCCATTGGTGGGAAGGAGGTTCGTGAGTCCTTATGCCGAGCAGAGTCTTTGTTTACTCACGATCATGCGATCAGCCAATTTTTAGTTGATGATCAGCTGAATTGGGTGTGTGTCACTGATCAGAGTGGTGAGGTTTCGTACCGCAACCTCACTGAAACCACATTTGCAGATCAGTTGACCGTGGTGCGATCTGATCTCGCAACCGATCGAATTATTCAGTTGAGGTATGATCATGAGCGACGAAGGTTGATCGTCCATTGGCGGTCCGGCAACGTGCAGATCTTTGTAGAAAAACGCGGCGACCGACTCAATGGAATGGTCAATCTTGATAACTGGATTTTGCAGTCCTCCGAAGCTGAAATTCAGCAGATCGCCATCGCCGCGGATCACCTCGTTGCAAAAGGTGAAGATGGAGACTTTTGGGTTCAGTCGTTGCGGGACTTAGGTCAGCACCGGAGGTTGTCGCTGGGGGGCAGTGGCGATTCCAATATGCAAGTCAGTGACAATGGACGCTGGCTCATGATCACCGACTCATTAAGTGTTGGTTGGTGCGACTTGTTCCTGCCAGATCAAACGCCTCGAAAACTGAGATTCGCTGATGGAATTCGGTCATGTGGGTTTGGATTCAATCAGGATCTCTTCTGGGTTATCGAGCGGAGTGGTCTTGTTAGCTTGGTGAGACCAGATTCAGGTGTGGTGGTGCGACAACACAAAGAGCCTGTAACACGCGCTGTAGCTCCCTGTGTATCAATCAGGGATTACACGTTGGTTCCTGCAAAGGAGCAGTTAGGCATTTTCTCAACACTTGAAGAGCGAGAGGGTGAGGCTGAGTTTGCTGGCGACGTTGTTTTGAGTGAACCCGTTGGTCAATCTCAATTCGCGCTAAGTGGACTTGCTCGATCGGGTGTAGTTGTGTCCCAAGAGGACGACGGTGAACCCTTTGTTTGGATGCCACGTGAGAAATACTCCCAGCTTCTGGCCACAGAGTCTGGCGTATGGAAGGTTTCTAAAATATGGGAAGGAGTGAACTATCAACGTGAGTACTCACAATGGGAAAAATCATCGAACAGGCCCATCCTGCGTCATTCAAAAAAGTTTCGACGTGTGGCGTTAAGTAGCGGTGGAGATGTATTGGTTTGGAATTTAGGGCCTGCGTTAGAGTCGCTCTCGCCGCGAGAACCGCTCCGATTATCGGGGCAATCCAATGACGTCGTGACGAGCATGGAGTTTTCGAGGGATGAGAAGGTGCTGGTCGTTGGTTATCGTTCCGGCATGCTGCGGATTTGGTTTTGCGATGTCGATCGAATGTCGACGCGTCCGCTAGTCTATGAGGGCTTGAGAAAACCGATTGACGACACGTGTTTCGTCGGAGATTCTCGTGTTCTGTTAATCGGCAGCGGGGATCGGATCCTGCAATTTCCGACTGACCTGAGTGAATTGGAACGTTACATGCGTACCATGTTCGAGGTGGAACCTGGTAATGGGCCTAGATCCGAGAGATAGCCAAAGACGATAACGCCGTCGGAGCTTCAGGGCATCAAGAACTGACCCGCCTGAATTTGCTGGCTCTGCGAGCCTACGAGTAATCGATCCTGATATGATGTGCTCTATAGAGACGATGTCTTGGAATGGGGCCTTGGGTTTCGATCCAAATTCGAATGACGATTCGATGAAAGATGCTCGAGATCGGACTTGTTTGCACTGTCGGGAATAATCGTAGGTTGATTTGTGGATTCAGCACTTATCGAGCGAGCAAAGAGCGGAGATGAAGAAGCGTTCCGCGAACTGTTGTTGATCCAGTCTCCTAAATTGGAGGCCATGATTCAGGCAAAATTGAATCACTCCAATCGGGCAGTGGTGGATGTTGACGATGTACTGCAGGAGGCCTTGGTCGCGATTCATCGCGCATTGCCAACGGGTGATTTTTCGGACGAAGCTTCCTTCAATGCTTGGTGTCGACGTATCACAGAGAATCGAATGCTCGACGCCGTGCGTCAACAATCCCGCAAGAAGCGGGGCGGCGATCATCAGCGCGTCGTTGAAAAGCTGTCGCAGGACGGTCGAGTGATCGATGGTATCCCAGCTGAAATTACGCGTGCGAGTGTTCGCGTTCGCCGAGATGAGGAGGCTCAGCAAGTGAATCAAGCGATTGGTGAATTGCCCACCGCCCAGCGAGAGGCGACCAAGCTCAAATATCAGGATGGACGAAGTAATCAGTCGATCGCGTTTATACTCAACAGAAGTACGCAGGCTGTTGAAGGATTAATCAAGCGTGCGAAGAAACAACTGTTAGCTCTGCTTGGTGGTGGTAGCGACTAAGGTGAATCAATTGAGGTTGTTTGCATTCCTGATTCCATGGTTTATTTCTAAGGTTTAGTGATGGTGGACCTACTCTCACAACCTAACGATTCTGTAACGTTTTGATCCTCATTCTTCATTTCAGTCTTTTGACGCATCGATGGGATTTCACTATGACGGTTCAGCGATTTTGCAAGCCGAATCAACTTTGCATGTTCGTTTTTTTGACGCATTGTTTTCCCTTCATTCCTGTGTGTGCGGATGCTTCAACTTTGCATGTGCCAAAGGATCATCAAACCATCCAGAAGGCAATTGAAACCGCAAACCACGGGGATGTTGTTTTGGTCTCTCCGGGAACCTATTACGAACGGCTTCGCATGAAGGCGGGCGTTATTGTTCGAAGTGTCGGCGGGCAGGATCAAGGCGAGGTGGGTTTGTTGCGAGCCGAGAAGACCATTATTGATGGTAGTCGGGTTGTCTCTGAACAAGCCGAGGGTCTGTCTGATCAGCCCGGTGTGCTGATGGCTGAAGGAGCCATGCTAGACGGTTTTACGGTAACCGGTGTTGGTCTGTATGACGATCAAAGTTGGCAACACCATCATGAGACGCGTGGTGAAGAACAGACCTACGACAAAATTGGGAAGCCCGGCGTGGCTGGCATTACTGTCGTTGGAATCCAGCATTGCAGTGTCCTGAACAATATCGTTCATCACATCGGGTACACCGGTATTGTTGTGATGGGATCTGAGGGTGTGATTGTCGCGCCCCGAATCGCAAATAACGTCACCTTTCGAAACATGGGAGGTGGAATTGGCGCGATGATGAATTCATCACCCGTGATCGACTCAAACATTTGCTATGAAAATTTCTATGCGGGAATTGGGCACGCGAGTGGCGCGGAGCCAACGGTTATCAATAATCAGTGCTACCGCAACATCAGAGCAGGGATCGGAATCAGTGAAGGTTCCAAGCCTTTGGTCCGCGGGAACCGTTGTTATGAGAATCGCCGAGCAGGTATTGGTGTACGTACCGGTAGTGATACGATTCCAATCATAGAAAATAACGACTGTTTTGATAATGGAATGGCAGGTATCGGTGTCAGCGATCATGCTTCTGCCGTGATTCGATTGAACCGCTGTTATCGTAATCTTGAAGCCGGTATTGGTTGTCGGGAGGGAGCCACGCCCGAAATAATCAGCAATGAATGTTATGAGAATGGAATGTCTGGCATCGGCTCTCGGCTACAGGCATCACCTGTCATTCGTGATAATAAGTGTCATCACAATCAAACCGCTGGGATCGGTTCTCAGGATGGTTCAACCGCGACCTTGATCGGGAACGAGTGTTATGAAAATGAAGCGGCTGGCATTGGGATCGAGGATCACTCCGAGGTCACCGCGCGAGATAACCAGTGCTACCGCAACCGGCAGGCGGGTATCGGTGTGCGTCTTGAGGCGAGTGCCGTGATTCAAGGCAATCATTGCTTTGAAAATGATTTGGCTGGGATCGGAGTGGAGGATGCCGCAGATGCGGTGATTACCGACAATACGTGCGAAAAGAATTTAGCGGCGGGGATTGGAGTTCGCGGCGGTGCAACAGCCACGCTCTGCCGCAATCGCTGTAAGGAAAATGCAAAGGTAGCGATTGGGGTTGATGCGGGTTCCAGTGCAAAAATATTTGATAACTATTTGATGCGAACTGGCGGGATGCCTCCGATGATTGCCATCAAGGGTGGATCCCAAGCTTTGATCGTCGCAAACCAGATCGTGGGAGGCGGTGTTGCTGGTGTATTGGTGCAGGGACACGCGAAAATTCTTAATAACCAGTTTTCAGGTAACGGACCCAGGGGGGGTGGACCACCAAACTTTGGCGTTTGGGTGCATGAGGATTCCAACGTATCCGTAGTCAGCAATCAATTTAAAGATTGGCGGCATGCGGTTTCTGCCAGTAAAGCGAAGCAAGCAACAGTAATCGACAACCAAGTCGAAGGATTCCTCAAGGCAGCGATTGTCATTCAGGGAACCAAACAGGGGTGTCAGGTTTATAGCAATGTTGCGATTTCCGGCGATGCAGCGGCACAGTGTGTTCGTGTTGGAGAAGATGAAAAAACCTCGTTGGCTGATAACGTCTTGCGGAAGCCTGATCCGAGTTCGGGAGCAGAATCATCGCTGAAGTAGGAGCCTAGCTAAGTGTTAGTGTTGGGTTCCGCTAAGTGTTGGTGCTGCTAAGTGTTGGTGCTTCTAAGTGTTGGTGCGACGGAGAATGTTTAGCAGTCTGGAATCGTTTTTTGGTCGCTGTATTGAGTTTGTCGTGTTTGTGAACACTGCGGCCTCTGATGCACTGAAGATAAAGGAGTGAACGTGCTAGATCAGATAAAAAAGGCAATTAAAAAGTGGTCTATCGATGCTGTTCCATTCGACCCAACCAAATTCGATGATGAATTGGCGAATCGAGTGAGTTGGGGGCCTGCCAAGTCGGGAGGTGCGAGTTTTAAGACGCATCGATTGGTGATTGAAGAACCGTTTCTCGCTCAATTTAAAACAACGATCGGGCATCTGGTTTTCGGGGCCATTTTTTTGCTGGTAGGTCTTGGTTTGGTTTTTGTTTATTTTGATCCGACCTTGGGCGGCCTGATTCCAAAGGATTCGGGATCGGGAGCTTCTTGGGTACCGATTGTCGTGGGAGTTGTTTTTACGATGGTGGGTGGGGGGATTATCTATTCAGCGTTGTCACCCATCTCTTTTGATAAACGCGAAGGGGTCTTTCGCAAAGGGCGTAAAGCAGCAGATGTGATGGCACATGCCGAAACTGATCTGACGTCAGGAGTCGTGCAACTGAGCGAAGTTCATGCAATTCAGTTGATTGCAGAGAGATGTCGCAGTAAAGATTCCAGCTACATGAGCTATGAGCTGAATCTCGTTTTAGCGACCGGCAAACGCATGAATGTTGTGGATCATGGTGGGCATCATCAGATTAGGGAAGACGCTACACGCCTCGGTAATTTCCTTGGTGTCCCAGTTTGGGACGCCACATGAATTCCAGTCAAGCTGATCGGTTCAATGACTTGGGTAACATGAAGACGATTCTTTTCGTTTCAGAAGAGCGTTGAATATCAGAAGAACGTTGTGACTCTGGTGTCGGTTTGTGATGCTTTCGAGCTTTGATTGAGATTCACAGTTTCACCTACGTTCGGGTATGATTTTATCTCCAGCCATTGTCCCTGCTTTGTGCGTGGCGTCTGCCGGAAACGAGCAAGGATGCTTTGTTCAGAAAAAAGGAATGGACACGTGCGGTTAGCTTTGATCGGCGCAAGTGGGTTTGTTGGGAAGGTGATTTTGGCTGAGGCCACGCGACGGAATTGGGACGTTGTCTCGATTGGGCGACAATCCTGCGACTTATATAACGTCAGACAACTGAATCGCTATCTTCGGGATGCTTCTCCCGATGTTCTCATCAATGCAGCGGGCTATACCGGGAAGCCCAATGTCGATGCGTGTGAGGCGAATAAGCCCGCTTGTTTGGCTGGTAATGCTGTCCTGCCCGGCATCATTGCTGAGGTGTGCGATCACTTAGATCTGCCGTGGGGGCACATCTCGTCTGGTTGTATCTATAGCGGTCGCCCCGCCGCGCGAGAGTTTTTTTGCGAAACAGATTTGCCGAATTTTTGCTTTCGCAGCGGCCACTGTAGTTTTTACTCAGGCACCAAGGTTTTGGGGGAAGAAGTGCTGAGTAATGCTAAGAATTGCTACATCTGGCGTTTGCGGATCCCGTTTTCGAATGTTGATTCAGGTAAGAACTACCTCAGTAAGCTGATGAATTATGATCGACTGCTTGAGGCGACCAACAGTCTTTCCGATATCAACGAGTTTGCTGCGGCTGCACTAGATTGCTTCGAGCGATCGGTGTCATTTGGGACCTACCATCTAACGAACCCGGGTTCGGTGAAGACATCCGACGTTGTGGGAATGATTCTCGATGCAGGACTCATTCGTCGCGACTTCAAATATTTTGAAACAGAGCGACAGTTCATGCAGTTGGCCGCGAAGACTCCGCGTTCCAATTGTGTTTTGAGTAGTCAGAAAGCTTTGGACGCCGGCTTGCAACTAAGTCCCGTTCGTGACGCAATCCAGCGGGCATTGAGTGCGTGGGTGCCCATCGCAGGAGCCGCGGCTCGTATGGCTGCTTGAGTCGTTTTTTGGACCTTGTTTCCATCCTCGCAATTGTCTTCGCTTGCCATGGAGGGTGGAACCATTTTCAAGTCGCGTAGTCAGTGATTTCAAAGCGTGCTCACAACGACCTGCATCATCGATACCTACAACCACGAACGTTTTGTTTGTGAAGCGGTCGAAAGTGCTCTGGCTCAAAGTGTGCCATTTGATCAAATCATCGTGGTTGACGATGCATCAAGTGATCAGTCGCGGGGCATCCTTGAAAAACGTTACGGTGCCGATTCACGGGTTAACCTGATCTTTCGAAAAGCCAACGGTGGTCAGCTCGCATGCATTCAGAGCGGTGTGAAGCACGCGACAGGGGACATCTGTTGTTTTCTTGACGGCGATGATCAATATGATTCGGCTTATCTTGAGCGAGTGATTGAACAGTATCGATTAAACCCGAAAACGGTTGCCGCCTATGTCGTGTGCGAGGCTTTTGAGAGTCCTATCCGCAGGCCATTCTCTCGATTTAGAACGCAGTCAACCGGGATGACCGTGGGGTTAACGCTACGTGGGAATTCACTTATTGGTGCGCCGACCTCGTGCCTCTCATTTCGCAGAGAATTACTTGGCCAGATGTTTCCTTACCCTTTCGTCAGTGATTGGGTGATTCGGGCTGATGATTACTTAAATGGAGTCTCCTCCATTCTCGGTGCGCAAAAAATGATGATTGCCGAGAGCTTGGTTCGATTCCGATGGCATGATCGGAATAATAGTTGGGCCATCACACAGAGACTTGCAACCTATCGGAGACGAATCTCATTGAATCGTCTCCGCCGCTACTATGAGATTCGGTTGAATCTCAACGCCGTCGCACTTGACAGTGATTTGCATCGCGAATTTGCTACTTGGGAATCCCCCAGTTGGAAACTGTGCGGTTGGTACCTGCGAACCATTTTTGGAGGCAAGCAGTCTTGGTTTCGGAAAGTCTCACAGGCTGCATCGCTTCTGCAGCATCAAGTTATGGCACGGCATCGGTCTAAAGAAGATTCGACTGCCTCGATGCATTACAGCAGGTTACTTTCGCAACTTGATGATGCCGACGACCTGAAACGATTCAACTAATCGCTTTGCGTGCCAAGCTTGTGCATAGGCGGGGAAAGCGATTTTGTAGTTGCCGAGCGGGAGGGCGGGATTGTCTTCTGCAAAAAAGGTGAATCGAATGCGGCTCGATTCGGTTACCGGTGCCCCACGATTGATCACATGACGATCATTGATCTGAGCACGTAGCTTGATAGGCTGTTTTTCTCCGTTCGTGGCTTCTCCAACCACTGTTAGAGAGGTGTATTCACCGGCGGCGTACCAACCCGCAGCCTCAGGGCTTGCAGCGTCGGATTGAATGACGCGTGTTTTATCGATGGGGACGTAGTAATAGACACCACTGCTACCCGACATGACTTCTTTGGCGTAGTCCTTGCTGATGTCCCCGAGTCGCAGGCGATGATTGCTAATGTAGTTTTTGGTATGGCCGAGTTTTCGAAAGTCAATTCCCTCACCGTCGTCGTTTGTTCTCATTGCTTGATAATAAGAGCCATCTGCGCGCCGGTAGATCTTTCCAGTTTCAAATTTGATACCGGGTTCAAAGTCGATGATTTCACCGTAGTAATCTTCCATTGCTTCTCTGAGTTTGCCTTCTTCGGGGTAGCCCCCTGGTACGAGGAAGGAACTCATGTCACGCATTCGAAGGGCAGAATCGGTGAATCCATACTCTTTACCGACGATTACTGGTTTCGGGAGCGTTCCAGTGGGGGCTGCGATTTTGCGTGTGTCCAAGATTCTGCCACTGGGACCTCCGAAGATAATTTTCGCTTCGCTGTATTGAATTGAAGACGGGAGGTTGATGTGAAACTGATTCATCTTTGAAGCATCAAGTCGTTCATCATGCAGGGGGAAGCGATAGGTGCGTCCTTGCTGGTCGGTAACCTCCAGCGAGCACCGCGATTGAGCCAAGGCAGGGTCAGATTGCGTGATCGTCTCGGGGGAGAAGACGTTACCCCAGTTTCCGTACAGTGCCGGATAGATGAAAGACGGTGATTCACTCGGTTGAACAGGATCGTACATTCCGAGGAGTGTCATAACGGGCACCCCGATTCGGTCAGGTTTCGGCGATGCCACTTCGGCAACTTTCATCTTCTGTTCTTGTTCATCCCATTTCTTGTATCCGGTAGCGCTACTTGCGTCCAAAACTCCTGATTCTGCTCCAACTTTTTGTTGAATCATGTTCAGTGAGAATGGCGTGTGGAGGGTGAACTTAGTTACCGTGCCCATGGGCTTGCCACCGGCCATGGCGTCATGACCAAAGCCATATGGGAAATCTCCCGTTTCGGGCCGGTTGCCGTTCCAAGCGATATTTGCAATGAGGCGATTTTTAAAAAGGTGATAGCCCCATGCGCCGCTGCGTGAGTGAGCACTGAGTTCTTCTCCGCCGGGATAGTGGGGCAGACCGTGGTCATGTCCATACTCGTGTGAAAACTCGTTTCCAATGGTGCTCATGAGTGTGAGTTGTCCACCACCGCCACTTAGGCCATGTCTTACGGTTACCGCTTTGGCGTTACCGTTCTCATCTTTTTCGGTGTAGACCCCAGCACTGGTGTGCACCGTTGTTTGGCGGAACGGTCGAGGTTGTTTTTCCGTACCACCGATGCTTGATGGAACGCCGATGTTGGCGTAGTTAATGCCGGTGGAGACCATGCCCTTTGCGATCTCTTGACGCATGTCTCCTTTGTAAACACCAGCACCTTCAAAGGTGCTGCGATCGGTATAAACATTTCCGTTGGGCAGAACGATTTTTGGAAAATAAATCGGCAGGTATTGAGCCGCGGTGAACTTTGCAATGGGAACCATTTGGAAATAGTCCAAGGCAAGCTCGGGGGCTTGGTAATCGGTAGGGTTGGACCAAAGGTTGGGTTGGATTTCTGATGGCGGTAAAAGCATGCCGATTTCGACATGTTGCGTCACGAGTTCTATGGGCGGTCCAAAAGTGAATTGCTGTGCGGCAAGTGTACCTTTCTTGCCTCTTGAGTCGGTGACTTCAATTTCGAGTCCTGAGTGCATCCACTTCCAAGGAATCTTTCCGTACCAAGCACGTTTGCTGTAGACCACGTTGGGACGCCCGTCTGCATTTCCTGAATCGTTTCGCGGGCCGTTCCATGGTGGAAGCATCTGACTCACATGACTCGATCCATCGCTTTGTCTCAGTGTCAACGTGTACGCATCATCCGGGAGATCGAACGGGAAAAATAAAATTAGTGCTTCACGATCTGTGACTAAAAGCGGACGCGCAATCTCACCTCTTGTCGGGCCAACGAGTGTGTTCTGAATGAATGCAATTTCACCTTGAACATCACCTTGGAGGTTGGGTGTCAGAATGCGGTTTTCCGTGAAGTCAATACTCTGGTTCATGCTCTGCTTTGAAGCTTCATCAGCCCAACTGTCGATGCTAAGGGGGCTAAGGAGCGGAACGCAAATGAAAACCACAGTCCAAAGAAAATCCACTAAGGGGCTTGGTGATGTTAAGGCGGAACGCAAAAGGAGCTTAGGCATCATGGAGATGTACTTGATGGTGATTTTGCAAATGAGCGAATTGAGTTCACAAAAGGTGAAGATTCACAGGAGGTAACCAAAGTCTAACAGTGAACTTCAGGTAGGCGATAAAAAACAATAAAAAAGTGAATTCGTTGACGAGTGGCTGGAGGCAATAACGGTGTACTAAGAGTCCGGTCGCCTATGTAATCCTTTTCAAACTAGGGTTCATTGGAAATCTTTTCCTGATTGTCCTGTTTTGGTCAGCGATTGAATTTTATGAGAATACTTTTTCTCGGTGATATTGTCGGAAAGCCAGGGTATCAAGCGGTCTGTTCTTGCCTGCCTGATGTCAGAGTTCAAAACCAAATCGATGTAGTGGTTGCGAATGCCGAGAACGTTGACAATGGCTCTGGCTTGACCCCTGATCAATATCACGGCTTGCTCGGCAGTGGAGTCGATGTATTGACGTTGGGAGATCATCTACCGCGTTGTACCTCGATTTCATCGATCTTGAGGGAAAGTCAGCAAATAATTCGACCCGCTAATTTACCTCCAAAAGCCGTCGGTTCGGGTTGGACGATGTTTGATTTAGGTGTGGGCAAATTGGCGGTGATTTCTTTGCTCGGGCGGGTGTACATGCGACCGGTTGATTGCCCTTTCCATGCGGCCGATCGTGTCCTCGGAGAGATAGGAGACCAGGCAGACTGGATTTTGGTTGATTTTCACGCTGAAGCGACCGGTGACAAGCAATTGATGGGGCGTTATCTAGATGGGCGGGTGACTGCTGTTTTAGGGACGCATACTCACGTTCCTACTGCTGATACTGGCATCCTTCCGAAAGGAACCGCTTTTCAATGTGATGTCGGGATGTGTGGTCCGCACGAGAGCATTCTTGGACGTAAAATTGATCAAGTGTTGAAGCATACACTCCGAGCTGCACCTGTTCGCTTTCATGTTGCGAGTGATGACGTAAGGTTATGTGGAGTGATTGTCGATGCGGGATCGGAAAAACAGCCTCGTACAATTGAGCGTTTTGAGAGAAGGATTGCTGATCGCTGAACGGCATTGATTGCCGTTGAAAAGAGGCTGATGGATTTTTCGAAGTACAATTCAGTTGGATTATTATGTGTCACTGCTTGATACGGTCTTTGAAAAAAATGATTCATTCTTTTGCAGGTAGTCGAGTCAAAAAACGTAGGGTGTTTTCTTGTTAGAGGATCTGCAACTAGTCGATCAGATTTGCGATGAGTTTGAGCTTGTTTGGAAAAACGAGCAAACGGAACCGCCGCAATTGACCACCTATCTGGCGAGGGGCACCGAGGAAATTAGGCTGCAACTGTTGGTAGCACTTCTGGCGATTGAACTTTGGTGGCGGCTGAAGTTAGGTGAGAGTCCAAAGATTACAGACTATGGTTCTTTGGCCTCCGAATATCAGGACGAGCTAAGTGCTGTATTCAGTTCTGAGAAAGAAGCGTTTGCAAAACACCTGAGTCGACTTGGATCATTGTCATCGTTAGGGATATCAATCAGCCCTGGCGGTCAGGATAAAAGAGATCCTTGGCCAAGTGTGCACCTCCGATCTATCGATAACACTAGCGGGGAATTTCGTTACAAGCTGCTTAATGTCATTGGTCGAGGTCAATTTGGTGTTCTATTCTTGGCTCACGATCAGGTGCTTGATCGCCGCGTTGCAATTAAGGTTTTATCTGCAGAAGTGGTTCTTCGGTTTGGCAGTGTTGATCGTTGCTTGCATGAAGCAAGAATGATCGCAAAGTTGAAGCATCCAAATATTGTACCGGTTCACGACGCAGGAACGACGGACGACGGTGTTGTCTTTATTGTGTTTCATTATGTCGAGGGAACCACGCTGGCGAATTGGAGTGGTGGCAATCGCTTATCATTGCATGAGGCGGTGAGGCTGGTTCACCGTCTGGCTTTAGCCCTGACCGAAGCACACAAACAGGGAATTGTGCATCGTGATTTGAAACCGGCCAATGTATTGATTGAATCAGACACTCACGAGGTTTATCTTGTCGATTTCGGGCTCGCGGCCGTTCCCAGCATTGAAGGTGATGGGTCGGGGGTTTTTGGCACCCCTGCCTACATGAGTCCTGAGCAAGCTCGATCTGAAAAAGCGACCAGCCATTCAGACCAATATTCGCTCGGCGTTATTCTCTATGAGCTGTTAACCGGTCGTTTGCCGTCGTATGGTACTTCGGTGCAGAAAACCATCGATTCAATTGTTTCCCAGCCTGTCGTTTCCGCTCGCAGCATTAATCCAAGTATCCCTGTAGGTTTAGAGCGAATCTGTACCCGTGTGCTCGCGAAACGTCCGGAAGATCGCTTTGAAACATCCGAAGAATTTGCGTCGGCTCTTTCGAATTACCTCTCTCCAAACGAAACGGCGGGAACCTGGTCGGTGACGCGTCGTGGTGTGCTATGGGCTGCGGTTTGTGGCGGAGCGGTGTTCAGCGCGATGGCCTATAGAAAGTTACTGACCACCACCCCAGCGGAGAGCGGAGCAGGGGCAGAGATGATCTCTGCTCGTGGGCTACTGAAACGCTGTGATTTGCTTGCGAACCGAAATGGCGGCCCCTTCTATCCAGTCGACTCAATGTGGCCTCTTCGTAGCGGAGATAGCGTTCGATTTGAGATCGAACTAGAGAGGGCTGCCCATGTGAAAATCATTTGGGTTAGCGGATCAGGTGATGCGACTCTGGTTCATCCGGTCGATGAAATCTCTGATGACTCTTCGTCCGCCGTGTTGTCAGTGCGGAGCCCTATCGAGGTTGACTCGGGGTGGCCGCTTGAGGGTGAAGCTGGCATGGAATCCGCATGGATTCTTGTAAACGAAGGGGGGCCCGTTCAGGTTTCAGCCGATGATCTGTCGATTCCCGCCAGAGTTGTCAAGGATCATTCGCATTTTCGATCCATTACTCACGATGCTGGATCAGGCTTTATGGTTGACTTCGGCGAAGAAGGATCGGGGACTCGTTCTTTAGGCGGATCGAAGGTCAACTCGACCGATCTGCTTCGAGACTATCTCGACGTGTTGAAAGAAAAGTGTGATGCGGTTCGCGTCTTTGATCTACCCTACGATGGTTGACCTAATGAAGGCAGTTGGCCATCGATCGTCATGTTTGTCGCTCTTTACTTGCTGAGCGTTGCAGCAGGCTCGGGTTGCGAGATTTCCAGTTGGCTTGATTAAGCGGTAGTCGAAGCGAGCTGGTTTTTCCACGTTTCTCGCGCGAGTTGCAATTTCCGAGCAACAGTGCTGGTAGAAATCTGCAGCATCTCCGCAATTTCTGCATGTTCATAGCCCTGCAGGCGTAGGCCAACAATCGGCCGAAGCCGCTCACTAAGATGTCTGATTGCGTTCTCAATGACTTCGTTAAGCATGGCACTAGCTTCGGGCCGATAGTCTTCTTCGCAAGCATGAAGAAGCTCAGCTGTGCTGAGTTGGTCAACGCATTCCACTTGGTGCGTGGTACCGGATCTTTTCTTTCTGGTCAGGTAGCGAATTCGATCGACGATTTTGCGTTTTGCCATTGCTTGTAGCAGTCGAGTGAGTTCTTCGAAGTCCGAGACTTCTTCAAAGCGTCCCGCGCGGCATCCTCTGATCAGACTCGCAAACACACTCGAAGCGATATCTTGTTCATCAATCTGACGATTTGGATGTGATTTAACTCGACTCGAGGAATAGGCCGCAATTTTTTCAAATAAGGTGGACCACAACGCGTCGACCGTGGTGTCGCAATCCTCTGCAACTCTAGTAAGCACATCTTGGTTTGGCTGTCTATTCATAGTTCAGGGGGTTGTCGATCAAATTGACGGTGTATGCCAAGGTCCTCGTAAAAAAATTTACTGCTACGATTTTTCAGATTGCTCTTATGGGCAAAGAAGTGTTCTCAGTCGAATCATATAAGTGGCGTTGAGGTGTTTTTTGCCATCTATTCCTATCGATTTGTCGGCTGTAGCAGGGTTAAGGAAACAGGGGAAATCGTGATTTATCTCCAGTCCCCTGAGAGTTGAAACGCTGCCCAGTACCTTGGTGGCAGGCGATCACGCGAGCTGTTGTTGCTTTGACTGGTGTTGGATTCAGTTGATCTTGGAACTGCTTTTGTTCCGAGTCCCCTCAGTTGCCCAGTTTTGACATCGTATTGCTCAAGCATCGTTATCTGAGCGTTGTGTAAAGCATCCAGCGTGGGCATCTTCTTCTGCCACAGATTGGAATAGAACAGTTTCATGAGTTCGACCGTTGCTTGATCGTCCACCTTCCAGAGGCTTGCAACGACCGACTTTGCACCGGCAATTTGAAAGGCCCGCTGTAGCCCTGCGATGCCCTCACCATTAGCGACTCGGCCGAGGCCGGTTTCGCACGCTGAAAGAACCACCAGTTCAACGCCTGTCAGAGAGGCAACTTCGATTTCAGAGGACCTCAGGATTCCATCTTCTGAAGGGCTCGTGAGGTCACCAGCCTGATTAGCACCGGCAAATGCAAGACCAGAAAGCAAGCCTGGGGCGAAGCGAGTCACAAAACGGTTCTGAGAAAGTTCTCGAAGTGCCAAATTGTTCTTGCCGGTACCAGAATCGTTCGCGTCTCGCTGGGCTCCTCGTACTTGGTGATCGTCAGCAGCAAAGTATCCATGGGTGATTACATGAAGGATTGTTGATTCGCTTGCCCGCTTAAGAAAGGCTTGCTTTGTGGCCTGTTGGCCGCTTAGTGCCGTAATGTTTTGATTCTGATTAGGGTACAGTTCCTGAACAAGTTCAAGCTCTTGTTCAAAGCCCTCAAGAGGAAGGAATTCATCACGCAAGCCTGACCTTAAAAGGTCGAGTTCTGCTGCATCGGTTTCGCCTGAAATGTCTCGCATTCTCCTGTCGTTCATCGCGAGCAGGTTTTCGTTCCGACCACTTGGCGTTGCGGCTTGACTCGAGTCGTAATTGACGTTGCCAACCACGAGCAGTTGAGGCGTCCTTTTGGTCGCTGAAACATCACGGTTTAGATTGCGCAGTTGATGAGCCAATGGCAATGATGCAATTCGATAGTCCTCAATTAGAAAGCGATCACTCTCGGTACTCGGGATGGCTGCGATCGGTAATGTGTTGATCGTTGTATCGCTTGATACCAAGACCGTATCAATTTCGTTCAGTTGCTTTTCAATTGGAGCCCAGAATCGTTCACGCAGTTCTTCGCCTGAATGTCTCGCCAGCGTGCGTTCGCGTGAACTCAGGTTGGATTTAGAGAAACCTATTCGGAATGCTTCAATGGATTCGTTCAGTTCGGATGCGGAGCCGAGCGGGATGAGTGATATTTCACGGTTTGGTTGAATCAAAAAGGCAACAAAACGGTTTTCGGTAGCAGGCTCTTTGGACTGTTCACCCATGGCCGTATGCTGGTACTGCAGGATGTCGATTAGGGCGGTACGATTCGGTAACGCAGTTTGCACTTCGGCCACACGAAGGTGGGCTGCGTTCTGCCTGTAAAAATCACTTCGCTCAGCGATCGTGCGTTCAAGTTGTTCTCGTTTTTCGCTCAGCTGATTGAATGACGCCTGCCATTTTTCACGTTTGCCTCTTGCTTCAGCTTGTGTCTCTTGGCTCGCTTTTGCAGACGGCAATGCGGGGACTTTTTGCGCTAATGATGAGAGCCGCTGAGTGACCGTTTGTAGATCAGCGTAAAAGGATTTCAGCTCGGGATTGGTCGCAACCCTTCGGTAGGCTTGCTGTCGACGGGTGACCGAACCTTTCCATTGCCACATTTCCTCAGCAGCAACCTCAACTGGCGCATTGCCATTAACCGCATTGGTCAAACGCAAGTCTAAGTAGCCTCGGAGCTGCTCTTGGTTAGCGAGTTGTTGCCGCGCAGATTGTGCGATCGCGTTTTTGTCTAACTGGTTACGTTGGATCCGCAACGCTATTTTCGAGAATTGATCGAACCGTTCTAGGTCGCCTGCGTTGAAGTAGAGTTCGGAAAGCCTAAAGAGTGTTGCAGCAAAGTCGGGGTGTTGCTCGCCGAAGACATTCTTGCGGATTTCCAGAGCAGCTAGGAATGCTTCCTCAGCCGCTTCATATTGACCGTTAACGTCATGGAGATTGCCAAGATTGATTAGACTTTCGGCAAACAGTGGGTGCTCAGAACCCATATTTGATTCAATGATTTGATTCGCCTGCACGAATAGATCGCTTGCCGCTTTTGTCTCTTCCTGTTGCTGATATAGGAGGGCCAGATTGTTGAGGCTCGTTGCAAATGCGTTATGGTTCTCACCATACGCAGCCTTGTGCGTCTCAAGTGATTTTTCAAGCATTGGCAGGGCTTTTTCAAAATCGCCTTGGTCACGGTAAAGTGTGCCCAGGTTGTTCAGCACGCTGGCGTAGGCAGGGTGTTCATCACCGAGTGTCGCGAGTCGTATGTCTTTACACTGTCGGTAAAGCGGTTCGGCGCGATCGATATCGCCCATTCGTTCGTATAGAAGTGCTAGGTTATTGAGGCTTGTCGCGTATTCAGCGTGTTCATCGCCGTAATTAGCTTTTACGATCTCGATGGATTCTTGATAAAGACTTTCAGCAGCCGCGTACTGTCCAGTCGTTGTATAGATTCGGGCCAAGTTGTGAAGGCTGGTAGCGTATTCGTAATGTTGGCTTCCAAGTGCTTCCTTCCATATCCCGGAAGCCTCGCGGAATAGCGGAATCGCACCGCGATAGTCGCCGAGCATGTTTTTTAATGCGGCGGTGTTGTTAAGGCTCTGAGCGTACTCAGGATGAAGTTCGCCGAGTGTGAGTTTTCTTACTTCAGCAGCTTCGAGGAACAGCGGGGCGGTTTTTTCATGTTCGCCCATGTTGTAATAAAGTGCAGCTAAATTATTCAGACTTGCCGCATAGTCGCGATGGCGTTTTCCCAGGATCTCGCGTCTGATTTGAAGCACCGTTTCACCGCAGTTAGCTGCCTCAGCAAACTTTCCGGCGCGGTAATAGCTCATGAGTTTTTTGTTTTCTTGGTCCGCCTCGTCAAGACGCGACTTTTGCACCGCGGTGAGTTCCGGGCTTTGCGTTTTGTTGACCTGTACCTCAAATTGTTTCAGCTCCGCAGTTCCATTGGTTACCGTCAGGTTGAGCGAGTCAATCTGATTTTTTGCGTGCTTGTAATAGCCGATTATTTGCCGTCGGTTTTGTGACCAGATCTGGATCAGCCCATATGAGTAGTCAATTCTCAGTTCTTGACGGATTTCGTCCGCTAGGACCTCCTCTCGGAGCGTATCGATTTCGGTAACTCCCTCTTTTTCCTCGGATTTCAGCAGAGTCATTACGAGAGAATTTGATGGCGAATTGGCGACTCTTGCGATCTTAATAATGAAGCGTGTAGCACTCTCAAAATCGAGGTTTATCGAGAGCTCTGAATTATTGGACGACAGAGCGGGGTCCATTTGCAGGATCAGCTTTGCCTGAGAAACCTCGGCGAATTTGAATGAGATGCTTCCATTGTCATTGACGAACGCTTTACCAGATTGAATAGAGACATTGTCGTTGATAGTGGTGTGACCGGAGGCACCGCTATCGAAGGTTTCAAGCGATAAGGTCTTGAAGTTAGGTTGCTTTGGGCTGGTGTCTTTGCTGTCTTGTGCATTGACCGAGCCTTGCAAAATTAAAGCAAGCAGGAATATGAGGAGATTTTCACATCTGATGTTGTCGACTGAGAGTGGGCTGAGCATCGGTGGTGCTTGGTTGTGTTCTCGAGACGGGTCAGGTGGGGTCTAGCTTGGAGTGTAACAGTGTTTGCGGAGTTGTTCTGAATTGCCTACCGATAGTGCAAGGCGTTTTTCTGATTTTCCGTTCAGTGTTTGCTCAAATGCACAGAATCATTTTCCGTTTTTGATCCAATCAAGATAAATCTGAACGTTATGCCGGTAGATTGACTTTGTTACCTCGCTTCGGGTGGACTCAATTTGGTCTTCAACCTCTATTAGGTAAGTTTCAAGCGATTCTTCACCGTGGTCGTTGCTTGTCTTAATCCAGTTTTCAAGCCGCTTTCGATGTTCCATGAGTGCTGGCTGGTGTTCGGCTGACTCGGCTAAGTTCACCAATTGCCACCGATCGGATTTGTAGAGGTAAAGCTCTTCTGCGGCGCGAGTCGGTGAAAAGAGTAGTTCGTTCGTTAGATCACTTAGTTGATCAGCTGCTTTGAGCTCGCGGAGTCGCTGCAGAATCAGCTTTCCGTCTTTGTAGGAACTGGGCATAAGGAGTGGGCGATCTGGAAAGAAGTTCTTGATGTAAAGATAATTCTCGGTCCGCACAGATCGGATTCGGTCCGCTGCTTCACCGCAACGGTCACGAGCAGCGTACACGGCATCTTTGGGTTGATGAGAAGGGTCGAGAATGTTTTGCCCCTGCATCGATTCTGGTCTTTTAATACCTGCGGCGGCCAGCGTAAGTGCCGCAATGTCGATGTGTTCCACTAGGTCGGTGCGAATCTTGCCGGGGCTGGTTGATGGGCCAGCAATGATCAACGGAATGTGAGTGCCCTCGTCGTATAGGAACTGCTTTCCTCTCGCATGGCTAATGCCGTGATCGGTAAAGAAAATCAAAAGAGTGTTGTCTAAAAGTTTCTCCTGCCTAAGACGTTCAATGACTAAGCCAACGTGATGGTCTGTGACTCGGACGCTGTCGAGGTACGTTGACCAGTCTTGACGAAGGATGGCGTCGTCTGGGTAATGGGGTGGGAGGTCTATTGCTTCAGGAGAAGTTGCCTCGCCGAGAAGGTTAATAACCTGCTTGGTGAACGAATTGTATTGTGCGTCGGATGCCCCCCGCAGTTTTCCACCATTCAATTGTACTTGCATGAAAAATGGTTGGCCGGGGTCGCGATCAGACCAATCGTTGGAATCATACATCGATGGATCCCAAGTGAAGTTGTAATCGGTTTTTCCGAGACGACTCTGCGTTCGCGAGGTTTTGGCTTGAGTTCTGAAGTCAAGGTTTAAAAGGCCGCTTCCGTTGCAGGTGTGATAGCCGTGTTGCTTGAACAGAACAGGTACGGGATGTACATCAGGCGGTAGTATGATTGGGTGCTTCTCGGAGCGACCACTTCGATGGTGGTGGCTGCCTATGGAGGTTTGGTACATTCCGGTGATCAATGAGGAGCGAAATGTTGAGCATACCGGTGATGTTGCGTAAGCACGTGTGAATTTCGTGCCCTGCGCTGCAAGGCGATCCAGATTTGGCGTCGAGATGTTTGTTTCACCATAACACGATAAATTTGCGGACATGTCGTCCACGACAAACCAAATAATGTTTGGTTTTGTTTCTGCTACTGCTTGCAGAGGTAGGGGCAGGATAGCGAGCAGTGAAAGGAGAATAGCTTTCATGGGATTGATCAATCCATCTTTTCGTGTAATTGCAAAATCAGTCGATCACGTTGGGGTGCCAATTGTAGCGTTGTGAAAGTGAGCCACTCGATTTGTTCTCTCGTCGACGTTTATCTGTTCTCCGAGTGATTATGCGAGGGGGTGCCTGCTGCACGGCAGTCCTCAAGAACGAGTCTCTATTGGTTCTTAACCATGCTTTGTAGGACGCTGTTTGGAGGAGATTCAGCGTGATGTTCGGAGATCGTGTATTTTATGCGTACCGAACCGTTGCGTTGGGGAACCGTCAGACCGATTCGTATCGTTTTGATGGTAAGGATTTGGATGGGTGGTGCAAGGACTGCTGCAGGTAGGCAATGGTTGTGCGGGAGTTAGAGAGAAAGATGTTGCTTGGTAAATCCAGTTCACGAATTTATACGGCTAATCCAACTTGTCTCGGTCGCAGCTTTAGGAGTCTGAAATTGGATTCAGTATGTCGTGTGCGGTGTCTTGATTTACTCAGTAGGACTCGTCTATTGCCCACACTTTTGGTGTGCTTTGTGCTTCATGGAGCTGTCATCTCTCCGATGTCGTATGGGGAGGAGGATGCGGGTAAACGCGTGCAGTTTGCGCGAGACATTCAGCCAATCCTCGCAAAGCATTGTCTGGTCTGTCACGGGCTCGATCAGTCCGAGGGCGGTGTGCAGTTTCATCTCGCTGAAACGGCTTTTGCTCCTGCAGATTCTGGTGAGTATGCGATTGTTCCCGGAAAGTCAGATGAAAGTGAGTTGATCCATCGTATTGTCTCACGTGAATCCGATCTGCAGATGCCTCCAGAGGGTGATCGGCTCAGTAAGTCTGAGGTTCAGATGCTTGAGCAGTGGATCGACTCGGGTGCATCATGGGATGTCCACTGGGCTTACTCACCGATCGTTTCCGGTGATCCACCGGAGGTGGATGACGCGTCATGGCCGAAGGTTGATCTGGATCGTTTTGTGCTTTCACGACTCGAGCAGAGTCTGATCAAGCCTTCAGCCATAGCGAGACCGGAAACCTTGATCAAACGTCTCCATTACGATTTGATTGGCCTGCCTCCAAATCCAACCGACGTTGCAGCTTTTGTTGCTGATCATTCGGCAGCAGCTTACGAGGAATTGGTTGATCGACTGTTATCATCGGAGCATTTTGGGGAGCGGTGGGGGCGGCACTGGTTAGATAAAGCTCGCTACGCAGATTCCGATGGCTACGAAAAAGATAACCACCGGCCAGATGCCTGGAAGTATCGAGACTGGGTGATCAAAGCGATCAACGAAGATCTACCATTTGATCAATTCACCATTCAACAGCTCGCAGGTGACATGTTGCCGGAAGCAGCGTCGGATGAAATGCTTGCGACCGCATTTCATCGTCAAACCTTGACCAATACCGAGGGTGGAACGGATCGAGAGCAGTGGCGCGTCGCCGCGGTGATGGATCGAACTGAGACGCTTGGTACGGTTTGGTTGGGGCTTAGTGTGGGGTGTGCGAGGTGTCATTCGCATAAGTACGATCGGATTACACAGCAGGAGTACTATCAGCTTTTCGCTTACTTCAACAATGGCGACGAGGTGAACGTCGAGATCCCTAAGGATCCGATCCTGTATGAGACGCTCGAGGGCCGTCTGCGATCACTGCAGCTGCAGTTGAAGCAACAGCAGGAGAGACTCGCAGGATCAAAGGATGAGTGGATTCCTCGTATAAACCGTCGCGTGCTTGATGAACTCGAGAACGAGGTAAAAGAACATTCGCTGAACGTGATTCGGATCACTGGGCCGGAAGGTGTTGAGTTCAACTTGTTGGAAGACGGTTCCTACTTGGCTCAAGGAGCGAATCCTGAATCGGCGAAGTACACGGTTGAATGCGAGGTGGATGTCGATCAGGTATCCGGTATTCATCTCGAGGTGTTGCCGCACGAATCACTAAAGCAGAACGGGCCGGGACGCACGGAACACGGTAACTTTGTTCTGAATGATGTTCGAGTTTACGCCTCAGATCACGCTGAGTGGAACTTAGATGCTAAACAAGAATTTGCCAGTGCCTCAGCCGATTTTTCGCAAGACGGTTGGCCCGTTCTTGGTGCGATTGATGGCGTTGAGGGGAAAGGCAAACAAGGCACCGGATGGGCAATCTCACCTAAATTCGGAGTGAAGCATTCTGCATGGTTTTCTTTCGAGAAGCCCATTGCGCAGGGCAAGCGTTTTTTGCAAATCGTGTTAAGTCAGTCTTACGGGACGCAGCACACGATTGGTCGGTTTCGCGTTCAAGCGTTAACTGGACAGATGACGGGTAAGGCTATCCCCGCAGAAATTCGGCAGATCATTCTGGAACAAAGAAATGATAACGAGGCGATCCAAACGCTGATCGCGTACCAGGCTACGCTCGATCCCGAATGCAAGAAACTTGAGGCTGAAATCCGCAAGCTGAGATCGCAATTAGAGCAAGAAGCGATGACGGTTCGCGTGATTCGCGAGCGAACATCGGACTTGCGGCCGACTCACGTGTTTCGGCGAGGAGAATTTAAGCAACCCCAAGAGAAAGTCAACGCGGGAACCTTGGCGACCTTACCGGAGATCATCTCTCGAGATGGGAAGGCTAAGACGGACCGTTTGGATCTAGCAAGATGGTTGGTAAGCGGGGACAACCCGCTTGTTCCCCGAGTAGCAGTAAATCATGTTTGGTATCACCTCTTCGGCGCCGGGATTGTGCCGACGATGAATGATTTCGGGGTGCGAGGTGATCCTCCGTCTCATCCAAAATTGCTCGACCATTTGGCTGGCAAGTTGATCAGCGAAGATTGGTCTCGCAAGCGTTTGATTAAGTACATCGTCATGTCTGCAACTTACCAGCAGGCATCGGTACATCGATCAGAATTGGTGGAGGTGGATCCAAGAAATCGCTTGCTTCATCGACAGAACCGTTTTCGAGTTGAAGCGGAAATCATTCGAGATATCTCGTTGGCGGTGAGCGGACTGCTGTCGAATAAGGTGGGGGGGCCGAGTGTCTTTCCGCCCATTCCTTCGAGTGTCACCGACTTGACCTACAACAGTAGTTTCAAGTGGAAGGAAAGCACGGGCGAGGATCGTTATCGACGAGGGCTGTATACCTACTTCAAACGCACCGCTCCGCATCCGAACCTCATCACCTTCGACTGCCCTGATTCTAATGTCGCGAACGTGCAGCGGGATCGGAGCAATACGCCGATCGGAGCTCTCGTGACGCTGAACAATGCAACTTTTGTGGAAGCTGCTCAAGCGATGGCCGCTCGGATACTTAAAGATCATTCACTTGAGGATGATCGCCAGCGAATTCAACATGCCATGAGTCTTTGTGTGGCGAGAATTCCTAGTGATGGTGAAGTTGATGACTTTCAACGTCTATTAGGCGTGAGTCGTGCTTGGTACTCAGAACACCAAGAGGACGCGAAGGAATTTGTCGGTGGGTATGCAGTGGACTCGGTCGATGACGCTGAGAATGCTGCTTGGGTGGCAACCGTCAGGATGATACTGAATCTTGACGAGTTCCTTACTCGGGAATGAAGTCGGAGCGTTGCTTGTTAGCGTCCAGTGTAATTGAGTTGAATAGAAGCGTAGTAAGAGGCTAGTTGCAGTATGGATCATCACAAGACAAAACTGCGTCGTGAGTTTTTGACAACGACTGCGAGTGGCTTGGGTGGCATGGCGCTCGGTTCAATGCTGACCGATGACGGTCTACTAGGAGCGGAAAAATCAATCGATGCACCCAGTGGAATGGTTCGATCACCCCATTTTGAGGCGAAAGCAAAAGCGTGCATTTTTATCTATATGGCCGGTGCGCCATCGCAACTTGATCTCTTTGACCCAAAGCCGAAGTTGAACGAGTTGCACGGACAAAAGTTGCCTAAGTCGGTGCTTGATAAAGCGAGGTTTGCGTTCATAAAACCTGATTCGGCGACGCTGATGGGATCTTCGCGAAAGTTCAAGAAGTACGGACAGTCAGGAATGGAGTTTTCGGATTGGCTGCCAAATCTGGGAAGTGTCTCAGACGATTTGTTAATGGTTCGCAGTCTTCACAGCGAGGAATTTAATCATCATCCCGGTCAATTGCTGATGCAGTGCGGCGTATCTCGCTTCGGCATGCCGGCAATGGGATCGTGGATTCATTATGGGTTGGGTAGTGAATCGAAAAACTTGCCCGGTTATGTGGTTTTGACGGCCGGACGGGGAAGTAGCGGGGGTGCAACACTTTATCAGAGTGGATTTTTACCGTCGTCCTATGGTGGTGTATTGTTTCGAAATCAAGGTGAGCCCGTCCTCAATTTGCAGAACCCGAGAGGCTTACCAGAGGAGTTGCAGCGAGCTGGTTTAGATGCCCTGTCATCGGCGAATCAACGCCGCTATCAGGAAGTTCATGATCCCGAGATCGCAAGTCGAATTGCCAATTTTGAACTAGCAAGTCGAATGCAATCGGCCGCTCCCGAGCTGATCGATTTGTCCGACGAGTCTCAGAAGACGCTCGACGAATATGGGGTCGGTCGTCGTGAACCAGAGAAGGTTTGGCGTGGCTCGTTGGGGCATTTGAAAACCTATGATACCTTTGCGAGAAACTGCCTTCTTGCGAGGAGAATGGTGGAACGTGGTGTGCGATTCATCAACATTATCCACGCTTCCTGGGATCAGCACAGCGAGCTCGATTTTCATCTTGCACACAATGCAGAGTGTGTTGATCAGCCCATCGCGGCTTTGATCAAAGACCTTAAACAGCGTGGCATGCTAGACTCGACCATGGTGGTTTGGGGAAGTGAATTTGGTAGGACACCTCTCGGCGAGAATCGAGCTGGACGGGCCGCGAATACCGGGCGTGATCATCATCCCTTCGCTTACACCATGCTGCTCGCCGGGGGCGGACTAAAGGGCGGGAAAACTTACGGCAAGACAGATGAAATCGGCTGGAACATTGAAGAGAACCCGGTCCACGTCAACGATTTACACGCAACCATGCTACACCAATTCGGGCTGGATCATCTGAAGCTCACCTATCGTTTCCAGGGCCGTGATTTTCGTCTTACGGATGTCGGTGGCAGGGTGATTCAAGATTGGATCGCATAGGTGTTCTTTTTGGTTTAACGCCTGTGTTAACACTTGGTGTAAACTGTCGCGGCTAAGTAACCGGGCCGGCATATATTCTGTGGGTTTTGCCGTTTCTTTGACGTGTTAATCAGATTTTGAAATATCGAGGCGAGTGAAATTATGAAATGGGTCAGGGTCCTTGCTTGGATCGGTATCGTTTCAATACTGCGTCCAGCAACGGTTATTGCGGACGAGAAGCAGATTTTTCAGGTATTGATCAGGACGATCCGGACATCGGAAGATCCCAGCGTGCAAGCGTCCTTGTTGAAGGGAATGCTAAGCGGACTGGAGGGACGACGTGACATCGTACCGCCAGACTCTTGGGGGTCTTTGTACGAGAAGCTCAGTCGCAGTGAAGATGCACGGGTGCGAGAACTAGCTGCGGCATTAGCACAGGTTTTTGGTGATCAGGCTGCAGTTGAGCAAGCTTTGGCTGATGTGATGAATCAATCACTTCCAGCCAATGTGCGCCGTGATGCACTTGGACGACTGTTGAACCAGCAGAATCGCGAGGCGTCCAAATTGTTGGCTCAGCTGATGGATGAGCCAGAGATGACCCTCGATGCGATCAGGGGCGTAGCGATCGTCGAGAACAGGGAAGCAAGCGAGCTTTTGTTGGCTCGTTATCCAAAGCTTGAACCGCAGCAGCAGAGAGCTGTGATTGAAACGCTTGCTTCGCGAAAAGTCTACGCAATGCTCCTGCTGGATGCCTTGAAGAATCAGCAGCTTCAGCGTGACGCGATCCCTGCACCGGTGGCTAGGTCGTTGACAGATCTGCTGGGGGCAGCATTCATTGATGTTTTCGGCGAAGTGAGGGAAGTGGCGCAGGATCGGACGGAAATACTGGCGAAGTACAAAGCGTTATGCAATCCGGATGCGTTGGCTGCCGCGAGTGCTGCTCGCGGTCGTGCTGTCTACAAAAAAACTTGTGCCGCTTGTCACACTCTGTACGGCGACGGTGGTCAAGTAGGACCGGATTTGACAGGATCCAATCGCGCGAATCTCGACTACATTCTTCTTAATAGTGTTGATCCGAGTTATGACGTGCCAAACGCATACCGAACGGTCTCCGTTCTCACGGTGGATGGTCGCTCGGTAAACGGTGTTCTGGCAGAGGAAGATTCAAGGCGAATCATCCTGAAGACACCCGAGCAGCCACGTGTTGTCATTGCAAAAGACGATATCGAGCAGCGAAAGGTCTCTTCGAAGTCCATGATGCCCGAGGGGCAGCTTGATCAAATGACGCCGCAGGAAGTTCTTGATCTGATCAAGTATCTTCGGACGACTCAACAAGTGGAGATGGATCAATGAACAGTAATTCGCCAAGAGGAACTGAGATGGGGTTGTTTGCAAGTAACTGCTGTTTTGGTAGCGGTCAGCGTACGAAAACAACTTTACGCAATGGCACTCGAAGCGTTCGCGGTGCGATGTTGTTGGGTGCTAGTTTGATTCTGATTTTCAGCCAGAGCGGGGTGCCTCTGCGTGCTGAGGACGGCGTCAACCTACTGCCAAAGAAACAGCACCGAGATAGTGATGCACCGTTTCTCAGTCCGGCAGAGGCGGTTAGCAAAATGTCGATCCCAGAGGGATTTGATGTATCGGTATTTGCTGCAGAGCCTGATATCGCCGAGCCGATTGCGTTTTGTTTTGATGATCGCGGCAGAATGTGGATCGCGGAGAATTTTAATTATCAAACGCGTAGGCAGCATACAGATGATCGCGTGAGTCGGATTCAGATCCTCGAGGATACTGATGGTGACGGTGTGTTTGATAAGAAAAAAACTTTCACCGATCAGCTAACTTTCACTTCGGGGCTGGCATGCGGCTTCGGTGGTGTTTTTGTTGGTTCGCCACCTCATTTGACATTCATTCCAGATAAGGATGGAGATGATGTGCCAGATGGGCCGCCACAGGTGCTGTTGGATGGATGGGGAATCAATGATCGTCACGAAACGCTGAATAGTTTTATTTGGGGCCCGGACGGTTGGCTTTACGGTTGCCATGGCGTGTTCACCGAATCGAGAGTGGGTAAGCCCGGCGATGATGATTCAGATCGACAGTTTATTGATGGTGGTATTTGGCGTTATCACCCTGTTCGTGGAACCTTCGAGATCTTTGCGAGAGGTCTCTCGAATCCATGGGGCTTTGATTTCAATGACCACGGGCAGGGTTTTGCAACATGCTGTGTGATCCCCCATCTTTTTCATGTGGTGCAGGGAGGGACGTACCATAAGCAGAGTCGACCGCACGTGAATCCTTATGTTTACGATGACATCAAGACGATCCGAGATCACAGTCACCTTTCCGCGCATGGCGGTGCAAGGTTTTATCTCGCTGATACCTTTCCTGAGCAGTATCACGATCGGTTATTCATGTGCAATATCCATGAGCATGCAGTTTTAACTGACGTCATGGTTCCAAGTGGCTCCAGTTACATCGGAAAGCATGGTAACGACTTCATGCCGACCAACGATTTGGCTTGGGTTGGGTTTAGCGTTGAGATCGGTCCAGAAGGAGGAGTTTATCTGCTTGATTGGCATGATCAGGATGTGTGCGGAAACGCAGTTAAATTCCCGAACAGTGGCCGTGTTTACCGAGTCATGCCCGAGGGGCATCAGCCGGGGGCACGTCCCAATTTGCGGGCCGCAAGCGACGCTGATCTGGTTGAGCTTCAGAGGCATTCCAACGATTGGTATGTTCGGCAAGCAAGGACTCTTTTGCATTATCGAGCAGTGTCTGGGGCGTTGGACCATCAGCTTGTTCATGGTTTGCTGCGAAGTCAAATGCGAGACGCGACGACTTCTCCTCGAAGACTGCGAGCCTTATGGGCATTGCATGTAACCGGTGGCTTGAGTGATCAAGATCTTCGGGGTTTGCTTGAGCACGCTGATCCTTACATCCGATCATGGGGCATTCAGTTGCTGACCGATGAGAGCGGATGCAATGCGTTCCAGGCAAATTCTGAGTTGGGGATCTCGCTCGATGAAAATTTGCTGAAGCGTTTCTCGCTAATGGCTCGAGAGGATGAATCTCCTATCGTTCGGTTGTATTTGGCTTCTGCTGCGCAACGTCTTCAGTATGCACATCGCTGGGAACTCCTCGCTGGTCTGATTTCACATGCAGAGGATGTCAGTGACAATAATCTTCCACGAATGTATTGGTTTGCTCTTGAACCGATGGTTCCCGGAAATCCAGAGAAGTCGCTGTCGCTTGCGGTCGGTGGGAAAATCCCCCAGATCCAAGAGTTTGTTGCACGTCGTTTGGTGACCGGCGATTTGGATCCATCTTCATTGCAAGATGCTCGGCGGTCTGCCGAATGGAACAAGGCCGTTCAGACATTGATGTCCGGATTGCAGGTTGCATCAGTTGGTGAGGGGGGAGTGGTTAGGCACGCTTCGTTCAGGAATCGAAGCGCTGTTCAGACGCATCCCAAAGATCGTAAGACCCCCTGTGTCATCAGTAGCAAGCAGGTTCAAGTTCCCGCAGGTAAACAGACCTCCCTTCGGCTTTGCGTTTCGCATCATCCGCACGGCGATTGGCTTCTGCGTGTTACAGCCAATCAGGAAGTGATCGCGGAGCAATTAGTTAGTTCTGCAACGGTGAAGACTGATGAATGGCTTGACGTGTCAGTTGATCTAAGTCGTTTTGCAGGACACCCCGTCAGTCTTTCAATCGAAAATGTTGCGAATGACTGGCACAACGAGTGGGCCTACTGGAACAAGATTCAAGTTGTATCGGAGTAAGTTGCTATGGATCGAGTGTTTCTGTCTCTGACGTCACTTTGCAATTGTTACTTGGTGGCGGCCTTGGTGTTGCTCGTTTCGAGTCAACATTGCTGCAAAGCTTCAGATGCAACTTCTGAGGGTGATAAGGGCAGTGGTAAGAGGAAGGTCGTTTTCATTTCTGGATCGCCAAGTCATGGACCGATGTCACATGAGCACCGAGCAGGAAACATGATTTTGGCAGATGCTCTGGAGCGTTCTGGGCTAAATGTCGAATGTGCGATGGTGCCACATCCGGGATATCCAGAAGATCCGTCCATTTTTAACGATGCCGTCACTGTCGTGATTTTCTGCACTGGTCATCAGGGGCATGTTTTGAATGCGCACCTTGATGAGTTTGATCAGTTGATGAAATCGGGCGTCGGAGTGGTGATGATTCACTGGGCGACCGAAGCGGAGAAGGGCAAGCCCGGAGAAAAGTTTCTGGAGTGGATGGGCGGGTTTTGCGATCTGGATTGGTCGGTGAATCCACACTGGGCTCCGAAATTTAATCAATTGCCGAAACATCCTATCACTCGAGGAGTCGAGCCCTTCAGTGTTCACGATGAGTGGTATTATCACATGCGATTTGTTGATGGGATGAAAGGGGTTACCCCAATCCTGTTCGATTTGCCGCCTCCGGAAACGCTTAGACGACCGGACGGTGCTCGTAGTGGAAATCCGACTGTGCGGAAAGCCGTCGCCGCGGGAACTCCACAGGTAGTTGCTTGGGCTTACGAGCGACCCGAGGGAGGTAGAGGTTTTGGTTTCACCGGAGCCCATAATCACGTCAGTTGGCAGAACGAGAGCTTTCTGAAGGTGGTTCTCAATGCGATCCTTTGGACCGCCGATGTTGATGTGCCTGATGAAGGTTGTCCGACACCAACGATTAGTGATGACTTGATCAAAGCCAACCTTGATGAGAAGAAACGTTAATTGTGTGGGGTAGAGTTAATAACCGCATCATGCAGTTGTCGATGAATTTTAATTCATCAAGGTTCGTCGAAACGATTTCTGATTGAGAGGAATAGAGAGGAGTATAGACGGATGTTAGGGAAAAAGTTTCAAGCCGTCTTGCTCGTGGTTTTTGCCGGAGTGGCGAGTTTCTGTGTTGAGGTTTTTGCGGAACAGAAACCCAATGTAGTTTTCTTTTTGGTCGATGATCTCGGCTATCGGGACCTTGGTTGTTACGGAAGCGGATTCTACGAGACCCCAGCGATTGATCAGTTGGCTCAGGATGGAATGCGTTTTGAAAATGCATATGCCACCTGTCACGTTTGTTCGCCAAGTCGTGCGAGTATTCTGACGGGAAAATATCCGGCTCGTTTAAACCTGACCGAGTGGCTTGCCGGCAGACCCGAGCGGGATTACGAAAAATTGCATCATGGTGAGAAAGTCACGTCGCTACCAATGGCTGAGCAGACGTTGGCGGCGACACTAAAAAAACACGGTTACGCCACCGCGAATTATGGTAAGGCTCATCTGAACCGTGACCCGAAATCATACGGATTTGACGAGTCGATTACTGGCTGGGTTCGCTCCTATTACCATCCGTTTTCGCCGACTTATAGCAAGACACTTCAGTCGAGCGAGGGTGATTACTTCACCGATAAATTGACTGATGCGGCGATCGACTTTATCGAACGAAATCAGGATCGTCCTTTCTTTGTTCACCTCGAGCATTTCTCGGTTCACGATCCGATTCAAGGTCGCAAAGATTTGGTGGAAAAGTATCGCGATAAATTGAATCGCATCACGCGTTCCGATGGACCTGATTTTATTCTCGAGGCCGACCCCGGTTCATCGCCGATTTCGTCAGAGGAAATGGAGCGTTTAATCTCGCATGATGACGAGGTCACGCATCGCGATGCACGTGTCTGGTGGGTAAAGCAGAAGCAGGATAACGTCGAGTTTGCTGCAATGGTTGAGGCAACCGACGAGAGCTTGGGGCGAATTCGAGAAAAGCTCAGCGAACTCGGATTGGAAAAAAATACAATCATCGTGTTCACGTCCGACAATGGGGGAATGTCAGCATCGAATCAATACCGAGGGATTCATCATTCGGAGGACGTTTTGAACAGTCGGTATGCGAGTTCCAATTTGCCACTTCGCGGCGCGAAAGGTTGGAACTACGAGGGGGGGATTCGAGTTCCCTTGATCGTGCGTTGGGATGGTCAAGTGCCTCCACACACTGTGTCAGATTCCATCGTGACGGGGACGGATTTTTATCCAACGATACTTGAAATGCTCGATCTGCCCATGCTCCCTCAGCAGCATTTGGATGGAGTGAGTTTTGTGCCCGCTCTCAAGATGCAACAGTATCAACGAGGGCCTGTCTATTGGCACTTTCCTCATTACAGCAACCATGGATACCAAAGCCCCGGTGGAGCGGTCCGGTCTGGACGCTACAAATT
>JBMHCO010000130.1:0-17910 GCA_049889895.1 Rubripirellula sp.
GCAAAATTGTATCCGCTCTTCGACTCAGATGAAGCAGAGGAGTTGGTCGCCGAATACCCGTAGTCTTCGAACGCTAAGTTCGAATTGCCCACGTTGTCATCGACATAATTGCCCTCAAAGGTGATCGTCAGATCCTGATGGCTGTAGGCATAAGTTTGTGCCGTGATAGCCGCATCGTCAGTTGGCGTCGCTCCATCTTTGTCCGTCTCGAAATCAATCGTGTAGGTGTAATCCGCACGCACCTCCCCCGGAACCTGCAGGAAACTGCTGACCGCAATCAGGAAGGTCGTTATGTAGCGGAAGTAATGCATCGGAACATCTTGATAGATCGGTTCAGTCTTGCAGAGTTAAGTCATTCAAAAAATGCGCACTATGCAATTTGCGCACCCCCCAAAAAAGGAACAACTTTTCAAACCTTCCGCACCGGACATCAATGCCTTATCGCTCGGTATTTAAGACAGAGCCGGGGGAGCTCCATCAGGTGGATCAACCCCGGTTCAACGAAGGGGTTCCTCGATTGAGTTGGCTGTTCGTTGGTTTCTTCGGCGGTGTGACGCGGCGAGGAAGTCACAAAGGCTCAAAATCAAGAGCGAACCTGGTTCGGGAACGGGTGTGTACGTCAAAAAACTCTCGCCCGCCTGTCCGGCGTCATAGAGCGTCGAAATTTCCGACGCGGTCAACGCTCGACTCCAAATCGCCGTCTCGTCCATGTATCCGCGATAGTTGATCGAACCGTCGTGACCGGTGGAATAACCAAGACGAACCGTTGCACCTGCCAGATCATCGCCACCAAAGCCCGAGTCGCTGAGGGTGGTACCGCTGGCGACGCCATCGATGTAGATGCTCTTGGTCCCTTGATCGTTGACAAAGACCACCTGATGCCAATCTGAATTCGTCAGAATATCGGTGGTCGAATGCACCCCTCCTTGGCCGTGCCGTACCGCTGAAATTCGTGTTCCAGCACCGGCACCACTTCCATCACCGTGGGATCGTAAAAGGGGTCAGACCCCTTTTGGGGGAGACTTGTACGTCAGCCAACGGACAAGATTGCAGCAGTAGGATGCCTGCTGGAGGAGCAGCACCGATCGAGCCTGCTTTGCCGCCTCATCGACCTTTCGGAAACGGCAGGGCTTTCTCGTGCGCACGAAAAAGTCTCCGGTGACGCAATCAGACGATTCCTTCGCGACTTAAATCGCATCGGTTGGTACGTCCGGAACTGGAAGCGAGTCGTTTTCTTCCGATTCGAGCAACAGAGAAATCAACCAAGCGAACTGTAACTTGGCGCCGATTGCTACGAGGGCAAATATTCCGACAACGGGTATGACGATGAACTCCCAACCGTTTAAATCCTCCAACAGCACGTGTCCGATCCAGTACTCGGGCGAGCTCCAACACAGGGGCTCGGCGATCATGACTGAACTAAATAAGTACACCAAAAGTCCCATATTCGTGTCCTGCAGGGACTCAAAGTTGAACCAACAGATACTTCCCAACCCAATCAGTGCCGAAACGATAACGTAGGACAAGAAAATTGCTGCAGGTCGATTGAGCTGAGGCATCAATCGGCACCTTGGTTTCACCATTCGTGGGTTTTAAACCTGCGTGCATGAATCGCAGGGCGGGGACTTTGGGAGATTCTTCGAATCACCGCGGGGTATGTGTGTAGGGCCCAGTCGTCGGAGAAGTTTTTGCGCTAATTTGGAAGTAATCAAATTTTTTTCGCTGGTCGGTGTCGATTTGAAAAGTCGGAGATCTCAAACGCCAGAATCCGCTCTACAGCCTTGCTGTTTCCGTTGCTACAAAAAGGCGTGGAAGTTTTAAGCCAGACCTCGCGTCGCCCACGCTTAGATCGCGGCACGAATTCAATACGGAAGCTTTTATGGCCAGCAACCGCGTCAAACTCCATCCTCGCGATGAGATCATGCAGACGATGGATCGCATCTACCGCTATCGAATGACCACCACATCGGGTGGAAATCTTTCGATTCGTGATGGCGAGGGAAAGATCTGGATCTCACCGGCACGGGTGGATAAAGGCAACCTCACTCGCGGCGATATCGTCTGCGTTGGCTCGGATGGATCTGTCGACGGGCTACATCCGCCCTCGAGTGAGTTTCCGTTTCATCAAGCGATTTACCAGGCACGGCCCGATATTCATGCCATTGTCCATGCACATCCGGTCGCTTTGGTTGCGTTTAGCATCTGCCAAAAAGTACCGGACACTCGGCTATTTCATCAGGCACATACCGTGTGCAGCAGCGTCGGATTTGCACCCTATGCCTGTCCAGGCAGTCAAGAACTCGGAAAGAGCATCGCTAAGAGATTTGCAGAGGGAAGCGACAGTGTGATCCTAGAAAACCACGGTGTTGTGGTCGGTGGCAGTCATCTTGCCGACGCGTTTCAGCGATTCGAGGCTTTTGAGTTTGCCGGAAAAACACTCATCAAAGCGAACCACCTCGGCGCCGTTCGGTTTCTCGACGATTCGCAGCTTAGTGAGGCCGCTAATCGTGGTGTTGAGTTCGAGTCATTTGAGTTTGAGGCGGCCACAACACACGAGCTCGAAATGAGAAAGCAGCTGTGTGATTTTGTGCGTCGCGGATGTCGGCAGCGTTTGTTGATCAGTACCGAAGGCAGCTTTTCGGCGAGAGTCGACGACGAGTCTTTCCTAATCACGCCAACACAGCGGGACCGCGAGCATCTTCATCCTGAGGATATGGTGCTGGTTCGCGGCGATCAACGCGAAGCTGGCCAACTTGCTAGTCGTGCAGCGCGTGCTCATCAGGCGATCTATGCGAAACACCACCACGTTCAGGCAATCGTGTTCGCGCATCCCGTCAATGCCACGGCATTTAGCGTGACGGACACCGAACTAGACGTCAGGACGATCCCCGAGAGTTATGTTTTCCTTCGCGATGTGCAGCGAGTGCCGTATGGAGTGCAGTACCGAGGAGACGGTAACATCGCGGACTACGTCTCGGCCTCGAATCCGGCGGCGGTGTTGCAAAATGATGGCGTTTTGGTCACCGGATCAACGGTTCTCGACGCCTTCGATCGCCTAGAAGTGTTGGAGTCAACTGCAGAGGCAGTGATCAACGCGAAATCAATCGGCACCGTTTCCGCGATGTCCGACGATGTAATTGACGAACTTCGCAGCGAGTTCAACTTGAAGTGAGCGTGTTGACTGTTGGATTTGGAGGCCGTCGTCTCGTAAAAGGGGTCAGGACTCTTTTTGCCAAAAAAGAGTCCTGACCCCTTTTACGCCGTGTTGCCCCCTTCGCACCATCTATGCGTTTCCCGCTGCCACTCACATTAGGCGTTCGAAACAGAGTGCCACAAGCAGCGTGTTGTTGCGTTGCTGATGCGATTTGACACTCAGAGGGCTCTCTTAACTGAGACACCTAGACCCTCAACGGGGCGCTTTCACGCGACTTTGGCGACGGTTGAACGTGACACTCAGTAGACCGAGAAAACCGAAACCAATTGCGGTGCTTGGTTCGGGCACGGTGTTCACCGATGCAAGATCCCATCCGATGATATCCAAGGACAGGAGGTCGAGGGAGGACAGGGTACCCGTTTCACCCGGTGCAAGTGTGGGGTCAAAAAGTCCGTAGCCCTGACTGTCCTTCCAGTGGCTCGCCTGCTGGCCATCGCCCTGTGTTTTACCTGTGGAGAAGGCGTTGGCCTGATAAATGGTGTTGCCACCGTCGATTGAGAAATATTTCTCTCGAGTGTCGGCTGTCCAGTCGATATCCGCGGCAGCAGCTTGGCTGTCACCTGAAAATCGTGAAAAATCAAGCGGGGCGACATAGTAAAACAAATCGTCGTCGTAGGGGCCTCCTTGTGCGGATGTAAAATTAGCGTCAAGAATGTCGACTCCACTCACAAATCCCAGTGCGTGGCCAATTTCATGAATCGCTACACCGACGAAATCAAAAGATCCCGCAGTAATGCCGTCCGATGCATCGTAATCCCACGTGAACTGGTCACTGAAGCTAATCGTGGCATCGGGCGTACCATCATCCACGAGTAACCCCAGAGCTTTTGCGTTCGCTGTATTCATCCAGACGGTGCTGTTGTTCGTCCCACCATCATTGTCGACGTAGGGCGACGAGCTGCCGGCTCCGTTGGGGTTATCGGCGGTCCCGTTGATGTAAACGCTAAAATTCGAGCCGGATGGTAGTCCTGCAGAAAACGAGGCATCGGAGCCGGATGTGGCATCCGCTGCAATCGCTGACCGGAAACCGTCATAGCCGATGAAGCCCTTGGTTGAGCTGGCGCTTCCTAGAATTCCCGGATCCAGAGTAGTGAAGCCGATATCCAAATTAATGGTGACATTATCAGACAAGAGTGACGAGTAATAATCGGCGGCAGCCTGAAAACCAGTCCTCGCGTTGGTCCCAATACCCGCCCCGCCGGTGTTATTTAGATTGAAAACCACTCCCGCGTTACTCGAGGATCCTGCCATGATAAAAACTAGGACAGCGATCGCCCCATTTGCCGTTTTGTGCCCCATCGTCTGCGGCGCTCCTCTTAAGAAATTCTGTTGCTGACCCCAAAGGCTCCGAGTGCATTCCGTTTCGCTACCCGTGCTACGGGCTGGCGATTCACACCTGCGTTCAAGGCTTGACGCCGATTGTAACTCGCTCATGCCGCCCAACCTATGCAATTTGCGCAGAGGTTTCAAATGGAAACAGCATTCAACGGGAGTGCCTTGGTGCGAAGTCGGACGGCATGCGTTCAGAAAAGGGGTCAGGACTCTTTTTGCCAAAAGAGTCCTGACCCCTTTTCGCCGGCGGTGCTATCGCTCGGCGGGATATTGGCCCCGGACCCAAATTGTCGATGGTTATTTGAGAAAAATAATTTTTTACATGCACGAAAATCGATAGGGTCAGCACTAATCAATTGCAACCGGTTGCGTCAGTTGTCTAACGCCCAAGGCAATGCCTTGAGGTCAAAACACACTTCATTGATTGGAGAAACCCATGATGCGCTACCGAAATACAATCGCCTTGATGACCATCGCCGTTGGAGCAGTCTTTTCTGCCCCTAGTTACGCGAGCGAAACGGATGCAAAACGCTGCGCAAATGAGATACATCAAGTGGTGGATCGGCTTGAACAATCGCTAACGAGCAGGACTGCAGAGACCGTCACCACCATCGATCGTTTGCTGCGGGCTGGTCGCTTTGAAGCAGCCGCAGCGGCGGCACGTGACTGTGTGGCAGCTTCTCTGACAGATGTTCGTGCCGCAAGTCTGTATATCAATCGCGTTGCTAGCTTTTGCATTCGTCACCTAATTGAACAGAAACAGTTCAAGGACGCGCGTAGACTCGATCAACTTCGACAGGGCGCATTGGAGCGATCATCGGCAGCTCTGGATCGTCAGGAACGTGTCCTATCGGATGCTCTGGGGAACTAGCTGCGAGTATCGCTGAGTCACCATGCCTGTAACGTCCGCCAGCGCGATATATTCAGAGAAAACGAAGATGAATTCCAACGGAAAACACCGTCGTTCTCAATTCGCTATGACGTTACCAGGTAAGCCCAAACGAAATCGAGCACCCCTTGGTTCTGCCGCAACGCAGAACCAAGGGGTGCTGCCTGTAACCCCCGGAGTTTCTGTCGAGGATTGGAGTCTGGTCCAGGAGATGATCCAAGGGCGGGAGGACGCTTGGCGGAGATTCATCAATCAATATGACTCCCTCATCCTCGCGAGAGTCCATGCAACTTGGAGAGAGATTGGGTTCCATGCGATCGACGGAGATGTTGTTGCTGAGATTAGTTCAGAGATCCTGATAGGACTCGTCGATCGGACGATGAGCTCCCTAAGAAGCTACCGCGGTCGCAGTCGTCTTTCGACGTGGCTCTGCGTGATCACGCGACGGACTACACTTCGATATGCACAACGCTTGATGCGGGAAAACAGAGTGAGCGATTATGAATTGCAACATCAAGTCGATCCCGCGGATGAACTTCGCGTACTGCGGGAATGCCAAGCACATCGCATTGCCATTTTACGCGTGGCCCGAAGCAAGCTGGCACCTGACGATCAATCCATCCTGAAACTGTTCTATGAAGAAGAACTCACGTACAAGCAGATTTCGACCAAGCTCGCGATCAGTATCAACAGCATTGGTCCAAAATTGGAACGAGCTAGGAAACGCCTGCGTCGTAAGGCGGAGGAGATCACCTCGCTCTGAATACAAACGGCTCATCATTCACGAAACTTAAATTAGACTACTACCCGCACTAACCCGCATACTTAAGCGTCCCATGTCTTCGCAAACATCATCGAATCTGACTTGCATGCTTCGTTTGTTGACGAATCTGGCATCCGATTCAGAAGCACAGAGTATCAGTGCTTTGATGAGCGACGATCCGGCGACTGCCATGCAGTGTGCAAGGTTGATTGAAATCAGTCGCAAACAATTCTCGGTTAGTGATGCGTTTGACGACGGGGATGAGGTCGACGCTGACTGGATTGCGGGCTTCATCGATGGAACTCTAGTCAGGGAGGAGCAGGAGCAGTTTGAACAGAGATGTTGGAATTCCGAGGGGTTATTGAGGGAGGTTGTTTCCCTTTGGCGATTAGAATTCGATCCTCGCGCCAGCGAGGCTTTGTGCCTTGATGACGCTCGTCTATGCCTGCTGCCTGATGAGATTCAAGAGTTGTTTCAAAAGACGCGTCCGGAAATGGATGCATTCATTGCTGGGGCTACCGGACAAGTTATAGAGACGCTACGCCAAGGATCTCAAATTCAAATTGAGGTTGCACGAAGATCCGTCAGAAGCAAATGTCGACCTTGGTGGCTCATGGTCGGAACAATCGCCGCGGCGGCCATTGCGATTGCCAGCGTGAATCGTTGGATCAACTTCAGAAAAGACAACGACAAGGCTTTGAGGCCCGAGTCGATCGCACAGGATGACACCTCGACGAATCCCGACTCGATTTTGAATCCCAATGTTATCGGGCCGCAAATCGATCAAGTTGTGGAACAGGGCGCACCTGAGTCGGCAGTCCAGCAATCGATCAATCCGATCAATCCGATCCCAGACAATTCCCAATTGATCGACCGGAAGGAGGATAGCGGTGATTCGATCGTACGCACGCCGATGCCGGAATCATCGGAAGCACCCGAAGAACGTACACCATCATTTAGCCCCAAAACAGAATCGAGTCAAAAATCGTCGGTGGTCAATTTGGCCGAGTGGTTTGAGTGGACGGAGTCGAGAGGGGTCGCGGCGGTTCGTGATGAGACGAGTGATCAATGGCGTGGTTTTTTGGCTACTAGATCGTATCCAACCCGTGCTTCGAGTTGCTGGTTGCAGGTCGTCACATTCAATGACAGCTTCCTCAGCGGCAACGCGAAGGACGAGGTTCGCTGGACAGCCGATGCGAACACCACATTCAAATTGACGCAGCGGGAAACCGATCCGCAATCTCCATTGATTTGCCAGATTGATCAGGGGCGACTCGCCGTCGAAAACCTTCAGAAAAATCAACAACTAGAATTTCAGCTAGATACTCAGACTTATGTAGTTGAGGTAAAGGAAGACAACACCTCGTTGGTCGTGCAGTGCGTAGACCGAGGTCTTATTGTTGGGCTTCACCGAGGACTTGTACGCGTCAGCGACCAGCAGGTCAGTCGCTCAGCATGGATCGCAATTGCAACCGGCGGAATGATCGATAACATCCGTCCATCCTCCAGTGATCGATGGTACAGAGAATCGAAACGCGATCAGATGCCAAAAGATTTAACAAGTGCATTCAATCATGCACCGCAGTTCCTTGCGCAACTCAATGATCTAACTCAGAGCGGAGACGTTGGAGACCAGTTATTCGCGACACGTGCATTACTTCGTTGCAGGGCAGCGGACCAGTTGCCACCCGAAGACAACAATCTGTTGGCGATGCTGAATTCGAATCAGGAGCGGGTTAGGGAATCGTTGATTCAATGGCTTCACCACCAGTGCATCTCTACGCCTCGGCTTGGCATGGCGGTGACCAAAAGGTTGGCGACGATCCAGGAATTGCCTCCCGCCGAAAAGCAGAAATTCGAGGAGTGGTTTGCGTCCGCTGCCAGAGGCCTCTCGTACAACGATCGACTTCTGAATCAATTAAAAACCTCGTTGTCCAATCAAAGTCGCCCCGTGGTACGGCAAGCGGCGAAGTTTTTCCTGCAGGGTTTCCTCAATGAATCGCTCGAATTCTATAGCGCAATCAATCCCGGTCCTGCCAATGGGAGATTGGTCACCGAAGTGCGAAGGAGAGTCACACAAAAGCAGCAGTTGATGAATCCGTAAGGCTTAGATGAATCAACCATTCATCGGTTGGATAGGTTGCGTCATAAATTACAGAACGCCCCGACATCATTCGGGCGTCGAGAAACCGGGCAGGTGATCGACCATCCCCGCGTCGGTGCGTCTCAGTTCTGCCAGAGTCGCAAGCCGCATCGCCCTGAGCTTTTGTAGGTGCGCGGGCTGCAACGCTAGGTTCACCAACTCATCGGGATCACTTTCGAGGTCATAGAGTTCCTCGACTTCTCCCTCAACCAAAGTGCGAATGTACTTGTGACGTCCGTCGAGCAACGAAATCCACCACGGGACATTTGCCGTTTTATATAGAATCTCAGGGTCGGTCGGAATGTGATCGGTATCACTACCGTATTTCTCACCAGTCAAAGCGGTCAAAACCGGATGTGACCATTCTCGCGTGGGATTCTCAAGTAGGGGCGTTAAATCGTGACCATGCATTTTCCAAGGCAGTGGTAGTCCGGCGAATGCAAAGAACGTTGGGGGAATGTCGGTTCCGCCAACTGGTCGCTCGCAAACGCCTCCTTTGGCGATTTTTCCGGGGAAGGACATGATCAAAGGTCCACGAATGTTTGCATCGTAGGGTGCGATCTTTTGCTGAAATCCATTCTGCCCCCACGCAATGCCCTGATCGGCGGCAAAGACGATCAATGTGTTGTCTGCTTGGCCGGTTTCCTCGATCGCTTTTCTTAATCGTCCCACCGCATCATCGATGGCAAGCACACCTTGATGGTATTGCCGAACCCAATCCTCCAGGCGATTACCGTGCAGAGGCGCGTTGACGACCGTTCTCTGTTTGACTCCCGACTCGAGTTCAACCTCACCACTCGCGTTCTTCACCCAACGATTGCGTTCACGAACGTATTGAGGTTTCCCCTCTCGCGAGTCACCGGGAAAAATGTTGACCGGTACTGGCACATCGACATCAGGGTAAGTTTCTTGGTGTCGCTCCGCGGGCGTGAACGGTCCGTGGACAGCTCCGTAACACAGCCAGAGATACCAAGGTTTGTCCGGCGAGCGATTCTCCCCACGGATGTACTTTTCCGCGCGATCGGTGTACCAGTCCGTTGTGTAACCTGAGATGCGTTCGACCTCACCATCTATCTCGACGATCTGGTCGTCATAATAGTGGCCAGCGTTTTGTGGATACTTGGGTCGGCTCCAAACGATTTGGTGATCCCAGTCCCGTCCGAATCCGCTGTCGATACCGGTGTGCCATTTACCAATTTGCGCGGTCGAGTAGCCATGCTGACGAAAAACCTTTGGCCAAAACTGGCACAGCTCTGGGTCGTAGACGCTCCCAGGATACTCGCCCTCCATCCTCATCGACTCAACGCCGTACTGGTGGCGACCGGTGAGCATTGTGGCGCGTGACGGCATGCACCACGTCCCCATGTAAGTATGGGTGAACCTCACGCCCTGGGCCGCCAAAGCATCAATGTTGGGTGTTTTGACCCACGGATAGGCTTCGGGGTAGCAGCTCACGGTTCGGTGTGATTGGTCATCGGTAAAGATGAAGAGGATGTTCGGGCGTTCCTCTGCACAAACTGGTCCTAGCGAAATCAACGCAAGAATCAACAAAGCTGGTCGCATTATGTCAAAGCTCAGTGTTAGGGGGTGGTCAGACGGGTGCGTTGTACAACGCCGTTCAGTCTCCGAGGGATCCTTCGGCCGCTAGGCGAGAACCTCGGATAGGTCACCGGTGCTATCGCTGAATTTCTCAGTGGGACGCGAAAACTGATTCGCGATCGTCACAAAGAGGTTAGAGAGCGGAATGTGGTCTTCGAAATGAAGATGCGAACCGTGCTGGAAGCCAAGGTTCTTCCCACCGCTAAGCAGGATTGGGTAATTGATCGCCTGATGAGTTTTGCTAGTGGCACAGCCGTAGAAACAGAAGGTGTTATCCAAAAGAGTACCATCCTCTTCCTGAATACCATCCATCTTTTTGATGAACTCAGCGTACAGTTCATTCAAGAAGGTGATGTATGCGGCTACATCACCGTAGTTTTTCTTCTCGTGGGAGAGTTTATGAGAGGAATGTGGCAGACCGATTGCAGATGGAAATCGATCCGTCTCCCCAGCTTCTTCGCAGGCGGTCTGGAACGTCCCGACGCGGGTCGAATCGGTTTGGAACGCGAGAATCATCAGATCATACATTACCGTAAGGTACTCTCGCGGCGTGGTCGGATTGGCGTCTAGATCAAACTGACCTGCGTCGATGTTCGGCTTTGGTGTGTTTTGCCAAAGTTTGGTGCGTTCCGTTTGTCGCTCCACTTCGCGAACCGAGTTGAGGTATTCATCCATCTTTCGCCGGTCATTTGCACCAAGACGTTGATTAAGATCGTTAGCCTCCGCGAGGATCTCGTCCAAGATGCTGCCGCGACTCGCGAGAGCGTTTTCTTCACTTGCGGAGACTTCTCCGAAGAGGCGACGGAAAATTTCCGCTGGTTTGTTCTGAGCCGGAATCGGTCGACCATTGCGATCAAATGAGAGGGTCGAAGAGCGATAAGGGCGATTGACGCCGCCCATCGATGACATCACGAGGGAATGAAAACGTGTCTCATCACCAATACCGCCAGCGACGTACTGATCGATGGAGATGGACTGCTTGTCGTACGTTTTCAGTAGGTCAGCACCGGTCAGGAAGTAGTCGGCTCCCTTGTGTGCCGATGTGGTACGCATCGAGGGGTGAGAAAGGCCCGACAAGAACGTGATCTTGTCCTTCATCGGCAAGATGTGACGATGCATCTTGGTCGACTCGTAATGTCGGCCTTCGCCAACCGGAAACCAGCCATGTTCCATGCGATCAGGTGCATCGTCATCTGGCATCGGTACGCCGTAGGCGAAATACCCTGCGAAAAACCTCTTCCGCTTCTCCACCTTCTGATCGCTCGCCATGCACTCAAGCCAAGGGAGAGACATGCACACACCCGTCGACTTAAAAACCGTCCGCCGATTCAAATGCCAAGATTTTCGTTTCACGAGATACTCAATGGGTTGGTGGAGTCTACTAAGATTTGGCAGTGTACGAGTTTACTTTGTGCGAAACGCCTCGGTTAGCACGACTTGTTCAATCAAATCCTGAAACTGATCGCCGCGGTTAGACAGGTTCTCACAGACAAAGTCGATATCCTTTCGATCTGAGAATTCGACGTACCGACCGAGGGCGTAAGACATTACTTTGCTCACGACCGCCCGTCTGAATGGTTCCATCTTTTCGGTCAATAAATACTGTTTCAGGCTATTCAGATTATCAATTGACTTACCATTTGTAAGTTGTGTCCGCGGGTCAATTTCAACTTCTTGATGAGGGGAAAGAACCAGCGGATCCATCGTACCCTCTCTCCATTGACCGAGCGCATTGTAGTTCTCGAAAGCGACTCCCCATGGATCAATTTTGCGATGACAATCCTTGCAACTGTCATTGTCCGAGTGTGCCACCAGTCGCTCCTTCAGCGAAAGCAGTGTCTCATCCTTCGCGTCGCCGTTTGGTAGTTCCGGCACGTTAGGCGGAGGTGGAGGCGGTGGATCGTCAAGTATTCTCTCAAGTACCCAAACGCCACGTTTGATAGGATGCGTCTCCGCACCTGTAGAATTGCCCAGCAGCATGCTTGCCTGCGTGAGGAGACCACCACGGTGCTCTTCTTTGGCCAGTTTTGCGACCTGAAAGCCTCCGCTGATTCCCGAGATTCGATAATGCCGAGCTAGGGCTGGATTGAGAATCGCAAACTCTGAATGAATAAAGTTCGTAATCGATAGGTTCTGACGTAGAACGTGATCGAGGAAGCGAATCGTCTCTTGCTCAAACAAGTCCTTTGTTGGCTCCTCAAAATCAAAGTATTCAGGATTGACTGCTAGTCGTCGTATTCCCGCGAGGTCGAGCCACTGTGCCGAAAAGTTTTCCGAGAACGCTTTAGACTTGGGATCTTGTAACATCCTTCGTGTTTGCGCGACCAGTGTCTCTTTGCGATGCAATTCATTCTTGGCCGCTAACTTAAACAACTCCTCATCAGGCATAGAGCTCCAGAGAAAGTAGGAGAGCCGCGAGGCGAGTTCAAAGTCATTAATCGCACGCTGCTCAACCGCCCTTGGATCAGCGGTTACATTAAGATTCGGTTCGCTAAGCAGGAGGAAGTTTGGAGAACAAAGTATCGCGGTGAGTGTCGAAATCATCGCATGTTCAAACGATGGTTCTGATTTACGGAGACTGCTGAATAGTGATGCTTTGCGTTCGACCTCTTCCTGAGTAACCGGACGTCGGTACGCACTTTCCATGAAACGCGTCAGGACCTCCTCAACGTACTTGATTTCGTTTGATCGGTTCGGTGAATCAAAGAGGATCGCGCGATGCTGTCGGGGTGGCCAGGTTTCGTAATAGTTTCCCGTTATTTCCACCCAATCAATGTTCAGTTTTGGCAGCTCCTCATAGGTCAACTGACTCGTTCCACGTCGATAGTCGTTGAAGATTCGTAAGTAGGATGGTCGGGCGGGTTTGTTGGATTGAAATGGAAAATTAGCACCCTCGACAATGAACTCATACACACGCATCTCGCTCGAGTTGATTTCGATATTTGCGGCCTCTTTCTGGTCAGAGACGCCATTGCCGCGAAAAGATCCAAGTTCAAATGACAAACGCGGGAAGGTGTTTCCGAGGCCGGGGATGGCCGAGCAGCGAATGCGTACGCGAACCGGCGCATCATAGGGCACCTCGTACATTTCGACGCAAAACTCTGGTTGCCATCCTGATCTTCCCGCACCCAAAGCACCGCCGATCTTTTTATCCGCAGCGAAAACGTCTTTGAGCGGATCAGTGGGCCGGTTTCCTGCGAGCAGAATTCCACCTTCGGTTGCCTCGCCGTGCTCTAGCCGGAAAAGCCCTGCTTTAACATTGGTCCCAGGAGCGAAGTCCGCTCCCTTCTTAAACGTATATCCCGGAACTTTGGCTTTACCCTTTTTGGGCTCGATTGGTTGCGTCGGGTCGGAAGCTTCTGGAAATGCGAGCTCTGGTTGGATTCGGACAAAGTAGGGGACAGGTTGTTCTTTGGGAATCAGGAGGATTCGTTCGAGCGCCGCCCTAGCGATTCTTTCAAAGTACTCAATGTGCAACGCTGACGTGCCCAAGACACCGCTGTTGTTTTTGAAACCTTCTTTAGCCACACCCTCGGGCGGCAAGTCAACCGCGAAACGTAGATCCAAATCCAGTAGATCACGCAGCGTGTTACTGTACTCATAGGCGGTCATGCGACGCAGTACATTCCGGCCACCGGTGGAGCGATTCGCTTCCATCGCTAGTCGCAGCGAATTGGTCAACGCCGCGACCATCTCTTGGCGTTCCTCTGCGGTTGGTTGCTCAGCGTCCCCCGGTGGCATTTCACTGACGTTGATGAGGTCCAGAACCTCCTGCCACGTGTCCGCGTCGCTCCCGTGGATCATGTCTGAGTCGAGTTGATCAAGCCGCAAACCAGCTTTTTGTTTCTCGGGTCCGTGGCATTCGAGACAGTATCGGTTCAGGTACGGACGTACCGACCGATCAAAAGCTGAAACGCTCGAATTTGTCGCGGGCTCCTCTGCATAGAGTGCTTTAGGTACCGAGTGCAGCGTGAGGGAGAGCGTGACAAGCATCGCCAAAACAACCGGTCGAAAGATTCCGTGTTGCGTCTGATTGATTTCGATGTGTTTGTCTACCACCTCGGCGATCAACTCTGTTGCGATTCTTTCGCCGTCCGGTGATCGCTGGTAGGTACTCAATTTCTTTGGACTTGCTTTCGTACTAAATGAGAACTGAGGGCTTTCCATGTGCCTTTAACACTGAACGCTATGTATTTCGCAGGTATGATGTGGCCGCATTGGAGACCGGATTACGCTTTGATTTCGTCGATCTGTTTGGTCGCAATACCGATCGGTCGATCGAGCGGCACACCCGCACAATCTAGTAATGTGGTGAGCAGATCGCCTTGATTCCCTTTCACATCGGGTAGGAACCGACCCGTCTTCAACGATCCACCTCCACCACCAGCAAGAATGAATGGCAGGTTGGCTCGCGTATGTCGATCACCATCCTCAAGGCCTGATCCCCACATCATGATGCAGTTATCGAGAAGTGATCCTTCGCCTTCTCTTAGAGCGGCCATTTTGTTCACCATATAGGCGAACTGATCGATGTTGAATTTCGTGATCGCAGCGACCTTCCGCACCTTCTCTGGGTCATTGCTATGGTGGGTGGTTGAGTGATGCTTGTCTGTGAAACCGAGTTCTGGATAGGACACACCATTTGGCGTGGATCCGATGTACGTGGAGACCCGCGTGGTATCGGTTTGGAAAGCAAGGATTGTGAGGTCGCACATCACTTGCATGTATTCGCTACGCTTATCGCCCTCCGGGATTTTTATCTCAATAGGTGGAGCGTCTGACTCTCCAACCCGACTGGGGCGCACGCCAGCCTTCGCCATGGCAGCCTCCTTTTGCCGTGATTCAATGGCGGCGATTCGTCGTTCAACGGAGCGAACACTATCGAGGTATTCATCGAGCTTTCGTTGATCCCTGATCGGTAGGGTTCGCCGTAAATCCCTCGCACCAATCAGAACTCGATCTAAAAGTTGTCGATCGAGTGGCTCAATCGCCGGCGAGTTGCCAACGCTGTCATCTGGTTTTTGGAACAGTCGATTGAGAACACTACGGGGATTGATCTCCGCCGGAACTGCCTGCGTTGGGGAGCGATAACTGCAATGGGAGTAGTATGCTTCGTTCAATCCCGCTTGATTTTCCTTCCAAGTCTGCGGCATTGTCGCCAACTCTAAGGAGGGAAGAGGAGTAAAGGAGCCGACATAGTTGGCCGCAATTTGATCAGCGGATATTGAAATGTTGATCTCATTCCGCCGATCGGGATTGGGTAACGCCGCGGTCAACCACGTGGATAATTCCAAAGCGTGAGGTGCACCCTGAAACGGCCCGTTGGATACGCCGGCGATTCCTTTCATCATGAGACACTGATTTAATACGGGGCTCAGTGACTCAATCGCTGGTGGCGGTGCAGTGAGGAAGGCCTCGGCGTCGGATGGCCAGAATTGGTCCATGATGACACCGTGCGGCATATACATGAACCCAAGCCGCACGGGTGGAGATTGCGAGGTTTTGCCGCCCTCTTGGACTTCGCTCATGACATCGAGCATGGGTAATGCTAGGGCTGCCCCGGTACCCATCAAACAGGTGCGGCGATTGATAGCATGTCTGCTGTTCATGTTGGGATTCTTTCGCGGAGCGGTGAATGGCAGGAAAATGTGATTTCCTTACGGTCGGAAACGGCCTTGGTGTATGTCGTCGCTAGTTTGACCGATTCCGGCAGGTTAGTTCAACTTGTTTTCTGAATTCCGGATTAACAAACGGATCGGCGATCTTCATTTGCTGATCCTTCGATGTGTAAAAAGATAACTCGTGATTACCTCGCCGATCATTGTTCCCATTGGGTAGTCGTCGGGCGCAAGTCTATTCATTATTTCATCAAGCACGCGTTCGTCGTAACTCTCTAGAGGACGTCCAAGGCTGAAAGCCATAAATCTCGCGGTGACATTTCTGGCAACATCACCCTTTCGCTCGATAAGCTGTTCCTTTAACTCAGCCGGTGATGCGAACTCCCGTCCCGAGGGTAGCGAGCCTTGAGAATCAATCGGTTGGCCGTCCGTATCCACGGTTTTCCAACGACCGATCGCATCGAAGTTTTCAAAGCCAAAGCCGATCGGGTCCAGAATCTTGTGACAGTTAGCGCAGGCGGAATCCGACTGATGCCGCTCGGTGCGTTCTCGTAGAGACAGTTGCCTCGGATCGCCAATAAGTGAGGCCGCCAAGTCAGGTACATCCGGAGGTGGAGGAGGTACATGTTCCCCGAGAACCTGCTCGAGAAACCAGACACCACGTTTCACGGGGCTTGTTCGTGTCGGGAAGGATGTCGAGGCGAGGACGGCAGGCATTCCTAAAATCCCACCGCGGTTTGGGTCAGTGATCTTTACCCGCCGTACGGTCGATGCCTCGTTTGATTTTTCGATTCCGTACCAGTCAGCAATCTCATTACGAATGAACGTGTAATCACTATCAACGAAACGAAAAATACTTTGGTTCTCGCTAACAATACTTTGGAAGAACCAGCGTACTTCCTCAAGCATTGCATTTCGAACCGCGGGTGTCATTTCAGGGAACAGGTCGGGATCAAACGTTTGATCGAGCAATCCGCCGACCGACAACCATTGTGCACCGAAGGTATCAAATAGCGCCCGCGATTTAACATCAGCCAGAAGCCTCTGGACTTGAGACTCTAGGACAGATGGGTCGCTGAGCTTACCCGCTTCAGCGAGTGCACGGAGTTCATCGTCAGGAGGATGTGACCAAAGCAGATAAGAAAGCCGAGATGCTAGTTGGTAATCATCGAGGGGGACGATGGACGCATCGTTTTCGATGCCTGGTTGTGGTGTGATGAATAGGAATTGCGGCGAAACCAAAATTGCTTTCCACATCAGGGCCAAGGATGACATGTAATCCAACTGGTTCTCTTGCCCGAGATCGAAGACACTCAACAACGCTTCAAGCTCCGAAGCACTCGGAGGTCGCCGATATGCGTCACTCGCCAAAGACAACGCAACTTTTTTTGCCTCGGCTCGATACAACTTTGGCTCGGCGGGAGTATTTCCCAATAGTCTTTGTTGCTTGTCGTTAAGCGGGGATCCAGGTTCGGCGATGACAGAACGTAATACTTGATTTGCGATACCGAGGTAGAGCTCGGATTGCAGTGGTGAGATGGAATTGAGATATCCCTCCCCAACCACCTCGTCAGGGAGAATGGAGGACAGCGAACTGTCGACACCGTAAAGAGCATGTAGTGTGTTTCCAAATTCGACCTTACTTAATCGTCGCAGTGTGAATGGGCCTGGGTCACGAGGCGCAAGGTACTTCAGCTTTGCGATACTATCGAGAAAATCTTGCCGCTCCTGATCGGTTGGCAACTCGCTAGCGTCCGCGGGGGGCATGTCGAGGACTTTGACGCTAGCGACCGCTTTCTTCCAAAGCCCAAACGAAGCTGCACTTTCAGGGTTGCGTAAAGCCGATTCGAGGTTCAGTTGAGCTTCGGGACGTGTGTTATGGCAATCAACACAATACTTTTTTACAAACAGATGAACCTTGGTCTTGAAGCTGAGCATCGCATCATCTCGTAAGGGATCTACGGGAGCAGCTTCATCTTGGTTTTGTGACGATGCGTTTGGCGGAAACGTGGACCAAAGCAGTAGCAGCGTTGCCATGCCGAGGCAACGCAACGCTAAGGCGGCATCCGATTGGTCAAAACGACCTTGGCGTGTGCGATGCAGGCAGTCTAAAGTCTTCATTGAGTGTCTATTTGATGATGGCAAATTGGGTTAGGGAGGGCGGCACGCTGTGCTTGTCAGTGTGCTGTTATGTCCTAAGACGTAACTTGAAGCACAACCGAGCTAGCCTAATGATAAATATTGATTTGAGTCAGTATGGGATCCTCGTGGAGGATATCCGCAGAAATCTTGATCCCTCGTTGCTTTATCACGAGGCTTTTGAGTTAGAGCCGGACACCGTCATCGCTCAAT
>JBMHCO010000131.1:0-33123 GCA_049889895.1 Rubripirellula sp.
TGATCATGAAGAATGACAGCGACAATAACACTCACACACAAGATCATTCGATTACACACTTAAACACCTCATACAACTGGCAAGCAATCAAGTGTTAAAAATCAGCATTCCGCCGACAGCCGCAGTCCTTAGCAATGAGAATCTTTTAAAAAGAGGCGATTCCTGTCGCAAGAATATCGATTCACATTGACTACGGTGAGCATCCTACACAATTAGAATCACCCCTTAAACCAAAACCGAATAATCTCCTCCACTTCTTCTTCTTCCAAAAACTCATGAGCCAATAATGCATCGGCAAGAGCGGCGACTGCTGGCCAACACCTATCACTTCGAATAATCAGTTGCAATTGATGAAGCAATTGACTCAGCGTTTCAACTTTCCTTTCAACAGATGGGATTTGCGAGAGGATCGACCACGCAAAATCCAAATCCTGTTTCCAGGGAGCCAAATTTTGAAACTCAAGAGGAATGCCGGAATAAACTAATTCGGCGGCTGGACCAGCTAATGTAGTAAGAATCTCTCGCTGGAGATGTTCGTCCAAATTCTTGCCAATCGAATGCCACGCAATTCGACAATCACCGTACTGCCGCACACCCAACACGTCATGCTCACCACCTAATTGCACAGATTCAACAACTCCACCCAATGCGAATCCAATGACCGCATGCCCGGCTTCGTGGTAAGCAGTAAGAGTTTCTTCCTCATCCAAGGCTAATGCATCCTGTGCTAGACTGCGGCGCACGATAAACTGCTTCGTGCGAAACGGTCAACATAGACACCGACTGAAGAAACAACTGTAGCTTAAAATCCTTTTGAATTACCACTCGTCAAAGTAAAAATTAATCGGCAATATGAAAGCGCTCCTACTCACCGAATATAAAAAAATGATTGTCACGGATGTCGAGGAACCCGCCGTAGGTCCCGAAGATGTTCTTGTACAGGTTGAGGCGTGCGGGATCTGTGGAAGTGACATCCACGGGTACGACGGTAGTACAGGTCGCCGCATCCCACCTTTGGTAATGGGGCACGAGGCGGCGGGTATAGTCGTGTCGGTTGGCGAACGAGTGACAGATCTCGAAATCGGTACCCGAGTCACTTTTGATTCGATGGTATCCTGCGGAGGATGCGAATTTTGCCGGAAAGGTGATGGCAACCTTTGTGATAACCGCATGGTGTTAGGTGTTTCCTGCGGAGAATATCGACGCCACGGCGCCTTTGCTGAGCGGATCAGCGTTCCGCGGCGCATCGTATACCGACTACCGGAATCACTACCATTTGAACATGCGGCACTCGTCGAGGCTGTCTCGGTTGCGGTGCACGCAGTCAACGTTACACCAATTCAACTTGGCGATACAGCCGTGATTGTTGGATCCGGAATGATCGGATTACTAACACTTCAAGCCGCGCGCGCCGCGGGCGCAAGTCAGATCATCGCTGTGGACGTAAATCCCAAACGCCTCCAGGTGGCAAAGGAGCTAGGCGCTGACCACTGCCTCAATGCCCAAGAAGAATCCGTACCCGACGTGGTCAGAAACCTCACCGAAGGTAGAGGATCTGATGTGGCACTAGAAGTTGTTGGTGCTACTGGGACAATCAAGACCGCAATTGAATCCGTTCGCAAAGGCGGCAATGTGACACTAGTTGGCAACGTATCACCAACGATTGAACTTCCACTTCAGTCAGTGGTAACTCGGGAAATATCCTTAAAAGGAACATGCGGGTGCAATGGAGAATACCCGCAGTGTATTGATCTGATGAATCGAGGCATCATTAATGTTGCTCCATTGATCACTGCTGAGATCAGCCTTGATGAAGGTCCTACTTGGTTTGAACGATTGCATGCCGGTGATCCCGATCAAATGAAAGTCGTTGTTAAACCGAGAGCATGATGCGTTCAATAGACGGAAAATGTCAAATGAAAACAGGTTATTTGTACCTAAAGCTAAAGTGGTCACTTCTTGGCCTTTTAGTCATGAATTTCGTATGGGCGGATGGACCAGACGACAATAAACCTGACGCGGTTCGCGAAATCCCGCCTCAGGGAATTGAAATTGATCAATCGGCGAGCCAGGCACTTCTTTGGCGATGCAAGGCAATCCGCACCCAATGGCAAACGATTTATTCTGACGCACGAGAAAAAGACCCGACCAAAGCACTTCAGCTAGAAAACTTGGAAGCAGAGGTTCTCGTCTTCCCGAGAGCGGTAGAACTTGCTTTGGAATTCAACCAATTTTACAGAAAACAAGATCTTGAGTCCGCCTCGTATCTCCTAGACGAAGCCACTCAGCGTATCTCTCGAATTGAAAACGGCGCAGACTGGTTGGAGACAGTCGGGATTGGACGCACGACGGAAGCGCATACCGTGATTGGAGGATTCCGGTCGCGGATAGACGACTCTTATCAACCTTACGGACTGGTGATTCCGGCGGACTACCCAATCACACCAACACAATCACGTCGATTAGACATTTGGTTCCATGGTCGTGGAGAAAAAGTAGCAGAAGTGCATTTCTTGACGCAGCAGCAAAGAAGTACCGGACAATACACACCTTCTAATACCTTTGTACTTCACCCATACGGTAGGTACTGCAATGCGTTCAAGTTTGCGGGAGAAATCGATGTACTTGAATCGCTTCGCTACATCGAAACACAACTACGAATCGATCCTAAGCTTATAAGCGTCCGAGGATTCTCAATGGGCGGAGCCGGTTGTTGGCAATTTGCAACGCACTACCCCGACCTTTGGTTCGCCGCCAACCCCGGCGCCGGTTTTGCAGAAACAAAAGAATTTTTAAACTTTTTTCAGAATGAGGACGTTAGCAAATCCGCACCCGCCTACGAACAGACTCTATGGAAATTATACGATTGCCCGCCGTGGTCACGGAATCTTCTGACCCTTCCTACCGTCGCCTATAGCGGTGAAATCGATAAACAAAAACAAGCAGCAGATGTCATGGAAGCGTCATTGAAAGACCATGGTGTTCAGCTCACTCACGTTCTCGGACCGAACACTGCACACAAGATTCACGAGGACTCAAAAAAAGAAATCGAATCACGCATGCAAGCGATTGCAATGAACCGTGAATCGCGAAGTTGCCCAAAACAGATTGACTTCACGACGTACTCACTGAGGTATCACAGTCATCACTGGGTTACTCTTCACGGGCTCGATGAACACTGGAAGGAAGCGAACGTTCGCGCGCACATTAACGGCAACTCTATTATCGCCACGACCACCAACGTTTCGGACATTGAATTTATCTTTGACTCCGGTCAGTGGCCAAATCAAAGAGGCATACCCATCACGATTACGATTGACGGACAAACACTTGAGGGTCCACTACCCCAGTCAGATCAATCCTGGAGTTGGCGACTGAGCCATACGAATGGGGAATGGAACCCGTCTCAAATTACGGAATCTGCGGTTAGAAAAAAACCCAGGCTGCAAGGGCCTATCGATGATGCGTTTCTAGAAAGATTTATCTTTGTACTACCGAGTAAAAAAAGCAAAGATCCGTTGGTAGAGAGTTGGACGTCAGAAGAATCACAGCATGCTATGACACATTGGCGAAAGCACTTTCGTGGTGATATACGTGCAATAAAAGACGATGAACTGACGGAAAAAGAAATTGCTGAATCCAATCTAATTTTGTTTGGAGATTGTGACTCGAATTCAGTTATCAACCAAGTCGCGAATCAAATACCGATAAACTGGAATGAACATGAGATCAGCATTGGTAACGCGACGACCCCACGGAAGGGGCATCTACCAATTTTGATTTATCCCAACCCGTTAAATCCTGATCGCTATATCGTTTTGAATAGTGGCTTTACATTCCGTGAATACGACTATCTCAACAACGCACGTCAGACACCCAAACTGCCAGATTGGGCACTCGTTGACATCTCGAATGGATCGACAACACAAACGCCCGGTAAGGTCGTGCATGCCAACTTCTTCAATGAAAATTGGCTCCCAATCAGTGTCGGCGAGGAAGCACAAGAAGAGTCAAACTCGCAGTAATAGTTTGAAGTCAGTAATGTCGATCTTAAAAATGATGAAGGAGAGCTGCTAAAAAAAGCTCGCCGCACGTAAACCTCGAGTTCCAACCTCGAATGCGGGTAACGACTCACTCAACTGATTTTTCGAACCAATCGATCGTACCGCTCGAAATCCCCTCATGGCCGCCCTCAAAGATTAAGAGTTGGGCGTCCTTTGAAGACCGCTTCAAATAGTATTTTCGGCGGAGAGACTCAGAGTAACCTTCATCTCCCTCGCGCGGCTGATTCAACCGGCCGTTTTCTACAGACAACTGCTGAATTTCAAGCTCACTTACAACCGGATCTCCATTATGAGTGCAAATAACGTTGAAAGCATCGATTGACTGACGTACCGGAACACTACCGCGATGACCATCGTGGATTCCGGTGAATAGGGCGATCGGTAATGCACTCGCCCCCGAAATAAAGTTAATGGGGCTTCGATCATGATATTCGCGTTCCGTCGCAGGCGATTGATCCGGTGCACCACCGCATGACTTTTCAATCATGTTGCCATACCGCTTTCCACGATGCGTCTGATGCCAAGCAACAAGATCGCTAATCCCCACCCAAGCGCAAGCGGCGCGCCAACGCTCTGGATAAAGACCAGCCATGAGCATCGTCATATGTCCTCCGCCTGACGTTCCTGTGAGAAACACTCGAGAAGAACTCAAGCCGTGTTGATTCAACGTCTGCTCAAGGGCGTCCAAGATATCTTGCTGCGCAATTTTTGAACCGCAAGCATCAGGATGTTGGTTGGGGCCTCGAAAATTCGGAAAGAGATAACACCATCCGCGGCCGAACACCAAAGACTCAAGATCCGATCGTTGATTCAGGTCGGAGCTCCAAGAATGGAGACTTACCACTAAATAGGTTTCATCTGGAACAATATTAGGAGGAATGATCGTGAAGGCCTCTTGAATTGAACCATCGATGGAACTCTTGAATGTTATCTTTTTTCGATACTTTTCTATTGGTTCGTTGGAAGATTGATTCCCTTTCTTACCTTCTGGGATCTCGGCAACTGTTTCACCAACAGTTGGAAGTCTTCTGCTACTGTCAGCCCCCCCAAAGAACTGAGTCGAGTCACCGCGATAAAGCAATTCTTGCTTCTGCGAAGAACTAGTCTGCAATGGGAGCTGAACATCTTGGACCTTTGAAGATCGGACATCAGAAATACGAGTTTGAGCATCACCGTTTAGATTCCACCCAATCAGGATAAAAAAAACGAGCACGCTGGTAAGCGGTGAATATTTAAGGCTCAATTGTCTCATAAACAACCTTTAGGTGTGTTGAGAGGGCACATTCTGACAAACCCGATGAAACGAGACTATTATTGTAATGACGCAGCCGCATATCACTCACGACTGTGTTTTTGGCCTTTAGCGGGTTCTATCTAAAACCTATCTTTCTTGACATGGACATCCAAGCCATACTTCTCTGATCGAATGAATTTAATTGCAATCTGGAGCACAACATGTGTGGCATCACTGGTGCTGTATGGCTGGATCCTCATCGAGCAATCTCTCCCAGTGTTCTGTCGCAAATGACAGATTGCTTAGCACATCGTGGGCCAGATCAATCAAGCAGTTGGCGATGCGACAGCCACACTGATGCCGCGGGCAACTCAATGGGAGTCGCGTTAGGCTTTCGCCGCCTGAGTATCATTGACGTTGACGGTGCCCAACAACCGCTCGCAAACGAAGATCACTCCGTTCAAGTTGTGTTCAATGGCGAGATCTACAATTACTCCACCTTAAGACGCCGATTGCAAGGATCAGGACATCTTTTTCGTACCGAAGGGGATGGAGAGACAATCGTTCATCTATTCGAAGAAGTGGGAGAAAAATGCTTTGAAAGCCTCAATGGAATGTTTGCGGTCGCAGTATGGGATGGGTCACGGCATCGACTGATTCTTGCAAGGGATCGGATTGGTCAGAAACCACTCTACTACGCTTTCAAAAACCAACAATTCGTGTTTGGTAGTGAACTAAAAAGTCTCGCTCAAGTACCCGGTGTTTGTGAAAAGATCAACGCAAAAGCAATCGACAGTTTTCTTACTTATCAGTACATTCCTCACCCCGAAACGATTTGGGAGGGAGTTCATAAATTACCACCAGGGCATTTCCTGATCTTCGAAAAAGGTCAAATCTCAATTCACCGATACTGGAATCTAGATCTCCAACAACAATCGAATATCAACGCCAACGAGGCGCAAGAACAAGTCCGCGAGATTCTGAACGATTCGATCAAATTGCGACTCCAAAGCGATGTACCGCTTGGTTCTTTTTTGTCGGGCGGAATCGACTCGTCTATCATCACGGCTTTAGCTCAGGAACAATCGACGAAACCAATAAGAACCTTCAGTATTGGTTTTCCCGTCGCCGACTTTGATGAGACCTCATACGCAGCCCAGGTGGCGTCTCATCTCGGAACAGAACACCAGCGATTCGAAGTGCAGCCCAATGGTGTTGAAATACTTGATCAACTTGTTTGGCACTACGACGAACCCTTTGGCGACTCATCTGCTGTTCCGACTTGGTACCTCTCGAAGCTAACACGACAAGAAGTGACCGTGGCACTTTCCGGAGACGGCGGTGATGAGCTATTCGCTGGGTATGAAAGATATCGAGCGTTGTGGCTTAGTGAGAAACTGCAGAAAATCTTCCCCATTCATCGATTACCTGGAAACCAGCTTATTAGAAAGCTACCGGACTCGAATAGACGGCGTTCATTATCAAGAAGAGCTAAACGCTTCTTGGAAGCGTTTGGCCAAAACACCCCGCGACGGTACCTCAATTGGCTGCAAATATTCCCGGAAGAGCTTCGAGCATCTCTATACACTGGTGACTTCCTTGGTTCTCTGCCAAATGATGATCCCTTTGATTTTCTCGAGCAGAACTGGAATCTCAGTGAGGGCCGTGACATTGTCACCCGAGCTTCAACCACTGACTTACTAACCTATCTACCATGTGATCTTTGTACCAAGGTTGATATTGCATCGATGGCGAATAGCCTTGAAGTTAGGCAGCCTTTTCTAGACTACCGTCTTGTCGAATTTGCTGCCTCGCTGCCAGTACATCACAAATTCCGTGGCAAGCGGGGAAAACTAATTCTCCAAAGTTGCTTTGGTATCAAAATTCCTCGCGAGATATTCACTCGTTCAAAAATGGGATTTGGCATTCCGATTGCAGGATGGTTCAGAAACGAGCTTAAAGAACTCATGCAAGATACCCTTCTCGCCGAGGACGCGAGAACACAACAATTCTTTCAACGAAAGCGTATCGAATCACTCTGCCAAGCACACGTCAATCACGAACAGAACCATGGTTACCGGCTGTGGAATCTGCTCATCTTAGAAATGTGGCTACGAAGATGGACTTAAAAATTTACCACACCTAAACCTGCGTGATCATCACTTAAAAACATTGCGTATCAAAGTGAATCAACGTCGTTAATTTGATTCGCGTTCGATCGCTTTACCAATACCCCACTCACGATGGTTCCACCAAAAACCATAACAAGAGTGAGAAACGCCATGGCGATCAGAACACTCCTCACACGAGTCTCAATCTCCGCTTGATGAATCAATACATTGATATGTTCTCGGGCTTGATTCGACATCGACAATTTCGCTGCCATCTCATACCGGACCGCGTCTGCTACCGTCAATTCACCACTATATGCCTGCCTTACCAGCCAAGAATCAATCTGTTCATTCGTTAAGGCGAAATTTAAACGTTGATCGGGAGTGACTGAATCAAAGCACTCTTCAATTAACGTTGCGGCTGCCTCTTTCTTTAACGCGTCTAACTCTACTTCTGCTTGGTCGGCTGTTTCGTAAGCTTCGGTCACGACGACAACACCATCTTGAAATGGCACTTCATCGAGCCAACCTGGTCGATCATTAGGATACTCTCGATAATCTATCGGAGGTGTCGATAGATTTGTGGCACCTGGGGCATCGCTCTGTGGAGAATATGCTAGACAAACGTAACCCAGCGTTGAATTGTAGAGTGTGACAAGGATGACTGCGAATTTGATGTAGCTTGTCAATGCGACGCTCCAATCTCATGAAACCGATTGACCGTTACAAGATGATCACGCTGAGATGCTGTCAGCCACGGCGATGCAACCTGCAGAACAACAGCCAAACATCCGGAGAAAACCATCCCGGCTGGCTGTGCAATGGGAAATAGTTGCTGGATAGACCATTCAGCAATTACCGGCACCAGTACAAACCAGCCGCTCACCTTTCGTTCTCGAAGCGGGTCTGCTAGACGACACCACCGCACAACGAAAAATAACAGAGCAAAATGTGAGCAATAAGCTAATAAGGTTGGGGACTGGTTTTTATACATCCATGTCGGTAGTTCCGTTGCATCAACATCTCTTATCGTGCCTAACGCCGTTCCTAGCAAGAGGTACTTATGTAGTGAGAAAGCAACTACTCCCACCACTGCACCAACACTAGCTAAAACGAAACGGCTTGAAAAATCATGCTCTTCTTCTACCTCCCACTTTTGAGATACCGCCATCAAGCTGATTGATGCCAACCCCGCGAGCGTCGCACACCAAACCATGGAAGCATGGTTGCTCAAGTGAAAACTTTGATCGGCGTTAAGAACGGCGGTTACAATCAAAACAATCGCTGCGGCGAACGGAACCGCGAAAGCCGATGAAAAAAGCCAATCTCTTAAACGAATTAGAAACGACTTCTTAGCCAGACCTGCGCGGAGTTCGGATCGCCATTTTCGACTACCAACTTGAAAAATCCTTCTTCGTTGCTGCGCTTCTCCATTCACTCCCCCGTCGATACCATGCGATGCCAACAATTTCTGCAGGATTATGAAAGGGACATAAGCCATCATTAGAAGAAACGTAAGTGGTATAAAAACCAGAGGATGAACCAACATCCCGATCATTAGAAAAATCACGAAACAATATTTGAGGCTTACCTTTGATGATTGAATCTTACTTGGGGATCTCGAAGTGTTGAGATGCACTGCATGATCCAAATTAGATGCAATATCAAGCGTAGGACTATTGGCATTACAGCCGCTGACGCTATCGTCGACCAATTCAGCAATGACGATTTCTGTTGCATTTTCATCCACAAACGCATGCTTGAGATCTTTGATCAGATCGCTTAGGTCCTCGTATCGACTGTTTGGATCCTTGAGCAAACACTTTGACACAATCTGTCGAAACGCTAATGGGAGCAACTCGAGATTCGGATCCGCGGTTAAGTGCTTTAAGATAATCTCGTTCTTCGTCTCACCATCAAAAGGAACGTCCCCCGTGAGCAATTCATAGAGAACGATTCCCACCGCATAAACATCTACGCTTGGGCCGTATTCGCCTCGACCAACCTCAGGCGCCATGTAATGAACTGTCCCCACACCCTCTGTCTGCCGCGTGCCATTTGGTTGAATCACCGTACTAAGACCGTAATCACCAACTTTAATGATGCCATGATCATCAAAAATGTTTTCGGGCTTTATGTCGCGGTGAACGATGCCTCCATGATGCAGATGCTTAATTCCCTCTATAAGACCGATTACCCAACGCTGAACCTCACTCGCATGCATGCTTGCTGACTGCCTCTGCAAGACTTGTCGAAGATTCAAACCCTCGACGTACTCCATTACCAACCATGAATTCCCCGACTCGTCTTCGCAAATATCATAGAGTGACAATAGATTCGGATGTTTGATATTCAGGCAGTTCCTCGCACCCCTAAGTTCGATCTCCAGATTCCTCTGGATCAACTTCAAAGCAACTTTTTTTCCTGCATTACTTTCTGCTAGATAGACTTCTCCGAATCCGCCAATACCTAGACCGCCCTTAATGACGTACGTGGGCAGCGGACGCGAACCTGCACTGTAAGCAAAACGCATAGAAAAAACCAATTAACAGGAAACAAGCGTGTTGGGCTATCACCTTAACAGCAAGGGAGAGTAGTTACCCGCAAGCTACTAACATCATTTCCGGCTTGGAGCAGAGTCGCATACGCGATTCGGCTCTCTTATCTATCCAGCGAGGAAGGATTTCTTTGAACCTACACTTGCTCTGAATCTTAAAATCACCGGTAAGTGATTTTTGACCCGCTTAATCTAGCTGAATTGCGACAAGTGCGTGCGTTTCATCTTGCTCCGACCCACGGTCAAGAAACTCCGCGATCTCATCAACAAGATTACTATCTACATCCTCGTTCAAGTCAATCTGATCGAAGTACTCAGTATCTACAGCAACGGATTCTTCTTGTACATCAATTCGAACAGCGATCTCGTCCAATAAATCTCGAGTTTTCGCGAGTTGCGAATCATCTAAGCTGATTCCCGTTGCAGTTTGCGCAACTCTAAGCGCGCCAAGCCTTGCTTCCAGATTCTCAACCTCTACCTCCAGCTGACGCCGAGCATCAAGCATGGTGGTCATTCGGTCCTGAGTTGCCTTTAAGGAGACCTGTCTCGCTTGAAGAACCTGCTCAAGTTTGCTTGCTGTGGCGGTTTTAGTCTTAAATCGCTTGAAACGACTGGATAGATCAGATTCAACTTGAGCTGCCGTATAAGTCGTCCCACCATAGGTAAATTTATCACCACCAGCCTTGAGGTCCGCAGTAAGTCGTTCAATTTGCTCACGACTCTTCTCAAGACCCATACTTGCCTCGTCGAACTGTTGCTTAAGTCGAGTGACCTCAACCTTTTCCCGAGCTACTTTTTTTGCATTTCCCTCAATTTCTGGCTTTAAATCAGTAATCATCTGCCTTGCTCGCTGAATTTCCCATTCCAGAGGCAACATCTCTGTCGTTGAAACTCTCATCCAGTCCCAACCGCACCGTGCATAGCTCCAAAGCGGCATTCCTACCGAGAGACTGGTTAAGAGAAAAACGCCGCTAGTGGCTAATACTGCTTTCTTGATCATTGCTAATCCTGCTTCCGCTGATGTGATTTCGAGCTTAAACACCTGGAGATTACAAGGCAGGTGAATACCGTCACTCGTAATTCGCTTTCTTGCGGTCAATCTTGGCAACAATCGAAAAAATATTTCCCATTTTTATTTTCTAAGCCATCGCAACACCAAACCTCATCTCCTCGCGTATAACAAAGCTCCAAAACGCAAACTACTTTCTCGTTAGCTAGGTTGATCTCGGATGCACCAAAACGCGCGGTTTTACGAAGCATTACTGATTTTGCTTGTCATGGCGATGCTTCATATAAAACCGATATCTTCTTCTGCTCAGGAAGCAAGTACACAGAGTACTAATCCATCTCAATGGCTAGAGAGGGACTTCTGGACGACCGTCGATGGCAAACCGAGCATCGGGCACTGGGATTTCTCTGGTGATGAGATCCAACTTACGCATCCTCGTGGCGGCTCCGGTAGTCTTCTCAGTCCACCACTACCACCCAACTTTGAACTGGAATGGAAATGGAAAATTGAAGCGGGAACGAACTCCGGACTTAAATATCGCGTGCACAAGTCTGATGGTCGATGGCTCGGTCTTGAATATCAAATCATTGACGAAACGATGACGAAATTTGGTAAGGCGAGCACAGGATCTATCTACGATTTAGTTTCACCTCAGTCTGGCAAACCAATCCTACCACCCGGTCAGTGGAATCACTCGAAAGTAATTGCCTCTGGCAGCCAAGTTTCACACTACCTCAATGGGGCGTTGATTTCAGAGTGTGTGACTGTTGGAGCACCATGGGAAGAACAACTAGCAAAAAGCAAGTTTTGGGGCGTACCTAATTTTGCCTCCGAGCAGAAACTACAACGGATCATGCTTACGGATCATGGCGGCAAAGCATCATTCAGAGATTTTTCCTTTAGAGTGATTGAATCATTCGAACAAAGTGCAGAACAATCTCATGCTCCGTATCTGGCAAACGGAATAAAAACAAGTTGGGTAACAGAGAAATCTGCAACCGTATGGTCGCGAACCACCAAAAGTTTCGCAATGAATTCGGGAGGCGCAAACTTTCTTGACATACCAGAATCAAAACTTCTTTCGAAAGAACTCACGCTATCGGAGCAAGATTTCGCCAAACTACAAATGCCGCCCGGGCATGACTTAGATCAAATGCTCGGAGCTTGCCCAGGTCTTCAGGGCGAAATCCGACTGAGTTATTTTCCCGAAAAACAAAATAAAGCAATCATCACCACCGACTGGGTGAAGACGGATGCTACTCGAGACTTTACCCATCAATGGAAATTGACTGGACTACTTCCTGACCGTCGATATGCAGTTGTTGTGGAAGCCCGACCAATTGATGAAACGACCGTCTCATCTGTTCTACGTGGGCATTTCCAGACGGCTCCCGCATCTAATGCCTTAAGGCCCGTCACCTTTTGCATGACAACGTGCCATGATTTTATCAGGCGTGATGATGGCATGAATGGCCACAAAATCTATCCAAGCATGGACAAACTCAATCCTGATTTTTCCATTCATGCGGGCGACATTGAATACTATGACAAGCCTTTTCCTTGGGCAACTTCCAAAGAACTGATGCGATTTAAATGGAATCGAATCTTCGCTCTTCCTAGTAATCGTGATTTCTATTCAAACCACACAGCTTATTTCCTCAAGGATGATCATGACACTCTTAGAAATGATTGCTGGCCGGGTCAAACCTATGGATCAGTAACCTTTGAAGAAGGAAAACAAATCTTTAATTTGGAACAATTTCCTAGGATCGAACAGCGATACCAAACCATTCAATGGGGGAGAGATCTGCAAGTTTGGTTTTTGGAAGGACGAGACTACCGAAGCCCAAACAACATGCCAGATGGGCCGGCAAAAACGATTCTAGGATCAGAGCAAAAACAATGGCTATTTAAGACGATCGAAGACTCAAAATCACGATTTAAATTAATCATTAGCCCAACGCCAATCATCGGTCCGGATCGCAAGAACAAACGCGATAATCACGCGAATGCTCCGTTTACGCACGAAGGCGAAGAAATCCGGAATCGCCTATCAAAGCATCCTGGAGTCATCATTTTCTGCGGTGACCGACACTGGCAATATGCATCGAAAGACCGAGACACCGATCTCTGGGAATTTGGCTGTGGCCCAGGTAGTGAAAAGCATCAGCTCGGCTGGAGAGAGGGTGAACTACACCCATTACATCAGTTTCTCCGCGTCGCAGGCGGTTTTCTATCTGGCCAACTGACCTATGGCCAAGACGACTCTGCGTCACCTACTCTAACACTCCGTCACCACAAAGTTTCTGGCGAAGTGGTGAGTGAATTCAATTTTGCAACGGAATAAGAGAAGCAAGTCCAATGCGTTCTAATTGCCAATGAATCGCACCAATCCCCGCATAGATTCCGATGTCTTCTCGGTAATCCGCGGCATTGCATACACCGACCAAGCGACCATATTGATCAAATAGCCCGCCGCCACTGCGACCATCAATTGGTGCGCCTTGGATCTCATAGTTTGATAAGCCAAGATGCTGATCGTATTTATTCACGCCTGTGATGCGAGTATCTAAGCGTGTTGGCTGGCTGCCTCGATCGCATCCAAAACTAAATACCGGATCGCCACTTCTCGTCGCGTTATACAGCGCAGCAATCTTTACGGGCGCAACGGTTTCCTCTGTTCGAATTGAAACCAACGCGATATCACGTGTCTCAGCGTCATAGTCGATAACCTTCCCGAGTACAGTTTTGCACATTCCACTACGAAAAATATCTACCTCAATTCGTGCGGTAATTCCTGCATCTCTAAATAAATGCCCGCATGTCAGAATCAACACCTCGCCTGCTCGAGAATCGATCATTGTCCCAGTACCAACACCATAACCGATCGAGTCATAAACTCGCAGTCGAACCGTTGCCGACCTAGCTCGTTCAATTGCGTGAGCTGTTAAGCGGTTCGGCATCACTTCGCTGTATCGATCCACTGCGCCCGATTCCGAGCCACCCACTGAATTTGGGATTACACCACCATTTCGCGAACTGCTTTCGGATTCTTTAGTATGGCGTTCATGTACTGAGCGAGTGGGAACTAGTGACCTCTCTCGTGTGATCAGAAGAGCTCGCTTCAACTGGTCAGCACTATGCATTCCGACTAGTCTTGTGACTTCCTCACCACCGCAGAGAACAATAAAAGTGGGTGTCAACCGCACTCCAAAACGAGAGGCGAGGAAACGCTCTTCAAGCACATCCACCTGTCTTACGGGAGTGCCCTCTGCCACCAACCGAGTCAGAGTAGGATGAATCCTCTTACAAGCAGGATTTTGTGAGGATTCAAAATAAAGTAGCACCGCATCGTTTTGTTGTGCCAACCCAGAGATTGGAAACCCAATCGCAAAGCCAAAGAAAACCATCCATATTCGGAAGTATTCCACGCCAATTCCTCCTTGAAATGGCACCCTCATTCGTCGTAATCGCAAGATTAAAAGGATTTGTGAGATCAGAAGAAAAACCCTCGTACGGATGGCGGATTTTTTACGAACCGCCCTTTCTGTTACTACAAGATGGTCTTCCAAGTGCCATGACAAACACAAGGCCAAACCAGCGGTGATTCTCGGATCGCCTTTAGAAATCCCCAACTTTTGTTTGGGCGGTTTTGGATCGAGTCATAGGGTGCAGATACCTGCACAGAATCCCGGTCGTCCAATACTCGATCGTTAACTACAATTCCTACGCGGCGATGTGAATGCTGAGCCGCACAGTTTCCGTGTATAACTTTTCACGAGACCGACAATCGTGTCGTGGTCTCCACCGTAAAGCCGGCCCATGAACCGTCAGATTCTCGTCACTAGCGCCCTACCGTACGCAAATGGCCCCATTCACTTAGGTCATTTGGTGGAATACATCCAAACCGATATCTGGGTGCGATATCAAAAATTACGCGGCAATCGCTGCATTTACCTGTGCGCTGACGACACGCACGGTACCGCAATCATGATCCGCGCGAAGAACGAAGGTCAAAGTGAAGAAGACCTCATCGCGTCGATGAGCCAATCTCACCAACACGATTTTGCGAGATTTGGAATTCAATTTGACCATTACGGAAGCACAAATTCTCCGGAAAACAAAAAACTGTGTGGTGTCTTTTGGACCGCACTTCGAAACGCCGGACTTATCACCGAAAGAACCATTGAACAACTATATGATCCTGAAGCTAACACCTTTCTTGCAGATCGTTTTGTTCGTGGCACCTGCCCAAAATGCGGCTTGACAGATCAGGCGGGTGACAATTGCAACTGTGGCCACACTTATAGCCCAACCGACCTGATTGACCCGAAAAGCACCTTAAGCGGCGCGACGCCGGTACTTCGAAATGCTATCCACCTGTTCGTAGAGTTAGAAAAGTTGCGCGGATTTCTGACCCAGTGGGTCGAAGAAGGCAACCACCTACAGACCGAGGTTGCTAATTATCTCAAAGGCCACTTTCTAAGTGATGAACTTCGCGATTGGGATATCAGCCGTCCGGCTCCTTACTTTGGATTTGAGATCCCTGATGCACCCGGGAACTACTGGTACGTGTGGTTCGACGCACCAATTGGCTATATCGCAACGACGGAACAGTGGTGCCAAGCAAACGGCGAATCGTTAGCGGCTTGGTGGAAAAATAATGAGTGCGAGATTCATCATTTTATTGGAAAAGACATTACGTATTTTCATACGTTGTTTTGGCCAGGGATGCTTCAAACAGCAGGTTTCAATTTACCAACCCAGGTTCACATCCATGGTTTCTTAACCATTAATGGCGAAAAGATGTCAAAAAGCAAAGGCACCTTCATCGCAGCAGATACCTATCTCAAATACAACAACCCATCATATCTACGTTATTTCTATGCAACGAAGCTGACTCAGCGTGTTGAGGATTTGGATCTTGGAATTGATGAATTTGCGAGGAAGGTTAATACCGATCTCGTTGGTAAGGTCGTAAATCTGGCAAGTCGGGTCGGGAAATTTGCGCACCAAACTGGACTCGCTGATTACTATCCGGACGACGGAGGTTTGTTCGACCAGGGCGCCAAAGCCGGTGACGAAATCGCTGCAGCCTACGAGTGTAAGGATTACTCCAAAGCCATTCGACGAATCATGGAACTTGCTGATGCGGCCAACCCTTACGTTGAGCATGCAAAGCCTTGGGAGATGAAAAAAGATCCGGCGAGAGAAAATGATCTACGCTCGGTGTGCACCGTGGCGATCAATCTGTTCCGACAATTAACCATTTACTTAGCACCCGTGCTACCAGATCTTGCAGAGCAATGTAGCCAATGGTTGGGCGAGCCTATTGAGTCGTGGGACCAAAGTAAGTCACACTTGCTGGGGACCAAAGTGGGCAAGTTCAATCGAATGCTTGATCGAGTACAAATCGAGGACCTTGAAAAAATGATCGAAGAAAGCAAGAACACTGCCGAAGAAACACAAGAGACCGAGAGCAGCTCCTTCTGCGACAGTGATCAACCGCTAAAAGACGAGCCACTTGCGGACGAAATTAGTATCGAAGACTTTGCAAAGGTAGATCTTCGAGTCGCAAGAGTACTCTCTGCTGAACATGTTCCCGAAGCCAACAAACTTCTAAAACTTCAGTTGAGTCTAGGTGGAGATGAGAGAAGGCAAGTTTTTGCTGGCATCAAAGCAGCATACGAGCCTGAGCAACTTGTCGGACGTCTCGTTGTAATGGTTGCGAACCTAAAGCCACGTAAAATGAGGTTTGGACTGAGCGAAGGAATGGTCACCGCTGCAGGACCAGGTGGCGCAGAGGTATTCATTCTCGGGATAGACGATGGCGCTCTACCAGGCCAGCGCGTTCACTGATATTGGTCAAGCAGGTAAACGACAAGGAGTAATTGGATGCTGACCCAGTTCAGACAGTTCCTCCTTGACCGCCTCGTTTTAAGACCAACAAGAGCCGCAGTCGCGCCGCACACTCAACGGCGTTCCGAAGTGCAGCTAAGTCAATATTCCATCGAGTTCTTCGTGCAGAAGAACTTTGATGAAGCAGTGAAACCAGATCTTCTCATTTTAAAATTCCCTGGAACTGCTGGTCGTGCTGAACGCAGCTCTCCGTTCCCGAGCGACCATTTCGAAGACCTAAATGTTGAAATTTGGACTTGGAATCCTCCCGGATACGGCAAGAGTGAAGGTCGAGCAAGGCTTGCAGAGATAGCAAAGACTGCGGCGGAATTTTGCAAATATGCAGAGGGCAATGGAGGAAAGAATTCGGTTCTGTGGTTGATGGGTAATAGCCTTGGCTGCCTACCCGCGCTTCACATTGCTTCAAAGATGGATAAAGCATCCAATGTTGGACTGATTCTACGCAATCCGCCACCATTGATTTCCGTTGTTAAAAACGTTGCAAAACGATACCCCCTTGGTTGGTGCATCAACCCAGTGGCTGATAGCCTTTGCGATCCAATGAACGCAATGCTTAGTGCGCCTCACTGCCACTTCCCTGCTCTCTTTCTGCAATCCGAATTGGACACCCTCGTTCCCCCACACTTGCAGGATGAAATCATCAAAGCTTACCTCGGTGAAAAACGCACAGTGGTCTTGGAGGCCATTGGACATGACGACACACTTACTAAAAACCATCAGATGCAAGTGCTTGATAAACTCCGTTGGCTCTGGTCCTTGACAAAGCAAACCAGATAGAGATCCCATCTATGCTGAACCAAGATTCGATACACAACGAAATAAAATATCGCAAAGTAGAATCCCAAGACATCGAGAGCATCTGCGCGATCTACAATTCGCACATTGATCTCGGGGGCTCGACTTTTGAAAAAGAATATTGGCAAGCATCAACACTTGAGAAACAAATCATCAACAACCAAGATGATTTCTGGTTCGTGGCACAACTAACAGATAAAATTATCGGTTGGTCTGCCGCTCGTCGCTATAGCGACAGATTCGGTTACCGTCTGACGCGAGAATTTGCGATTTACTTTGCCACTGAATACACAGGTAAAGGGTATGCCGCGAAACTCTTGGAAATGACCGAAAGAGCGTGCCGATTAGCAGGCATTCACCATCTGGTATCTCGAGTGATCACCAACAACGAAAAAAGCATTCGCTTTCATCACCGATTTGGGTATGAGACAGTTGGTACTCAGAGAGAAATCGGTTACTTGAATGATCAATGGCTAGACGTAGCGATCCTGCAAAAAATTCTCTAGTCCAGTGATTCTCCGGCCACGAATCAATTTAGATTGGCTCGGGCCTCTTCCAGCATTTCCAGCATCTCAGGCAATATCAGTGATGCGGGAAGTAGGTAGCTGACCACCCGCCCAGCGCGGGCAATATTGATTCCAATTGCTCGCCCCTGTGAGTCGAGAACGGGTCCTCCACATTCTTCAGGGTCAAGGACTGTGTCGTGTTGGATGACACGGTCAAACCCACTGAGGCGGATGTTTCTTGGCCCATTGACCTTGGCATCACTCGCGGACTCCTGAAGCATGCCCATATCACGAATCTGCGCATCAATATCGATTGAATCAAACTCGCTAAGCTCATTTGGCCGGAGAATCGTGAGAGTAACGTTCTCTCCCGGATACATTTGTTTCAAACGACTAATCACAGCATCACGGCTGTCTTTTGCTTCACCGTTCACCGCAACAATTCTGTCCCCTGGATTAATCCCTGCGATAGCTGCCCCAGATTCTGGCAACACCAATTGGACCAATGCTCTTCCCTTTGCATCATCTTCCAGCATCACTCCAAGCCTGCCTTGATGTTTAATCGGTCGCTCCTTAACGCCGACGACGCCCAATCCAATTGGCCGGCCAGTTCTCCCTATCGTGATAAGAAAGCTCGCTATTTCTGGCGAATAGGTGTCAAAAACTAAGGGTTCAAAAGAGATATCGGCATCAACGTGAAGTAACACCAAATCATTGCGGCGCCGGACTGCTGAAACACGTGCAGGGAAAAGACGCCCGTCAGACAGGCGAACGCGAATCGGATCACTCGTCAATTCGCTCCGCTTGGTTATTACGAAACCATCAGCGGAAACCACTGTACCCAAAGCCACCGGGGTACCACCGCACAGAATTTGCACAACGGAATTTTGAACTTTCTCGCCAAGTGGTCGAAAAAGATCCAGCACCTCCGGATGGTCTCTTCTCTCGTCAGCCAGAATATTGCCTTCAGTCAGTGCACATTGAACTAGCAATGCCGTTGCAGCGAGAAGGTTTCGTGTGAGGAACTTCATAAGTACTCAATTCAACTTTTAATGTTGCAGCCGGTCTTGACTCAGGGATTACCAGCACGACCAATCTCGACGACCACCACGCGAGTCCGACCATCACGATTGACGAGCAAACGTACTCTTTCTCCCGGCATGGTATCTGCAACCGCGTCTTGTAACGACTTAAAATCTGTTAGCAGTTTATCGCCGAACTCTTCAACAATGTCTCCTTCTCTCAGACCGCCTCGATCTGCCGGAGAACCAGCTCTGACCACTTCAATGAGCGCTTTCTCGGAAGATGGACTGCCACGAACGCCTAAAATTGGCTTGAATCCCGGCAGATACCCCCATGATTCGCCCTTCTGCATGCGTTCCCATGAGTCCGCATAATGATTTATTGGCACATGCAAATTGTCAGCTACATCGTTTCCAATTCGACTATGAACCGCAATCAATTCGCCTGCTAAGTTAAACAGCGGCCCACCGCTGTCCCCGCCGATCAAGGCGCAATCGGTGACAATCGCAAGATCTCGAATAGCTAAGATTCTACCAACTCGTGTTACGGAACCCCTCTGCTGATCGTAGCCCCCTGGATGTCCCGTTGCGACACACCACATTCCGGGAATTAATTGCTCACTAGAACCTAATGATGCGTGAGGCCACGGCTCACCATTATTTTGATCCGGATTGATTTTCATGAGTCCAGCATCAACGCTACGGTTCATACCCAATGACTTTGCTTTTACAACTCGACCATCTTCCAGAAAAATCTCTGCATTCATGCCTGGACGCATCGCCACATGGGCAGCTGTGAGTACATAACCACTCTTCGTGATGATCACACCACAGCCTTTGGCTGCTCCAATTTTCACGCCCACAGTACAGGCAGCGACCGCTCTAGCTACCTCACTCTGTTGAACCTCTAATGCCCTCAATTGGATAACGCTCGTTGGTACGCCACCCTTGCTTAGAATAGGTAGTAGAGAGTCATCAACGTCGCACCTGGTACCATCCCCATTGAGTTCGCCTAGAGTCTCGGCAATTGAACCTTGATTCGTCTGGAAAACGAACTGTGTCTGCCGCAGCGTTTTGATCGCTTGGGTCTGAAACTGGCCAAAAAGCTCACCGGAAGTGCTGCAGGACAATAGAAAGATCGAAACGTACTTCGATAAAAAGCTCATTGGCGGTCGCCGCACCAAAGCTCTTTTCAAACTCGGATAAACATTAATCACGGGATGATTCCTAGAAAGCCGCTCGAGAACCCTAGCTGTTATGTTATCAGTGTAGTCAGGATTCCAGAGTGAGGAGAAATCGTGCCAAAATCCAATCTAAGTCCGCCAAACTCCCATCCTCGTAAAAATGTACTCATTTACGGTTGCGGTTATTTGGGTCGTGAATTGGGACAACAACTCCTTTTCCAAGGCTGGGACGTTTGCGGCAGCACGCGAAGTCGCGAAAATGCGACGAACTTATCGAATATAGGGATTCATCCGATTATCTCGGATTGGAACGACACACGAACTTTGGGGAACCTAGAATCCTTTTCCAACATCGTGATTGCTGTAAGTCGAAGTGTATTCTCAAAACGGGATCACTGGGAAACGCTGGTTTTGGGACTTCAAAACCTTCTACCGCGAATTTCACCCTTTGCTCGTATCACTTACATCAGCTCGACGGGAGTTTTTCATCAGAGACAAGGCGAGTGGGTTGATGAAACGACACCAACACGTCCCAACCGCCCTAGCACTCAATCTCACTTAGCCGCTGAAAATCTATTGCGTAAAAATCGTTTACCCAATTCATGGAGTATTCTCCGGCTTGCTGGAATCTACGGTCCAAGCCGCATTCCAAATAGTCGCAACCTGACCGAGCGAAAGCCAATTCTGGCGGATCCCGACAGCTATCTTAACCTGATACATGTGGAAGATGCCGCACAAGCGGTCATCGCAACCCTCGAAAGGTCCGATCAAAGGGTCTATGTCGTCTCGGATGATCGTCCCGTACTTCGAGCTAATTATTATGGTTTCATCGCCAAACATCTCGGATGTCCCGAGCCGATTTTTGCTATTAGAGGAGTAATGGACACGGTTAACGCAAGATCCAGTGGGAACAAGCGTGTTTGGAACCGACGGATGAAAAAAGAGCTTTTGCCAAAGCTACGTTATCCAACATTTATCGAAGGACTCACCCCGCTTCTCGATTCAGTCCGTTAGTTCGAGCGGCATACAAGCTTGTCGCACTCTGCAAAACAGTAAAACGATTTAGTTAGATCGCTCTGAAGCGACTAGATAATCACTAATTCAGAACCGCACCATGCTCACTCGTAAAATCATTTACCCCGGCCTCATTGAACTCAATTTTCAAGCGGGTGAAGTGCTAGGCTGTAACGTTTACCTCGTATTCGATGCGGATGAATGGGTTTTAGTGGACATCGGTTATGAGGAAACAGTTGAGGATTTTATTGAAATCATCCGCCAATTGGATTTCCCTCTATCGAGATGCAAGACGTTAATTGCCACTCATGCGGATGTTGACCACATTCAAGGTTTAGCTAGAGCGAAACAAGCCTTGAAAACCTCTGTGACTTGTCACCCCAACGCCGTCAAACCGCTGGAAAATGGTGACACTCTCGTCACGATGGCAGAGATCGCTGCGCAGGGTCTACGAATGCCGATGCCATCGGTCACCGTTGACAATCAAATTCGAGATGGTGACCTGATTCAAGTCGGTGAAATTGAAATGGAAGTTTGGCACACACCTGGTCACACTGATAGCCAACTCGCTTTTCGTATTGGCGATATGCTACTGAGCGGAGACAACATCTACCGCGATGGATGTATCGGCGCCATTGACGCTCATCATGGCAGCGACATTAAAGCATTTATCAAGTCTCTTGAGAGAATTCGTGATAGTGATGTCACTTGGTTGGCACCGAGTCACGGTCCCATCTTCAGAAAAGATTCCGCAATGATTAACCAAACTATCAATCGCTTGCGGGGCTATCTCCAAATGGCGGACTTTGGAACACTTGCAGATCATTGGCCTCTAATGGATGAATGGGAACAAGAAGTTACCGAAGGCAAACTACCTGAAGGTCTATAAATCATCGAGCGAGCCTTTAAAGCATCCATTTGAATAATCTCGAACATTCAAGCAAAGCTTGATTCATCATCTCATCACAGTCTCTCAAATAACAGCATGACCGACGCATCATCACCTCCACCAACAGACATGAATCGGTACTTGGGTATCGATGTGGGTGGAACAACCATCAAGTTTGGCCTATGCGACAGCGATGGAAGAATACGATCTAAAGATTCCACGCCAACGGACGTGCTACCGAAACCTGAAGCGGTGATCCGACATGGATTGGAATTTGCCCATGCGTCATTAGGTGCATCTGAGATGCTAACTGGCATTGGACTTGCAGTCCCAGGCGTGCTTGACACCTCCACTTGGTGCCTTAAGGAAGTCGTCAATCTCCCGCATTGGACAAACCGTCCTTTGCTCGCGATTTTGGAGGAAGAATCCCAACTCCCATCTGCGGTAATCAATGATGCGAATGCGGCTGCTTTGGCGGAACATCGATTGCGTGGACTCACGGACGAATCATTGGCACTGATAACTCTTGGCACCGGTATCGGCTGTGGTTTAGCGATAGGAGGAAGAGGTTTCTCAGGGGATCATGGATGCGCCGGTGAAATCGGCCATTTGGCAATCAATTTTTCAACAGATGCGAATCTATGTAATTGTGGACGCCGTGGTCACCTCGAGGCCTACGCCGGAGCCCCTGCAGTAGTAGAACGAGCTAAAAAGGCGTTCGAAAGCCTGAATGTGCATGAAATCCCCGATGCGCTTCTTCAATCCGAGTTGGACCCCCGTGACTTGTCTCGTGCCGCTGAAGATGGCTTTCAACCTGCACTAGAAATCATCAAGGAAACGGGTACTTACCTTGGTCAAGCAATTGGAATTCTCGGCCAAGTAATCGACCCAGCGGTAGTACTCTTAGGCGGAGCAATGACATTTGGAGGAGAAGGTAAGTCAACGGGCAGAGAGTTCCTTAATGCAGTCAAGCAAGCGATGGCGAGCACAACCCTTCAGCAGGTCGGGAGTCAAATGATCATCGAGTACGCTTCTTTAGGTAACACTGCGGGGGTAACCGGCGCAGCACTGGTCGCACTTCAGAAAGGCCAAAAATCATGACAATAAGCAACGAACGTATCCCATGCCGCATCTTTTCCCGCGCATCTGAGGCGAGTATTGCTGCTGCGGATGAAATTGAGAATCTAATTACCGAGCGCGCCGCTGCAGGTGAGATGTGCGTGCTCGGTTTAGTTACTGGCTCATCACCGACCGGCATCTACGAGGAACTCGTACGAAGACATCACGAGCACGGATTATCATTCAAAAACGTAATCACTTTTAACTTGGATGAATTTTTCCCGATGCAACCGCATGAGTTGCAGAGCGTCAACCGCTTCATGCATGAGCATCTGTTTGATCATGTCGATCTGCCAGCTGAACAAATTCATATTCCGAAAGGAAGCATCCCTAAAGAAAACGTTTCTAGTTTTTGTCAGGACTATGAGAAGTCGATACGAGAAGCTGGAGGTATTGATCTGCAAATATTGGGAATCAACCGAACAGGTCATATTGGACTGAATGAACCTGGATCTGATCGTAACTCCCGCACTCGCATGATTACACTTGACGGCGTCACGCGAATCGATGCAGCAAGCGATTTCTTTGGAGCGGAAAATGTTCCGAGGTACTCCATTACGCTAGGCGTTGGCACGATATTAGAAGCTAAACGCATTTTGCTCTTAGCTTTTGGTGAAGGCAAAGCAAAAATCATCTCGAAAACGGTCGAGGGTTATGCAACTTCGACTATTCCCGCGACCTTTTTGCAAGATCACCCGAACACAGCGTTCCTCCTTGATGAGGCAGCTGCATCAAATTTAACACGGATTCAATCCCCTTGGCTGCTCAACGAAATCGAATGGGATCCCACCACCATACGGCGTGCCGTTATCGACCTCTCCGAAGATGTTGGAAAAGCAATCCTTAAACTGACCGATGCAGACTACAACGAACAAGGCCTACAAGACTTACTCGCAGCGCATGGAAGCGCATACGACATCAACCTGAGGGTCTTCAGGGATCTTCAATCCACCATCACAGGTTGGCCTGGAGGAAAACCTGAACACGAGAAAAAGATTGGTGATCGACCAGGTCATCGAGATGATATCTTTCCGAAACGTGTGATCATCTTCTCTCCCCATCCTGATGACGATGTAATCTCAATGGGAGGCACACTGATTCGACTGGTTGACCAAGGCCATGAGGTTCACATTGCATATCAGACATCGGGAAACATTGCAGTCTTTGATGAGGATGCTCTTCGATTCTCAGAATTTGTTGAAGACTTCTGTCGGGAATTCAAAATACACACCGAAGGCCTCGAACAACTTGAGACCCACGTTGATGAATTCCTGCGGAATAAAAAACCGGGCAACGTAGATAGTGAACCGGTGCAACGAATCAAAGGGCTGATCAGAAGAGGTGAAGCAAGAGAAGGTGCACGTTGCTGCGGTGTACGAGATGAGCATCTACATTTTCTCGACTTACCCTTTTACCAAACAGGCCGAGTCACAAAGAGCCCGATCTCAGATGCAGACCGACAAATCACGCTCGACCTACTCAGAAAAATAAAACCCCATCAGATCTATGCAGCGGGAGATCTCTCCGATCCTCATGGTACTCATCGAACCTGCTTGTCGGTAATTCTACAATCCTGCACGGAGTGCCAGGACGAAGATTGGTTCTCTGATTGTGCGGTTTGGCTTTACCGTGGAGCGTGGCAAGAATGGGCGCCTCACGAAATCGAAATGGCCGTTCCACTGAGCCCCCAAGAGGTCGCAAGAAAGAGAGCTGCAATCTTTAAACACGAATCTCAAAAAGATCGCGCTCTTTTTCCGGGATCCGATGTCCGTGAGTTTTGGCAACGCGCTGAAGCGAGAAATGCTGAAACTGCAAAACGATACGATTCTCTCGGACTAGCTGAATACGCAGCCATTGAAGGGTTCGTGCAATGGGACGGTAAAACTGGACTCGATCTCTAGCCTGCTCTCCTGAAACAGAAACATAGAATCTGATCGCAAGACCCAACACATTTTCAGAAATGCCCACTCACCCGTTGAGCATTGGAAAGAAAATCGATTCAATATGTTTCGCGGCATCCTCAACCTGACGTCAAACCAGCGATTTGCATGACACTGACCAGCCACGCTATCGTACTACTCGCCAAACTTTTTAGCGGCTTTACCGTCCGCTGGATTGACTGCCAGCCTGAAACCTCACAACGCATCTACTTTGCGAATCATACCAGTCATCTCGATGCCGTGCTTTTATGGTCTGCTTTGCCACGTAACCTGAGAAAGATTACGAGACCGGTTGCTGCAAAAGATTACTGGGCAAAAGGCTGGCTAAAGCCACACATGGCAAAAAGCTTCAATGCCTTGCTGGTGGATCGGAAGGAAATCAAAGTCCACAAAAGTCCGATCGACATCATGCTTCAGCAAATGGGTGATGTTTATTCACTGATTATTTTCCCGGAAGGCGGACGATCTTCTGGTGACGAAGAGATGGGGGCATTCAAAAGCGGACTGTTTTATATGGCAAAAAAAAGACCGGACCTCGAGCTGGTTCCAGTTTACATAGATAACGTCAACCGGATTCTACCCCGAGGCGAAGTTCTACCGGTTCCGCTCTTGAGCTGCATTACCATCGGCGCACCCATTTTCTTGGAAGCTGGTGAGCCCAAATCAGAGTTCCTCCAGAGAGCTCGAGAGAGCGTGCTGAAACTCAAAGAAACATGATGTCTAACCGAATAAATGAATTGGAGAGCCACGATGCTAGGCTCTCAATCCATGGTAATTTCGTGCCATAGAATAAATGTTACTCCACTTCGTCAGCACTTCTTGGATCCGTTGTCAAACTTGAAAGATAGGCAACCAAATCTCGAAGCTGGCGCATTGTCAATTTATCGATCAGATCATCAGGCATTGATGATTTCCCTTTACGCCTTGCTTCAACGTCGTCTAACTCCAGTCGTACCATTGAACCATCCGCCTTGATGAGATCAAGGAAATCCTCATTTTCGGATTTCACAATCCCAGCAATTGTCTCACCATCAGCAGTCAGAACTAAAGCCGTTTCAAATCCTTCTGCCACCACAGCATTTGGAGTGCAGATCGATTCCAATAGATATCGGCGGTCTTTTTTTGCAGCAATTGTCGTGAGATTCGGCCCTACTTGGCCCCCAGTACGTCCGACCTGATGACAACGTAGGCATGACAAACGAGAATCTTCAAAAAACAGTTTGCGTCCACTTTCTACATCCCCTCCCTCAATGGCAAGCGACCAACGCCCCAAAGGATCTTGCTCACTCTGTTCTTTTTGATGAGAACGAACCCTATTCATAAGATCCTCGGTCACAATCCCGTCAGCACCTTCCAATACATTTAACGCAACTGCCACTGGAAGATCACCGGTGAGGTATCGCTCAACACCGTGATTGAAGACTTCACGTACGTCGGTGGCATCCAGCTTAGCGAGCAGATCCCATGCAAGTTGCATCACTCGTATGTCGCGGCTTTCGGTGGCCTCAACTAATCGCGACTTTGCAAGGGTTGGTGCGTGTGCCGCTAACACTCTCAAGCCTGCAAGTAGCAACTCATCCGCAGGAAGCATTCGAATATCTGAAGCGATCTTAACTGCCGCGGGTACATCAAGTCGCGCGAGTGCCTCCAATCCACCCGCCCGCTCTGCGGAACTCAGCTCAATGTTAGCGACCCGTTCAACAAGCAAAGGAGCAATGCCCTTAATCCCTAACTGTGATGCAACGCGTATCGCTTCATCACGAACTTCCGAACTCCCGACCATCAATCTTTGCAATTGAGGCTCCAAAGCGTTTATCGCGAGATCAAGCGATCTGTCTGATATCGGACGATAGTCATTCAAGACACGATCGCGGGGATCCGATTGACACCAGTTTTCTAGCAGTTTGAGCGCCTCAAGTCTCATAGAAACATCATTGGAAGGTGATACAGCGAAAGCAACGATACGGCTTGCTGCCTGGGCTGTACCTACTCGATGACTCGAGTTAAGGGCACGTCGTTGAAATTCTATCGGACGATTTTCAATATTCACTGACTCGCTCAGTCGAGGCATCGCCTCAAGGATTGGCAAATCGTAAATCGCACTTCCAGCTTCAGAAGCAACCCTATCACTTGAGTCGTCGAGAAAAGAAGCGACGTTAGCATGGCGTAGTCGACGCAGGGCAACGACAGCTGATACACGGACAATTTCACTCGAGTGGTTTTTCAGTGATTCCAAGACCTGTGGAGTCTGAGTCTTGGCCAAAGCAACAATTCCTGCATGCCTTAATGCAATATCCGATTCAGAGTTCTCGCTGATCTCAGCTAGGATCTGATTCAGGCTACCTTGGTCGTGCAATGCAGATAAAGCCATTAACGCAAAATACTTTACTCGAGCCGATTCATGTTGCAGGCTCTCCCTTATCAATGAGAGGGACTCGTGGTCGCGGTGTTCACCTGCGAACTTGATTGCAGCGCTACGAACTAAACTATCATCAGCTGCTATCAAGGGGCGAACGCTCTGAATAATGCTGGTCGATAACTCATCGTTCTGCCGAGCAATCTGATCAGCACCCCAAATTCCGTGCAAACGAACAACCGCATCCAAGGACCTGTCCTTCGCTACATTTACCAGTGATTCCCAATCTCGACGTTGCGCAAGCTGCCACTGGGATTCCAACCGGATTCTACGATCAACATGTGTAAGACCCTCGATTAGACGTTGTGTATCTAAATCGTCCCAATTAGATGACAACCATTCTCTTACCTCCGAAACGATTTTGCTTTCGGAATGCTCTGGATCCGAAAATCGATAGATTCGCCCCTTGCCAAGCCCATCCCAACCATTGACCCAATCGCTCACATAGATCGCTCCATCCGGTCCAAAACCTATGTCCGTTGCCAAGATTGTCCAGATTGGATTGTCATCTGAAGCGAATCGGTAGGAGGCTCCCTCCGCTTCCAAACGAAACGTTCTCACACCACTGTTTGCTGGCCCACCGCGAAAATCACAGATGAAAAAAGTGTCGTTAAACTGATCACCAAATCCCGTGCCCGGATAATAAGCCAGACCACTCGGTCCATCAGTGAAATTTGCGAGCGGTGGTACGATATACGCGGGCTGTCCTGGCTGGATCGGCTTCCAAATTGCTTCACGATTAAATGGCCCACGATCCGGCAAGTACTGATAATACATACGCCAACCGCTATCACTCCCCTCAAGCAAATGAACAACGCGTGCTTGATCACCACTGTCACTGTTGTTGTCCACCGTGAAAAAGTCACCAATATCATTGAACGCGAGTTCTTGAGGATTCCGCAAACCACTCGCAAACACTTCAAGTCGTGACCCATCCAATTCGCAGCGAAAAACGGCTCCTGATACCGGGTTCGCTAGAATGTCGCCCGCATCCGTTGTGATGTGATAGCCGCGATCTCCAATACTGAAGTAAAGACGACCATCCGGGCCAAGAACCAATCCGTGTAAATCATGCCCACGAAAGGCAACTCGCACACCGTATCCATCTGACATTACGATGCGTTCATCGATCACGCCATCTGCGTCGGAATCAATCAATCGCCAAAGCTTTGGGATGCAGGTGTAATAAATACCTGAAGGCCTCCAAAGCACACTAGCGCCTGTCCCCTCTTCTAAGTGATTAAAACCGTCCGCGATCACTTTGCTGGCGTCTGCTATTCCATCTCCGTTAGTATCCTCGAGAAGCCGAATGCGATCGTCATGCTGTTCATACGTAACAGCAGCATCGCCAAGCAACCTACGGTGATAGTCGATTCGATCCTGTACCGTTTCTGCAGCCAAATCTGCGAGCAGCCACTGATCATCGTGGCCGCGGTTATCAGTCACCCCTCGATTTTGTCGAAACGTTTCGCAGACATAAAACCTACCTTGATGATCAATATCAAATGCCACCACGTTCGCGACGTTTGGCTCTGCTGCAAAAAGCTCCACTTTCCAACCATCGGGGGCGCGAATTCCCCCCATGGCCTCCTTGCCTTCATCTGATGCTTCGGCAACGTCGGGCTCGATTATCTCGGCCGCCACCAAATTAACACCTCCCATCGACAATAACATCAAGCTCCAAGATAAACAGACTGAGGCCAACTTTGAGCTTAAGTTGCCAGATAAAACGTAATTGTTTCCCTTATCTGTCAAATCACAATCACTGCAAAAACGCATCGCTCGCCTACCTCAGTTATCTTTATCTTTGTCTTTGTCTTTAGTTTCAGATCCGAGCCGGACAAGTCTTGTGGTCTACCGACTGTCCCGAGACACACCTACCAAGCCAAAATCGACAAAGAGTGATTCGGAAGATATGACCAACGCTCACTAAAATGCAGAAAAGGCCAGAAGCAGAAAAACCCAATTTTGTAAGGCTTCTCGTTAAGCTTTCTGATTCGTGAGAGCAAGACATTGCGGCTAGCATCAGATGTCGCAAGGATAACCTGAGATCGCGATTTCTGACAAGATTCACAGATAGGGGACAATGGTTTCTAAGAGAATCTTTCTCTTTGTTGCTGAACGCGGACTGCAAAAAGCGACAACCTCTTAGGAGGGAATCATAGCCAAAATCCTCCGAAGCCGATCACGCAAATCATTCTCGAGTTCCGTTAACTCTTTCAAGACACGGACTCCGATATGGATATAATCGGCAATTGAACAAGCTTGGGCCTGGTGCGTCCACTCCAATGGATACACCGCTGCCCGTATTCCAACACTCTTAGTTAGAAAATCGCATGACAACACTGAATCGAAGATCATTCCTGCACACCTCCACAGCGGCAGCGGGCAGTACCATTTTTTATGGGGCAAACGCCCGAGCAGCACAGGCAAATGAAGAGATCAACCTTGGATTCATTAGCTGCGGCGGACGAGCGGGGCAGCTCATGGGGCAGTTCTCAAAGGTTCCAGGAGTCAATATCGCCGGACTATGTGATCCTGACGAGAACCGACTTGGTTTAGCAAAGCAACGTTTCCCAAAGGCAAACGGCTGGAAAGATCTCCGTTCTTTGATCGATTCAGATTCGATTGATGCGGTTGTGGTTGCAACCTGCAATCACTGGCATTGCTTGGCCGCAATTTGGGCCATGCAAGCCGGCAAAGACGTTTACGTCGAAAAACCATTATCCCACAGCCAGTGGGAAGGAAAACAGACCGTTGCCGCAGCGCGTAAATACAACAAAATTTGTCAGCTGGGAACGCAGCAACGTTCTGATCCCATGCAGACGGAGATCAAAAATTTTCTACATCAAGAAAAAGGACTAGGGAAACTTCTCGCCGCAAGAGTCAATCGCTACGGCATTCGCCCATCAATTGGGAAACGGGACTCACCGCTGCCGATTGATAATCAAGTTGCATATGATCTTTGGCTGGGACCGGCACAGGACCGACCAATCTTTCGCAATGCCCTTCATTACGATTGGCATTGGGACTGGAACACTGGATCTGGAGAGATGGGCAACTGGGGAGTACATGTACTTGACGACGTTAGAAACAACGTCTTTCAAGACAGTGTTGCCTTGCCGAAGCGAATCCTCGGAGGGGGCGGCCGAGTTGGACTAAATGATGCGGGCGAATCCCCGAATGTCCATTTCGCCTATTTCGACACAGGTAGTATCCCCGTCGTGATTGGACTTTCTAACCTACCTGCGGAACCTAACGGCAAGAAAAGCCCAACCCATCCTGGCCCGAACAGTGGATACGTCGTCTACTGCGAGGGAGGACGGTTCGAAGGCCAGCGTGGTCGTGCTCTGGCCTACGATAACAATGGCAAAGTCATTAAGGAATTCCGCGGCAATGGTGATGTTAGGCACCAACAAAACTTTATCGACGCATTACGTGCACAAGACCGGAACCTACTCAATGCCGAAGTGGCTGTTGGTAACGACAGCACTGGCTGGTGCAACCTTGCCAATGTGGCGGTTCGCTGCGGAACCAGCTTTTCAGGAGAGCGAGCAAGTAGCATTGCACTCAATGAATGGAATGTATTGCTAGGTGAAATGAACGAGCATTTGCAATCGCACCAGATCACAATGTCAGATGATTCGATCCGACTCAGTCCGATACTCGAGCTCAACGCAGAGACAGAAATGTTTGAAGGCGACCACGCCGAATCTGCTAATCAATTCTTGAAGCGCGAATATCGGCCTCAATTCGCGGTACCTGAAATCACTGCTTAGCCACAAAGAATCAGAAGCCTTGCAGAGTTGGACGCTCCGCAGTGACGTCCAACTTTTTTTTGCGCAAAACTTGACCTAAGTCTTGGGAAAGTCTCGGCGTGATTGGATCAATCTATCCTAGATAGATAAATCGCTTCACCAGTGAATCGCTCTTGAAGTTGCTGGTCAGACCACAACGCTTCTCCGAACGCGGGATCCGATATGATCCAGCGACCTTGGCTATCTTGTCCCCGAACGACGACTGCATGGCCTTCACCACGAGCAGAAGCGTTCCAAAGCTCGGCACCAAAAAACATCGCACCCAACTTATTGACCTTCGAGCCACCCAAACTCACGAGACAGACATTGGGAACGGCTCTCCGCTCCATCCATTGTGAGGGATCAGATGGTGCAACTTGCACCGCAAAGCTTGATTGACCTAAGGCCCGTTTTAAGCCTCGATATAACCCTAATGCCTCAGTCCCCTTACCACTTGTTAAACACCAACTCGCAAGATCTTGCTCTGTTGACTCACATCCCTCGAGATTTAGAAGGGTGACCGCAGCAGCCGGTGCACAACTAGACGGATGACTCTGAAGACAGCTGTCATTCTTCCAGATTGTCGAGTCGCTCAACGTGACAGGAAACAGCACAGGCCGAACGCAAGGAAGAATGATGTAGCCAGAGGCGATTATCAAAAATAAGCCCGCGAACAATGGCCGCCAAGATTGACTCACATGATGGCTCTTCAAGCAAAAACCAGCAGCGACACTCAGCAGCAGTGGCGTTAAGTTCGAAATAAATAGAACATGTTCGTTTGGAATCAACTTGGCCCATAACAGTCGGCCAGAGAAGAGACCACCAAACAACAACGACACAAGCAAGACGCAAGAGAACAAGACCGGTCGTTGCCCCCCTCTGACTGTGACAGAGAGCCTGAAAAGAGCAAAGCAAAGAAATAGCAGCGATGAGACGCCAATCAGCAAATCGCCTGCCATATCCCGATGCTCCTATCACAGAAATGAGAAGATTGCATGAACAATCTGTCATGTTCTAGTAAAGGTTAATCGGTCTCAAAGCCCGTTTCCAACAGAGATCTAGCCTCAATTGTGAACATTGAGAGAAAAAATCAACCGTTATCGGTTAACACGGGGGGGGATTCACCAAAATAAGGCAACGGTCGTTAGCATGCTCCTTGTGGAAACCCGAGCGAACATCGTCTTATCGCCTAGAAAGGTTCGATCAGCCAGAGTGCATTAAACGCCGCTGAACCGAACTCCCATTCATAGCTAAGTTGCAATTATTCGATACCGAACCGGTGAATCGTGATCTCATGTAGCTTCTGTCCCGGCCTGAGGAGTGTGCTAGGAAAGCTAGAGACGTTGGGCGCGTTTGGATAGTGCTGAGTCTCGAGGCAAAAAGCGTCATGGCTAGCGTGGCCATTGGAACGCTCGTTACCCGGCAAGTGATTAGCGGTATATAGCTGCATCCCCGGTTGTGTGGTTTCAATCTCCAAGGTGCGACCTGACGTTGGGTCCACAACTTTTGCCGCCGGTCTTAGGGTTCCAGCTTCACCTCGAACTACG
>JBMHCO010000132.1:0-17910 GCA_049889895.1 Rubripirellula sp.
ATATCCTCTGTACGAATATGAGGCCTATGAATACTTCTAGTATTAAGATCTAGAGCAGGACGATCAAGAAGAAGAACAGGAAGATGAGGACGATCTAGTCGACGACGAGGACGAAGAGTACCAAGACGAGGACGAAGATACTCAGGACGAAGAAGATGCTGAGGAATACATCGAGGATGAAGATCTAGAGCAGGACGAGTCTGAGGAAGAAGAACAGGAAGATGAGGACGATCTAGTCGACGACGAGGACGAAGAGTACCAAGACGAGGACGAAGACGAAGATAATCTGGACGAAGAAGATACCGAGGAAGACATCGAGGATGAAGATCTAGAGCAGGAAGAGTCTGACGAGGAACAGCAAGACGAAGAAGACGAACTCATCGACGATCAGGACGAAGAGTACCAAGAAGAAGACGAAGATGAAGATGCTCAGGATGATGAAGATGATGATGACGAATTAATTGAGGACAAAGACCAAACCCAAGACGCCTCGCAATCGCGTGACTTGGGAGCGATCACCCTATCTCCAATTGAAATCGATCACAGGACGCTACCCCTTGGGATACTCAGCGCACTCGATGATGGATCGGGCGTTCTCGTCGATGCTTTAGCTGGCCGCTGCAGTGCCCTTGGATTTGGTGCCAAACAGACCCATGAGACCGTACGTCACGTCCTCGCAAACCTGACCACTGATTCAGCAATTTGGCTAGGGAAAGACACCACCGAATCAGCTCCTGAGATTCAGCCATTATTCCTGACAAGCCTCAGCAGCACGGCCAGAAAATCTCTCGGCTCCTTCTTTCCATCCGACATGGGTATTCCCAATGATTTGATCCAGATAAACCCCTCCGCAGACTCCGCGATCGATAACGCAATATCGATGGCAAGACGCTTCAAGGGAGATTCCTGCTATCGAACCATCGCAATCGCTGGGAGTGACCATGGACGAACCGGCATGTGCCGATCAGCCACTGGAATACCAGAGGTTCAAGAACGATTTGGTCCGATGATGGCTGGTTTCACCCACGTACCGATGGGGGATGAAAAGACGTTAACCGCGGCACTCGATGAACAAACCGCCTGTGTGTTAATCTCACCGGTTAACCTGCAAGATGCAGCCATTCCGTGCGACGCAAAATTCCTGTTGCGAGTTCGAGAACTGTGTGACCAACACGGCATTCCACTCATTATCGACGAAACCCAGGTGGTCTTTGGAGCTTCTGGGCATCGGGCAACCTTCCAAATGCTCGCGAATATCAATGCAGACTTGGTCATCTTTTCTGCTGGACTATTCAATGGAATCACCGGTGGGTTGACGCTAGGCAATTCTGCATTCGCAAAAGCAAACGCGGACAATCTCGCTGATTACCCACTCCACACGGCCATTCTGATCGACACATTGACTCAATTAGACGAGTCGGAGCTCATCAGTCCGTTACCCGACGACATCCATCCCCTCGCAATCAAGATCGCGGAAGCAATCAGCGGCTTTGAATTTGTCCGTGACATCAATGCGACTGGATTGACGATTGGCATCGAATCAGACATCGAATCCTCTCATGTGGTAGCAACCGCCGCTCGTCATGGACTGCGTCTCGCGAGTTCTGGCCCGACTGCGGTTCGTCTGCAACCCCCACTGCTGCTCGGAGAAATTGATCAGCAAGCACTCATCGAGCGGATCAGCTCCACCATGGAAACACTCGAGCAAGAATTCTCTGATCCAGCTCTTTAGAGAAAATCTCTGAAGAAAAAACTGAAGCAATTAAACTACTACGATGAAACACTTACTAAGCCTATTTGATCTTACCGTCGAAGATCTTGAACGGATCCTTGCCACAGCCAGTCACCTGAAGGATCGCCTTCAACAGGGTGACCGTCCCCCCGTTCTAGAACGTCGTGTACTGGCATTACTCTTCGAGAAACCGAGCCTCCGCACTCGCGTGAGCTTCGAAACGGGCATGGCTCAACTCGGTGGATCCAGCCTGTTTCTGGGTGACGACGTAGGCTGGGGAAAACGCGAGTCACCATCTGACTTCACTAACGTGCTGGGGCAGTTCGTTGACGCGGTCGTATGCAGAACCAAGAAGCATGATCGAGCTACTCAGTTGGCTCAGTACAATGCAATGCCCGTGATCAATGGCCTCACGGATCTATGTCATCCATGCCAAGCAATGGCTGACGTCCTGACGATTCGAGAAGCGTTTGGAAGTGAAAAAGGCAAGCATCTCGTTTTCGTGGGTGATGGCAACAATGTTTCTTCTTCGCTGGCACTGATTTGCGCCATGCTAAACATGAAATTCACTTTGGCATGTCCCGAGAACTACGAACTCGATCCCAACTGGCTATCCAAGGTGCTGGAACGGTATCCCGAAGCCACAATCAACCAAACTTCTAATGTGGATCAAGCGGTGAGTACCGCCGACGCAATTTACACCGATGTTTGGACAAGCATGGGGCAGGAAGAAGAATCTGCAATCCGCAGGAAGGCGTTTGCAGACTTCCAGGTCAATGAATCTTTAATGAGCAGAGCGCCGAAGCACGCTCGAGTCCTTCATTGCCTGCCGGCTGTGCGTGGTGAAGAGATTACCGACGGCGTGATTGACAGCGAGCAAAGTGATGTCATCTCGCAAGCAGGCAATCGAATGCATGCCCAAAAAGGATTGCTGGTTTGGCTCCTGAATCCGCAGTGGGTTGGCGAAAATATTTGACGCGTACCCAACGTCTGCCACGCACCTAAAACAAACTTAATTCCCAAAAGATAGACTGAACAATGCGAGCTTCTGACCAAATCCGTGACGTTGAGATCCAACGTGGCTACCTCGACGCGAACCCCGCAAGTGTGCTCTATCGCTGTGGCCGCACGATTGTTCTGTGCACTGCGTCGGTAGAAGAATCAGTACCACCTTGGATGGTTGGAAAAGGTAAAGGCTGGGTAACCGCCGAATACAACATGCTACCCGGCAGCACATCACCAAGAAAAAGGCGCGATCGTGGTGGCAAAATTGACGGTAGAACAACCGAAATCCAGCGACTGATTGGTCGAAGTTTACGATCAATCGTCGACCTAAACTCGCTCGGAGAACGAATGATCACGGTCGACTGCGACGTTCTCCAGGCGGACGGAGGAACGAGAACGGCATCCATCACAGGTGGATTCATCGCGTTAGCTGACGCAATTTCATTGATCCATCCTCAGGCAACAATTGGAGATGGACCGTTGCAGGATTCTGTCGCAGCCATCAGTGTTGGCGTCATCAATAACGAGATCAAATTGGATCTCGATTATGAACTTGATTCCGCTGCAGATGTCGACATGAATGTGATCATGACCGGCAAAGGCCGTTTCGTTGAACTCCAGGGAACGGGCGAAGAAGCGACATTCGATGACGAACAACTTCAAGAGATGCTTCGCTTAGCCAGGATCGGAATCCGAGAACTCACGCAACGCCAACAAGAAGCGATCTCTGCATGACGTCGAACCGAAGACCTTAAACGATGAGTTCACGGTTGCGCTGAACTGCTCACACACCACCGCTTTTACACCATTTAGTTGGTGGGGTTTTCGAACCAGACCACATTGTCACTCGCGCGACCAGCGACCAGCAAATCAAGATCTCCATCTGAATCCATATCAATCGCGCGGATATCGTAAGCCTCTTGATCCTCGCCGATCAAATGTCGCTTGAAGCCCCCTTGGCCGTCGTTCTCATACCAAACAGCAACACGGTCACCGTAGGCACAGGTCGCTGCGTCCATATCTCCATCGTTATCAAGATCCGCAACCGCAAGGCAGTGAGGCTCTTTGATGACTTCATCGATCATGTAACGATTCCAGTCCGGCCCCTTAAACCACATCACTCCGGTGCCATGCCCTCTTGATGCCAACAAATCAATCACTCCGTCATTATCGACATCGACAGGGTGAATATTCGTGGCTCCCGGTTCATCACCACTGACGATCTCCTTGGTCCAGCGTCCCTTAGCTGTTGAATCGGATTTCCACCAAGCAAACCAGTCACCCTTCGATGTTGCTTGCGGTCCACCTTTCGCACCGGTCACGGCATCGATTCGTCCATCGCCGTCAATGTCCCCAACTCCCAAGTAATGGGTCAGACCGGGCGCGTCTTGAATTGCAAACGGAAAGACCTCCCACCGCTCCACTTTGTGAGGCTGCTCCGGAACGCGAAGCCAAACGAGAGATTCCGGATAGGGGTTCGTGGGTTGTGCACTGGTTGCGAGTAGATCAATCTTGCCATCACCGTCGACGTCAGCTTGATTTAAACCATGAATTCCGTGGACAAGATCATCGGCAACGCGTGCTCGCCATTGACCTTGTCCATCCCCAGGATTCTCCAGCCATACAATGAGACCCGGGTTGTAACGAGCTCCGATGTAATCGAGATCCCCGTCGCGATCAACATCAAAGCATTCGCTATGGATGTAATGACTAATGCTGGGGTGATCATCGATCACAATCTCGGTCCAAGCAGGAGCAACGAACAACCGAGTTTTTCCTCCACCATCACTGATAACGTCAACGAGACCATCACCATTAAAATCTCCGGCAACTGCCGTGACGGTGCGCACCCCACTGTGAACGGCGTGCTTGGTCCACAAGACTGCAGAAGGCGGTTGCGTCTTTCCCTCTTCGGCATCACCGGCTAATAGACTTCCGACCAGCGGAAACAAAAAGAATGCGATCAAGATCGCAATCATCCCATGCGATTTCATCCGCGGTCGTTGGAACGGGGACAATCGATTGAGCATTAGCCAGATGTTTTTGAGCGATAGATTGCGGGATTCAACGACGGGTCATTGTACATCTTCATTTGCCGATAAGTTCGATGTTGCTTCACGCCATCAAACAAGTCGTTTAGCAATTGTTGAAGAGAAGTCGACAAGTCGTGATGCTGCTGTTCACACAAAGCAATCCGTTGCTCCACCTTCTCTCGATGCTCGCTGTTGACATCATCACGCTCAAGTTGCTCCCGATAGTGATACAACCTAAGCGACATGATTGAAAGTCGATCGATAGCACTGCCAGCGGTTTCAGTGTTGATTGGAGCATCACCCGTAGCAGAGACTCCTTGTTCCGCAAGACATTGCGTAATCGCGTCATCCACCTGCTCAATCATGTCATTTCTAGCTTGATTGAGCTTATCAATGGCTCGCTTCACCTCAGCAATCTCTTGATCGGTCGCCGACGGACTGCGAGCGGTGTCTTCCTCATGCCAAAGCCGATAGTTGTACTCGTGCTGCTGACAGACAAGTTGCTCGATCCCTTGGTAATCGTTGGCGATCGGTTCTTGGTGCCAGCGGGCAACCGCCTCGATTTGTAACCGAGTCAGTTGCTCAACGGTTGGAAAATCAGCTTTGGACATCTGATCAAACTTCTTTTTCTTCGATCCAGTTCATCATTCTTCGCAGACCGATACCGATCTGCTCGACACCGTGCTGGCGTTCACGTCGACGAGTTGCCTTGAAGAATGGAGCACCACCTCGGTTTTCGAGAATCCAGTTGCGAGCGAAAGTCCCGTTCTGAATTTCGGTCAACACTTTTTTCATCTCCGCTTTGGTTTCATCGGTGATGATACGAGGACCGGTGACATAATCTCCGTACTCAGCAGTGTTACTGATACTGTAACGCATGTAGCTAAGTCCACCTTGATAAAGAAGGTCGACAATCAACTTCAATTCGTGCATGCACTCGAAGTATGCCATTTCGGGCTGATAACCGGCTTCAACCAAAGTTTCGAAACCAGCTTTAACCAGCTCGCTGACGCCACCACACAAAACCACCTGTTCACCGAACAAATCGGTTTCAGTTTCTTCTGCGAAGGAGGTTTCGATCACGCCACCACGGGTTCCACCAATACCCTTTGCGTAGGCCAAACCGATCTGCTTGGTCGACTCAGCAGCATCATCACCAAGAGCAATCAAGCAGGGTACGCCACCGCCCTTCTCATACTCACTTCGAACCAGATGACCTGGTCCCTTCGGAGCAACCAACAATGTATCGATACCTGCCGGTGGGACAATCTGCTCAAAATGAATATTGAAACCGTGTGAACACATCAGCACGTTGCCCGGAGACAAGTTGCCCTGAATTTCATTACGAAAAATATCAGCCTGCACTTCATCAGGCAGTAGGATATTGATCACATCGGCCGCTTTGGTTGCATCGGCGATCGACATCGGTTCAAAACCGTGGGAAACGGCCAAGTCGTAATTAGCCGACCCTGGACGCTGACCAATCACCACATTGCAACCGCTGTCCCTTAAGTTCTGGGCCTGTGCATGTCCTTGGGAACCATAGCCCAAGATGGCGACGGTTTTTCCCTTGAGATGTGATAGATCCGCGTCATTTTCGTAGTAGATCGTTGCAGCCATTGATTTCACTTTCTTGTAGGCAGGGCTGAGGTAAATGGTTAATGCTGACGTTGCATGGCAAGAGGTCAGGTAAGTTTTGGTTTGCTAATTGAGGGTTTCGAGGAAAAGTCGACTTCGGCCTGACTTTCGCCGTCGAATGGCACCTTCCGTTACCCGGGAAGACTCCGGGTCTGCTTAAAGGCTCGGGGTCTGTTTACTCGAAACCTTCTATCTCTTGTGTGATCTGACCGAAGTTCGAATTCAGTGGAGATCAACGGGTCGATCCCCAAAAGGACGCCGCATAGTGTACAACGCTTTTGACTCTCGCACTAAGCGTTCAAACTGCGAGTCATTGCAATTCGCCCAGTTCTCACCAGCTCGCTGATACCATAAGGACGCATTCGCTCGATGAAGGCCTGAACTTTGTTCTCTCGACCGCTGATTTCAACAATGATTTCTTGAGGACCAACGTCGACGATCTTTCCTCGAAAGATATCAACTAGCTCTCGGATCTCGCTTCGTTTCGCACCAACAGGCGCTTGCACTCGCATCAGAAGCAAATCACGCTCGACAAAATCACTGCTGCTAATATCCAGAACTCGGACAACGGTAACAATTTTCTCGAGTTGCTTCCCGACTTGCTCGAGCACTCGATCATCTCCGACCACAACGAAAGTCATCCGAGAAAGATGTGTGTCCTCGGTTTCGCCCACTGCGAGCGAATCAATGTTGAAGCCGCGGGAGGCCAACATGCCGGAAATGTGTGCTAGAACCCCGGGTACATTTTGCACCAAAGCCGAGATCACATGCCGTTGTTCAGTATTGGTCATCAGGAGGAGCCAAGGGGAGCGAGTACAGCGTAGTTTGAGTTGGAAATAGCTTCCAATTTCGAGTCCGCATGATAATTTTCGTTGGTAAATCCAACAAGGGCTGCGATTTGTCACTTGGCGGCAATCTTGCCCCTTCGCTCTAGTTTTGCGGATTGGATCTCAAGTGCTGCAGCACAAAACACTCCAAATGACCGTATTTCACGGCAGGAACCATAGGCAACCTCGTCAAACTCCTCCAAAAGCGGGCCACACCACTCTCGGTGTCATGGAGACAACCTGTGATTTCTACGGTGACTTTTAGGCCGGCAGCGAGCAAAGTCACAACGGGTTTCATCGCTAGCGATTGCTTCGTCGGGTAAAAAAAGGCGGATTCGCCTTTTTGGCCCCCAGATGGCCAAGCCTCGTTTCGAAAAAACTGCCAAACTAGCACGATTGAAAAGCATCTGACCACGTTCTGATATCACGGGCTGAGTTCCTTGAGTTTCCGAATCGACCTACCGGCCTACCGCGGCCCCATCGATCTGCTTCTCTATCTCGTCAGGAGGCACGAGGTCAGTCTCACCGAAATGCCCATCAGCAAGATTGTCGAACAGTACCTGAGCTACATCGAAGTCCTTAAAGAGCTCGATCTTGGTGATATCGGGGACTTTCTAGATCTCGCGAGTACCTTGGTTGAATTGAAAAGCCAAGCAGTCCTGCCCAAAATCGAAGAAGAATCCGAAGGGGAAGAGGAGATCATCGACACCCAAGAAGAGCTGGTCGAACGTCTCCTTCAGTACAAAGAGATACGCGACGCAGCTGCCGTGCTCGATGAGATGGGTTCTCGCTGGCAGCAACGCTACGAACGTCTCAGTGATGATCTCCCCGCTCGCCGACTCGACCTCGGGGACCAGCCATTGGCGGATTTAGAAATATGGGATTTAGTGAGTGCTTTCGGGAGGATCATGCGCGAGGCATCCGGCCCACCAGCAACCGAGGTGGTTTACGACGATACGCCGATCCATGTTTACATGCAGAGAATTCATCACCGGTTACGCGATGAAAATCGAGTCCCATTAATGGACCTTGTGAGCGGGGGCATTCATAAATCCTCTCTAATCGGATGGTTTCTTGCCACGCTTGAATTGACGCGTCACCACGGTGCGGCGGTTGAACAGGATACACACGGCGACATTTTTGTCGTCCGAACCGGACATTACTCGGAAAATCTCAATGTCAACGAAGTCGACAATTATGATGCCAGTGAATTCAAAGCAGTGAACATGCCTGGGCAACCTCGATAAGCCTAACAAGCTCACCCTATTAAGAACCGCTGAACCGATTTAACATCTTGTCGCTGAACATGATTCTCTCAGTCTTTCACTAGCTCACCCACCGATTTCATGCTGGTCAACAACGCCCCTATTCTTAGACATGTGCACGACGGTCTAACAATCGAAGGCTACTCGCGGGCAGCGGTCCAGACTTGCTGGCGGCTCAATGAACTGAAGGTCCTGTTTGACGTTGGCATCCAACCGTGGGATTTCATGGGAATCCCGACCGCCTTCATTACCCACGCGCATTTAGACCACATTGCCGCGTTGCCAGCTTACGTATCCCGGCGCCGCATGATGAAGATGGATCCTCCTGTGATCTACCTCCCGGATTCAGCCGTTGATGCAGCTTGGGATATGCTGCAAACCTTTAAGAAGCTTGATCGTGGTGCGATGCCCTGCGAACTGATCGGGCTTCTGCCCGGCGACCAAATCGATATCAGCCGTGAATATGTTCTCACCGCGTTACCAACGACTCACACCATTGACTCCGTTGGATTCGTGATTCACCAAAGGCGAAATAAACTCAAACCGGAATTCCAACACCTGGATGGCCCTCAAATCAAAGCACTGAAACTTGCTGGTGAAGAAATCACCTCTGAAATTCGCATCCCAGTGATTGCCTACACTGGGGACACCTCGCCAAAAGGCCTCGACGACAACCCTGTCTTTTTTGAAGCGAAAACACTCATTGCGGAAATGACTTTTGTCGCCCCAGAACATCGGAAAGAAAAGATCCATAAGCATGGCCACATGCATGTCGATGACTTCCGCAAACGGCAAGATGAGTTCAAGAATGAGTTGATCATCGCGAGCCACCTCAGCACTCGATACAACACTCATCAAGTCAAGAAGTTTGTCTCCAAAGCTCTACCTGACGCACTCGGCGGACGCTTGAAACTATGGATCTAGCAGAAGATGCCCCGGCCGAGGGATGGGTACTGCCCGAAGCTGCCTACATCCACGTTCCTTTCTGCAGACATCGTTGTGGCTACTGCAATTTTAGTGTCATCGCAAATCGTGATGACCTGATTGAAAAGTTTTTAAAAGCAATCACTCAAGAGCTGAACGCTCTCGAGAGACCCCGCTTGAAAACACTTTTTTTGGGTGGTGGCACTCCAACTCACCTACCTAATCCAGCACTAGCCCGTCTGCTGGAAAGCTTGGATCAACAATTCGACCTCAGTGAACTGACTGAGTTTAGCGTTGAAGCAAATCCCGAAGACATTTCCGAAGCAAAACTCGAACTACTCGCATGTAAAGGTGTGAACCGGATCAGTCTTGGCGTTCAGTCTTTCCAAACGATGAAACTTCTGAGCCTTGAGCGTGGTCACACAGGTGATCAGGCGATCGCTGCGGTGGAACTCGCCTCGCAGTACATCCCAAATGTCTCAATTGATCTCATCTTCGCCGCTCCCTCTGAATCCCTGAAGCAATGGGAACGAGATGTCATCACCGCAATTCAACTGCCAATTAGTCATCTCTCCACTTATGCTCTGACCTACGAAAAAGGAACTCAGTTTTGGAATCAGCGACTTCGCGGTGACGTGAAAGAATTGGACGAGTCAGTTGAAATCGACATGTACAACTTTACTCGCCAGTCCTGCCAACAAAATGGGTTTAGGCATTATGAAGTTTCCAACTTCGCCAAGGCTGGATCGCGTTGCCTGCACAACATGGCCTATTGGAAAGGTGAGGGGTGGTACGCCGCAGGACCCGGAGCCGCACGTTTCGTCAATGGAGTTAGAGAGGTGAACCATCGCAGCACATCTACCTACCTAAAACGTATCAATGAACAACAATCCCCCGTCGCAGAACGGGAAGCGATTGGCGTTGTGCAATACACCAAAGAGAGAGCAGCCTTCGGTATCCGTCTGATCGATGGCATTGACCTTCGTGCACTCAGTCAACACGTCGGTTTTGACACTCACACGTTTCTTAAAGACCCCATCGAATTATCCATTGATGACGGCTTACTGGTTGAAGAAGGCGATCACCTGAGGCTAAGTGACCGCGGCATCCTTTTCGCGGATACCGTGGCACAGCGATTTCTTGATTCCTGATTTTTATCGAAATCTTCGCTGGGTAACAGTCAACTCTTTCTCGGCCAATAAACTCGCTCTAACCACCGATCGCCTGCAACTCCGCCATCAAGTCTGGATGCCTTCCCGCCAGATTATTGGTCTCGCACGGATCTTCTTTAACGTTATAAAGCTCAGCCTCCTGATTGGGCGGTCGAATCCACTTCCAATCACCTCTCCGAACCGCTGACCAACTCTTCCTCATCAACTCCTTGTGCGCGCCTGTTTTCCACACCAGTGTTCGAGTCGGATCACTCGAAGCACCGTCGGCAGAGGTAAGCAAAGGTAGAAGACTATGCCCGTCTAAATCCGGGTTTGGCTCCTCGCCGCAGAGATCCATGAAAGTTGCAAACCAATCCACGGCACAAGCTACCTGATTGCTTTCCCTCGCTGCTTCAATTCGACTCGGCCAACGCACGATACAGGGCACTCGTATGCCGCCTTCATAGAGTGTCGCCTTGCCGCCACGATAAGGCAGATTGGAACCGCCATAGACGGGATCTCCGCCGTGGTCTGTCATGAAGATAACGATCGTGTTGTGCGTCAAGTTTAATTCATCCAAGGTGGACAGAACTCGACCTACACCCTCATCCAAACCAATGACCTTTGCGGCAAAAGCTTGCCTTAGGGGACTCATCGCTCCATTTACTCGTGCTAAGTCCTCGGCCTTAGGCTGCATCACGTTCACCGGTTTTTCCGTTGATGCATCCCAAGCCTTTCCGAAGTGAGGTGCATTGTACGACAAATGCAAATAGAACGGCCGGTGACCGCGATTCAGCCTGCGCAACTCCTCAATAGCTTCACCGGTGATCACATCGGTCGCATAGCCGCTGGGCGTTTCGATCACCTCATCACGATACCAATCGAGACGATTTCCATATCTAAGAGTGTGAAAATCGATACATCCACCGGTGTGTCCAAAGAATGAAGCAAAACCATGTCTTGTCGGCCAAAATTCTTTATTGCCGTGACCCAAGTGCCATTTACCAACTAAAGAGGTGCTATAGCCAAATTGTTTTAGTCTTGCTGCATAGGTGACTTCACTCTGCCGTAACCCACGATTTGAATCTTCTTCAGCAAGAAACATGAGCGCACCGGTCAGTTGATCCTTCGAGCGATGCGCGTACCGACCAGTAAAGAGCCCGTAACGTGATGGAGTGCAGATACTGCTCGCCGCATAAAACTGCGTCAAACGAATCCCTTCATCAGCCAATTGATCCAAATTGGGTGTCTCGAACTCACCACCGTAGCAGCTGAGATCGTGCATCCCTTGATCATCACTAAAGATCATCACAATGTTCGGTAGATCGCTTGATGGATCCGTTGCAACAAGCGTCTTGGATAAAACAAAGATGGTTGCAAAAACAACAAAACGCACGATGAAATGCAACGGATTGATCTTCAGCAAAGTAGACAACATTAAAAACCTCGAAACAAAGATCTCGCTCGGAACACGATAAATTGTAACGGTTGCAAGGATTATCTGGATTCTAGGGATTAAACAACCGATACCTCTGATCGAAGTCTTTAGTTTTTCGCGGGGGGTCGCTAGCAATGTATCGATTGAATCTTCCTTTGTTGTGTGTTGGCCTGCTTTCCTTGCTCTGCACCACAGGTTGCACCATCAGTCACTCTGCGTGCGACTCGGCCAACGGACCTCTGATGTTTGGTGGTCCGTGCGGTAATTGCACCGGTTGCGGAGAACTCTACGTCGACCCATGGATCAACCACCCTCCCACGAAAAACTGCGAGGATTGCGATGGATCGAGAACGTCCAATTGTAAAAGCTGCCGACCATTGAAGGCGGGAATCAAAGCGATCATGGGACTTCATTGTGGTGCCGCATGCGATTCCATGCTGGCAAGCGGAGAGGTTTCCTGCGGGCTAGAACACCGACATTCATGCGACGGCTGCGAGAGCTGTATGCCGCAGGAACCAACGTGCGGGATTCCGGAAATTAGTTGCGGAATTGAAGAAGCCACGTGTGGTTTTCCCAGCGGTATCATCCATAACCAAACGCTCAAAAAACAGATGTCACCCGTTCACCAGGCGGCCCCTCCGATGCCGCAGAAAACCGTTCCAACACGAGCGCCGACGATTCAAAAACCGAGCACGACCACACAGAAGTACCCGATGGACACACCAAGAATTTACCGTAACCGGGCGGTTTCGCATCGCTCGGCCTGAGATGGATAAAGCGGGCTGACATCTTAAATCCATGCGACAACAGGTCGAAAATAGGATCTTCTTTTTCCCGATTCGGTGTAAACTAATGGCCTCCGAGGACGTTCTGGTCGACGGAACACCTCTTTAAGCACCACCGCGAACTCGCCTTTCGACCTCCTCCTTCGACATCGATTTCCATGAGCGACATGACCGCCGAACAGTTCGCACAACGCGTCTCGGACTTCGGGCTAGCGGAGCGTCGGGCAATTGATCAGGCGATCAACGAACTCGGTACCGGGGAACGCAGCCTAGATGACGCGATCAAAGTGTTTCAGGCTCGCGGAATTGTGACGACACTGCAAACCGATAAGATTCTCAAAGGTGACCGTTCAGGTTACTTCTACGGTGACTACAAGGTTCTCTACCTGATCGGTGCAGGTACATTCGCCCGAGTCTATCGGGCTGAAAAAGACGGTGAAGTCTTTGCTGTAAAGGTCCTGAGGAAACGATTCCGAGACGAGGTTCAGGAACTCGAACAGTTCCTTCGCGAAGGTCGAATGGGACTTAAACTAAGGCATCCCAACATCGTTAGCATCATTGATGTGGTCGCAGATAAGCGGAACCCTTTTTTGGTGATGGAATTCGTCGAAGGTCAAACGCTGCGAGAACTCGTCAAGATTCGCGGCAAACTTCCAGCTGACCTTGCACTGAATCTTATGAATGGCATCGCTTCGGGTCTGGCTCACGCCGCCTCACTCGGAATCGCCCACCGTGACTTGAAGCTATCGAACGTGCTGATCTCTTCTGATGGAAAAGCCAAGCTTGTTGACTTTGGCCTCGCTGCTTTGTCGGATCGCAATAACCCAGAGAAAGTAGCCGACTGCCCCAACGTGCGGGCAATTGATTACGCCGCTCTTGAACGTGGTACCGGCGTCCGTAAAGACGATCCCCGAAGCGATATCTACTTTGCGGGAAACATGCTTTATCACATGATCGCCGGTGAGCCTGCCCTGACCGAAACGCGTGACCGCCTGCAAAGATTAAATGTCACGCGTTTCCAAGAAGTTGTTCCACTTCATGAAAAAGTTCCGGATGTACCCGGTGCAGCCAATCAGGTTGTCATGCGTTGCATGGAGTTCAGCCCAGAAAAGCGGATTCAGTCAGCGGCTCAGCTTCAAGCAGAAGTCAAGAAAGCAATTGAGATTATCGAAGCGGGTCCTCGAGAGCGAACCGCAAATATGACTTCAGTCGAAGGCTATGAAGACCTCGACGCACCATCAAGTGAAGGGCAAGGTTACGTCGTGATGCTCGTTGCATCAAAAGCGTCACTGCAAAATGCAATTCGAGAAAGACTGAAATCTCGAGGATACCGAGTCTTAGTGATTTCAGATCCCAATCGTGCCCTGTCACGATTCACACCGATTGATGAACCTCCGGCTGATTGTGTGGTATTCAGTGCGGCTGAGTTGGGTGGCCTTGCGCTCGAAGCATTCAATCAATTCGCTTCGGATGAACACACCACCGAGATCCCTTCGATCCTACTCGTGGATCGTCGTCAGACATCGATCATCAAGGGCGCCCGTCGAGGCCCAAAGCGAAAACTGCTCGCACTGCCACTCAAGGTTCGCGAGCTGCGAGCAGCCTTGAAACAAGCCCTAGTCGGTGTGGAAAAGCGAGATGCTGGGACTTACTGATCTACCAAGGTGATCTCGCTCGGTCGGTTAACCGGCGGTGAAAGAAAGAGGCGACTAGCGGAGTCGAACCGCTGTGACCTGATTTGCAATCAGGTGCCTCACCACTCGGCCAAGTCGCCGACACCCAGCAGGAATGCTCAGATGAGACTGGACAGGCGTCCTCAGAAAAGGCGACGAGCGGATTCGAACCGCTGACAAACTGATTTGCAATCAGCCCCCTTAGACCGCTCGGGCACGTCGCCAGATGCCATAACTGGCATGTGAAGAAGGTATCGGTTGAGATTCGATCCGTCTATAACATTTCTCGTGGTTAGAGCGGTTACAAAAGAGAAAACCCCCATTTTCACGTCGATCAGGGGGGGGATCCCGCTCAAATCCATTCTTTGCTCGGACACTTTTTTGAACAAACCGCGGGAAGTTTAGCCAAGGAAACAAACATGTCACCCAAGGCCTTACCAAAACGACACCGAACACTGCGTCAATCAACCATAGCAGTTGCACTCTTCCTAGCAATCGGCCTACTCTTCGCCTCCTCTCCCAACGGCTTGGTTGCGAGCGATGTCCTGCGACCTGCCCAAAGCCTTGAGGAGCAAATCAAAAGCCTGCCTGCAGAGAAGATCGCAAGGGTTGCCAGAGAGAGGGGCGACGCAAAACGCGGGTCCCTAATCTTTCACACCTCACCGGCGGGATGTGCAACCTGTCATCTTGCAGACAATCATCGACCTGCACTTGGTCCCAATCTCGCCGCCTCCGGACCGGCCAACGATCGCCATCTGGTTGAGTCCTTAACTCATCCGTCCAAGGTCATTCGCAAAGGATACGAAACGCATCAATTCCTTATGAATGATGGCAAGACCTACTCAGGAAACATCTTAAAGGAATCAGAAACAGCCATCGATTTGCTTCCAGCAGAAGCAACGCAAAGCATCATTCGCATCGATAAAGAGCAGATCGAAGCTCGAAAAAAGCTGAACGTCTCAGGAATGCCGGAGGGACTTTTATCAACCTTCAGGGAACAACGAGACTTCATGGACCTATTGAAGTACCTGATGGTTCTCTACGAAGGGGGAGAAGCAGCGCAGAAACGACTTTACCCTACTCCCGAACAGCTTTCGGTGCAGGATGACGTCAGTGATCTGGACCATCAGACAATCATTCAAAAACTTCGGACGCGAGATTTCGACACCGGAAAAAACATCTATCAAGGCTATTGCTTTGGATGCCATGGCCGCGATGGAAACCAACCCTCCCTGCCTACCGCGCGAGCTTTTGGCAAAGACAAAATGAAATTTGGATCCGACCCATACTCCATGTTTCAAACACTTTCACTCGGCAATGGATTGATGGCACCCATGACGCACCTGACTCCTAAGGAGCGTTACCAGGTAATCCACTACCTTCGAGAAGAATTTATGAAACCAAATAACCCTGACTACTTTTCAGTTACCGAGGGTTATCTGAAGACGCTGCCACAAGGTACACGCCTTGGAGATGAACGCCCCGAGGTTCTCAGGGACTTCCGACCAGCACTCGGTTCTCAACTAGGAAGAGAATTCGAAAGTGTTCTTAATGTCCCACTCGGAGCCTACTCGGTTGCCTATGACCTTCACACCATGAACATTGCATCTCTTTGGGGAGGTGAGTTCGTTGACGTTTCCGAAACTCAACATGCTCGCGATCGTGGCGAAGGAACAGTCACCCCCAAGGGGACGAAGCTTCCTCTACTAGGCCAATGGAAATGGAGCCACCAGGGCACACCTGATTACCCCACCGACAATCTGCTACCACGGGGACCTTTACCCTCTCATTGGATGAAGTATCACGGCTATTACCGTTTTCAAGAGCAGGTCGTTTTAAGCTATGAAATTGACTCACGAAAGATTCTCGAATTACCAACCTCCAATCCCAGTGGAATCACGCAGCACCTAGAAATAGGCCCTGGGGAAGCAATCCAAGTGGTGATCGGCGGACTTCCAATCACCGCTGAAATCGAAACAACTCCAGCTAACTCTAATGAAAAAATCAAACGCATCGGACAAACTGAGCACGTCCGTCTTGCAACCGACGTAGCACCTGCTTTCCTTTCTACCTATGGCTCCGCAAATAAAGATCAAAGCACAACCAAGATCTGCAGCGCCATCATCGGTGATGTGAGCACTGATAACGTCGCTAACTGCGAGATAAAGGTCGACTCGCTTAATCGACTCATCCTCAACATCCCCAGAAACGCAGCGACCTCGCGAATCTCTCTCGTCCGAACCATCGCGGAGAACACCAACTCTGTGCGCGAGGCCAGTGAAAACCTAGCAACCATTTGCGGACAAACCACTCCACTTGACCTAGCATCACGCTGTGGCGGCAGTGAAGCGATCTGGAATGAGGAAATTCAAACAACCGGTTTCCTGGGCCTCGAACAGAATGGTTATGCGATCGATACGCTCACAATCCCGGAGACGAACCCTTGGCACTCTTGGATCCGAACAAGTGCTTTGGACTTCTTTTCCGATGGCCGGTTAGCCGTTTCAACCTACGGCGGCGATGTCTGGATCGTTTCTGGAATCGATGACGATCTCAAAAACCTTCGCTGGAAACGGTATGCGGCGGGGCTATACGAACCGTTTGGTTTGCGAATTGTGTCCGACCAGATCTATGTCACCTGCAAGGATCGCTTGGTTCGCCTGCACGATTTGGATGATGATGGCGAGGCAGACTTCTATGAAAATTTCTCAGACGAACCGGATGTATCAATCAACTTCCACGCTTTTAGCTTTGACCTTCAAACCGATAGCGAAGGAAATTTCTATTACGCCAAGAGCGGACATGGAAGCGATTCAACTCTCCCTGGAATGATCTACAAAGTATCCAAGGACGGTAAAGATCGGGAAGTTTTCAGTACCGGATTCCGCACACCAAACGGACTGGGCATGATGCCCGGAGACCGCTTAGTGGGTAGTGACAATCAGGGTCAATGGATGCCGGCATCAAAGATCAATCACTTAAAACCTGGAAAGTTCTATGGCTGGGTTCCCACCTACTCGATCCCAGGCATGTGGGAACCAGACGGCGGAAATTTGGACATCAAAAAAGTGATCCCTCCTACCTCGTTCGAGCCACCGATTGTTTGGATGCCTCAGGATTTCGACAACTCATCGGGAGGACAACACTACGTGGAAGATGACCGATTTGGTCCGCTGAGCAATCACCTTCTCCACACCAGTTTTGGCAAAGGTTGGATCTCCTACCTGATGACCCAAGAAATCAACGGGCAGATGCAGGGGGCAATCATCAGATTACCGCTCGACTTCCGCACGGGAGTCATGCGAGCGAGGACTAACCCGACTGATGGCCAAGTTTATGCTGCAGGCTTACAAGGATGGAATGGTGGTGGACGTGTTGGCCTTCGTGACAATGGCCTCCAACGCCTTCGCTATACCAGAACTCCCGCCACCATGATCAC
>JBMHCO010000133.1:0-14841 GCA_049889895.1 Rubripirellula sp.
TGAGTGGATCGCTGGTGTACTCGCTCCGTTTCGCGATCCCTCGGTTCTCGTGCACCTCGCGGGGCTCTGCATCTTGGGAATCATTCCGGCCTTGATCGTGATCAAAATGGACATGACCATCCTCACGCTTGGCCTTTTTCCGGGCGGACTCATCTTAGGCCTGCTATCTGTCAGCTGCGGGATGGCAATTCTAATGGCAACCGCCAACGACGAGCCGCGAGTGTCGGAGTGGCCCACGTTGGATCCTTTTAACTGGATCGAACAACTAACCCTTGTTGGAGCTGCAGCAATCATGGCCGCAGTACCGGTTTGGGCCCTCTCGACATTGATTCTTGGCCCACACCTTTTGGCTACCGCAATGACGATGTTCAGTATCTATTTGCTATTTCCGTTCATCTTGCTTTCGATGCTCGACATGAACAGCATCACCAAACCGTTCTCAAGCGAACTTGCTCGCAGTGTCACCAAGTGCGAAGAAGCGTGGGGCGGTTTTTACTTCTCCTCAGGATTGCTGTTTGTCGGGACCTTCCTCGTCTTCTCTCTCGGGTCGACTGCTAGCGCCGAAGCGTGCACCGTGATGTCGATCATCGCGGCAGAAACGACCGCCTTCCTCTACTTTGGGATGATTGGTCGCTTAGCTTATGCGATTGGGCAGACGGTGAATGCACCGCCAAGGAATGATGAGGTGGATCGAACGCGTCGAGACCCAACGGAATGACTTGATGTAAGGTGCTGCTCAAGCAGGCATCAAACTAAACATCAATCGCTTCTGCATCTTCAGCACGTTCCATGATGAATCGAAAACGAGCCGATGCATCGCGTCCCATCAGATCGCTAATCACTCGATCGGTTTCCAAGTGATCATCAATCTCCACTTTAAGTAGTCGACGCGTCTCAGGATTCAATGTGGTATCCCACAAAACCTTAGGCATCATTTCCCCAAGACCTTTGAAGCGAGTGATCTCGGGTTTAGCTCTCGACCCGGAGTTCTCAAGAATTCCAATCCTCGCCTGTTCATCTGCCGCCCAGTAAGTCTCTTTTCCGATATCGATTCGGTACAGCGGTGGAACAGCGATAAAGAGACGACCGGCGTGAATCAACGCTGGCATGTGGCGATAGAAGAAGGTCAGAAGTAACGTGGTGATGTGGTGACCATCGGAGTCAGCATCGGCCAGCAGGATCACTCGCTCGTAGCGAAGGTTAGGAAGCTGTAAGCCGGGCCCGATCCCGCACCCTAAAGCGGCAACCACATCCTGAATCTCCTTGTTCTCCATGATCTTCTTCAAGGTTGCGCTCTCGGTGTTTAGCACTTTACCTTTGAGTGGAAGAATCGCCTGAAAGTTTCGATTGCGTCCCTGCTTTGCGCTACCACCAGCGGAATCACCTTCCACGATGAACAATTCAGAATCGCCCTTCCCGGTGGAAACACAGTCGCTCAGTTTCCCAGGGAGCATGGTCCGCTTCGCGCCGCCCTTTCGCGACACAGCATCGGATGCAGCACGCGATGCTGCTCGGGCTCGAGCCGCCGCAATGATCCTCGCAACAATCGCATCGGCAATACTGCGGTTGTTGTTCATCCATTGTTCCATCGCGGGACGCACAACGGTATCGACCACACTCTGAATCTCTGGATTGTTCAAACGATCCTTGGTCTGACCTTGAAATTGTGGTTCTGCCACAAACACCGACAGAATCACAACCAGCCCCTCACGAATGTCTTCGTGAGAAATCTTAACCCCACGTGGGGTTAGCTTATGCATGTCGATGTAATTCCGAACGGCTTTATTCAACCCTGATCGGAAACCATTTTCATGGGTGCCACCACTGCCGGTCGGAATCCCGTTGACATAACTTCGGACGTGCTCGTCAGTGGAATCCGTCCACTGCAACGTCAACTCCATTCTTGCCTCATCATCTTTTCGCAAAGTGAAGGGCGTTTCATGTATTGGATTGGCTTTACGATCCTTCAAGACCTTTTTGAGGTAATCAACGATTCCCTCTTCATGCACAAAAGTCTGCTTGGTCTTTGCAACCTCATCGATGTAAGTGATTTTCAAACCACGATGCAGAAAGCTTGCGGTCTCAAGTCTCGCGAGAATGGTTGCGCTATCAAACTCGGTTTTTGGAAAAATGGTTGGATCGGGTGTAAACGTGATGGTTGTCCCCGAACCTCGCACTGCTCCCTTGAGTTTCTGAAGCTTGGAGGTCGCTTTTCCCTTCGCAAAACTAATTCGGTACTGAGCACCTTCACGACGAACAATCGCAGTCAACTCTTTACTCAGGGCATTGACGACCGACGCCCCCACACCATGCAATCCGCCAGCGGTCTTATAGTTATTCCCGTCGAATTTGCCACCCGCATGCAGCACCGTCAGCACGGTCTCGAGTGCTGACTTTTTGGTCTTTGAATGTCTATCAACAGGAATACCACGCCCGTTATCCGAAACCGTAACGGTACGTCCCTCTTTGTGTAGCGTGACCGAAATTTCGGTTGCGTGACCATTCATCGCCTCATCGATCGAATTATCAACGACTTCCCAAATCAGATGATGTAGACCCGCCATGCCCACGCCACCGATGTACATCCCCGGTCGCTTTCGCACCGGCTCGAGTCCCTCCAAGACAACAATATCATCGCCTTGGTATTTTTTTGTCGCAGTAGCCATGCAGTGGATCTAATCAAATCAATAAGGGTTCAGCGATTGTTCTCGATGTGTGATTGGTCAGTGAAACATCAAGAAGTTCATCCGTAACATTGAAGACCGAACGGCCAATCAACTCGGTTCATCAAATGGTGGTGGTGACTCGATTGGCGGTACCACCAAGGTTTTGATTTTTCCATTCTTTTGGATCTCCGTCCCGCGACCTCCTCGAGATGTCACTCGATACTTCGCGGTAGATATATTTTTCTTGGCCCCACGATTGGTTTCCACCGTCAGCAAGTCGCGATCGCCGGATGAAACCTTAAAGCCAAGCAGTTGATCACCTGCGGCGAGGCGAATGAGAGTAACCCCCTTACCAGCACCGGATAGATAATTCACATCCTCAGCCGAACAAACCATTGCTCGACAATCACGAGTCACAGCGAGAATCGTTTCAGTGCCGCCAAGCGGTAACACATTAATGACTGACGCATCTCCCTTGACTCGAGCGTACCGACGACCCGAACGCGTCGATGGTTCGGCGAATCCGCCCAAGCCAAAACGCAAAGCAAAACCATCGGAAGTCGCGGCAATCCCATGCACCTCAGGACAGTAATCCGGATGCTTTGGATCCTCTTGAATCTTACCGATCGACCTGGGATCAAATGAAAGGGCAGCAACAATTCGCTCGCCATCTTTCATCTTAAAGAGCTTCTGGACCGGATCACCGAACCCAGTCGACGCCGGTATGTCGATCATTCTTGCGGTGTAGCAAACCCCCAGAGAAGAAAAGAACCCAACCGTTTCGCGAGTACTTCCAGCGACGCAGGCCAGCACCTCATCACCCTGTCTCACTCGACTCTTACTCGGATCAGCGATCTGCTTTTGACGCTTCACCCATCCGTCGCGAGTGATCAGCAGATGGCAGTCTTCGGCGACAATGAAATCCTCTGCGGTGTACTCCGGCTCTTCCTCGATCGTATTGATCAACGTTTGGCGTCCAGCAGTTTTGTCTTTCGCATATTGTCCTGAGAGGTCAGAGATTTCGTCTCGAACAATTTTCCAGCGACCGGATGCATTGGTGTCCTGAGTATCTTCAGCGAGCAATCGCTTGATCTCTCGCGCACGTTTTCGTTTTTCCTTGAGTTCATCGAGAACAAGATTGATTTCGAGTCGTGCAAGTCGGTAGAGCTTGAGCTCTAGAATGGCATCGGTTTGCTCGGCATCCAATCCACCACTTTTTGCAGTCTGCGGAAATCGCTTCATAATCTTGTCCGCCGCATCTGCCTTGCCGTCACTGCGGCGAATGATGCGAATGATCTCATCCAAAGCGTCGAAAATCAGAGCGAATCCATCTAACACATGAATCCGTTTCTCCAACGCATTCAATTCGTTCGTTAACCGCTCGGTAATGACCTGCAAGCGAAAATGCAGAAAGTGCCAAAGCACTTCCTTCAGGCTCAAGCGATTTGGAGCACCAACTTCAGGATTCTCTGTTGGTACCAAACACGTCAGATTGACATTGAAATTATTTTGCAACTGGGTGTGCTTATGAAGGTAAGCAAGCACCTTATTTTCATCCGCACCTTTCTTAAGTAACAAGTCGACGCGAATCTCGTCGGTGGAAAGGTCTCTGACTTCCGTGACCAGAGGTAGTTTTCCGCTAAAGATGATCTCAGCGATTCGCTCCACCATCACAGCTTTGTTGACGCCATATGGAATCGTGAGGATCTGCAATACCTTTTGTGATCCCTGTGTCACCAGCTTAGTGGTACCGCGAAGTTTGATCGTGCCTTGGCCGGTTGCGTAGATGTCCCTCAGTTCCTCCTTGGTATTGGTAATCTGTCCCCCTGTTGGAAAATCGGGACCCTGAATCGCATCGTTGGCAACAAGCTGGTAATCCTTGATTTCCGGATCGCGCAGTAGTTTCAATAAAGCGTTGCAGATCTCTTTCAGGTTATGCGGTGGGATGTTGGTGGCCATCCCAACAGCAATCCCCGTTGCACCATTCAACAAGAGGTTCGGCACACGACTGGGGAGCACGACGGGCTCTTCCCGACTACCGTCATAGTTCGGTTTGAACGCAACGGTTCGCGTGGATAGATCGCGGAGCACTTCGCCAGCAAGCGGCGTCATCCGACACTCGGTATAACGCATCGCCGCTGCATTGTCGCCGTCAACGCTACCAAAGTTTCCGCTACCATCCACCAGGGTCATTCGAAGTGAGAACGGCTGAGCCATTCGCACCAAAGCGTCATAGATGGAACTATCACCGTGCGGATGAAAACGTCCCATCACGTCTCCGACTACCTTGGCGCACTTAACGTGCTTGGTAGTCGCAGAAAGACCCTGCTGGTTCATCGTGTAGAGAATTCTTCGCTGAACCGGCTTCAAACCATCACGCACGTCCGGCAACGCCCGACTGGTGATCACGGAAAGTGAATAATTCAGGTATTTCTCTTGCGCCGCCTGACGTAGCGGTAGGGCACCAAAGACCTGATCTCCAGGGTCGAAAAGAGTCGAATCATCACCAGCGGACTCTTTGTTCCCCTTGGCTCCGCGGACACCTGATGTTGAACGACTGCCCTTGGTCGACTGACTTCGCGATCGCCTTTTTGCCACGCTGGATGATTCCTTTGAGTGTGATTCGGGGCTTGATTTCCCACAGCTAATCTGGCCTACCCTGCCAACACGAGAAGTTAGGCAGTTCGGGACGATATTACCAGCCGAGTTAACTGTAACGATTCACTAAAAACGGGTAATTTCCGTGTTTGGTGCAATGAAATCCATGGATCTGATCTCCTTGATGGCAGCGGTAACGCGGCTGGACTGAGGAAACCTGAATTCTGGTAATTACACTAGACGATTCCTGAGGAGCTGGAGTCTAGGTAGAGCGTGCCAAAACCTCCTTCCAACCCAATCTCGCAGATCATTAACTTCAATCGATCCACTACGAGGATGCTAGATGATGAAACTCACTCCCTCCATGATGATGCTACCAGCCATCGCTTTAATGATGGCTCTGACCACTCAGCTCAGCCTGCAGGCTGAAGAGCAAGAGGGTCCATGCCCCGCTTGTAAGGCTGCGGAACAGTCGGAGCAATCTGAGAGCTGTGCAAACTGCAGCGCCGACTCAGCAGCGAACTGCGCAAAGTGCCAATCTGGGCAGTGCCAAGACTGCGAGAAATGTGGAAAAGGCTGTAACAAGTGCGCGGGCGAGGCTCCAAAAACGCGAACCAAACGCTCGCTTCGGAGAAACTGCCCTGAGAACACCTCTCTCAGCGCGGTTTGCCCCGTTCCCGTGCCAGCTTACGTCGGTCACACCACTATCAGCTATGGACCGTTCATGCCCCACCATCTTCTGCATCCCCATGTGGACACTTACCGGCACAAAGCGGAAGACGGAACCGGTGTCCATCGCACTCGTGCCGCCTACCGCACTTCGTTGCAGGCACGCATGAGAAATCTGCAGTGGAATTATCTTCGATTCGCTCGCTAAGTTGAGCTGAACCGTTCTTCTCTGCCTTCCGTTCGCAGAAACAAACCAAGACGCTGGTGCCTTGATCGGCATCAGCGTTTTTTTTGCGCAATTCCGGAAGAATCCCACCACTTCAAACCGTCCCCCAGCGAGTTTGCGTCCTAGGCTTGCGATGGCACGCATTGATTTGCCAACCGTTACGGGACATACGATCGACAAAACCGGTCTAACCGACAGGATCGCTCCAATCCGACCTCAGGTGACAGAAGATGAGAACACAAGCGACTGCCATTCGTCCGGAAATCAATCGACAAGGTCAGTTCGAAGAAATCAAACGGCGTATTCATGGCAAATTAGTCGACAAGCTCGATCTTTCTCGAGTCGGTGATCTCAAGGGTGACGTCCTGAAACGCGAGATTCGCATTGTTGTTGAACACCTATGCGATGCCGAAGAAACCTTGCTCAATCGGCAAGAACGCGAACGGATCGTGGATGAGGTCATCGATGAAGTGCTCGGACTCGGCCCACTTGAGTTGATTCTCAAAGATCACACGATCAGCGACATCCTGATCAATGGCCCAAAAAATATCTATGTGGAACGTGGTGGAAGAATGGAAAAATCCACCGTGGAATTTCGCGATAACAAACACCTTCTTCAAATCATTGATCGCATTGTCAGTAAGGTTGGACGTCGCATCGATGAGACCTCCCCGATGGTCGATGCCCGTCTCGAAGATGGTTCACGAGTCAACGCCATCATTCCACCGCTTGCGTTAGATGGAGCGGCGGTCAGCATCCGACGATTTGGCAGTAACCCGCTCAAGCTTGAAGACCTCCTGAACTACAAAGCGTTCACCCCAGAAATGGTGATGCTACTTGAGGGATGCATCAAAGCGAGACTTAACATCATCATTGCGGGAGGCACCGGATCAGGAAAAACAACTCTCCTCAACACCTTATCCTCGTTTATCGGACACGAGGACCGCATCGTGACGATTGAAGATGCAGCTGAACTTCAGCTGCAACAAGACCATGTCGTTCGCCTCGAAACGCGTCCACCGAACATTGAAGGTAATGGTGCAGTCAATGCAACCGACCTCGTGAAAAATGCTTTACGCATGCGACCGGAGAGAATCATCATCGGCGAATGCCGCGGCGGGGAAACCCTCGACATGCTTCAAGCGATGAATACGGGCCACGATGGATCCATGACAACCATTCATGCAAATAGTCCAAGAGACGCCATCGCTCGACTGGAAACACTCGTGATGATGGCTGGTTTTGAGCTTCCCGTCAAAGCGATCCGTCAACAGATATCGGGAGCCGTTGACATATTGATTCAAGCCAATCGATTGCAAGGTGGCAAACGTCGTGTCACGGCGATCACGGAGATTGTTGGCATGGAACAAGACACAATCGTGATGCAGGATATCTACAAGTATTCCCAACAAGGGGTCGACGAAGATGGCAAAGCCTATGGCCACTTTGCCTGCACGGGAGTACGCCCCAGCTTCATGGATCGCTTAGAAGCGGCTGGAGTCAGGTTGCCGCCGAGTGCGTTTCGGGAACGCATCATGCTGGAAGCATAAAAAGTCGCAGCAACGAACCTTTGGATCCACCCTCGAACAATGTCTCCCATTACTCAACGTCCTCCCACTACTCAACGTCCTCCCATTACTCAACGTCCTCCAATCACCTAGTTCTCGACTGAGCTTATCATGAGCGGCATCGTTCTTATTATCGCAGTGGGTGTTTCCGTCACGTCGTTTGTTGCTTTTGCGATTAACGTCCTCGCACCTACAGATGAAACGTCTCGAACAGAAGCCCGACTGCAGCGACTCGCGGAACGCCAGAGACATCATTATGACTCAGAGGGTGGTGGCGATTCATTTGTTTCGTTACTACGATCTGAATTGAACGACCAGTCCGGAGTGCTGGAAAAGATCACCGCAAAGCTTCCCGCGCTCTCGGATTATCTCGAGCAAGCCGATGTACCAATGCGTCCATCAAAGTTCATTTTTTTGTGCGTATCCTGCTTTGCAGCAGGAGTCGTTCTCTGCATTCTCTCGCCCGCCCCGCTTCTCCTCGCTCCAGTAGTGGGCATCGCCTTCGCTGGCCTACCGATTGCTTGGCTGTCATTCAAACGCAAAAAGAGACTGGATCAATTCGGTGAGCAGCTACCCGGAGCGTTAGAACTGCTTAGTCGATCACTACGAGCCGGGCACTCTCTCAATGCCGGCTTCGGATTAATCGCATCGGAAACGGAAGCACCGCTGGCAAGAGAATTTGGTCGCGCATTCGAAGAACAGAACTTCGGCATTCCGCTCGATGAAGCGATCGAAAACATGGCAAAACGCGTACCCAATATGGACCTGCGTTTTTTTGCGACTGCCGTGATCCTGCAACGACAAACCGGAGGGGATCTCGCCGAAATCCTTGACAAAATCAGCCGCCTGATTCGCGAACGACTTCAGATCCTCGGACAGATCCGAGCACTAACTGGCGAAGGAAGAATGAGTGGCGCTGTTCTCCTTGCCCTACCGCCGGTTCTCTTTGTGGTCATGCTCAAACTGAACAATGAATACGTCATGACCCTTTTTCGTGACCCAATAGGTCGTTACATGCTGATCGGTGGATTGATCACGCAGTTCATCGGCGCATTGGTGATCAAAAAAATCATCACCATCAAGGTTTAACGCACTGCGTTACTTAACGCTCTGCACTACCTAATGCTCTGCACTACCTAACGCTCTGCGGTGTTTAACTCACTACAAACTTCACAAAACAACAGCATTCCGCGTCAACTCTTCAACCAACGTTCACTCGCCAGTGTGAGAAATCAATACCATGTTCACCTCGCCACTGATCGCAGAACTCAGCCCCGTCTTTCTCTCGTCGCTCGCGATTTTCATCACCGTGACGCTGGTCATGTGGGTGATCCTCGAAAAAATCAGCGGAGGTGATCGTCCGAATGCAGAGATTCGTTTACAGCGTCTCCAAAACAAAAAGCAGCATCGTGATCTTGCTGAACTCGCTAAAGAAAATGCAAACGCCAAAGCCACCCTCACCAATGTGCTCGAAAAGGCGGCATCTCCATTAGCTGATACCGTGAGCGGGAATGAGGAAGAAATGAGTCAGCTTCGGGAAAAGCTGATGAATGCCGGTTTTCGTCGTGAATCGGCGCCGGTTGTCTTCAAAAGCATTCAATTTGCCACCTTCATAATAGGGCTACTGGCCGGGGGTGTCTTTGGAATGCTATCCGACGGAATCAGCCAAGGCTTGGTGATGAAAACAGCGGTCGGCATGATCCTCGGTTTTATGATCCCCAAACTGATCCTCGAACAGCTTGTCAAATCACGCAAACAAAAAATCTTTCTCGGACTTCCTGATGCTCTCGATCTCATGGTCGTTTGCGTCGAAGCAGGACTTGGCATGGATCAAGCCCTTCGTAAGGTTGCAGAAGAGATGACCAAAAGCCATCCAGAAATCGGGGAAGAGTTCAGCATCGCGAATCAACAACTGCAATTTGCCCGCCCTCGTGGCGAAGTGCTTAAAGCACTCGGGTTACGCAGTGGCGTCGATGACCTCAAACAACTCTCTTCGATCTTGATACAAGCAGATAAGTTTGGCTCAAGTGTCGCCGCAGCATTGAGAGTTCAAAGCGATGCGATGCGAGTCAAACGGAGACAAATCGCTGAGGAAAAAGCAGCCAAGACCGCGGTCAAGATGATCTTCCCGCTTGTCCTTTTCATCTTTCCGGGAATCTTTGTCGTCCTTGTTGGTCCGGCTGCGATCACCATGTATCGCAACATGATTCAATGACCGATCAAGCGACGATCGGATGAACAACATGACCATGGACGTCAGTAAGTCGAAAGTCTCGTCCCTGATACCGATAGGTTAGGCGGCGATGATCGATCCCAAGCAAGTGCAAAATGGTTGCGTTCAAATCATGGATGTGCATCGTTCCTGGAGTCCAATCTTCTTTCGATGGCTGCGGAACGAGCGGCTGACCATTCTCATCAGCGATGTTATATCCGTAAGCATCGCTTTGCCCGTATGTGATCCCGGGCTTCACACCACCACCGGCCATCCAAGTGGTGAAACAACGCGGATGATGATCTCGCCCATAGGTCTCACGCGTTAGCTTTCCTTGGCAATAAGCCGTCCTCCCGAACTCACCACCCCAAACAACCAACGTCTCATCCAATAAACCACTGCGTTTGAGATCCATGATCAGCGCTGCGGATGCTTGATCAATATCACGACACTGCGACTCGTGCTCGGTGGGCAAACGCCCGTGAGCATCCCAGCCACGATGGAATATCTGTATATTCCTAACACCTCGCTGCACCAATCGCCTCGCCTGCAAACAACATGCAGCAAAACTACCTGGGGTGTGAACCTGATCCCCATACAGCTCGAAGGTTTCCGCAGTCTCCTGTGATAAATCGGTCAATTCGGGAACCGACGCTTGCATCCGGAAAGCCATTTCATGCTGTTTGATACGAGCGAGTATCTCAGGGTTATTCACCTGTGAGTGTAATTCTGAATTCAATATTTCGAGTGCATCAAGTTGCTTCCGACGATCTTGTCGAGTAACACCTTTTGGATTACTCAAATAAAGAACCGGATCACCCTGACTCCTCATCAGAATGCCCTGATGGTCTGACGGCATGAAGCCAGTTCCCCAAAGACGATTAAATAGGCTCTGTTCTGCAAAGTTTGTCTTTGCGTGCATCACAACGTAATGGGGCAGATCTTCATTCATACTGCCCAATCCGTAACTCAACCAAGCACCCAAGCTCGGGCGACCGGGGATTTGGCTACCCGTTTGGATGTAAGTAATTGCGGGGTCATGATTGATCGCTTCGGTGAAGGTACTGTGCACGACACATAACTCTTTTGCCACCTTCGCTGTGTAAGGAAGCAATTCGCTGACCCAAACACCGTCAGCCTCGTTGTCGTGCTTGGTGAACTTGTACTTACTCGGGCAAAGAGGAAAACCATCCTTCTGATTCGCAGTCATTCCCGTCACACGCTGCCCGTCTCGAATCTCATCGGGAAGCTGCTCACCGAATTTCGCCGAAAGTGTCGGTTTGTAATCCCACAAATCGAGATGACTCGGACCGCCGCTCATGAACAAATAGATCACATGCTTAGCAGAAGCAGGGTGATGTAAACCTGAAGAGGCAGAACGCTTTTCTGCGGTCTCGTTATCTGAGTTCGATGCTGAAACCTGAGTCATCTCGCCGGATGCACCAATCAGGCTTGCTAAAGAGGCGGTACCTAAACCGAGGGCGTTGCGACCTAAAAAGTGGCGACGTGTTAACGCCTCTCGTGTCTCTTTATCCCACATGCTGCTGTCTCGTTCCTGATGATCAAAGCAATGTCTTTATCAAGTCATTGACCCGCCCTCGCCGCGACGGGACATTCTACCGCCAATCAGTAACCCGTGGCACCAAATCCATCAAATGAGTCTGTGTAGCACCGAATTGACCATATAAGAGCGGCCTAATCAGAGCGGCCTAATCAGAGCGACCTAATCAGGGCGACCTAGAGTAACGCTAAAAAAACCGAACGCGATCAACGCAATGACCAACGAGAAATGCGATCCATCATGAACGACTTGCGGGTGGCGCAGCAATGCGTAGATCTGTGAGCTGCTCCGGATCCGAAGCCTTCAGTCGCTTGAGCTTCATTTTTGCAGTAGCTTCCCCTGGAGGCTCAACCCCCGGAGGGCTTCCCCAAAAGATCCTTTTCTCCCCTGGAGTAACCAGTTCCAACTGTGGAATCTCCATCTGTCTTGGGTCACCATAGACGCCAATGCTACGAATCCCAACTTCTTCGCGATACGGCGAGAGATACTCAGCTAATCTCGCGGCGGCCTCAACTCGAGCATCGCCAAAGGCAGATCCGACGGGATTGGTCGTGTAAACGCCCGGGACTTCGATGTATAGATAATGACTCGTTTCTGATGTGGTGAATTCACTGGTGGGTAATAGAACCCCATCACCATCGACTGGAAAGAAATAGCTACGATCATCACTTGGGTCAGGCTTATAGACATGCACCATCGCTACGGGGCGTCTGTAAAGCAATCGAACATCGATCTCGCCGCCGGGCAACTTTCTCACCCCAACCACCTTACGAACCCAGGGGTGCATCGAGAAAGCGGCGGCAATCTTGGTGGTTGCCTGACGATCTAACAGTGACAGTCCCTGCATTGCCGTATCTCGGTAGACAGCCTGCACAATGTCGCTGCGCACATAATCAGGCTGTGGCGAAATTTGAATCTTTTCTGGCACTAGCCCGTGATATTGCTTCGCAACATGATGGCTGCCCCAGTAATGCCAAGCCGACAAACCAAGAACCAGTAGGATTGAAGGCCAAAAGAGGACCATGACAACAGGCGAATTGAACACGGCGCGGATCACCTCCACTGCGGTGCTCTGGTCATTCGCCTTAGATGATCGCATTGCCACTTCGCACTCCATGCTCGCGAATTCGTCGGCTATCGCCTCACGGTTTGAACCGCCTGACCCAAAGTCTTCCTACCAATTGATCACGCTTTCGAAACCACAGATCAGCGCTACCAAATCTGCAAGTTCAGCTGCAGGTCGATCCCCGTTTGCAACAAGACCTGTTCTCTGACCCGTCCAATCAGCTTCATGCACTGCTCGCTAGTCGCGCCGGAACGAGCAACCAGGAACTGAGGATTTTGCGTGTCCAGCGAAACCTCACCTTCACAGACACCTGCCATCCCGACCTGTTGCAGTAAATCGTTCACGCTCATTTGATCCGGTTCAACAAACGGCATTGCCATACGTGGCTCGTCATTGGGTCGCGAAGCGTTACGTCCAATCCAAAGTTTTTGCATTCGCTTTGTCAACGCGGTCACATCCCGCGATTCGAGCTGGAAGGTCACGGAAAGAATGGCGAGACCGACCAGTGAAGATTTACGGTGTGAAAAGCCAGCCTCCTGTTGCGTCAAGACACGCTGTTCCCCGGAGCGTTCGAGAACGGTGACGGACTCCACTGCCGATCCGATGTCGCGACCATCGCTGGACGCATTACCCATCACCGCCCCGCCGACTGTTCCGGGAATCCCAACAAGATGCTCAATCCCACCAAGCCCCGCACCAACCGACTTAATCACGGCGTGTGACAACTTCGCCCCTGCGCCCACGGTCATTCGTGTTCCATCAATCTCTAGGCCACTTGTCGCAGACCCCGCCATGGAAATGACCAGACCGTCGAATCCTGATTCACGCACCAACAGATTGCTTCCACCACCTAGGATCCGGACCGGCAGTTCGGCCTCGTTAGCGGCCTGGATTAATTTCTGGACATCTTCTTGCTCGACAGGCTCGGCGAAATAGCGGGCCGGGCCGCCGATCCCAAGCCAAACCAAAGGCCCCAGAGGCTCATCGGTTCGGATCAGATGCATTAATTCGTCCGGGAAACTCATACTTCGACTACTCGTGTTGCAAAGGGATTCAAGGATCTCAGTCGTTGTGCAGCGACTGGCATCTGCAAACTATCATACCGGTCTGCTCGCTCTTCGAAGGATAGCGAATTCGATGAAAAAAATCGCTAACTAGGTCTCGAAATCGCGAGCGGAGTCGGGAATTCCTCTTTTGCAAGCAATTAGATCTAGAGAAACTCTGCATCATGACTGAGGTTTTTCCCCGAGAGACGAACTGCTACAAGTCTTGTCAATACAGCGTCTCCGTCACACCGGGTTCAAATCAGGATGAAACTCAGGATCGGATTGATTGGGCTAGGTGATACTTGGCAAACCAGGCACCGACCGGCCCTGCAGATACTTCACGAGCGGTTCGACGTTCGTGCCATATACACTTCTGTCTCCAAGCTGGGTGAGACGTGCGCTCGGGAATTCCAAGCAGACCTGATGGACGGCTACCGCGCAATGGTGAGTCGACACGATATTGATGCGGTGATGGTGCTGGAGAAGTCCTGGCACGGTTGGTTACCCATGCTGGCAGCCGCTGAAGCAGGCAAAGCGATCTACTGGGCCGGTGAGATCAACCTCGATCCCGATAACGATCAGCAGGTGCGCGACACCATTGAGAAGTCCGGTGTGGCCTTCATGGCCGAGTTTCCGAAACGACTCGCTCCGGCAACGCTGCGACTGCGTGAATTGATCGCCACACACCTTGGACCACCGGAGCTCATTTTTTGCCACCGAAGAACGCAGCATCAAAACCCGTCCAAAAGTAACCCGGCTGGCGAGAACGAGATCCGCTTAAAGGACCGAGGTGAATTTATCGATCTGATCGACTGGTGCCGATACGTCGTGAACCGAGAACCAATCTCGGTCATCTCCAACTCCCGACAATCAGAAGCATCAACGAAGTATCGCTCCATGAGTGTTGAATTTCCCGGCAATTCAAAAGGCCCCGGAGTCACCGCTCAGATTAGCTGCGGCGATTACATACGCCCAACATGGCACGAAGCAATTGCCTTTCAGCCACCATCTGCGATGCAGATTTGCTGCAAAAACGGAATTGCCTTTGTCGACCTACCCTCGAGCCTCGTTTGGTTTGACGACGCTGGCAGACATCTCGAATCCCTCGAGACGGAAGTCCCCGTGGGTGAACAACTGTTACGACAATTCCATCGAACGGTCACAAGCTTGGTTCGTAACATGAGTGACCTGAATGACGCGTTCCGAGCAGCGACGATTTACCATGCCGC
>JBMHCO010000134.1:0-26540 GCA_049889895.1 Rubripirellula sp.
TGTTGAAGTCCGCGGCGGTCATCCCGTAGAGAAACGAGGCTGACGTCTGTGAATGTTCCAGCCGAACCGAGTAGTCTGCCAACGTGGGTGGATCGTTGATCGGATCAACGGTCACATCAAACGTGCGCGAGAACGCGGCGTTATCCTCTGTGGTCGCTAGATCCAAATCCAGACCGCCGTCCTCCACGGTCACCGTGATCGTGGTTACTCCGCTCTGCTCAGCAACTGGCGTGAACTTAAGCGTCCCTGTTGCCTCGGCCGAAGTGTAGGCTACGGTTGGGTCGAGGATTAAACCCGTGTTACTGCTTACTGCAGAGACTTTCAATGGTTGACTCTCCCCCCCGCCGGCGCTGATGCCTGTTAGATTCACGGTCTGCTCTGCTGCATCCTCGTCGATTGTAAGACCAACGAGCGTGTCCAGTGTCGGCGAGTAATTTGCCCATAGGTTTTCGTACCAGGCGATCTTGTCATCGCTGTAGGATGCGGAAATCACATCGATATCACCATCCTGATCGATGTCGGCCCCGATCACCGACCGTGAACCTAAAGTCTGGTCGGAGATAATCCGCTGTCGAATGGTAGAATCTTCTTGCTCCAGCCAGACAACGCTCCCGTCGTTGCTAAGCGTGACCAGAATGTCAGTGTTAGTATCTCCATCTAAATCGGTCGAATAGAGCCTCAACGGATGATTTAGTCCATCTACAAAAGTAGATCCATCAACAAATGTCCCGCTTTGGTTTTCATTTAGAACTAGCCGGTTACCGGTCGCGCTGGCACTTAATATGTCTTGATCGCCATCGTTATCAATGTCCAGCGCTATTACCGATCGTACTGAGGAGATACCACTATCGATTACCTGCTTTGTAAACTCCCCACTCCCGTCCCCCAGAAAGGCGGAAACTGTATTGTCTCCCATGGACGCGGAGAGAATATCCAGTTTTCCATCTCCGTTGACATCGACGATATGTCCTTGCCATGCCCCTATCGAATTGCTATCGACCAGGCGCTCATCAAAAGAGTTAGTTCCCTGATTCAGGAAGAGGCGTATTGAATTATCATTCGATGAAAACGATACAACATCTATCAAACCGTCAGAATTAAAATCCCCGGTCCTGACATCATTAGCACCTGATGCTGTGGATGAAATGACAAATCGTGTAAAGTTCTGTGCGCCGTCATTCTGATACCAGGCAATGGTGTTGTCATCGCTCGAAGCGGAGAGAAAATCTTGGTCTCCATCACCATCTAAGTCTGCGATCTCGACGGCTCTCATGCTGTTAGGGCTGGAGGTAATACTATGCGCCGAGAAATCTGCTTCACCGATATTTTCATACCATATAACACCACCCGTGAACGCCGAGGCGACGAGTAGGTCTATATCACCATCGCCATCGATGTCCCCGGCCGCGACCTCGGTGGGACGATCCTTGGTGCTATCAACGACTGTTTGGGGACCGATTGCAATATCGCCAACCCCAGAGGGTTTACCCTTAATTTCTAAAACATAATCCTCTACTTCACCGTCGCTAACGGCACCAGTTATCCCAATACCTTCGTCACTGCTCAAACGAAACCTAGCGTAGGTGTTCCCCTTACTCGCGTTAGCAGGGATTTCAAAGTGCAGCACATTATCGCCATTAACTACTGATAGGCTGCTGAAGATCTGCTCGTTGGGTCCGCCCCAGTTGCCATCACCGTTAAAGTCAAGCCAAGCATCAAGCTTTGCACCCAGTGGTGCGTTCTGCACATTCACAGTCACCGTCGCGTCCGTCTGGCCCACGCGTAGTTCACCAAAGGTCACTCCGTCATCGGTATCAGCGTCTGCAAGATCAGAGTGAATGCCGTTGGCTTCTAGCGTGCGTGTCGATCCAAGCTGGGGACCAATTGCACCATGCCGTGCACCGTCTTCTTCAAGAGTCACAGGGTAAGGTGCGGGTGCGTCGCCGTAGTCCTTGGCCCCATTCTCAGAGTAGAAGAATCGCAGTTTTCCAGGCTCGATGACCACGATGTCATTGTTGCCATCGCCATTGAAATCACCGACGTTGCTGTATGACGGTTCCCCATCAAGTGTAACTTCGTGCGCCCATTGCTGACTCGCTCGGCTGTAGCTGAATACACCCACGCCAACCGATCTTGAAATCACTGCCACTCTGACCCCAGAATCAGAACCGGGGAGATCCTCCATGACATGGATGCGACTGACTCCTGCGAACGAAAACGCATCGCTGACAGTTGAAAAACCTCCAGCACCATTATTTTGATATACGTGCACGCTATTGGTGAGGGTATCAGCAACAAGTATTTCGGGTGCACCATCACCATCGAGATCTGCTGATACTCCGAAACGCTGACCTTCCGACGAATCCAGTTCCACGAAACTCTGTGAGAAGTTCGTCCCGCCATCACTCAACATGATTGCAAGCCCCGTGGGACCCAGATTCTCGGGGTCACCGACTGGCACTGCGATGTCGCTGAACCCGTCTTGATTCAGATCATCGATGATCAGGTTGTAACCGTTGGTGTGGTAAATCGGCCAAGGACGTAGTGGGCGAATTGTCCCATCTGAAAAAATGACGGTGACTCCACCATTGGAACTGTTGTTGAAATTCGAAGTGATGATTTCATTGATTCCATCTTGGTTGAAGTCATGTGTTTCAACGAAGATCGGGGTGTAGTAACCACCGTTAGATATATCTTCAGCGAATTCGAATCCGTAGGCATTGTCACCCTCGAAAGTCAGGACACCGCGCCCTACTCCGGTGTGATTCTTGCCAATAAGAACATCGAGCTTTCCATCACTGTTTGAGTCTCCTAGTCCCAAAGCGAGAGCGGCATCATTGCTGACAAGATTTGTTGCATTTTCACTTACCACAGCGGCTGATCCAATCGCCGAGCCGTGAGATCCAACAAGGAATTTGTTATTACGCACCAACACGAAATCATCAAACCCATCCTGGTTGAGATCGCTTGCCTCTACCTTTGACCACGCTTCTGCGAGAGGCAATTCCGCAACGTCAAAGGCCAGTAACCTCCGATCCTCCAAACACTCCACACGCAAACGTCTGCGTCGTGATTCTTTGCGAGTGATAGAGAGGCGACTTTGGCGAATGGCTAGCTGGTTCTTCTTCATCGTTAAATGCAGTGATCGACTGGTGGAAGGGTTGGTCTCAAAAGACAGAAGCTATCGGCAGATGAGAGTGAGCTTCGGGAGTCATCAAAAGCAGACTCGCTCACGCCAAAAAGCTATCATAACCGAGGCTGTTTTGCAGCAAGATTGGATCTGTTGCAGCCATCAAAAAAGAGTTTCGTGCGAAGCTCTGAAAGCTATCAGAATTAGGCACATGGGAGTAAATCGCAAGTGCGTAACACGCGGCGCTGAACTCGTTGCGAAAAGCTCAAGGCGCGACTATCGACCGAGCCGGATTCGAACCGCCGAACAGAGACACCTGCCAGCAGCCACACCATAACCTCAGGGGCAGCCAGCTAGAGACTGCAGAGAGTTCGGCCGAAAACATGGCTACATGTCCCGAAATCATGTGGACATCGCTGTCGCGCAGGGGGCAGAAAGAGAGACGCCCACAGGTTGTCGAGGAGCCGTAAATCCTTTGCAGGAAACGGAATAAGGCACCCGATGTCTCTGCCGGCGCATGAAAAAACCCCACGGTCGCTAGCTACATGCGATCGCAGGGCTTTAGTTGCGGGAGCCGGATTCGAACCGACGACCTCGAGGTTATGAGCCTCGCGAGCTACCGGGCTGCTCCATCCCGCACGAGTGTTATCGGCAACCGACCCCAAAGTGTCAAGCCGCTCTGCGAAGATGGTTGAGATTTCTTCGCCTTTACCTCGGTAGCAGGCCTAGCCGACGTACCACATCACCCGCCCTCGACCGACTGATCGCTTTGATTGGAGACAATCCGCGGTTTGAGCCGAAAACACAAACGGTGCAGTCCGTAAAACCGTTACCATTGGATATCGGGCGACCCGCGGCCACCGTTCCGCAGTGCTGCGTCCATAGCGTTCCCCATCGCATCAGAAATAGCGTTCCCGATCGCTTCGGTATTAGAAGCCTTCGATGCGATTTACTGAGTCTTCCCTGAGTCTTCAACGCCGAAATGAATCAACCACCCCAAAAACAACCGACCGCTCCGATCGAGAGCAACGAGTTGAAGGGTGGCCGGACGCGGCAACCATCCTCGAGTCCACACGGAGATCTTTCAGAGGGCAACGTGCCGCCCAAAATGGACAGGACTCAGCAGCCACCGCCTGCGGCTCCGCCCTCGGCAAACGCTCCTCCGGTGACTGCTAAAACGAATGCACCCACTCCACCGCCTCCGCCGATCCGATCCACCTTACCGCCGGTCAGACAACCCGAATCGAGGCGTAACGCTGCCGCTGGCCGTGGGGCGGTTGCGTCTGGCGTCGGTTCAGCAAAGGGAATTAGGTGGCAAGGAGAATTAGGACCACTCGAGTCATCGGGTCATCGAGCCAGGCCCAACGGTTCCAAATCGAGAAACTCACCACCTCCCAACGAGTCGGCCGAGTCCCATGATTCACATGACGAGGGTCCCACTACGACCGAACATGTAGTTCGAGAGGCACCGCCATGGTTGGTGAGTATGGTTGTGCATCTAATTCTGTTATTGATCCTCGCGTTCCTATCCACCCCCGCTGGCTCAGGTGTCGGAAAGTTGATCCTCAACATCGGAACGGGCAAATCTGAGCAGGTATCGGAGCTGGCTGAATTCACCATCGCCTCAGAGGAAGTGCTCACCGATTCACAATCACTCGTTGACTCCGAAGCCGAAGTCGATCTAAGCGACATCTTCGACTCTGCGGACCTCGAGACCCTTGAGCAATCAACACCACTCGATATCGGAATGGGCATGGAACTTGTCGCCCTACGGCCGATGTTCCAAGGACGCAGTGGAGCGATGAAGCAGGCACTGCTCGAGATCTATGGGGGTACTGCCGAGACGCAGGATGCAGTCAAGAGCGGGCTTGAATGGTTAAAGCGAAACCAAAAAAGTACCGGCGGCTGGAGCATGCGAGGTCCGTTTAGCGATGGTGCGATCTCTGAAAACGAGGCGGCCGCTACCGCGATGGCTTTGCTAGCGTTCCTCGGTGATGGACACACGCACAAAACCGGAGACTATCAGGAACAAGTACTCAAGGGAATGCAGTACCTGATCAAACTGCAAGATCGTAGTGGTTTCTTTGCAAAGAGCGCGAGAAGCCACGAGAAGCTCTACGCTCAGGCGCAAGCGACGATCGCGATCTGTGAACTCTACGGCATGACCAAGGATTCGTGGCTTCGAGATCGCGCACAACTTGCGATCGATTTTGCAGAGCGTGCACAGGCATCGCAAGGCGGTTGGCGTTACGAGCCGGCGTTCGACAGCGACACCAGTGTGACCGGTTGGTTCGTCATGGCGCTGAAGAGTGGGCGATCAGCCGGCCTTGAGGTACGTGACACGGTGTTCGAAAATGTCTCTGGCTTTTTGGATACCACGGCATCATTTGACGGTGCAGGTTACAGCTACCAAGCTCGGCAAGATCCTACCCCGGCGATGACCGCCGAGGGATTATTGTGTCGACAGTACTTGGGCTGGAGCCGCGATCACCAGCCGCTACGAAACGGGATCGACGCACTCCTCCTCGATGCTCCCTTCAATCTTGCTCGCCGTGATGTCTACTACTGGTACTACGCCACTCAGGTTCTTCATCATTATGGTGCTGAACCGTGGCAGAAGTGGAACGACGTGATGCGAGTCGAGCTCCCCAGTGCACAGGTAAAATCGGGGCGTGAAAATGGCAGCTGGCCGCCACAGCAGGATCGATGGGGACAAAACTCAGGGCGTCTGTTCACCACCTGCCTGTCGATTTACTGCCTTGAGGTCTATTACCGTCACATGCCGCTCTATCAAGCAGGCGAAAACTCCAGCGGGTCGAAGTCGAACATTGAGTAGATAGAGATCTCGTTACGAAGATCTTCTCCGCGTGGCAGGGATTCGATTAACGTTTTTTACGCCAAAAAAACGATCTCAAAGCGAGCAGTAATGGCCAACAGGTAGCAAATCCAAACGGTGCAACCGGCCATGCGCCCCATCTCGAATACAACGTGTTTGTGTTCGAGGTTTTGGGAGAAGCGACGATCACTCCATGCTGCCCCGTCTCGACTCGTTGTACGATGCGTCCCTGAGCGTCAATCCAAGCGGTAGGTCCGTTGTTGGCAGCCGACAGGATCGGCTTTCCGATACCGGCGGCAACAAGCTGAGCACAGCGGAGGTGATGATCGATGATCGAGGATTGATCGAACCATCCATCGTTGGTGATCGTCACGATCAAATCGATCTCCTGTCCCTTTCCACGAAGTGATCGCAAGTGATTGACCGCGACGCGTTCCACCGCCGTTTCGATGCAGATATTAGGGAGCACTTTTGCGTTCGCAACTTGCATTGGCTCCGGTTGCCCACCCTGATTTAAACCCATTCCCGGTGGAATCAACGATTGAACCCAAGGCAGTGACGAGACAAGCGGTATGTATTCGCCGAACATCACGAGGTGATTCTTTCCGTACCATTGCTTGACCTTTCCGCCGCTGCCGAATTGGATGAGCCCGCAGTACACCTCAGGCGTTTCCGAATATCGCATGACCCCGCAGCCCACCATAAAATCGATCGATGCTTGAGCTTCACTCAACGCCGCAATCGAGGCTTGGTGCAACATCGCAGAACGCTGCTCAAAGTATCGCTGACTTTCATCGACAGCGACCAAGAGATCCGCTGGGGTTAAACCGAGTGCTTGTGCGCTTGCAGCCAAGTCGGACCCTCCGCCGTCTTTGCTTGAACCGGTGTTTTTATGAATCTCCATCCACGGGTTGCCCGCTGAATACATCGATTCGGGCCAGATCACCACATCAATCGGCCTATCATGCTTACTCAAAGCTCTCAGAGTCTGCTGCGCGTAGGCCTGATAGATTTCAACAGCGCGACTGGTTGGCTGGGTGTATTCGACCGGTTCACTACGTTGGACAAGAAGGAAATTTCCAACGACGTCTCCAGTTTGATCGCTTGATCGATCGATCTGCCAGACACCAAAAATAAGAACTGCCGTGACCCAACTCACTGCGGTAATTCGATCAACTACACCCATTGATTTTTCCGGTTGCAATGCAGCAATTGAGCACATCGCGCCATAGGAAAGTACATTGAGCATCACAACAAAGAGGCTCACTCCATACGATCCAAACCACGATGCAATTTGAATCACCACCGGTACATCCAACATGGTGTGTCCGAGCATGCACGCGGAGATGCCGGTAAGGAGATAATTTCGCAGGACCTCTTGGCCGAGCCAGGCGATTGCCACAGCAATGCCGATTGGGAAGGAGCGTTGATGATGGAACCATCTCGCGCTGTAGACAAAAACCAACCAGTAAAGAGCAAGGTAGCCCGACAGAGCGAACCAACCGAGAAACATCATGCTGTGAGCGTGCCGCAATCCCTGAAGTGATAGTAGCCAGAATGCGAAACCGGCAATCCAGATCGCGTACCATTCAGCTCGCTGCAGTTCGTCCGCACGACTGACAAGTTGGATTAACGGCAGTAGTGCAACCGCCCCAACGGGCCACCATGAGAACGGAGGCTGAGCGAGCCACAATAAAATGGCTGCGATGATTGGCAGACGAATCCCCGCTAAAAAGGGTCGTCTGTGACGTTTTTCAGCACAATCGATCATGGTGCGAATGATACGAGGTAGCCGAGAATCATGGAATCGCGGTTTCACGAAAATCCGTCTCATCCGCTGGCGTTGGATGTTCTACAATATTGCTACAGGTAATCGATGATTGGTTTTATTGCCTAGTGGATTCTTCCCGGTACGAAATTACTCTCCGCACGGAATCTCTCCACTAAGAGTCATTTTCCACGCAAGGATGCAAAACACCCATGCCGCCATTTGATTTCGTCGGACCCTACGAACTCGGTGAGAAGCTCGGACAGGGTGGCATGGGCTCAGTTTATCGCGCGGTACATGCCAAAACGAAGCAACCGGTAGCGGTCAAAATTATCGCAGCACAGGTGGCTGATGAACCTAGGTTCCGGCGTCGATTTGACGCTGAGATCAAGACTTTGATGAGTCTTCAGCATCCGGGAATCGTCAAATTGATTGGCTTCGGTGAAGAGCATGGCCAGTTGTTCTACTCAATGGAGTTGGTCGAAGGCGATTCTCTACAGAGTCTCATCAAACAAGAAAAGAAACTGACTTGGCAGAGGTGCATCGATTTCACGATCGAAATCTGCGCCGCGCTTAAACACGCACATGATGTTGGTGTGATCCACCGAGATTTGAAGCCAGCCAATCTTATCGTCGGTGACGATATGCATTTGAAGTTGGTTGATTTTGGGATTGCAAAAATCTTCGGCGACGGACAGCAGACAGTCGTCGGTTCGATGCTCGGTACGCTGGACTATATGGCACCTGAGCAGGTCGATAGCAGTTCCATCACCGTTCGAACGGATCTCTACGCGGTCGGAAGCGTGATGTACGCCATGCTCACAGGTCGGCCACCGTTCCGTGGGAAAAACGCGACTCAAGTTCTCGATATGCTGAAGAATCAACCAGCGGCGAGACTCGACCTAATCGACCCTGACTTGCCTGAACCGCTTGTTGAATTGATTCACGAACTATTGGAAAAGTCGCCCGACAAACGCCCGCCAACCGCACTCTCGGTCTCCAAACGACTCAAAGCGATGCGTGCCGGGTTAGAGAAGATGCTCAGTGTTGGTAGCGGCACCCAGGTGGATCTTGAACCAAACGCGACCGGTGAAAACACTATCCAATTCTCAGGTGATACTCAGGCTACACCCATCACGCAGCCAGTGGATAATCCAACAGCTGCAGGCGGCACAAGTTCCAATCCTACGGTACATCTCGGGAATCGTTCTCAGGAGAATTCAGCCGGCACCGAAGCGACCCAGTTCTCTGGCGCAAATTTTACGCGTGGCAGTGAAGACCTCACCCTACTTGGCGAATCTCAAGCGCCGAGCGTTCGACTTGGTAATTCAAGCGATCAACCGGCCCATAGTCGCGGCACTCGATCAACTCAGGTTGCTCAGACCGTGCAGACCGTCAATATCGGTGCCGATGAGTATGATTTGGAACCCGAACTGCAAACGCATTTCCAAGAGGCAGAGGTTGCGCGGCAGGGTGAGTCTCGACGCAAGTCTGCGGAGGCACGCGTCAACCCGTGGCCTCAACGTTTTGGCATCGTTGCGATGGTGGTGATCCTAGTCGCCGGCGTGGCGATTTTATTTAAGGCAATGCAGCCCCCCACCGCGGATGAACTCTATCAAGAAACTCTGCTGCCAAATCCAAATTCCGCCCAAAGGGCGTTCGTCAAGAATTTCCCCGACGATCCACGCCGTGTTCAGGTAGAAGACCGGTTGATGTTGGAGATGATTGAGGCAGCGACCAAAAGGATCTCCGCTCAAAACACGATTGGGATCAAAGAACTTTCTGCAGCCGAGCTTGCTTTCCTTAGAGTTTTCTCATCGTCCTCCGCGGAAGTGAACGCCGAGGATGTCACGGATCGGCTAGGCTCGATCAACGATTGGCTGACCAGTTTTGGGAATGACGAAGGCGATGGTGGTTTGAAGGAGCTAATCGATTTGGTGCGATACGAGGAAAGTCGCCTCACGAGTGGTCGGACCGATCCGCGGATCGACCCGAGACTGGCGGATCTTCTGGAGCAAATTGATGCGATACCCGATGATGCGATTGACCGTGGTGAGAAACTTGAATCTCTGATCAATCTATTTCAAAGTGAAAAATGGGCCGAGCCCGCTATCAACAAGGCTAAGAAGCGGCTCGTTGGAATTGGAACTTGATGATGACGGAGCGAACGCGAGACAGTCAGTTTTTGGAGTGGCTTTTTGATGCCACCAATCAGGGTGCTTCCGACATCCATTTGATCGCAGGCGATTTGGCGACCATGCGGCTACACGGTGAGTTGTTGCCGATCGCTGGCGGCGCAATCGAGCATCAATCACTGGCCGAATTCCTACGCCGTTTTTGCGGCTCTGAAGAGTATGAAGAATTCGTTGCCCGCCGTAATTTGGATCTTGCAATTGAGATAAGTGATCCGCGGGCGCTTTCAACCAGTTCCACCTGCCAACGTTTTCGCGTCAACCTGTTCAGTGCGGGTGATTCCATCGGTGCATGCTTTCGAGTGATCCCATCTCAAATCCCCGATTTTAATTGGGCGAATTTTCCGCTGGATGTCGTTGAAAGACTTTGTGAGTTCCGGAACGGATTGATTATTTTCTCAGGTGTGACCGGCTCAGGTAAAACCACTTCCATGGCAATGCTCATCCATGAAATTCTTCGCAGACACGCGCAGCGAGTGGTGACGATTGAAGATCCTATCGAGTACGTTCTCTCGAACACGAGTGGGTCGTTGATTAGTCAACGACAGGTTGGACGAGATGTTGGTTCGTTTGCCGACGGTTTGAAGTTCGCCATGCGACAGGATCCCAACCTAATTCTTGTTGGTGAAATACGCGATGAGGAGACGGCCCGCATGGCTCTCAGTGCAGCAGAGACGGGTCACCTCGTCCTTACCACGCTCCACACACGAGATGCAAAGGGTGCAGTGACACGATTAATCGATCTGTTTCCGAATCAGAACCATGCCGAATCGTCTTCGATCCTCGCAATTGCGTTGCGAGCGGTCATCTGTCAGCACCTACTACCGAGCATCTTTGACGGCGAGAAACGCGAACTCGCACTCGAAGTAATGTACAACACACATCCGGTTGCAGCGGCCATTCGAACCGGTCGCTTTGACAGCTTGGACAATGCCATTCTCGCAGGGCGAAAAGACGGCATGATCTCGTTGGATGAATCGGTAAGACGCCTGTACGATGATGAACGCATCGATGAGCAGAATGCGGCAAGGTTTTCTAGCGATCCACAGCGTCTGAATCGTTAGATTGATTCTCGGAGCAGACACAGACACCCACAATACCCTGTAAACATCGAGGAGGCAGTTGAAACGTGCAACGATCCCAAATGCGTTCTATCGTAGCTACCAACTGTCGTCATCACGGGGCCAACAGACTGCTTGGGTCGTTGATTTTACTTGCTTGCTGCACGTGTTCGTTGGTTATACCGCCTGAACGTTTGCAGGCTCAGTTGCCCAATCAAGATTCCAGTCTTGTTTCGAAACAAGATCGCCCTAGTGCTAAACAAAATACCGGCACGGTCCAAAGCGATATCAATCCTGCCAAAAGAAAGATTGAGTTCGAATCGGACATTGAACCGATCCTCGCCGAGCACTGCTTTTCATGCCATTCTCATCATGCGAGAACAACCGAAGGTGGCCTGACGCTCGACTCCAAAATTGGCTGGGCGTCCGGTGGCGAATCCGGGCCTGCGATCCAGCCTGGCGTGCCAGAGAAAAGCCTATTAATTAAAGCGATTCGCTACGCTGACGCCGATTTACAAATGCCCCCGGACGGTCCTTTGCCTGACGAGCAAATCGACGTCCTCGTTGAATGGATCAGGCAGGGAGCAAACGACCCACGAGAGACCGAGACACGTCCTACCGTTGACACCAATTGGTGGTCATTGAAGCCTCTTGAGAAATCCACCGACTTAATGGCTGGTCATCCCATCGACTATTGGATCAACCGCAAACTGGATCAGGAGGGAATTCGACCAACCGAACAAGCTGATCGAGTCACTCTGATCAGACGCCTATTTATCGATCTACTTGGGATGCAGCCGACGCCAAGCGAAGTTCAAGCTTTCCTAAGGGATGAATCCGAACAATCATGGGAACATTTGGTAAGTAAAACCCTCTCGTCTCCACATTACGGAGAACGCTGGGCGAGACACTGGCTCGACGTGATCCACTTTGCGGATTCGCATGGTTGCGAGCATGACGTCAAGCGTGATCACGCGTGGCGATACCGCGATTACGTGATCGAGCGATTTAACGCTGATGTACCATGGGATCAGTTTATAAAAGAACAACTCGCGGCGGATCACTTCTATCCGGAATACCCACAACTAAAAGCCGCCCTTGGTTTTCTTGCTGCGGGACCTTTGGAACTCAGTCGTGCCGGAACCGCTCCGGTTGCTTTTGACTATCTTGATCGTGATGACATGGTCACACAGACTCTTTCTGCGTTTATGAGCACGACCGCGAACTGCGCACGTTGCCATCACCACAAATTCGATCCAATCTCGCAAGAAGACTACTACTCTTTGCAGGCAGTATTTGCAGGTATCGGTAAAGGTGACATCGAATTCGATTCCAATTTCGAGGTGATGCGCAAGCGAAAAGAGATGGAAGCGTTAGCGCATGCAGCATCCGTAGCGGATGCTTCGGTTCTCCTTGATCCCAAGTACAGCGACGAAGTCGAACGTTGGGCTCAGAGTCAGTCAAAGCAGATTGTGAATTGGTCGATACTCGACCCTGATCTTTTTCTATCACTCGGTGGAGCCACCCTGACCAAGGAGCCCGACGGGACGATCTTTGCCAGTGGCAACCTGCCTGACCAAGAGCATTACACAGTCACGGCTAGACCGTCGATAGATCAAGTCTTCGCAATACGGCTCGATGTTTTCAAGGATGAGCGACTTCCAGAAAATGGCCCGGGACGTGCCGGGAATGGTAATCTTCATCTCACCGAGATTGACGTGCAGTGGGTTGATGACGGGGGCAAGTCGCCACAAAAAATTCGCATCGAGCGAGCCTCTGCAGATTTTGACCAAGAAGGCTGGACCTCTTCCCAAGCAATTGACGGCGATGAAAAATCCGGATGGGCAATCTTTCCTCGCGTGAACGAATCACATTACATCGTCTTTGAGTTAGCCGAACCGATCAATACAAGTCAGGGCGGCCGTTTAGCAATCACTCTGAAACAGTTCTATCCACCCAAGCACATCATCGGGAGATTTCAGTTCTCGGTTACGGATGCTGCAAATGGAAACGCTTTGGTCTTGCCGGCTGCAGTCCGAACCGGAATCACGAAGCCAGCCCCTCAAAGAAGCGACGAGGAGAGAGTCGCGATTGCAGCGGCGGCATTGACTGATAAGGCCAAGCGAGAACTCAGCTCTTTACCACCGATGGAAAAGGTCTACGGTGTCTCACCGTGGTGGTCGCATGCAAAAAAACTTGATGCGCCTCAGTCGCCAAAGGTGGTGAATCTTTTAAAACGTGGTTCCTTTGATCAACCTGGAAGCGAGGTGGCCCCCGGTGCCATTGAACTGATCTCACACGCTTCAGGTCGTTTTCATTTACCTGCAGATTCTGATGAGTCACGTCGTCGGGCTGCGCTCGCCTCTTGGATTGCCCATCGTGATAATCCTTTGACGTGGCGAAGTATTGTCAATCGTGTCTGGCAGGGTCATTTTGGCCGAGGCTTGGTGGATACGCCGAACGACTTTGGTCAGATGGGGAGTCGGCCGAGTCATCCAGAGTTGCTTGATTGGCTCACACTCTGGTTTCGCGATGAGGCGAAAGGATCACTCAAGGCTTTGCATCAATTGATCCTAACGAGCGAAACATGGAAACGCAGCAGTTTGTATGACACCGCTGCAACCGGAATGGTCTCTGATAAGGAGAATCGGTTGCTTTGGCGGGCAACGCGGCGACGATTAGACGCGGACAGCTACCGTGATAGCGTCCTTCGTGTCTCCGGTGTTCTCGATGACTCGGTTGGTGGTCCCGGCGTTGAGCAGTTCCTCAAGGAACAGGGACCACAAGCGACTCCGAAACTCGACTACGGCAACTACGACTGGGGATCAGCGGGGGCTACGCGGCGAAGTATCTACCGGGTGGTGTGGCGAGGAATCCCTGATCCTTTCATGGAAGCGTTGGATTTTCCTGACCTCGGAATTCTCTCGCCGAAACGTGGAAATTCGATTTCCGCCCTGCAGTCACTCTCTCTCTACAACAATCCATTCGTATTGCACTTCAGCGAGACATTCGCACAGCGAATGGCAATGGCACACGCCTCGGTCGAAGAGCAGGTCAACGCGGTGGTCGAAAGAACGTGGCTTCGAGCTCCAAGTGAACGAGAGCTTGGTAGCTTTGTTGGATTTGTTGACGAATACGGACTTGCTGCATTTTGTCGTGTGATGCTCAACAGCAATGAATTTCTTTACATGGATTAGAAAGACTCGAGTGAGAAACGCATGGATCGAAGGCATCTTCTACAGCAGATCGGTGGTGGTTTCGGAGCCCTTGCACTTCAACACTTGATCCACAAGAACGCACAGGGTGACTCGGGAGACTCATCCGCTGGCGGTTTGCATCACCGTCCGAAGGTGCGGCGAGTGATTCAGTTGTTCATGACGGGCGGCGCCAGCCCGATGGACACCTTCGATTACAAGCCGGAACTCGATCGGCTTCATGGTCAGAAACTCGGTCCGTCAGAGAAACCGGAGGGCTTCACGGCCATGCCGGGTGCCATCATGAAGAGCCCGTTCAAGTTCAAACAACACGGGCAATCAGGTCGTTGGGTAAGTGAAGTCTTCCCCCATCAGGCCAAATGGGTTGATGAGATGGCGTTCTTGATGGCGATGGCTTCAAAGACGAATGTGCATGGCCCAGGCACCTACATGATGAATACCGGTTTTCTGCTACCTGGATTTCCATGTCTTGGTGCATGGACATCGTATGCACTGGGTAACATCACCGACGATCTTCCAAGCTTTGTGGTCCTCCCTGATGCGAAGGGACTGCCGTACAACCAGCGAGGTCCATTCTCCGCTGGTTTTCTGCCCGCGGTTCATCAGGGTACCGTGATCGAATCCAATTCCGACCACCGTGTACCGGATCTGTTTCCACCAGAGAAGCATCATTTTGCCACGCCGCAGGCGGATCGAGCCGGCTTAGACCTGTTGGGTGCGATCAACCGACGACATCTGTCCGAACGAATCGGTGATGATGACCTGCAATCCCGAATTCAGTCCTATGAACTAGCGGCAAAAATGCAGCTCTCTGCGCCCGAGGCGTTTGACCTTTCTAGAGAAAGCGCGAAGACCCATCAAGCTTACGGGCTGGATCAAGCGGTCACGGCAGACTTTGGCAAACGCTGCCTGCTGGCAAGACGACTATGCGAACGCGGGACCCGTTTTGTGCAGGTCTGGAGTGGGCCTCAGGGAGCAACGGAGAACTGGGACAACCATGGGAGCATTCCCAAAGAATTGCCACCGATCGCAGCTAGTGTCGATCAGCCCATCGCCGCGTTGATCGAGGATCTGAAGCGTCGTGGCCTCTTTGATGACACGCTACTGATTTGGACCACCGAATTCGGACGCACACCTTTCGCACAAGGTGGCGAAGGACGCGACCATAATGGTGGTGCGTTTGTGACATGGATGGCGGGTGCTGGAATCAAGTCAGGCACTGCTTACGGACAGAGTGATGCATGGGGTTACAAGACGGACGAAGGCACCACTTATTGTTATGACCTGCACGCGACAATCCTGCACTTAATGGGAATTGATCACGAGAGGCTGACTTATCGCCAGAATGGAATTGATCGCCGTCTAACGGATGTACATGGTCACGTCGTGCACGACATCCTCGCTTAAACTCCCAAGCCACTTCGGTAATGGGCCACTACTGTAATAAACGATAACAAGATAGAAGCAATGTTCACGTTATCCCACTTTAACCTGACACCGACAAAGTTCGCTTGTTGCGTTAGGTCGCTGTTGAGCCTAACACTGTTCAATCTGACACTTATCATTGCGTTAAGTACCTCGTCTTCGTCCGCAGACGAGGTTCGTCCCAATATCATCCTGCTATTGGCGGATGACCTCGGCTATGGTGACCTAGGCTGTTACGGAAACAAAAACATCAACACACCAGTGCTTGATCATCTCGCGAGTCAGGGAGTTAAGCTCACACATCACTACGCGAATGGTCCCGAATGCACGCCGACGCGAGTTGCACTATTGACCGGCAAATACCAACAATGGGTTGGCGGTCTCGAGTGCGCAATCGGTACGGGTAATGTCGGACGCTACGACGATGCGATTCGTTTGCGTGAGCAGGATGATCTCGGGTTACCAAGCAATCGGTCGACGCTGATCGGCCATCTGAAGAGTGCTGGTTACCGCACCGCGATTTTTGGCAAATGGCACTTGGGATACGAGCCAAAGTTCAATCCACAGCGTCATGGCTTTGACGAGACCTTTTACTGTGTCGGCGGAGGAATGGATTATTTTCATTACCTCGATAATCAGGCGGGGTACAACCTTTTCCGAGACGGATACCCAGTGAGCGGAGAAGGTTACTTTACCGATATGATCACGGATCGGGCCATCGATTTCCTGAAGCGACAAACCAAGAATCAGCCTTTCTTTCTATACGTCCCCTACACCTGCCCACATTTTCCATTCCAAGGTCCCAACGATCGACAGAAAGATCCACTGCCGCTTGACTCACCGCTTTGGGTGCAAAACTCGGCACCTCCGGAGGTCTACCGTGCGATGATTGAGCATATGGATCGCCGAATTGGTGATCTGCTGGCTACATTGAACGAGGCTGACGAAATACGCACAGAAACATTAGTGATTTTCGCGAGTGATAACGGGGGATCGCGAAGCGCGAGGAATGATCCACATCGCGGTATCAAAGGTGAAACCTACGAAGGCGGGATACGAGTTCCAGCCATCCTGCATTGGCCAGGCCAACTACCAGAGGGCAAAGTCAGTACGCAGCCGAGTCTTACGTTCGACTTTTCCGCATCGATAGCGAAGCTTGCGGGGCTCGATGCAAACGCTCGCAGTCATTACGAGGGGATCGACATCGTTTCACATCTACGCGAAGAGAAACCAGATCAGACACGCACTCTGTTCTGGCGGAAGCCGCGAGGCGAAACGGTTTGGATGGGTGTTCGAGATGGTAGTTGGAAACTGGTAGCACAGAAGAACGGCGACTCAAACAATATCGCACTTTTCAACCTCGAAAAAGATCCTCGCGAGAGGATCGATCTGGCTAGTGAACATCCGCAGGTTCTCGAACGGCTTTGGAGTCTCTACCAAGAATGGGAGCAGCGGACGCGTGCAAATCGACGCGGCCAGCCGGTGAAATAGTCAAAGCTAGTCCACTTTGATCGTAGTGTCCGTTCTCAGATATATCACGCCGGTAGCCAAATTAGCGACCTACATTGATCAACTCTCTAGCTCCATCGGCTTCCAGAGCGGCTGCTACTTCCCCCGCAAGCGCAGCCGCGGCGGCAAGATTATCTTCACCGAGTTGGATACTGCCGGCGCGGTCAAGACGGTGCTTGCCGTCACCGGAGAGCACCGTTGCCTTAAGAGATAGACTTTGACCGTTGACCTCGCCGAGAGCCGCGATCGGGGCGAGACAACCGCCATGCAAAGCGGCTAAGAGGGTCCTTTCTGCGTGAACGGCCGCATGAGCTTGCGGATGATCCAATCGGTGGCAAGCCTGATAAGCACGTTCGTCGTCAGATCGAACTTCGATTCCCAACGCACCCTGCCCAGGTGCCGGCAACATGACCTCCAATGGCAAAAGGCTCCGCTCGAGTTCATTCAAACCGAGACGCAGAATCCCCGCCTCAGCGAGAACAATTGCGTCATATTCACCGGCGTTGAGCTTCTCGAGGCGAGTTTGCACATTGCCCCTGATATTCTCGATTCTAAGATCCGGACGCTGGTTAAGAAGCTGAGCACCCCGACGCTTACTCCCTGTTCCGATGATTGCATTCTCCGGCAACTGCTCAAGTGTCCAACCTGCAGGAGAAACGAGAGCGTCTTCAATCGTCTCGCGTTCAGGCACGGCCGCCAGAACTAAGGAAGGGTTGACCTCAGTTGGGAGGTCTTTAAGTGAATGAACCGCGATGTCAGCTTCTTGGTCAAGCAGAGCCTGCTGAATTCGCTTGGTAAAGACCCCGACTTGCCGTGTTCCATCAATCGGGCGCATGTCGGTATCACCAACACTAACCATCGGAATCAGATCCGCGGTGTCTCCGCTCTCCCCAAGGAGTCTCTGAACATGCTCAGCCTGCCATAAAGCTAGCAAACTCTTTCTTGTCGCAATGCGTAATGAATTCATGAAGGTCACGGCGAAACGGTGGAAGGGCACAACGCGAGAGGGTGCATTCAAACGTCACACCATCGCTCATGTTGGACTCATCGGCATGTGATGAGCGGTACTTGGCACAACTCGGATGTTGAATCGCAAAATGGAGTTCGGAGGATAATCTTTGACTAATAGAGAATAAATTTTTAACTCACGGTGCCACACTGAGCCGTTGATCGTCGTTTTCGGTGAAATTTTAGACAATCCGTATCATTTCAATAGATTGAAGTGGGCTGAGCAGTGTTACATGCGTACGATTTAGAAGAAAAGTTTCGGTGCATGGACGAACGCACCTTGTTTGTCGTTTACTTTGAAGCCTAAATCGGTTTTACATTGGGGTACGCGGGCGATCAATGATCGATTGCCCAGCGGAGAGGATTACCAGCGACCGTGGCGAAATCAACGGACAATTATCCGTATCAGGACGAACCAACCCGCGATTTCCTTGAGGATGAGACGGGCGAATTTCTCGTGTCCGCGGGGAATCGGGCCGGCGAGGCAGAGATTCCTTTACAAATCGGTGATTACAAGATCCTCGATCGTGTGGGCGCAGGCGGTATGGGGCAGGTTTTCCTTGCCGAGCACACGCGGATGCAACGAGTGGTTGCTTTGAAAATGCTGCCTATTGATCGGATGCAAGATCCGCGGGCGATCGAGAGGTTTTATGAAGAGATACGTGCGGCGTCTCGTTTGCTCCACCCCAATATTGTCACCGCCTTCGATGCGGGTGAATCCGAAGGGGTTCATTATTTGGCGATGGAATACATCGACGGTGCAACGCTCTCTCAGGCGGTTGCTGATCAAGGCCCCATGTCCGTGGCGTCGGCTGCAAGCATTATTCGACAGGCGGCCACAGGGTTACTCCACGCACATCGATCCGGGATCATTCACCGTGATGTAAAACCGAGTAACTTGATGAAATCGAGCGATGGCACCGTTAAGGTTCTTGATCTCGGTCTCGCTCAATTCAGCACCTCCAACATGCTGCAGCAGACAGCTGGTAAACCCGAGGAGGAATCGCCAGCAGCCAAGAAAAAGCTAGTGGGTACGCTTGCCTACATGTCCCCTGAGCAATTAGAAGATCCTGACAGGGCGGATGCGAGGAGTGACATCTATTCGCTGGGTGCAACACTGTACTTCCTGCTCACCGGGCGTCCGCCGTTCGTGGGAGATAACATCGAGCAGGTCTATGGACATCGTCACGGAACGATTCCCGACCTAATGGATTCTCGTAACGATGTCGATCTGCGACTGAATAACATTTTCCAGCGTATGCTGGCGAAGAGCCCCGCCGAGCGATACACGTCGCTCGACGAGATCGTTGATGACCTCGCTGATTATTGTTCTGCCGAGGAGACTCCGCTGTGGTTAGCCGAGTTTTCTCCACGATCCGTCTCGCCATCGTCAGGGCCGGTGATGCGTCAGACGGCGAGAGTCTTCTCAATTGATCTCGGAATGCATTATTCGGCTACCGCGGAATCGACCCCCGATGGGCACGTCAAGGCGATGCTGGCGGGAGAGACTGGTACACCATTTTTCCGCATGGCACTCTCGAGTACTCCGGACGGGCAAATCGCCTACGGTGTTCGCGCCATGGAACGTCGTCAAGATGACCCAAGACATTTGTTCCACTGTGTACCGCTGTATATCGGTAAGGATCAGGTTGATCGATCACTCGCTGGAAGACAGTGCCCGCCAGAGGTGTTGTTGGCATTGCTTATTCGACGAATAACGCAGAACTCTTGGGGAGGGCGAACGCCACCACGGGCAACCGCAATCACGGTTCCCTGCAGTTACGATCAATTGCACCGCCGTAGCATTCTGACCGCTGCACATCTCGCTGGTCTCACGGGTGTGCGGCTGGTCGATCGGTCCTTAGCCGCTGCAAAGTCCATCTTTATGGCTAGCGAGGACGAGACAATCAACGAAGAGGAGGGGAACTCACTCATCGAACAAAGCCCTCCGTTGTTATTCCTCGGACTTACGGGCCAAGCATTCGAAGCCGCTATTTTGTATCGTGACTCCGGGCGGCTTCAACAACTTGCGACCGGCGGACACTGGCATACTGGCAGCTTGGCTTGGGTTCATCACTTGGTGGACTTTGCGGCCAAGCAATTCATCTCAGAGCACAAAGTCGACCCTCGTAAACACGGTCTATCCGCTGCGAGTCTGCAAGTTGCATGCGAGAAGGCGGTAAACTCGATGCTTCTGCTTCCAGAGGTTAAGGTTACCGTCAAACATGGGAATGGAACACTTTCTGTATCCGTGGCTCGAGATCAATGGTTAGCGCAATGCGAGCGACTGCTACTTCAGATTGAAGATTTGATTGAGCGTGTCATCAAACGCTCGGCCGTTGAATTGGGTTCACTAAGCCAAGTTATCCTGCACGGGGCCATCCTACAAATCCCGCAAGTCCGCAAACGCCTACTGAAGAAGTTTCCGGAAGAGATTCAGGTCAAAGCCATTGATCGTAGCGACGTCGCAAAAGGCGCGGCTGCAGTTTTAGATTCGGAGCTGCCTGGCAGGAGTGCGTTCAGGCAGCCACCTAGAGGCATCAGTAGCCAAACCATCGGTATCGTGGTTGAAGACGTGCGACGAAGACGCCGCATCCTGCCAATCATCCCTGCCGGGTCCGCTCTCCCTGCTCGGACCAACCGAAAACTCAGAGTCGGTCGCGACCGAGAATATATGACGCTTTCACTTGTAGAATCATCAGGTGTACACGGACAGGACTGGCACGCACTGGGTCGCTACGAATTCAAGATCGATAATCCGAACTACCGGTCACGAACCATTGGATTTGAAGTTGATGTCAACGGACTGCTGCAGGTGCGTGCTCAAGATCCTAGAAAAACCGGCAGTGTGAAGCTCTCAAGCTTACCCGAGTCTCCACTGACAGATGAGTTGATTAGCGATTGGAAAGCTTGGATGGATTCTGTCAGGTAGCAAACAACCTACCCGAAAGCCTAACCGCCCGTAGCTCACTGCGTTTCTCGAATCTTCTCAACCACCTTTTTAAGACACGCTTCGCGCTGCTCTGCGGGCGATTCGGTAAACACTTTGCTAGGCAGCAAAAAACCTCGTGCCGGATGTTTATCGACGCCGTTCAGCCCCAACTCATCTAGCGGTACGTTCAGCAGCATCCCAATAACGATCATCGATAGATCGCCGAGCTGCGTCAGGGCCGGATCGTCGGTAATCACTGGTGCCCCAACCACACGTTTGTCGTTTAAAAATGGTTCGACGATCGCAACCTGCTGAGTGCCACCAAATTTGGAAATCGCTTGAAACGCGGTCGCAACGGTATCGACGGAATCCACCTCTTCAACGGTGGAGATCGCCAAAGGAAGGGAAGCGGACAAGTCCATCTCCATGCCAATCAGCAACACCTCTTCACGATTAGATTCACTGCCGCGAAGGAGCCACCGGTTCATCAACGCGGTAAAGGGCCCAGAGAGGTTATTGTCCCGACGAACCTCCGTGACCAAGCGACGTTGGCAAAGTCTTAAAATTGCCTGCTCATGTGCCGCCGGCAACGGAACCTCTGGGTCGAGAGCAAGGAGTAACAGGGAAAAGAGGTCAGCGCGGTTCGGTTCATCGCGGATCGTATTGAGTTTCGGTAAGATCGTCGCCAAGGTCTTCTCGAGGGCGATTGCCCGATCTCTCGTCGTTCCCTCCATCGATTCGCCTAGATGGGCATGCTGTTGCATGATCTCTACAAAGAGTTCCCGAATCGTCGCAGAGTTGCCTAGAAACCGCTGAATCACAGGCCAACCCGTGAATTGGACGTCCTGCCCCGAAAGAAAAGCTTGAATGCGAGCCTGCATGTCCCCATCGGCTAATTGCTTGATCACCTCTTGAATCCGCAATCGGGTCTCAGCATCACTAGAAGCTTCCATTGCACGTTGCATTTCAGGAATTGCTTTCTTTCCGAGTTCCATCAATGCAGCGGCAGCCCGTTCTCGCTGAGCAAACTCTGACCCGCTCAAATCTTCGACAGCGTTTGTCACCAACTCCCGCTCCTGTTCGCTCAATTCCACGACCTCTTCAACTTCAGGCGCCGACGCTGTGAGCGATTCGCTCGACTGACTCCCATCGGCGGAGTTTGCTGGAATCGACTCTTTTTGGCTATCAGGGTCCCGTTGAACCTCCTGCGCGAATCCGTCTAAACAGATCACCGGTAGCAGAAGTGACAGCAACAGCAGGAAACAATCAACAGCGGATCTTGCAAAAGAGGGGCGGAAAAATCCTTTCGAGGCGATGATTACCACATTATTCACCATAAAAATCGCATCGCCAAAAGAGAGCGGACGGGTATTGCTACGACACCGAGATTGTAGCGAAATCGGCTAGTAGCGTGAACTTGCCGCAACGCTTCTGGAACGAGCGGCGTGACGTCTGCTGCCTTCGGATGGTCACTTTCCCGGAAAGTGAGTTATCGCCGCGTGTGAAAATGAAGCAATTCCAACGATTTGTCGGCATAAAGCCGGATAAGTTGCGCAGGCTCGGCAACGATCGGTTGCTGAAAGGATTCTCGGAGGCTAGTCTTTATCCCGACGCTGGCGTTCGGATCGCCACGACGCGTCCCAAGTAGGGATTTGCGGCCGCTTGCAGCCTTCATCTGCTAAAGAGCCATGAGCACAGATAAACCAACGAATACTGAGTCAGACGGTGCATCGAACACCGCAGCGAACACTTCTCGAAGCCTTGTTGATCTACCGAAGAACGCCGGTTTTTCCACTCAGGGCGTCCATGCTGGCGAGCGTCGGCAAAAGCCGGAAGGTGCAATCGCTACGCCGATTTTCACGGCCTCAACTTTCACCTTCGAGTCAACAGAATCCTTACTCCGCTTCGTTGATGGCCACGAACAGAGAGAGGAATACGGACGTTACGGGACTCCAAACGAACGGAGTGTAGAGGCGAAATTAGCCGCACTCGAGGGGGCTGAGGATGCGATCATCTACAGTTCGGGGATGGCGGCCATTGTCGGAGTATTGATGACTCGACTCAATCAGGGCGACGAGATCGTCTTTTTTGATCAGTGTTATCATCGGAGTCGCGAATTCTGCGCGAAACATCTCTCCCGCTTTGGTGTGGTCACGCGCCAAGTGAAAACCGGTGATTTTGAAGCGATGGAACAGGCGATCAACTCGAAGACCAAAATGCTGGTCAGCGAATCGCCAACCAACCCCCATCTCACCGCTGTTGATCTCGAAAAATTCGTCGCCATCGGGAGAAAACACCAAGTCGAGACGCTGATCGATGCGACGCTTGCGACGCCGTACAACCTGCGACCCATTGAATACGGCGTTGATCTCGTTTTGCATTCAGCCACCAAGTACCTCGGTGGACATAACGACCTTCTGGCCGGTGTCATTTGCGGTTCAAAGGAGGCCTTGGAACCGATCCGCTCGTTAAGGGGAATTTTGGGAAGCGTGAATTCCTCTCACAACATGTACCTGCTCGAACGTGGTTTGAAGACGTTTGAGTTAAGGATGCAACGCCACAATGAGAACGGACAACGCATCGCCGAATTCCTAGATCAGCATCCACGTGTCGAACGCGTTTATTACCCTGGGATCGAATCACACCCAACGCATCCGGTCGCCGCGGCACAAATGCGGGGTTACGGAAGTCTGATCACTTTCACCGTTAAAGATGCAGATTGGAAGGAAACTTCCCGAATTGTCGATGCAGCAAAAATACCGCGCATTGCACCGAGTTTAGGTGGGGTTGAATCGCTGATCGAACAGCCACTTGTGATGAGCTATTACCACTGTACTCCCGAAGAAAGAGAAGCTTTCGGCATCGCGGATAACATGATTCGGATGTCGGTTGGAATCGAAGACGGCGACGACCTAATTGAAGATCTCAGACAAGCGTTAGAGGCATAGCAAACAGGAATGAGCAACTCATCCTCCGACACTCACGGCGATCAAGAACCTACATCCCAGGGTGCCTCTGCTGGCAATGAGATTACTACTGGGCAGACGTTTCGTACGCGGGCCATCCATGTTGGAAACGAGCTCGACCCAGCAACAGGAGCTGTCGTACCACCGATTCATTTCGCGAGTACTTTCCGACAACCGGGGGCAGGGGAGTGGGGAACGTACGATTATTCACGAAGCGGAAATCCAACCCGCGGTAACCTCGAAAGAACGCTTGCCTCACTTGAAGGTGGTAGCCACGCACTGGCGTTTTCCTCAGGAATGGCCGCTATTCATTGTGTCACGATGCTACTGAAATCAGGAGATCATGTCGTAGCAGGCTGTGATCTCTACGGCGGGGCTCATCGTCTCCTGCATCAGATATGCGATCGATCAGGAATCCAAGTCACACTGGTTGACCTTACCGACCCCGCAGCGGTCACAGGTGCGATCACCGAAAAAACGCGACTGCTATGGGCTGAGTCAATTGGCAATCCGCGACTGAGTATCCCGGACCTTCGAATCCTCTCTGAGATAGCACATCAACATGGAGCTTGGTTGGGCGTTGATAACACCTTCGCAACGCCAGCACTCTATCGTCCGCTTGAATGTGGAGTGGACATCGTGATGCATTCCGCCACCAAATATCTTGGTGGACACAGCGATTGCCTTGGGGGAACCCTCGCGGTCGCCGATAGCGAGCTGCATCAGAAACTTTATTTCATCCAGAACGCAACCGGTGCGGTCATGGATCCGATGAGCTGTTTCTTGGTATCTCGTGGCTTGAAAACATTGGACCTGAGGGTTCGTGCTCAGAGTCAAACGGCACTCAAAATTGCTCAGTGGCTTCAATCGCATCCAATGATTAAGAATGTCATTTACCCGGGTCTAGCGGATCATCCACAGCACCATCTTGCCTCCGAGATCTTTGACGGCGACTACGGTGCGATGGTGACTTTTGAACTCAACGGTTCCATCCAACAGACAGCAAAAGTCTGCGAGTCGACGCATCTCTTTCACCTTGCGGTTAGCCTAGGTGCGGTGGAGTCGTTGATTGAGCAACCGGCGACGATGTCGCACGCAAGCTATGCCGCAGAAGACCGCAAAAGATTTGGTATCACCGATGGTCTGATCCGCTTGTCGGTAGGACTCGAGTCGTTCCAAGATCTGAGAGACGACCTGGATTGCGCCATTGGTATTGCAATGTCCAGCGCATCCTCATGATCCAGCTCAAAACACTGAACAACCGCCTCTTCGGGGTGACAATGACGCCTGGGGACGACAAAGGGGTCAGACCCCTTTTCGGATTGAGACGCGGGGTGTGGCCGCCACCCAACTCGCACTTTTCGGTTACCTCGCGATCAGAGCATCCTTAGCCATGATCAAACTTGTGCGACGACTCATTGGATCGATCTGCATTCGGCTGATTCGGTTCTACCAAATCGGAATCAGCCCGATGATTGGACCTTCATGTCGCTACACCCCAACCTGCAGTCAATACGGAATTGAAGCGATCCAAAAGTATGGACCTTTGGTCGGTATCTACAAAACGGTAAAACGCATCCTTCGATGTCATCCTTGGCATCCTGGTGGTTATGATCCACCGTGACCGGTAGCCCAGCGTTTATCTGCGTGTGTTACTTTGAGCACGGAAATAGCCAATTGCGAGCATCTCACCAACAAAGCAACTTAACGATGCTTAAAATCTACCCCTGCGTTGCTTTCTTATCTTGCGTGCTCACGATTGCCGGCGACACGACAATACTCGTGGGGCAGGAAACCAATGCAGCCGCTAAACACAACGTTCTGATGATTGCGGTAGATGACTTAAAAACCATTGGATCGCTCTACAAGGACGACCATGGCAATTTCCTGAATCGCGTCTATCCTGATCCGGTATTGCGTCAGCGGGTTGCAAATCGGATGACGCCCAATCTCAACCGTCTAGCCGCGTGTGGTGTCACTTTTACAAACGCACACTGCGCTGCCCCCGCCTGCAACCCATCGCGAGCGGCGTTGATGACGGGAATCCGGCCGAGCGATTCGGGACTCACAACCAATGCCGGCGGGCGATTCTTTCGCGATTATCAGCACAACGGAAAAGCAACCTTATCCAATGCGATCACTCTCCCCCAGTGGCTCAAGGAAAAAGGCTGGTACACGGCGACAACGGGGAAGATATTCCACAACGGTAGTTCATTCCGTCATGCAGACGGTGAACGCTCTTGGAACCAATGGACGAATGTGCCCGGTAACGCGGGGCCAAAGGTTCGTGACCAATACAGTCCAAAAAGTCTTGACTGGGGTAGAGAAGGCGACAGCAACTCAACGTTTCACGAGTCAAATGACTATCGAAAAGCGGACTTCATTGCAACGCTCTTCGAGGAAGGACGAAGTCTCGATGGGGAGACCGAATTTATCCTGCCGGAAAATCAGCCATTCTTTATCGCATGCGGAATCTTTCGACCACACCTACCGTTTTA
>JBMHCO010000135.1:0-9121 GCA_049889895.1 Rubripirellula sp.
TTCACGGTACTTGATCTGGAATCGATGTTTACCCGGCGATGGCTGCAACGCGGCGATCTTCACCCACTGCCACCCTTTCGTCTGCAGCCCGTTAGCGTACGCCCAGCCTTGATCATCAACCTGGAACCAAAATGAATCATCGTCCGCATTGGGACAATTGACTCGAGCGTAAACGAAATACTTGGTCGCCTGAGTCGAATCAAAGTTGAAGGAAACCGCTGCTGCATCACCTGCAGGAACGGTACTGGGACTGTCTAAGGTTTCCTTCACTGAAATGTACTTACCGCCTGAAGCATCCTCTGCGTCAAGGATTTCCCAGTCTTCACCGGGACTCATCGATTCTGCTTCAGCAATAAACGTCTCCATGTTCGCATCCTGCATACTTGGAAACGTTGACTTGCCTTTCGACCAGGCGTCATACCAAAACTCATGCTCGACCAATGCAAATGGATGCTCAGTAACATCGGTATCAACACTTGATAGACCTAACAAGAACTTATCAACAAATGCTTCCACCTCAGGTCGCTGAGCATCGGGGAGTCGGCAATGGGGATGCCCGCCGAGGATCGAAAAACCAAACCGATCCGCCACACCAAATTGTTTCCAAACCTCATGCGCGGCGCGGGAGGAAACATAACCAGACTCGTCGGCCAACCATTCAAAATCAGGATTACCCAATACCAATAACGCTCGAGGTGCAACCAAGGCCATCAGCTCATGGTGATCGTATGGCAACCGGTCAACCTGATCGGCGAATTGAAACATCTCTTCGGAAAACCAAGCATGGCTCGTTTTTGCCAAGGTTTCCACATTCCCGAGTGTCTCCGAGACTCTCCAAGCGGCAGCTCCTCCGCCACCGGATTCCTGAGCAATGGTCAGGGCAATGCGCTCATCTAGCGCCCCGGCAAACAACGCCATCTTGCCGGCAAAGGAGCATCCGGTCACCCCAAGATGCTTCAGGTCAATCGGTAACCGCACCTGCGTCAATTCGAGTCCGTCAATTAAACGACTGATGCCCCACGACCACGCACTGTATGCGCCGATGTCGGTACGATCAGGAAAAAGTTTGTTGATCGGCTCACTACCACGTTTCTGCTGATGAGCCATGACCTGGCGAAAATCGAATGCGATCGAAGCGATTTTGCGATCCGTGAAAATATCCGCGGGTAAGCTTCCTGTCCCACCGCCGAACCCGATTCCAATCACTGCAGGGAAAGGACCTTCACCCTCAGGCAGAACCACTTTCGCTTCAAGCGTCAACGAGGCATCACCCTCCGACATGACCACCCGCAACACTCCACCATCAAATGATGCGGTCAGCTGTTCAGGACGCGGTGGCTTTTCACCAATCCCATAGCGTTCAATTTCCGCTTGGATCTCTAACCGGCGTTTTGCCCAGTCTGAAAAATTGGTCGATCGACCATCACCACTCGACCACGCAAATGGATCAGGAAGCCACGGCACCGAGGGCAATTGCTCTAAGCTCGGAAGTCGCGGTTTTTCAAATTCAGCCCCCGAGCTCTCCGCCGAATAAACAAATGGAATCGAAACCGACTCGGTCGGCTTTTCATCTGCAGCTAAGGCGTTGGCATTAAACGATCCATTCAGGCACCAAAGCAATCCAACGAAACCAAATCGCAAACCTTCACGGATGCAACTCATAAGAAAACTCTCTTTAATGAAAGCTCAAGAACACAGCAACGGACGCAAATTCAGCACTCGAAGAAACTAACGCTCGACTTTTAGCACGCAGCATTTTCCGCTTTGCGCAGAAACAAAGTTACCGTGAACCTGTCGACTGCAATACTACCCGCTGCCAAAATTGCCGACACCAAATCCAGAAACCCAATGAGCGGCTTGGAAACCACGGCGCAAAACCTGATGAGCGTTCGACAGCCGCACAGAAACGGTCGGGATATACTTTACAACATCCTAAGGCGATCTCACTGGCAACCCGCTCAACGGCAACATGCTGAAGCGACTAGCGGTTTGATGCCCTCACATTCTGAACAATAAACATCCAGCCATGCCTTTTCGCCGAACCGCTCTTCGAAACCTCTCCCTGGCACTTATCGTCGCCATGTATTCCGTTCCGGCCGATGGCTCTGATCGGCCCAACATCTTGTGGATCGTTGCAGAAGATATTTCACCCATGTTTGGATGCTACGACGCTGCTGACGCAATCACACCAAACATTGACAACTTTGCAAAACGCTCCCATCTCTTTCGCCATGCTTACACCACCGCACCAATCTGTTCACCGTCGCGTTCGTGTTTGGCAACGGGGATGTACGCAACTTCCCTGGGATCTCAACACCTAAGATGCAACGTGCAACTACCCAATGAGATCAAGCCACTTGCGCAGCTCTTTCGGGAAAACGGCTACTGGACGTCCCTTGCTGGAAAAACCGATTACAACTTTAACGACCAGCACCTGTTTGACCACCGCTCCGGAAATCGTGAAAAGCCACCATGGGCGGGGTGCCCAAAGGACAAACCGTTCTATGCCTTTTGGAATCTTGGAAGCACCCACGAAGGCAGCGGGAATCGACCAGAACGAGCTGCCGAGGCTCTTGCAAAACTTCCGGCATCGGCCAAGAGAGACCCAAACCGGATCACCGTCCCGCCGCATCACCCCAACTCAGAAGAGATGCGTCGCATCTGGGCTCGCTATCACGAGTTGATCACAGTATTCGATCTCGAATTTGGCGCGGCGATGAGCAAGCTCGAAGAGGATGGACTTGCAGAGAACACCATTGTTTTCCTGATGTCAGATCACGGCATGGGTTTGCCAAGATACAAACGCTGGCTTTACTCAACAGGATTGCATGTCCCTCTCATTGTCCATCTGCCACAGCAATATCGTGGCGATCTACCGGAAGCGGCAATTCAAGAATCACTCACGTCCTACGTCGATCTACCTGCGACCGCACTTCGCTTAGCAGGCATTGAGAAACCTGATTACTTCGCCGGTCAAGACATCTTCAAGGGCCCAACTCGCGAATACATTTTTGGTGCACGAGACCGCGCGGATGACATGTACGATCTCAGCCGTTGCATTTTTGATGGACGGTATCTCTACATCCGCCACTACCTTCCGCATCTGCCGCCGATGCAGGAAGGCTACATTCTCAGTCCCGTTTACAAAGAATCGCTGATTGAATTACACCGACTACATGCTGCGGGCTTGGACACACCACAATCAGCAAAATTGTGGAACCCATGACCTTTCGAAGAACTCTACGATCTGCATGTAGACCCTCACGAAGAAAACAATATTGCTGATCGCGAGGAGCTCAACGAAATCAAAACGGAACTGGCTAGGAAGTTGAAGGACTGGATCATTGAAACTAGAGATAGTGGCTTTCTTACTGAACCCGAAATGCATCGCAGGGCGATCAATCAGCAAAAGGCTCAGCACACAATCCTTCAAAGCGATTCAACTTATCCGATCAACGAAATCCTGAACGCGGCAGATCATGCGTCACGTCCTGATGGCCGCAAGTTGTTCGGTGGTGAAGACCCAGCTCTTACCTACTGGGCAATTCAGCAGCGTATCATCCGCAATGACCAGTCCTTTGATGCGATTCAATTCTTTCATGATGAACTGACAAACGAGAACGCCATGGTACGCGCGACTGCTGCGGGTGCATTAGCTCGCATCGGCCGGACGGAATCTGCTATACCGATCTTCAAAGAATTGCTTGCTGCTCAAGAACCCAACCTGAGACTCTATGTAGCGAGAACGATGGCAACCTCATTCGAATCGATCATCGAATTAGAGAATGAGGTTCGGCTTGCTAGGGAAAGCCTACTCGCACCACCCGGCTCAGCCAGACCGTGGAAAGACTTCCTCTATTCTGCATTTACCGCATGGGCGCTAGAATGGTCGCTTGTTAAAAGCAAATTGAATCAATGGGATGACTTCCAAGGGCTTTAGGAAATCTCCCATCAGCACCTACCCTACCCAAACTTTATCGCATTTGGGTACAAAAATAATTCAGAAGCGATTAGCATCCCCAAAGATCGAACAATGTCTCAGACCAAGAAGCCCACTCCAGCCACGCGTCAACCATCGGGCTTTCAATTTGCAATCGCCGATCGGATCGACTTCCTCAAACCTGAACATTGGGACCACATCACTCGTCATCATTCAGTTTTTCTGAGCCGACGCTACCTAGCAAATGCCCAAGAAGAATTTTGCGAACAGATCATTCGCAATTTTGCAATCGTGTACGAGCACGGCAATCCTATCGCGGCTGTTGCGACACAAACGTTTGATGTCGACGGAACTCAGCTTGTCGGTGCTAAACCTAGCGATTCGTTCAAGCCAACCGATCACCTAAAACGCAAATCATTATCGATGATCAAACGCCGCATCATGTTATGCGGAAACGTGCACACATGGGGTCCTCACGGAGTTGCCATTGCAGAAGGTGCTTCAGAATCAGATGCGTGGCGAGGAATCGCGGATTGCCTTTATCGCATCAGACGATCCAACCGATTACATGGCCAGGTGGATTATGTCATCGTCAAAGACTTGTTTGAATCTGATGGCTACGACGCCACACCACTTGAACCGTTCCGCTATCGCTCGCTTGAAACCGAGCCCAATATGGTTTTGCACTTGAATGCAGAGTGGCGTTCAATGGACGACTACTTGGCAAGTCTGACCAAACGCTACCGAGCTGCAGCAAAAAAAGTGCTCAAGCCATTTCAAGCCGGAGACCTCAACATTTGCCCAGTGACCAATCTGGGCGACGAGAAAGATCGATTGTTTGAACTCTATCGAGCTGTGGCGTCAAAGGCTGACGTCTGCCTCTTCGGTTTAAGTGAATCGACCCTTCCAAATTTATCTACAGCACTTGGTGATGACTTTGCAACCATTGGGATTCGACGAAACGAATCACTCATCGGGTTTGTCACGCTGATCCGGGATGGCGATACCGCGATCGGATTTTACCTTGGGATGGATTACGACGAAAATGAACAACTGCCGATCTACCATGCTTTACTTCTTTCGGTGATCGATAAAGCGATAAAGTGGCGTTGTAAAACGATCTCGTTTGGTCGAACGGCTCTCGAAGCGAAAAGTCGACTTGGCTGCAAACCGGAAACGACTACCGTCTGGATCCGGCACCGCGTTCCCCTTCTCAATATGATGGTGCAACAGATCCTCAAAAACGTTCACCACCAAGAACCACCGCAACGCAACCCCTTCAAAGAGCTCGCCTAACCCCACCCAAGCCAAAGGCCGACCCAAAAGGGGTCAGACCCCTTTTTTTGCAGGCCGATCGCCCATCGAAAAACGCCTCTCTGACCAACTGTCTTATCCGCTGATCGTCAACTGACAGCTGGTTTCCCCAACGTATCGGCCGGATTGTGCTCGTTGAAGAATTGACTTTCTCACACCATTCTCGACAGTTGCAGTACCTCGTGGACTCGAAAAAAGACCAAACGGGAGCATCTTCCGGTGAGCAGCTCAAGGAAAACACATCAGTCTGGAACAAACCAAGCCTCCAGCACCATTGATCGATTACAGAAGAAACTGAAGGGCATCGATGTCTGCCCTCACTGCGGTGAAGGACTCTCTCGTGTTGGCCTGAAAGCCTGCATGCGTTGCAAGCAGCCCTTGATCTGGTATATGGATGTCGTTGGAAAACCTGGCCAAGAGAACATTTGCCGAAACGAATACAAAGCCAAACTTCATGTCAAACACCCAGAGCTTGCCAACGGAACGATTTTCTCCGGCAGTTTACCCTGGTTGATTGGATCAACGATCGGCCTGATAACGCTGCTTTCAGCGTGGAGCCTAATTAGGAACTAGCCGAACGCACTAAGCCACCACTAGGCCATGCGGTAGAACTCATCCCAGCCTTGGCGAGGAGCATTGCCCTTGAGAAGTGCATTGGCTCGAGAATTGTTGGTGATCTGCCTGGTCTTTGAATCAAACTCAAGCGTTTCACCGAGACGCTGAGCAATGCACCCAAGCATGAAAACTTGTGTCAAAGGCCCGGAGACGGCAAACTTGGAATTACATTCTGGATCAATTCCAGCAGCCGCCTTCAGGAAATTATCCATGTGGCTCGTTGAAGTTTTACTCTCGATTGGCCCCGGTAGATTCGCGGTCACTTCCTCTTGCTTTTCGCCACCGACAATCTTCAATTGCGCGCTGTGAGTGCCACCAACAAAGGTCAGATCGTCACTGTAGATTGCCTTACCGCAACTCGCCAACTTCACACCCTCACCAGTGGGTGGACGGTTTCGTACGCCGTCATACCAATTGATCGTCATCGCCGGCATGTCGGGACCTCGCTCCGCAAAGTCAAATGCGATCGTGGTGCCATGCGGGTAAATAAAGTCGTTTGGCTTTTCGATCTTCTCTGCACGAACTGTATGAGGCAGATCTAATTTCAAGAACCGATGGATCGTGTCAAGAGTGTGTGGCCCCCAATCGCCGAAGGCTCCATTGCCATAGTCGTACCATCCACGCCAGTTGCCTGGATCGTATTTGGTGCTGTAGTCACGAAGCGGTGCGGTCCCGGCCCAAGTATCCCAGTTCATCCCCTCGGGCATCTTATCCGCTTTAGGGAACGCCTTGATATCGCCCCAAGGATGCCAGCGGCGTCCGTTATTCATGCACGCATCGACGCGTCGAACATTCTTGATGATCCCCTCATCCACCCATGACTGAAATTGCAAACGCTGCCCGCTAGAGTGACCTTGATTGCCCATCTGGCACTTTACGCCATATTTCTTCTCGGCCGCCATCAACAACTCACATTCCTCGAAGGTGTGAGCCAGTGGCTTCTCCACGTAAACATGAATCCCCATCGACATCGCAAGCATCGCAATCGGAAAGTGCGAATGATCTGGAGTGCCAATGGTGCAAGCGTCGATCTGATCACCCATCGACTCAAACATCTTCCGAAAATCGTCATAGATCACTGCATCACTACATTGATCTTGGTGCCTCTTCTTAAAACCCTCGGCTCGCGAAGGAACAACATCACAGAGGGCGACACAACGCGTTAGTTTGTGCCGAACCGCCTCACCACCAATCGCTCCACCTCGATTGGCACAACCAATCACGGCGATTCTCAATGAGCTAACCTGATCATCAGCAATGACGTTTTTCGCCGAGACTGCGAGACCCGCAGAGGTTGCAGCGGTCACTTTGATCAATTCACGGCGGTTTAAACGACTCATGCTAATATCCTTCACTTTGATAACTTCCAAAACAAAACTTCAGCGAATCAGATCCGAACGAAGTACTCGCATATCCGAATGGTGCTGAGTTAAAAGTGTAAACCATCCCGCGATGCGATGCACTTAAGCAATCAAAAAAAGGGTTAGGACCCTTTTGTAAATGAGTCCTGACCCCTTATCGATGTCGTCGCCTCTTGGAGTAGGCGGCTCAGTTACGCTTAGAGTTTGTTCGGAGTTTCTTATCCGTCTCCTTAGGTAACCGTCCCGCATTTTTCAGGGATTGCCTGAGGATGTAATCGAGTTGTCCGTTGGTGCTGCGCAGCTCATCCTCCGCCCACTTTCGTAAGGCTTCAAGAATCTTCTGATCCGTTCGCAGCAAAAACGACTCGCGTGGCATCTGATAGCTTCTCTTCGAGTGATAGTAAGCGGTCAGCAGCAAGAAACTGGAATCGCCTAATATAACGATCCTGTATTCACCACTGGCTGGGTTGATCGATCACTACATAGCACGACAAGTAAGTTGGAAACCATTGTCGCTTTCCTCTCCTCATCCAGCTCCACGATTTCGTTCTGTCTTAATTGCTCGAGCGCCATTTCGACCATACCGACTGCCCCCTCAACGATCTTGGTCCGAGCTGAAACAACGGCCTGTGCTTGCTGACGCTGCAACATTGCCGCAGCAATCTCTTGCGCATAAGCAAGATGACTTAGTCTCGCTTCGACGACCTCAACCCCAGCATTATCTAAACGCCTTTGGATGTCGGCTTTCAGGGTGCCACAAACCTCTTCGGGATTGCCTCGTAGAGAAATTGTCTCGTCATCACTGTCATAGGGATGTCGGCTCGCGAGATCTCGTAACGCTGCCTCACTCTGCACCTCAACGAAATGCTCAAAATCATCCACCTCAAATAATGCCTCAGCAGTATCAACAACGCGCCACACAACCACCGCCGAAATGTCTACCGGATTCCCGTCGCTGTCGTTGACTTTCGATGGCTTACCCGAGGTTCGACTCCCCGCTTTAACCACCTTTCCAAATTCATTTTTTTCTTCAGGAGTCGATGTGGAGCCTGTCTCAAAGTTCCGAATCCGAAGTGACAGCTTACGCTTACTAAAAAATGGATTGACCCAGAAAAATCCGGTCTCCCGAACCGTGCCAATGTACTCACCAAAAAGCAACAACACCCGTGACTCATTTGGCGGAACCGGCATGAATCCAAAGAGGGAAATCACACCGAGGGCAAAGCAACCTATAGCGATGATGATCATAGCGGGCTGTTCACCTCGAATCCCTAAGACAAATAAGACCACCGAGGCAACCAGCCCAGCGAGGATCGTGCAAAGCGGAACCCAACCCGATTTAGGATTAAAGATTTTTTCGTGTTTCATGTTCATCGAACCCCTTATTCATTATCGCTGTAAAGAGTCAACCAATCATCGAATCTGACATGAACCAAAGCGATGACAAGGATATCATAGTGATATCACTTTTTATTTGAGTTGTCAAATGAATCCATGGCGTTCCCGCTAACAAGAGATTAGTAAATCCGGCAGAAAACAAAACGCGGCAAGAACGTTCGAAAACACTTACAATTCCGGATCGATCAAAGAATCAAACCCAATCGGAAGTCACTCATGCGTCCCCAGTTGCTATCGATCACCTTATTTCTCATCAGCACTTGGGCTGCACTTGCTGACCAGATCGAATTCTTGAGGGGCAACACGATTACGGGAGAAGTTGTTCACATCGACAAGGAAGCTAAATGCATCACGTTTGACGCCACCATCGGCAATCAGAAGATCCGCCGCAACTACCTCTACAAGGAGGTACACCGCGTTCTGTACCAAGGAAAAGGCTACATCCTGAATCCTAAGCCTAACCTCGATGATCCACTCGTAAATGGATCGATCA
>JBMHCO010000136.1:0-6902 GCA_049889895.1 Rubripirellula sp.
GGCTGCGATGCTCTGATTACCGGTGAAGCGACCTTCCACGTCTGCCTCGAAGCGGAAGCAAAAGGGATCGGGCTGATCCTGCTCGGACATTACTACAGCGAGCGATTTGCGATGGAATCGATGGCGGAGATGCTTAGTGAAGAGTTTCCGGATTTGAGGATTTGGGCGAGCGAGCAGGAAACCGATCCCATCTTGGGGGGCTAACCAAGCTCAGAAACATTGACCGCTGACTAAACAGTTTTAGAATGTCGAGTCACCCCAATCATCCGCTCAGCGGTGTGTCGGCTTAAGGGAAAGCATGAATCAATCAGAAAAATGGCTAGCGGCTTTACCCGTCTACAATGAAGTCGACTCCGTTGCTCAGGTCCTCGACGAGGTCAAGCATTACATCGATGACATTTTGGTGGTGGATGACGGGTCAACCGATGGTACGGCCGATGTCTTAGCCTCCTGCGAAGGTGTTCAGGTCCTGACGCACCCACAGAACCGAGGCTACGGAGCCGCTTTGATCTCGGCTTTTGAGTTCGCCATTCAGAATCAGTTCGATGGGATCGTGACACTCGATTGCGACGGACAACACCAACCCAAAAGAATCCCTGAATTCATCGAAGCGGCAAAGAACGCTGATTTGGTCTCAGGTAGTCGCTACCTGCACTACTTCGAGGATGACAGCGAACCACCGCAAGAACGCTACGCGATCAATCGTCAGATCACCGAGGAAATCAACGCTCGCCTTGGCTTTGATCTCACCGATGCTTTTTGCGGCTTCAAAGCCTACCGCACTCAGGCTCTGATTCAGATGCGAATCACCGACCCAGGCTACGCGATGCCCCTGCAGTTGTGGGTTGAAGCAGCTGCGGCCAAACTGCAAATCACTGAAATCCCCGTCCCACTGATTTATCTTGATCTCAATCGCTCGTTCGGCGGAGTGCTTGATCAGGCAGAGACACGGCTGAACTACTATCGCGAAGTCCTCGATTCCGCGATTGAATCCGTGCAAGGCAAAGGTGCGAACTTTCCCACCCGAGAAGAAATCCTTGCCAATGCCACTCAAGACTAACGAGCTCTACCAGGGCTACCGTGCGCCAAGAGGACATGGCGAAGCTCTCATCAGCCCTTCCCTCACGCAAGTCGCTGAACAGATCACTGAGAATCAAAAGACGCAGTCCCAGCATCCACTGACGTCACTCCGGCATCAAGCTCGCAAACAAACCATCGCGTCAGCGTTTCATTACACCAGCCAGTACCGTGATGTCAGCGACCTAAAGAAGCAGTCGGATCGCATTGTGATGTCAGGGCACCAACCCACTCTCTTTCATCCGGGAGTGTGGTTCAAAAATTTCGCCCTTTCAAAAATTGCCGAACAGCAGGACGCGACAGCCGTCAACCTTGTGATCGACAATGATGTCGCCATCGGCAGTTCCATTCGCGTTCCTGTTTCAAAGACGGCTTCGGGGCGAGCGTGTTATGAATCAATCGATTTTGATGATGCCGGTGGCGGGGTTCCCTTTGAGCAGATGGAACTACGGGACCACGCTCGATTTGATTCCTTCTCCAAACGCGTCACCGATGCGATCGCACCATTGGTTGAAACGCCGTGCATCCGCCACCTTTGGATGCACGCCCAAGTCGCAAAGCAACGCAGTAACAACTTGGGAACCATCTTTGCCGAAGCTCGACACTCACTTGAAACTCACTGCAATCTGCAAACACTCGAGGTTCCACTGAGTCACGTTTGCGAAACCCAAATATTCCATGAATTTATCCTGCACCTTCTTGGTGATCTAAAGCGATTCCATCAATGCTACAACGACTCGGTTGCCCACTACCGAACCGCACATGGAATCCGCAGTTCCTCGCACCCCGTCCCCGATCTTCGCACTCGAGACGAATGGCTCGAAGCTCCGCTTTGGATCTACGGTGAAGAAGACCCCAAAAGGCGTCCCGCATGGATCAAATGTTCCGGTGAACAGTTGACGATTAGCGACGGAGATTCTCGAGAGCTGACGATTCACCTGAAGTCCCCGTCCGGATCGGCCGAAGAGCTGGCCGCTGCGATTGGTCCGAATTTTAAAATCAGGCCGCGAGCATTGGTAACGACAATGTATGCAAGGACGATCCTGAGTGATCTGTTCCTGCATGGAATCGGCGGCGGCAAGTATGACCAACTTGGCGATCGAATCTCGCGGTCCTTCTTCGCAAGCGAACCACCACACTACGTGGTGATCTCTGCCACGGCGCTTCTGCCTTCGGCACAAAAGAGCACAGCAACTACCGACGTAAAGCAGTTAACCCGCTCGATTCGAGACACGATTTACCAACCCGAAAAGTTCGCGGGCGAGTTTGACCTACCGGCGGATCTGCTTGAACAAAAACGATCGATGCTGCGAGAGATCCCACGCAAAGGGCAACGAAAAAAATGGCATCAGCAGATGGAACTCATCAATCAAGAACTCTCCGCTGGATTGATTGACCAACGTTCAACGCTCGAAAACGAGTTAAGACAAGTGCGAGCCTGCTCGGCATCCCATCGCATCATTGCTAACCGCGAACACCCCTTCTGCCTGTTTGACTTAAACTATCTCCGGTCGACTTTCGAAACGATGCTGTCCGGCACGACGCATTGAATCACACCGATCATCGCACTGAACCGCAACACTCAACGAATACAGAATCATGGCAACAAAATACTGGTTAATGAAAACCGAACCCACCACGTACTCCATCCAAGACCTGGCCAAGGAGAAAAAGAAAACGACGACATGGGAAGGGGTTCGCAACTATCAAGCTCGCAATCTACTCCGCGATGAAATCAAGAAAGGTGATCGCGTTCTCTTTTATCACTCGGCATGCAAAGAGCCAGCGGTGGTTGGCCTTGCGGTTGTGGATCGCGAAGGCTACCCCGATTCATTTGCCTTTGATCCAGATCATAAGTATTTCGATGCCAAGAGCAAGAAAGACAAACCAACATGGTTCATGGTCGATATCAAGTTAGACCAAATCTTCGCCGAGCCAGTCACGTTGTCAGAGTTGCGCGATCAGGCAAGCTTGAAGGAGATGGTGTTGCTTCAAAAAGGAAGTCGCCTAAGCGTGCAACCAGTTAAAAAGTCCGAATTTGACAAGATCGTTAAACTCGCTGAAAAAAAATCATCGTAATGGCATGAGCTCCTCGAAGCTTCACTCCGTATAGGTCAAAAAGTCATTAACCTTTGCGGGCAAGTTAGAGTCAGACAGGAAGTTGTAAAGCGCAAAGATGCAGGACGCCTAAAACGAGTCGTGCTTTCCTTTCACTCCAATCACTGTCAGATCCATGGGCATACGCTTCGCATGTCATCACTGTGGGAAACCACTGAACATCAAGAATGAACTTGCGGGCAAACGTGGCGTCTGCCCCACCTGTTCTGGGAAGTTTCGGATTCCGCTTGCTGATGCAGAATCTTCGCTGCCCGTAGAAGTCAAACCAGAACCGCTCCGGCCAGAACCGGGAAGCACAGAACCGGGAAGCACAGATACAACAAGCCCCGCCAACAGTGCGGAGGCATCCTCTGCTAAATCCGTGAACCGATCTGAAGACACCCGTGCGACAACTGAGGGTAGTGATCCATCTAATTCCGAGAAGATCCCGAGCGGAATCGAAACTGCACAGGTGCCGGTTGAGAAGTCGGCCAGGGTTGTTGGCAATCAGGTGTTAGCACCTGCACCCAAGAAGGTCGCAGAAGTTCTCGGTGCCTTCGATGCAACCGCTTCTTGGTATGTCCGCCCACCCAGCGGTGGACAATACGGCCCGGCGAATACCGCAATCTTTGGTCAGTGGATCGAAGAGGGACGTGTCGCATCCAACTCGTTGGTTTGGCGTGATGGCTGGCAGCAGTGGCGATCGGCAACCGAGGCGTTCCCGGAACTCGCCGGACAATTACCCGGTGGTTCTCAGGATCAACAAGCAAGCGAGACTGCGAGGGAACACCTTGATCAGCAAAGACGGGTCATTGAGACCACCGCTGATCGATCCGAGAAAACCAATCCGCTTGTCGCAGGTGAAAACCACTTTGGTGAGCAGACTCGAAATCGATCCACTCGCCGCGCCGTGATGCTACTCGGCCTTGTCGTCATCACGGTCGCTCTGGTGGGCGCACTGATCTATGTCATCTGGTCGATGCAAGCGGGTTGATTAACCAGTCGCGACAGGCAACCTGACGATCGACCCTTTGTTCGCAATGGAATTTTGGGGCGTTCGCTAGCCACCAACATTACAATAAGATAGTAACAGCGGAGGAGATCTCACCTGGAACGGCATGATCCGTCTCCACCAATCGATTTCCTTCGCTAAACAGCACAAAACCTTCACAGGACAACCCCAAGGATCAAACATGTCCCGACGATCGCTTCTCAAAACCCTTACTGCTTCCTTTGCACTGCTCGCAGTGAGCTCACTGGGTTCCCTCGCCTTGGCCGAAGAAAAAGCAACCTCGGTTGATGTCTTCGGTGCCGGATCATTGGAAGTCCCCGCATCGTTCAAAAAAGTCGCTCCCAAGAGCGGTATCATCGAACATGAGTTCGAAGCAAAAACCGGCGAAGGCAAAGAAGGCGAAACCGCTCGAGTGACCTTCATGGCTGCAGGTGGTGATGTCAAAGCAAACATTCAACGCTGGAAAGGTCAGTTCGCTGGCGGGAAAGCCGAAGACCAAAAGGTTGAAGAGATGAAACTTGGCAACTGGGAAGTTTACATCGTCGATGTGAACGGCAGCTTCGCCGAGAGAATGGGTGGTGGCCCATTTGCCGGTGGTAAAGTAGTTAATCGCGAAAACTATGCGATGGCTGGTGCAATCCTCGTTCATCCCGAAGGTCGCAAGTACTTCGTAAAAATGATCGGTCCTGCTGAAGTCGTGAAAGCGAATCGCAAGTCATTTGTTTCGATGATCAAAAGCATCAACAACTAGAGAGCCCCAATAAGGCGAGATGCCTCGTTGGCGGATGAGCAAGACTTGCAGATAAGTTAGCGCGATGAATATTCACAGTTTTTTGGAGCACCACGGCATCGTCCGCAGTCCATTTGCGGAAGAAGATGCGCAGACGGACCAAGTCTTCAAAGAACACTGCATTCGTAGCGCTTACCATCCGATCTGGGACAAGGTCTACGGCGACCCGAAGGAACCCTCAACGTCCATCATCTTTGGACCAAAAGGTTCGGGTAAAACGGCCATGCGATTGCAAATTGACCAGCACCTGAGTCGCTTCAATCAGGAGAACCCAGGTCATCGCGTCTTTGTGATTCGATACGACGACTTCAATCCTTTCTTGGATCATTTCTGCGAGCGAATGAGTCGTCGCACCGTCAAGCGTCCCGAAAAGGTTCTTGAAGCTTGGCGACTCTGGGATCACATGGATGCGATTCTCTGCTTGGGTGTCACCGATCTGGTCGACAGAATCCTCGGCAACACAATCGCTAATCCTAGTAACGCAATCAGCGACACAATTTCTGAGTCGGCAGTGCAGAGTCTTGACCGCTCGGCGGCTCGAGATTTACTGCTGCTGGCAGCCTCCTACGATCAATCCACCGCTTCAACGGTTACCGATCGATGGCGCGGCCTTCGTCAAAAACTGCGTTACCGAAATCTGCAAGCCAAGTGGCCACTCGCTGTGTCGATTGGTTCCGTCGTCTTTTCAATCGTGTTATCAACCTGGCTCATGATCAGCCAACGAGGAGACGCCGAAGAAGGCGGAGCGATGAATCTGGGTTTCCTGTGGTTGATTCCGATCCTGACTTTCATCGGTTCGCTGCCGTGGATGACACGTTGGATCAAATGTCAACTAGCCGCGATGGGAATCCACCGGTACATGCGTGTCGGCAAACGCGAAAAAAGCTCTCTTCGCAAGATCCTCTTACAATTCCCTGCAAAAGAAATCGCAAGCCAGCCCCTACCACGGTTTGACCGCACCGATGACCGCTACGAATTGCTAAACAAGTTCCAGCTGATCCTCAAACGCCTCGGCTTTGATGGCGTTGTGGTCCTGATGGATCGTGTCGACGAACCTCACCTAACCGGAGGTAAAGCCGAGCTGATGCAGCGGTTCACGTGGCCGATACTCGATAATAAATTGCTAAAGCACCCCGGTCTCGGTTTCAAGATCATGCTGCCGCAGGAACTGCACCGCGAAGTTGAACGAGAGACGCGGGAGTTCCACGAACGTGCGAGGCTGGACAAGCAGAATGTGATTCCCGCGTTCCAGTGGACCGGCGAATCGCTCTACGATCTAGCTCGAGCTCGAATGCAGGCATGTGCTGCGGAAGGTCGCAGTCCCGAACCCAAGGATCTCTTCGGACCGGACATCAGCGAAGAACGCCTGCTCTCAGCCTTTCAGTCCCTCCGCGTGCCCCGGCACCTATTTCGCCTGCTTTACCGCGTCCTAGTGGATCACTGCAATCGTCACACCGATTCGCAGCCGGTCTACCAAATCCGCTCCGAGACGTTTGAAGCGGCCTTAGCTCTCTACAACCGCGAAGCGGAGCAGGGTCTGCAGTGATCCGTCCCTTCAGTAATCTGACGGCCGGCGTGACGGACGCAAACCCTCATCACTGATGATCTGCAACCGCTAGGGGTCGTAACGCCTTGGCGGGTGCGAATTCGCGAAGAACATCTCAACTACGGCGGATTATCCACCTTGCTCCCGATTGAGCTTCTGGTACGCTACGTGGCTCGATGGAAACCTCATGACCATTCGATTCACACGGATCGAGAACTGAATCAGCTGGGTGATTAAGTCGGCTGACCCGAGTCGCAAAGTCGGCTGAGTGTCGCATCGGCGGCATAGAACGACGGTTTTCGCAAACGAACGTGTTAACGCTTTGAGCAAAACAAACGGAGAATGAAGTAGGTGGGTACGAAGAAAACCGGTAAAGGTCG
>JBMHCO010000137.1:0-14982 GCA_049889895.1 Rubripirellula sp.
TATTCCATCATCGGTGTTTTCAGCAGCCGCAATTTCAGAAGCGATTGGCGTGGCAGTCGAAACAACATCTTGGGGAGAAGTTGCATGCAGGTCATTTCGAACGAAGAAGCAACCACAAGTGAGCATTCCAATGGCACATAAAATGTAACTCATCTTGTGCCGCAACACGGTAGCTAATTGCATCGCCAAACTCCACAATCTGCCTTGGGAGAATAGTACTTCACAGGACTCTCTCATTCGATGGCGTAAAACAGGATAGGACTCTCGAGATCTTGACCACCGAAGCACTGACAACAATGCTGCCACATCGATAACGAACCGGAGCAACGGTATAGCAACAATAAATTGGAAACTCGGATGTACAGGCCGCGATAAAACGGTCGCCACAACAGGCACCATAAAAGGGGTCAGGACTCTTTTTTCGCTTCGCAAAAAGAGTCCTGACCCCTTTTATGCAACCCCCAACCTCAGCCAAGGTAAATCCGTTGAATGTGACTCGGCGGTAGCGGTATCGAACTTCGCGTGAACCATTCGATTTTCGGAATTGCGATTGCGTCAATTCACTTGCAACGTGACTGCCTAGCCAAGTTGCCGGCAAGACAGGTTTTTCTCTGCTGCTTCTGATGCTTCACCGGCACTCAATGTCACCGTACTTCGTAGTGTAGTTGGTAGATCGACTGCTTCATATTCTTTTCGTCCCCAAGAGAGCTCAGTTTTAACCATGTGCGAGTTTTACCGGTCCTAAGGTCCATTCCCTCGATGCCTCGAAGTGCTATGCTTGTCCTCAGGGATCGCGAATGACTCGCTGTATCTCATTACTTTTTATCGACACCCTTTCAATCACTGCTGCTAAGCTCGGCTTTTATGCGTCAACTCGCTAATCTCCATGACGAACAGGCGGCCATACGCCTTCTCACGCTCCTACGCGAGCGGGGACTGGAAGCGAAAGTCAATCGAGACGCCGATGGGGAAATGACCACGTGGACCATCTGGATTCTCAGTGAAGACGATATGGACCGGGCGGGAAGCCTCTGGCGGGCATTCTGCGATCATCCGGAGACCTTTCCACCACTTGAGCTTGAGTCGTCAAATGTGGCTCAGGTCACGAGCAACTCTCAACCTGAGTATTCGATCTCGGAGAATGCCGATGGCCACGCTGATGAATACAACAACAGGTACCCAGAGGAATCCTCTCATCCGTATTTTGGGGAATCCGACGATCACAACGAGCTTGATCACCACACCCACTTATCTAACTCCGCTGGTAAACGACTCGACCAACCGGATCAGCTGTTAGAACTCGGATCGATTCCGGTAACCCTATTCATCGTCGTCTTCTCGATCTTGGTGAGCCTGATCAGTCATTTTGGAACCCCGCGTGGGACGCGAGATGACAATCAGCTCAGCCTCGAACAAGCAACCGTAAAGCACCTCGCTTTAGTCGACCCCACACTTTACAGCGAAACGAGTGATCCCCTGATTTCGATCAAGCAGGGAGAAGCTTGGCGTGTGGTCTCGAGTATGTTCCTGCACTTTGACAGTCTTCACCTCGCATTCAACATCGTTTGGCTATTCTTCTTGGGATCCGCACTCGAAAGACTGGAAGGCTCATTGGGAATTCTCAAGATCGTCGTGTTCGCCCACATTGCGGGTCTCTGCGCCCAAGCCTTTCTCCCCACTCAATTGCCTCTACCTACTCCCCTGTACGGTAACCCGCTACTACTTGGATCATCCGGAGTGGTATACGGACTGTTTGGTTACCTGTGGCTTCGACCGAAATTTGACCCACGCTATCCACTTTTCCTCGTTCACTCTAATCTTCTTTTGATGATTGGTTGGCTGATCTTTTGCCTCACGCCCATGGCACAGCCATTTGCCAATGGGGCTCAGATCGCTGGTCTACTAGCCGGTGTCTTGTTAGCCTTTCTCTCCCCCAAATCACAGCCCTCGCGGTGATCATCGAGTCGCTTTGAGCCATCAAGTCACATTCGCCGCCGAACCATCGACGCGTCAGCCTGAAAGTGTGCTGCGTGAGGTACTAAGAATCGCTCTCCCGCTTGTGGTCAGCACGGGCACGTTTTCAGTGGTCCTGTTCATGGATCGCACCATGTTGCTGTGGTATGACGGAGCGTCGATGAGCGCTGCGATGGCGGGTGGCAATCTTTTCTGGGTCTGCCTGTGCCTTCCGATCGGCATCCTCTCGATGACCGGTGCGGTCATCAGTCAGCACATCGGAGCCAATCAAGAAAAGCAGGTTGGCAGACTTCTTTGGCAGGGCATCTGGTTATCTCTGCTGGTTTCGCCTTTCTACTTTGCCTTCGGAACTATTGCGCCAAAACTCTTTTCTGTAACTGGTCAGGCGATTGACCTTATACCGCTACAGGCCGACTACTTTCGAATTCTGATGTTTGGATCGACTGGCATGCTCATCGAAACCGCGCTCAGTGGTTTCTTTAGCGGCACCGAACGAACACGAGTCATCATGTGGGTGTCACTGATGTCTGGCTTGGTGAACCTGATTCTCGATTCGGTGCTCATCTTTGGATTTGGTCCAATCGCTGATTTTGGAATCCACGGTGCAGCGGTAGCAAGTGTCCTGTCACTTTGGTTCAAAGCTTGCTGTTACGCCTGGCTTTTGACACGTCGCAGAACATCGGATCGCTATCAGATCCTTGGCGGGTTTGGAATCGACGGAAAGGTGCTGCGACGCTTGCTGTACTTCGGTTTTCCCGCCGGATTGATGCACTTGGTTGAATCGGGTGGCTTCACTGCGATGATGCTTCGAATTGGAACGTTCGGTGACCTTCCTCTACGCTCCACCACCATGGCGATCAACTTCAACATGGTGGCCTTCATTCCGCTGGTTGGACTTTCCATCGCCTCGTCCGTCCTTGTCGGACGTCACCTAATTGCCAATGGCCCAGCGGCGGCAATCAAACGAGTCATGGTGGCAGTTGGGATCGGACTCGTCTACTCAAGTGCATGGCTGATCGCCTACCTTTTCTTTGGCGAAAACCTTCTTGAATTCTATCAACTCAAGACCCCCGACTCGGATTCCATTCAAGCCGTTGTGATTGCGAAAACGCTGTTGCGATTCGTGTCACTCTACATCATGTTCGATGCGGTACAGCTCATTCTGGCGGGAGCACTTCGAGGAGCCGGGGATACCTGGTTCGTTCTCTTAGCCGGGCTGACGACATCAGCGAGTGCGATCGGAATTGGATTCACGTTCGAGCCCTCTGAGAACCAGCTCTATTGGTGGTGGTACGTTCTGAGCGGCTGGATCATGACCCTCGCCTTTGTGATGATCCTGAGATTCTTGCAGGGACGCTGGAAGTCGATGCAGATGATTGAGACGAGCTAATTGAGGTCGGTGAGAATGACTTCGGTGCGATACCGAGTACCATTGCGCACAATCACCATCGGAATCGACTCACCAATCGGCGTCAGCCCGACCTGCGTAACCAAGTGATCATCGTTCTCGACACCGCTACCGTTGAACTCCACGATCACATCGCCGCGTTGAAGACGCGCGATTTCGGCTGGTGAACCTCGCCTGACACTCTTCACCATCGCTCCGCCCACGAGCCCACCGGCAACATCACGACTCTCCACGAGAGTGAATTCCGGATCCAACGTGACACCGAGGTAGCCTCGTCGTAGCTCACCGTGCTCCACAAGCTGCTTCGCAACATTCATTGCCATCGACATAGGAATTGCAAACCCAATTCCCTCGCTCCCACCGCTGCTACTCGCAATCGCTGTGTTCACGCCGATCACCTCGCCGCGAAGATTCAAGAGCGGTCCTCCGCTATTGCCGGGGTTGATTGCAGCATCAGTCTGAAAGAAATCCTGCAGCTCAATCTTCTGGTCACCGAGCGATAAGTCTCGCCGTCCTTTTGCACTGAGGATGCCAAAGGTTACCGAGTGACTTAAACCAAACGGGCTACCAATTGCGATCACAAAATCACCAATCTCAATTGACTGGCTATCCCCGATTCTCGCGGCCGGAAGCTCAGGTTGTTCGATTCTCAACAATGCAACGTCGGAGCTTTCGTCGGAAACGATCTTGGTCGGATGAAACTCTTTACCCTGGTGGCTCCGTAAAAGAATTCCTTCTGTAGACGCACCAGAAATCACATGCCGATTGGTAAGAACCCAGGTCTGACCATCTCCGAGCTCAACGATCACACCACTGCCCGCTTCGTCAAACGACTCCCGTACCGCACCTCGCTGCTCGACCTTGTGAGCCTCAATGTGAATCACACTCGGCTTGACCAATTGCGAGACACGTCGAACGAGATATCCCAATCGATCAAATGCAGAAAACTCTTCGGCTAACTCGTTGTAAAGACGTTCGCGTTCCAGATTGATCGCCACCGCCGGCGGCTGAACGCTTTCAAGCGAAGAACGACGCACACTGACCGGTTGCTTTGCCTCAAGCTGCTGCGCGTGAAGATTTCCTTCCTCGTTCCAACAGAAGAGGAGGACGCAGAAAACAACACCCAGATGGATACTGGAGGATCTAAGCCTACGCAGCATGGCGTTCAAAACGAGATGAAATTCAATCGACATCGAAGGACACTTCTGGAGGAAAGAAGATCTTCGAAGTTCGGTTGCAAATCTTGAACAAGCCAAATCCGTGGCCATCCGCAACCAGACTCCTTACGAGTCATGTCATCGACTCGGAAGTTGGTTGAAATCATCAGGAACGGTGTTGGTAGTCTTTGCTGAGAAAACAGTGACAATCGAAACGCTAATCAAATTAGCTATGGAAGGTGTGATCGCTCTTGAAGCAAAAACTTTACTGATTAAGACAACCAGCAGAGTCGTTACATTTTCAACAGGTCTGTTACTGTTTCTGACTCACCGCCTCGATTCAAACCGAGTCGACTTCGGCATTGTCAAACACCCGATTCCACTTCACAGCTCCACCTGGGGTGGTTTTTTCCTCCGCCTCGCGGCGACAAGCAATGCAATCAGTTGCGTAGGGAATTGCACCGAGACGCGTTAAAGGAATTGGCTTGCCGCAAGACTGGCAATCACCATAGGTCCCGTCATTGATCCTTTCCAAGGCTTCATCGATGGCATTTAACTCGCGACTTTCAACTTCTACCAATTGGCTATTCAGCTCATCTTGGACGGAGTCTGCTGCGGCATCGAGCACGTCACCTGTTTTCTCCTGATGGAGCTCCCTTAGTAGGCTGAGGTCTCCATCGACCGCGCGCTGCAATGCCTCATGCCGCCTTACGAGTTGTTCCTTCAGTTTCTTGATCGCTTCCTGTCGGGGCATCAGATCACCTCTCAATATGCTGTCACCGACCCAGCTCACGTTGAGCCTGATCGTCGGATCCACCGTTAATTTACCGCCACGATAGCTGATCATTGTCGTCCTAAGATTGTCGTCCTAAGAACGGGTTCCAATGTTCACATCGCAGCTCCATCCACCTAATCCAAGTTTGGGCCGGCAACTGTCACTTTCTTCACCAACTTTCCAACCGGATCGCCGTGAATCAAACTCACTACCTATGTATAACGAGCCACTCCCCTTCGAAGTTCTGAGGAGCTAACCACTTTCCGCAAGGAATCTTATCGTGCGGGTAAGCCTTTTTGCGAGAAAGTCGCCAAAACGAACTAAATCTCAGCCTGCACGAACCCCAAAAAATGCTCTGGATAACCTTTACCAACCGGAGTAGCTCAAGAAAGATTCGCAAACACCCCAAAAAAACCACCCGCTCGGGTGGTGAGGCTTCCGTTTGTGTCCAATCGCCGGATTCGACCAATTGTGCGGAAGATTTTACTAACCAACCCGAGGGGACACTTCCGATGACAGACACAGAGGGTGTATGTGCGCACCTTCCGAGGTTTTTGATAGCCCTACGTTTTTGATAGCAAGTTAACTGAAACACAGTTAACCGATGAGGCGGCAGGTCCACGTGGTTTTGTTGAAAAGCCGCGATGCAGATCTCACCAGCGAATAATAGTCGGATCGTCCGATGTGATGGTGAAATTTGTGGGCAAAGTCTCACGCAGCAGGGAGTTGCAAGGTGAATACTGAACACTCAGGCGAATCATCATCGGAACATTCGCCTGATCCCTTCATTCGACCGATCGGGAACCCTTCTCAGCGAGAGCCTAGTGTTTCGGATAATGATCGGAGTTCACACACTGGATCTGCGGGAGAATTGCGCGCCGACCAAACGCACCAAGACGATATTTCAACGCATTCAAGTCAAAAGCCACACGCACACCCCTCCAGACGCAGCACCGATCAATCCTCAGACGCGTCCGAAAAGTCCGCATTCGTGTTCCGTGTGGATTGCCCGGGTTCCCCGCCTCAGAGGTTACAGTTAACAGGTGACCTTTACACTTTGGGAACTGCAGACGGTTGCTCCATCCGACTGCGAGATAGCAACGTTCTTCCGCTCCACGCGACGATCCGACACTCCGCAAACAGCGTCTTCGTCGAGTCACACTCGCAACCGTTGATCATCAACGGCCAAACGTACGAGAGTCGTGAACTTGAAAACGGCGACATCCTCAGCCTTGGCGGCTACCGATTCGAATTGGTTTCCAACCAACGCGTTCAATCCGCTGCCAACCAACGCGCGACCTTAACAAACGTCCTCCCGCCAGATGTTGAACGAGCATTGGCGAGATCAACCAATCCACGTGAACACGAAGAATCCACAGATCAGAACAACTTACAAGATCTCGTCACTCAATCACGACTAGACGCTTGTCTTCGCCGCGAGAGACTGTGCGAGAAACGCGAAGCAAAACTCGCTGACGATATCGCGGAATTGAAGTACCGCGAAGAAGATTTACTGAAACGAATCTCGCGTCTTGAGGCTGAAGAAGCATCATCTCTTGAAATCTACGACCAACTTTCAAAACGCCAAGCTGAAATCAATTCGCTCAGGTCATCACTGCAAGAAACTCAGTCGCTCAATCTGAAACGCGAAACGGAACTTCAAAAGGCCAAAAGCGAACTGGAACGGCAATTAGCAGAATGTCTCGAAGAATCAGAGGCGGTGCTCGGAAAGTATGATTCTGATTCACGAACGATCGTTCGGCTGAATAGCCAAATCGAGGAACTCAACGCTGCATTAAATGACGCCCAACAACAACGCGACCTGCTCGAATTACGCGAGCAGTTACAGAGGCGGGAGCACGAGCAACTCGTTCGCCAACTCGAGAAAGATCGTGATGAGGTAATCGCCGAAAAGGCCAGAAATCAAGCAGAACTGCGAAAGATGGAAGGCAACATCCGTGATTTGGAATCATTGGTGGCGAGTGCAAATGATCTTGATCCATCGCCACATGAAGACGACTGCACCCCCGATTTAGTAGCTGATCAACCGACTGCCGAAGAGCAGCATGTCGAATCACCATCGCAACAAGCATCCGACGAAAAGCGCCCCACCTCGATTCCGGTACTGGATCTTAATCAATCAACACTCGAACAACTCGACCCAAAGACTCTTGAGGAGTTTACTGAGTTGAGCCAGAGGAACGCTTCGCTCCTCGCAGAGTTGATGGAACTCAAACGTGACCGAGACCGAACCAAAACCCAAGTCACACCAGATCCTTCGAAACAGGTCAGCGATCTAGAGGAGGCGCTTTCATCGGCATCATCCGAATTAGCAAGGACCCGCGAAGACTACAAAGAAGCGATGTCGTTGCTTGAGAAGATGGAAAGACAAAAGGAGATCCAGCGAGAAAATCGCTCACATGGATCCGATCGATCTCGCGATGACCACGACAACTCGGGACCAGGTATCGGAGCCTTACAAGACAATCGTTTGAATGACTCAAATAAGTCCGCCACCAACAGCAGCTCCGAAGAATCACCAAGTGAAATGACTTCATCCTGGAACTCATTACTTGGAAAACTTCGTCGGTCATCGTGGGGAGATTCCACTGACCATCGTGACCATGAGACCGAAACAACACCGTCTCCGCGAACGAATGAAGCGGCTCCTTCGACTGCACAGCATCAAGCGAGTACTGCAAAACTAGTTGGGACCGACACAGAAGACAGTGGCTGGTTTCAAGCAAAGCGTCATGAAAGCGTAGAAACATTGCAGACAAAACAAGCGGGAGTTCGAAGCGTCACTCCTAGTAAGTCAGTTGACCAAGTCAGTGCGAGTGCGGAAAAGGATGAAGATCTATTCATTTCTGGCAGTCATCTCGCGGTTGCCAAGTCAACGAAGGTTGATTCGTCCAATCACTCAAGCGGTGAGGCGATGATCTGGAACGGAGGGCGTCGTGAATCGCTCACACCGACTTCAAATTCTGGAAAGGCCGTAGACCATCGCCACGCTTCGGACGATGCAGTCCTGTTCGAGGCAGTTGAAGAGGCAGCACACGAGACGTGCGTTGGTGACAGTAGGGCAGGGACGAAGCAGGCTGCTGATCGCATCACCGCGAAGTTGACCAATTCGATTCGAACCTTGTTTTTCTCGGAAGGTGACGCAACCGATCATCAGACGAGCAGTGATCAAGCGATTATCACTCGTTATGCCTTCGCTTTCGCTGCTGTCATGGCCGGCCTCGTTTGCTACCGACTTGTGCCAGGGCAGGTCAGATACATTGCGGTCTTGATGGCCTTGGTGCTCGCTGCGATCTATACCACTGAGGGTGTGACGTTGGCAAAGTCTCGCGCCGCTCGCTAATCACCAGTGGATGGACCGGTCTGAGTGATCATCTTTTGCGGAATGCTTTTAACCTCGCAGAGTCCGTCGACTCGAACTGCAGGGTCGCTCATTGGTGCTGCGCCCGATGCCGCGAGTATCGATCATAACGCCATTGCGGCCTTTAACACTCGTGCTCTCTGAAGTCACACCGACGCAGACCACACGACATGCGAATTCATCCTGTCAGTTCTCGTTTTGTTCGGTTCATATGCCGAGATCTTGTCCTACAGTATTCCTAGCTGGGCGTGAAAGCCTCATCCACCCAGCAGGCACTCACACAAGATCAAACGTGACCGATGAATCAACTTTTCAAACCCCACCCGAGTATCGGGAAATGCTTCGGTATCGAGCCATGCTCCGACCGGACCACTCTCGCTGCACTCCTATTTGCTCTTGTAATCTGCGTGGGTGCTAAAGCGCCGGCCTCGTCATCGGCCGCAGAGGCATCAAAAATCGAGCCGGCACCCCAAGTCGGTGGACAATCAGAAGCCGAGTCACATTTGACCTCGAGTAGTACAAAGCTTTCTAAATCGCAGCAGAAACGACTCGCACGCCAACAGCAACGAGAACTCCGCAAGAAAACCCGACCGGAAATTAGCAATTACACCACTTCTGACAGCCTTCTGAAGCGTTGGTCATTCGGCACTCAGCCTTATGGTTACGATCACCTCGGTTTGCCCGATCCTTATTTCTGCTATCCCTACTCGTTAGACCCATGGGAACGGGGTTCATTTCGAGCTCCTGATCTTCTTGATGACCCTTACTTTTACGATCGCGTCCCCGTTTCATCGATTCTGAGACATCGCAGTTCTCGAAAACAGCAAACCGATCCGCATGCAACAACGACCGCTCCCGAACAGGCTCAAGTAGATTCGCCACCACAGATAAGCGCAGCAAGTGAAGCACTGACAGAAGAACGCGAGCTGAAACCAGAGAGCGCCGAGATCCTAGAGAGACTCGAGATCTCCGCATCAACACTGGCGGAGCAACTGCTGCGTTACCCTAATGGAGAACAATGGGTAAGGTACCTTCAACCCAACATGCTTCCCATCATGGCGGCCAAAGGACGATACAGCACTCTTAATGAACTGCTGACACGTTACGACCAAACGTTTGTCAAACCGGACGTGCAGACTGTTAGCGCAATCGAGGGGTTTGAGCAGAGCCGAAAAGAGCTGCGTCGTTTCTTGCAATCGATTCAGTAGTTCAGGAAAGGCCCCTGACTCCATGACCAAGTATTTCAAGGCCAGAAGCAACCACCTTTCGTCTCCAAGCCGGATCTGCCGGGCAAAAGCACTCCATTAGTTCTCGTTTCGCGTTGGAAAATGCTCGACTCGTTTCCGGTGAAAAATGATGAGCCCGATTTTCTGCGCGGATCGAGGCCAGAACGCGTATGGGGTGATAAGTGCCGAACTCCGCTGTAACGAAACGGTAGTCCCGATCCGAGAAGCGATCTTGTAGCCATTCCCCCATTGGCCCGGATGCTCTGTATGCAGTGCCAGTATTCTCTTGCGTGGCTTCCACAAAATCTTCGCCAAAAACACGCTCATACCATTTGCATTTATCCGACCCGATCAGCTCAGCGAGCAACAACTTGTAATCACCGAAAGCCCCGAGGCCACTATGGAAATCGACGTGCAACACCTGCTTCGTCGGACCAATCCACTGCCCCGCATGCTCATTGATTACCTGCACCGCTTGCGACGGAGCAGAGCCTCCGTAAAAGATCCCTCGGGGATAATCGTATTGACCTTGAGCAATACTTTGCTTCAGCGAACCCATTCCGTATCGAGCGATGTTCCATATTGCCTTTACATGAAACGGTTCAAACCTCGAGGGTGGAGTGGAAGGGTTCAAAAAACGGTTGAGTTGAACGTAACCAGCTGAGGTCCCGGCGTACTTGTGGCCTTCAGGTAGAAAATTTCGATTAAGGTCAACATTCAACTCATTGAATCTTCTGACTCGTGAGAAGCCAAACGGATTGACGGCATGGATGAAGACCCAGCGAACGTCATCCACGACTTGGCTTCTTAACTTTTGGAGTTGGGCCAGTTGAATTGCTGAACCTAGGAAACCCTCAACTCCGTGCACCCCGGACGAACTCACCAGCGCCGGAGCCCGTTCAGGCCCAAGAATCGCAACATCAATGGTAAATTCATCTGCGGATGCACCGTCGATCTCTATTGAGTAGCTGCCCATTCGGGCACCGGCTCGGTCTGCGGCTTCGTTGAAGCGTCGTTTCGCCTCTTCATATGAAGATGAGAAGGGCGATTGGGTCAACGGTTTACCTCATAAGTCACGAGGAGTTCAAGCAGCTTCTTGGGTTGAGCGTCACGGCACGTAGGCAAAGCTAACTAAGAAGCTGTCAATGCCAGACCATTCTAGAATTGACGCGCAAGAAAAAAGCCAAACACCGATCATTACGGCATTTGGCTTTGAATGTCTCGGCCTGTCTGGCCCAAAAGTAGCGGCAGAGGGACTCGAACCCCCGACACGCGGATTATGATTCCGCTGCTCTAACCAGCTGAGCTATGCCGCCAGAACAGGTCATGCGTCGAACGTTCCGCTCTTGCAACCTGACTAGGTAGTTTTTCGCCCGCCCAACGGCGTGTGAGAGGCGAAAAATAGCAGAAGTTGGCCAACTGAGCTAGGGACCCGCCAACCAAACTTTACAACCAGACTAATTTAACGCTCAAATCGATCAAGAGCCACAATCTCAGACCCCGATTTCCGATGCGAGGTTTTACTCTCGCCGGCGGAAAGTCTGCCACGAGCGTTTTCCCGCAACCAGTTCAGAGGCGTTCCCTGACCGCGAACCGGACGATCCATGTCCCCTATGAGATCCAGGATCGAGAGCCCCAAAGCCATGCTCGCCACCCGTCTGGGCGACGCATGAGCCGCGATTTTTGCCATCAATCGAGATTGACTTCGGCACACGTTTCCTCGCTCTCCCAGAGACGGACGCGATACGCCGACGCTCCGGTTCCCTCAAGGATTTTCGGTGCTATGTCATGGAGAAAGTGAATTGCCATATTCTCAGCGGTAGGGTTTTTTTCGAGCTCGTAGATTCGGTGAGGCTCGGAGGAGCGAATCGCATCAAGTCCGTTAGCATCATCTTTCCATAGAACGAAAGTGTGATCCCAATTTTCGTCAATCCAACCATTCACACGCTGCTTGAGGAGCTTGAAATCGAGAATTCTCCCAATCTCATCCTGCTTCTGTCCCGTCAGATAGAGTTCAAGCACGTAATTGTGTCCGTGCAGATTTCGGCACTTTCCTTCATGGCCAACCAGTCGATGGCCTGCGCAAAAAGTGAAGCGACGCATGATACTTAATGACACAATTTCATCCTTATTACGTAACAAAGCAAAAGCTGGGGTGAACCTGGCCAGAACGTCTTTAACAGGGGTCCCAACACGATAGCATCTAGTAGTCCAAGAAGGCATCTCGCTCGAAGCGGACGACCAAGACCACATGCTCTCAAATCCCTCACTTGCGGCGAACACCGGCTGCGAGGATCTCGACTCTCATAGAGTAGGCATTTGACCAGTGCCGAGTCATCATCGGTCGGGGAGCTTCCTTTAGATCTGCGGTAAACATTGCATTTAAGCCGATTTTCAAATCTTCTCATCTCGCCCATCAAACGATCCACGATACGCTAAACTCTCGATCTCACGCGAGCCACTTCGTTGAACCTTGCCCCATCAACAAAACTCTAAAACAAAAAACGATGACTGAAATCATTCAAGCAGAGCCACTTACTGTTCCCGACTCTGATGCCCTCCGATACCTGCCCGAAGGCCCCATGGCTTTGGATGACGGTCAGGTTTCTTGGGTGGGGATCCAGCACGGCTCCGCCAGCACTCACGGCAGCTTGAACTTGCTCGACCTAAAAAACATGACCAATCAGTCATTTGAACTTCCGGGACGGCCTGGCTTTGCGTTTCCAACGAACCGTGACAACGTTTTTGTCGTCGGCTGTGAACGCTCACTCGGTCTTTTTGATCTCACAGATCAATCTTGGGAAGTCATCTGTGATGGTGTCGATCAAGCGGTCGACAACACGATCATTAACGACGGATGGGCCTTTGGGAATCGCTTGATCTTCGGGACCAAGGATCTTGAATTTGCCACCAAGAAGGCTGGGCTGTATCTCTATCAAGGATCAAACGGAAATTTGATCCAGCTTCGATCTGATCAGATCTGCAGCAACGGCAAAGCTCTGCTGACGGATCAAGACGGCCAGCATCAACTACTCGATATTGACTCGCCAACACGACAACTCGTTCGGTACTCAATCGACATGAACTCGGGCGAGCTTGGGCAAGCTGAGGTCGTCATTGATTTTACCGGTGACCCAGCAGTTCCTGATGGAGCCGTGCTTACACCAGACGGTTCGGGAATCGTGATCGCCATGTTCCGGCCTGAGGTTGCGGAGTGTGGTGAAACTCGCCTGTACGATCTTGCCAGCGGCGAACTCAAAACCGTTTGGCAAACAGCAGGCTCACCTCAGAACACGTGCCCAGCCTTTGTGAGAATCGATGGCACACTGCGACTGTTGATCACAACGGCTGTTGAACACATGAGTTCAGCTGATCAAGAGCAGTGCCCCAATGCGGGCCAACTCTTCCTCGCTGAAGCTAATATCGCAGATCCCGGCAATGACCTGACAACTCGTTTCATGCTTGATTGATGATTAGCCTGATTCGCCCGAGTTAGTGCAACGTCATTGACTCGGTGGCTTCACGAATTTCTCTGGCCGTAGACTGACCGAAAAAAACTCGGGCATCCACGGTCTTTCACGATCACTGACACGCCTCGCTCGATCGTCCCAAAACTCGTCGCGGTTCATGCCCGAACCCGTATCTTGAGGTGCCTCGAGCATCAAACGCCAGCCTGAATTGCTTAGCCTGCGCACGGCGTCGGCTCTTTCGTGCAAGCTCGTCACCTCTTCATCGGTGATCCCCTCTGGCAACACCGAAACATCAACGTAGATTTGATCCGAGAGATTCATCAAGCGTCTAAAAAGATCGATACTTAGATCTCCGTCTCGCACGATCAAATGATTAAGCCGCTTTGCGTTGTTTTCTAGAACAGAAAGCAAAGCCTCGCTAAACTCCCATCCGGTTAGGTTCAACACCTCGAGATGCCCATATTGCAGAAGAGTCGACAGTGCCTCGGGCGGTAACTGTGTGTTCTCGAGGTGAAGTTCACAGATCTGCCGCAGAGCGACAATCGCTTGCACTGTTGAATCATCTAAGCGAATTCGATTGAGTGACAAACGACGCAGTGACGACATACGAGTCAGCCAAATAATGGTTTCCGTGGAAACGCTGGTATCATCAAAATTAGCTTCCCACAAATCGTGTACGTTACGCCAAGACCGCACCATGCCATCATCAATCGAGGTTCCCGGCAGGGCGAGCGAGATCAATTCTTTAAGCTGTCCGATACCCGAGAGTGCTTCCCGGGAAATCGATGGATAGGCAAACGTCAAGCGATGCAGATGAGAACATTTCAGCACCTCTTTTGCGATCTCATCGGTAAGCTCCGCTCCTCCACCAGCAAACCACTCTAGATCGCGCAAACCGCGGAGAGAGGCTGACACCGGCCAAGGCCCCTCCAAGGATAAACCTTCCAGCCCAGGAACATTTTCAATGTGAAGTACCTTCGGGCTAGCGACCATCGTCAAACTGGTTCGCATTCGAGGCTGATTCAGCAGCGAGACTTTTTCGATCTCGCGCATCGTGGAAACCCGTAAGAATTTCAACCGGTCACGATCCCGTGTGTCGAGTGAATGTATCTGCTCGCCGTTGATCAATAGACGATCGATCTCAGGGAATTGCTCCAGTAATTCCTCAAACTCTCGTCCACGAAGCAAAGTGGTGCGTGCATCCAGTGAGTTGTATTCAGGCTTGGAACCAATCTGCTTGACCTGCGAAAAGTCAACGTGAGTTCCGTTGAGATTCAACTGCTGGATTTCGACATTCTGAGCCAAGGGAGTCAGATCGATTCCTTTCAGAGGTAAGTAACCGAGATCCAATTCGTATGGGCCTCGACGCTCACCGAGGTAACGAATCCAACGCCGACACTTTTCTGGATCGGTCTCTTGAGGGATCACATTACCTGTGAGCGTCACAAGGTAGGCACCTAGCTTTAACTTTTTCAGGTTTGCTGAATCACCCAGTCGTAACTCCTCGAGATCCTTTGCGTAACAGCCAATTTCACTCAGGCTATCTGCGCCATCAACGTTGAGATTCCTGACCCAAGTCAATCCAGGAAC
>JBMHCO010000138.1:0-193075 GCA_049889895.1 Rubripirellula sp.
GGATACTTCGCTGCGATCAGAGGCAAGGTTTCCCACTCAACGCCATACACACCTTACCGATGGGATGCAGTACTTGATCGTGATTCAAATGGACATCAGCATCATGTCAAAGATCCAAAAAGCTACGGTGAGTCAACGCGACAGGGAATCGCGTTAGCGCGTCAGCAGGGTAAACCATTCTGCTTGATGATTAATATTTCTGATCCACACAAGCCGTTTTACTCGCCAAAAACACGGGAGGGTGTTCCCGCCGATCCCTTCACCCCGTCTCGAGTCTTTGTGGGTGAGGAGGTGCCGATACCGGGGTTCTTATTTGATGATCCGGATGTCCGCCAAGAGCTCGCGTTGTACTATTCTTCAGTTAGACGCGCAGACGATGCGTTTTCTGAAATTATGGATGCCTTGAATCGGTCGGGTGAGCAAGATCGTACAGTCGTCTTGTTCTGTTCTGATCACGGCATGCCGTTACCTTTCGCAAAAACACAACTGTATTACCACAGTACGAGAACACCTTTGATGGTGCGTTGGCCAGGTGTGACGACACCCGGCTATGTTGACCATGAGCATATGGTGTCCGCAATCGATTTTCTTCCAACATTGCTTGAGTTAATGGGGCATAAGCATCCTGAGCCAGAGCGGCTAGACGGGCGGTCATTTGCTCCCTTGCTGAGAGGGGAGTCGCAAACAGGTCGTGATCACGTGATTCTTCAGTACAACGAAAATTCTGGTGGAAATCGCCATCCCATGCGGGGGCTAGTGACCAAGACCCATTTGTATCTGTTCAATCCCTGGTCTGATGGCCATCGTAGGTTTGCGACAGCGACAACTGGCACTATGTCCTATCGCAGGATGCGTGAGTTGGCAGTCTCAGACGCTTTCATTTCTCGTCGCTTAATGCATTTTGATCACCGTGTGCGAGAAGAGTTTTATGAGCGTGCAAGTGATTCGGATTGTCGCGAAAACCTCATTGGATACACCGAGCAGCAGCAAACCATTGAACAGGCTCGCTCAAAGCTTGCGTCGGAGCTGTTGAGGATTGGAGATCCTGTTGGGCCGCTGCTGTTCGAGATAGAGAATGCAAAATTAGTCACACTTTTTATGGGACAAGAAGATCAAAGGTCCCGAGAGCATCAAGAAAGAAAGCGAGCTGACCGATTTGGGAATAAAAAATCAGTGAATGAGCTTGCTGATAAGGCATTGATTATTGCATGTGAAAAAAACGTTCACACGGGAAGCGATCTCAAGGTCAACATTAAATACAATTTGCCGAGTAAATTAGGGAGGCAGAAAATACAAGTCACCTTAAAGTACGACTCAAAAAAGAGCGACCTAGGTGTGTCCGAGAAGTTGGAACGAAAGATTATTTCTGTTCAGGGTGCAGGTGAAGCTGTTGTGACTTTTCATGTTCCTGACCAAGTGCTCAGTAATCAATTGCGAGTCGCTGCATTTGTCGGTGAAGAATTTAGCACGAATCGAATTTATAAAGTCAGTGATCGTATCTTGGTCTCAACGGACTGAAGGTAATGCGTCAGAAAGCAACCCTGTACACTGAATTGCGTTGATTCATTATGCCCATCGCTGCCGGACAGAGTCTGTTACTACAGCAGTGATAATTACTGCGCCGGTGATTAATTGTTTCAGCGGATCGCTGACTCCCATCTGGGCCAGCCCAGTTTGCAAAGTGGCAATGATCAGGACACCTATAAATGTGGAGATGACGTTGCCCCTGCCTCCCATCAGGCTAGTGCCTCCAATGACACATGCAGCAATTGCTGAAAGTTCTAGCCCGAGGGCTGCATTTGGATCAGCGCTTGCTAACTTTGATGCATGAAACACACCTGCTATCCCGCACATCAGGCCGCAGATCAGGAACGTCGAGATCTGGTATGGAATCACATTGATGCCCGATAAACGTACCGCTTCCTCGTTGGTTCCGATTGCGATGCAGTAGCGTCCAAATGTAGTCCGATTAAGAACTAATTGACCAATCAAAACAACGGTGACCGCAATAATGAATGCAGGGGAGAACGTTAGTACTGGGTGCGGGGAGCTTATGAACTCAATCTTTGTGCCAATATAGATAGTTTGAGAATTCGTCACTAACTTGGTCAAACCTCTAGCTACTTCCAGCATTCCTAGTGTCACAATGAATGAAGGAATTCTCGCTTTTATTGAAATGAGTCCGTTTGCACCACCGCATAATAGGCCGGTAAAGATGGAGATCGAGACAGCGAAGATTAAGGGTAACGGATGCACCACCAAGAAATATCCCAGCACTGCAGAGGACAGTGCGAGCACAGAACCAACGGAGAGGTCGATTCCTTTTAGGATGAGTACGAAGGTCATCCCCACAGCCACCAAGATGAGATCTGGGATCTGATTCGCGATTGAGGCAAACGTGCTGATTTGAAAAAAATGTTCCGTTGTGGTTGAAAAGATAATGCAAATCAAGCCAAGCACGGATGCGAGTCCAGCGTGTTGCTTTAGCATAGGTGAAATCTTTATTTCAGACACGATTGATTCTCATTGCCGCGTTGGGTGAAACAGGATTTGATGATTTCTTCGGAACCCCACGTTGATCGGAAAAAAGTATTCGAGATTGCACCAGCCGCAAGCACAATGATTCTGTCGCAATGACTCATTAACTCGTCAATATCATTGCTTGCCATAATAATGCTCTTACCCTTTGATGCCGCGTCGGCAATCAGTGCGTGAATGGACTGCCTAGCGGCAGCATCGATCCCACGAGTTGGCTCATCGAGTAGCAAGATATTGGCGTCCGTCAGAAGCCACTTTCCAATGGCAATCTTTTGCTGATTGCCGCCACTTAGCGTGCGAACAGTTTGGCTGATTTGATTGCATTTGATCTTTAGTTGCTCCGTTGATTTTCTCGCTGCGATCCTCTGGCGTTTTTGGGCGATAAAACCAAGCCGGCTAAATTTCTCTCGAAGAGATGAGATTGTTATGTTGAGGGTAATGTCCAAGTTCAGCAGGACGCCCGATTTCTTGCGGTCTTCGGGGAGCAGGCCAATACCAGCTCTCGCGGCGTGGTGCGACCCGCGAAAGACTTCTCTTTCTGGTCCATCGTGAAGTTGTATGATTCCGTTGCTCGTACTCGAGACTCCATAGATAGCATTGAGAAGTTCAGTGCGACCTGATCCAACTAATCCCGTGAGTCCGACACGTTCACCAGCATTTACAGAGAATGAGATGGGTGAACCATTGGGTTGAAGTTTTAGGTTCTTGACCGTCAAAGCGGGTTTATCTGTCGAGTACGATTCAAATGATTGATGGGGCTGTGTTGTGGTTTCGGTACCCGCAATTAAGTCAAGTATTTTCCGGTGACTGACCTTTTCTGTCTCATCCGTATAGATGCATTGTCCATCACTAAGGATTGTGAGGCGATCAGTGACGGTCGTTAGTTCAGGTATTCGATGAGAGATGAAAACGACGCCAATGCCTTCATTGCTAATGCGTCGAAGCCATTCGAAAAGTTGGTTTGTTTCTCTCGCGCTGAGGCTACTTGTCGGTTCATCGAGGATTAGTATCTTGCAACTCTTTGAGAGAGCCACCGCGATCTCAACGAGTTGCTGTTGTCCTGCACCCAATGAGCCAACCAGTGCCGTTGGATTAATTGCAGTCAGGCCAAGGCGTCCAAGTAGTGCAGTTGCGCGAGCTTGTAGTTCTTTATGGTCAAGCAGGCCAGTTCGAGTAGGGAGGTCGGTGAAGAAAAGGTTTTCAGCAACGGTCAAGTTTGAGATTAATGATAATTCTTGATGTACCATTCGCACGCCACAGGCGAGCGACTCTTTTCGTTTTTTTGGCCGATAGACTTCACCCTCAAGAAGCATTTCCCCGGCGTCTGGCAAGGTGACACCAGCGATTACGTTACAAAGCGTAGATTTGCCTGCACCGTTAGCGCCGATGATGCCGTGTATCTCTCCTCGGTTTATGGTCAAAGAGACATCGCTGAGAACCCTCGTTCCATAGCTTTTCGAGATATTGTGTATCTTCAATAACGGCGTAGGTGTCACGGCTACTGAACTACTTTCACGATAAGATCCACGGGTGTTTGCACGTTTTGGACCTTCGATTCTGGTTGGTCCAAGAGTTTCAAAGCAGTTTCAATGCCAAAGACTGCAAGATCCCCCGCATGTTGATCGGCGGTTGCAAGAACCGTTCCGTTATCGATTAGCTCTTTCATGGCGCTGATGTTGTCAAAGCCAACGACCTGAATTTCGCCCGATCGTCCAATGGACTTGATCGCAGCAATTGCACCCAACGCCATAGAGTCATTTGACGCCATGATAGCCTTCAGATTTGGGTATTCGCTGAGCATTGATAAAGTGATAGTGTTCGCTTTATTGGTCTCCCAATCGGCTGATTGACTAGAAACAATCGTAAGTCCCGCTGCCTCCGCTGCATCGGTAAAACCTGCCCGACGTTGTATGCCGTTGAATGCCGTCGTCTTACCTTCGAGAATCGCAACTTCATCCCCTTGATTAAGTTTCTCTGCAAGGTAGTCACCCACCATTCGAGCGCCGGCTCTATTATCTGGTCCAACAAAAGGAATCTGAATTGATTCTTGGCTCATCACTTCTTTGTCTAGCTGGTTGTCGATGTTGATCACAATGACTCCTGCCTGCATTGCTCTGCGAAGGCAGGGAATGAGAGCCTTGGAGTCCGCTGGCGCAATGACGATGGCATCAACATTTGCAGCAACCATTTCGTTGACTAGAGCGACTTGTCTGCTGAGGTCTGTTTCATCTTTAATTCCATTGCAGATAAGATCGTAGTGCTCAGAATTTGCAGACTGATGCGCAACCGCCCCCTGTTCCATGGTTGCAAAGAACTCATTCGCTAAGGACTTCATGATTAGTCCGACACGAGGTTTTGCTTCGAGCGACGAATTTGTTTCATCGACGGGCGGCTGTTGAGTGCTCTTGGAACAGCCGCTAAGCAGGAATAATAAGAGCAGTAAGTAGCTAGGGAATTGGTACGAGTTTCGCGAGAATGTCATGTTTTATTCGCTTATGGCTAATATTTCATTACGATTAGGCATGCTTGGTTGTGCGCCTCGTTTGGTAGCGCAAAGAGCTCCCGCCGCCGAGGCAAAGCGAGTTGCTCGATTGAGGCATTTGGTTTCTACATAATTAACAGCGAATGCGCCAGCAAACGCATCGCCGGCGGCAGTGCTGTCAATTGCTTGGACTTGGTAGCTCTCTATAAATCTGCTCGTCATACCATCGTGAAGGATAGTGCCTTGGTCGGACATGGTGATTAAACAGGTTTTTGCACCCAGGCGAATCAGTTCGCCGGCTGCGATCGCTGCTGTCTCTTTTGTTCCACTCGGCATTCCGGTAAGGGTTTCGGCTTCAGTTTGATTCGGGCAGATCAAGTCAACATCGAAGAGCTTGTAGTTTAGAGCTTCTGTTGTGACGGGAGCAGGGTCAAGCATGATTGGTGTCTTGGACTTGTGGGCAAGCTGAACGGCATGTTCCACAGTCGCTAGAGGAATCTCGAGCTGCAGCAGCAACAGGTCAGCCTCGTCGATCAAATAGCTAGCCTCGTCGAGGTCATCTGGTGTCAATTGTCCATTAGCTCCCGCTGACACCACGATCGAGTTTTGCCCATTTTCATCGACCATTACTGCCGCTGTTCCGCTCGAATTATCGATGGTTCGCGTCACGTGATCGGTATTGATGTTGTGCAAGCACAGGTTGCTGACCAGCTGTGTTCCAAACGCGTCGTCACCAACGCGACCAACCATGCTTACATTTCCGCCGGCTTTGGCAGCTGCAACCGCTTGATTTGCTCCCTTGCCCCCGCAAACTTGCGTCGTGCATTTTGCGAGTACGGTCTGGCCTGGTAGCGCCAACCGATCGCATTGAAACACGATATCCATATTGAGCGAGCCAATTACGACAATCCTAGGTTTGTTCATCTCTGTGCTTTTGATGCTTTAATGAGTGGCTAGGGGCGGTTGGCTGGCGAGCCCAACTAAGGTCTCGATCGTTCGAACTTTCTGATTGTCATTTAATTTTAGGTACCGATGCTTACCCTCGGGATGGGCATCAAAATGGCTCACTCCAGTTTGATCAATAGAAACCTTCCCGCTGGGAGAAAGATCGAAGTAGTTTCTTTCGGGGCGAATCGCATAAAGCACGCTCGTTAAATCCCAGGTCGGTCGATCATGCGGCGGAGGGTTGTACGCGTAATATGCATCTTTTAGAGGGTGATGTTGGTGGTAGTCATAATCTTGTTCGATGCTTTGATGAGGATACGGAAGCGCGAGACCAATCTCAAACCCGCTCCATGCAATATTTGTTGGCCAGTTGTCAGCGAGAAAAGTGGCAGATTTTAGATCCTTTACAACGTTGTATTCACGGTGATCGCGAAGATTACCGTCGGCGTCCGGGATTTTCTGAAAAGCTCCCGCCATGATGGACAGAAGTGAAACTTTTTTCTCAACTAGTTCACGTCCATTTAAATCGCTTATTTCGTCAGGGGATGATTTAATCAGGTTAGCAAGATTTGTTGAAAAACCTACCTGCGCAATTGCAACAGAATGGTCTTCGACGCTCGCTAAAGCTTCCCTTAGTACTGTGACCGCGTCGCGAGGTTTTACTTCATGTGGGTAGAGAGGTTGTCCAGCTTCCACTTCGTCGACGAGGATATTGAACTTTCCCGCTTCTGGCGTGACGCCGCTACTGCAGACACCAATAGGGATTTGTCCGTACCCATAGAACGTGTTGACGGCATCGGTGAATGCCGCAGCTTTTGGGTGATCCTTGGTAATCGTTACGGCCAGCAACTGGCATTCCTGGCGAGCTTGCAACGCGTGAATCATGCCCAAGGCAAGAACGTCATCCACATCATTTCCGATGTCAGTATCAAAGATGATGAGCTGTTTATCTTTGTTAATGCTTTGAGCGGCAAGGTAAGAGTGATTGAACCAAAAGGTGAATAAGGCCAGTAGCTTTAAGATTGTATTGCAGGATTTCATAGATGTTAGTGTCAGCATTGAGGTAGTGATTTCGACATTGGGTGACTAATGTGGCGTTAAATCCATTTGTGTGTTCAGCGCCATTTATAGTAGGTCCGTGCTCCCGCGACACATTGGTCGGGAGGAATTTCGATAAAGCCAGAACTTTGTCCGAGTGATACGAGGTCACCGGATCCCTTGGTTGGACAGAGTTGAATTGTCCCATCGATCGATTCTGCTACCAAACGGTACCAATACATGGATAGAGTTTTTTCGTCAGTCTCCGCCAAAAAAGCTGCGGGTGGTTTTTGTTCCCATTTTGAAAAACCAGCCATGTACTTGAGCAGTGGTATGCCAATACGGTAGCAGCCCACCAATGCACTAACCGGGTTTCCGGGAAGCCCAAGAATTAATTTCCCCGTTTCCGATGCGGCGCCGAGAATTGGTTTTCCTGGTCGAATAGGGAGTCCGTGGAAAATGATGTTGGCTCCCATGGCTTTGATTCTTTCCGGTACGTAATCATAATCCCCCATGGAAACGCCACCGGTCATGATTAACGCATCAGCAGTCTGGAGCGATTCGTTCATTGCTTCAGAGATCGCTACGGGGCGATCAACACAATGCATTTCTTTAGAGATTTCAATCCATGGAAAAGTGTTGAGAAGGACGCTGAGCGAGTTGAGATTGCTGTTTCGGATTTGCCAGGGTTTTGGTTCCCTTTGATCGAAGGGACCTACTTCATCACCAGTCGTCAAGATGGCGACACGCAAGCGTTTATTGGTTCTGACCGTACGATAGCCAAAGTTAGCGATCGTTGCTGCATTAGCTCCAGTAATCAACTCTCCTTTTTTGAGAACAACGGCACCCTTGATCGCATTCTCGCCCGCAAATCGGATATTTGATCCAATTGGATACGAAGTAACTTCGCCTTTGATCCGAATGGCTGAATCGGTTTCCTCGGTATCCTCACGCTTGATAACAAGATTAGCCTGAGGGGGTACGATCGCGCCTGTAAAAATCCTTACCGCGGTACCTTTCCTGAGCGAGGGAGGAGAATTTCCGGCCTTACTTTCTCCTGATATCGGAATCGGACTCTCTGTTTGGATATCGGATTGGTTAATCGCATAGCCATCCATGGCAGACATGTCAGCGGCGGGGCTATCGCGATCTGCGATAATTGACTCACCGAGTACTTTACCGAAAATATTCTGATTTAGGTCGAAGCTCTCCAATACAGTCACTGTATTGAGATGTTGGGATAGTGCGTTGATGGCAGCATCTGGATAACGATATTTCATGATCAGGATATCAGCTCCTAGGCGATCTTCAGTTGGGGTGTCTGGTATTGTCGCAAATCATGCACAAGCGGGTAGGGTGCAGCGATGAGTGATCGATCCGTACGACACTACAAATGTTTAAGGTCAAATTTCTTGCTTAAATATTTGCCTCAACCAAAAAGCTAACCTACGTTTGAAATGGTCAAAAAAAACCACGCATAGCGTCAGTGCATTTAATTTGTGGACGTTGTGTTTTTTGTCTATGAGGTCTTGGATCACGACGAATTGGAGTGATTGGTATGGCGAATGATTTATCGCGAAGATCAGATTTCATGACATTTCTTCTGTCAATGTCACTGATAGGTCTCCTTGGGAGTGTGTCATGGGCCAGTGCAGCGGAAACGGATATCTGGAAGGTGGAGGAGGACTGGGAGTTACGCACGTATCAACCGGATCCGAGTATTTATTCGCCACAGGTGACATTCTTTGTTACTCCCGACAGCACGAAATCTGAAACGTACTTTCAACTGCAAATGAATTATGCAGCTGACAATGTCTTTTCCGCCGGTGGATTTCACGTTGCAGCTGTAAAGAGCGACAGTACGGTTGACGAAGAACGCAGTGACCAACAGATCACGCTTTCTTTACCAAGCGACTCGTTGACTTGGACCAACGTGATGGCGGTTGTTGATGGGAAATTATTGTTCGCGGTAAAGGACGGTCTTTGTCAGGAGTGGGGTCAGTTCGGTGGTCCGGAGTACTTGGTTCAAATTGACGGTTCCGCAACGAGCCATCTGGCTCAATATAACTACGTCGACAGCATCGAAAATGTAGATGTCGGCTTCGGAAAGAACCGTGTTCAATCAATCAAACTTAAACACGTGCGTCTTTTTCGAGTCGATGGAAGTGTATCCACAATCAATTTGACTGAGTCCGAATGATAAGTGATTGATCCATCTTGCACGGCATTAAGTTAATAGGGAGGGTTGAGTAATGGCTATTTGTGATTCGTTTATCAAGCTACTCTCCGTCCACGGCCACTCTAGTCGCTTTAAGTTAAGAGGCTCAAAACATCGAACAAGAACGGGAAGCGCGTTGGTTCTCGGGCTTCTACTTTCCCTCGCAGTAATCGGGCTGACGGCCGTTAGTATGGACTTAGGTTACATACGGATCGTTCAAGCAGAACTGCGGCGATCGGCTGATGCCGCAGCAATGGCTGGATGTTGGGATCTTTATCAGCAGTATCAAGAAGGGATTACGGGTGTGCATGACTCGCAATCTATTTTGGATGCTTGTAATGCGGTAGCACAGCAAAACTCTGTTGGCGAGAGCTATGCAACCTTATCTGAAGCGGATGTTGACGTAGGAAGCTACGAAAGCGGCGGCGAACTGCAGTTGGGTTCGCTTCTTGATGCTAACGCGGTTCGAGTCACTTTGCGCCGTGATGCGTTGGCTAATGGCGAATTACCACTTTTTTTTGGTGCGTTGACCGGGCGCAGTACGCAGTCCTTGCGGGTCTCGGCGACTGCTGCAATGTTTCAGTCCATTAATGGTTTTTATCTACCGGGTTCAGACGACTCACTAAATCTCTTACCCATTGCTCTCGATCTGGAAACTTGGCTGTCCGCTGTTGAGGGGGCAACGACAGATCACTACCAATACCTGAATGGAGAAGTAGTGGCAGGTGCCGACGGCCATTTCGAGGCGAACTTATACCCGCAAGGGACTGGTTCGCCAGGTAATCGAGGTACCGTCGATATCGGAGGAGAAGACAACAGCACCAACGACCTTTCTCGACAGGTGCTTCATGGTGTCTCCAGACAGGATCTTTTGGATTTAGGTAAACCGCTTGAGTTCGATAGTGCAGGCGAATTAATTCTAAACGGAGACACAGGAATTAGTGCGGGTATTAAAGATGAACTCGCGACTTTGGTTGGTCAGGTGCGAATCATACCAATTTACTCTCACGTCTTCGGTAATGGTAATAACGCCAGTTTCACCATCGTTAGATGGGAAGGTGTGCGGATACTTGACGTAAAGTTAACCGGAAAAAAAGAGACAAAGCGTGTGATCGTCCAGCCACAGAAAGTCTTAGCAAGAAATGCCCGAGTTGATCACACTGGTATTAGCGTTTCAACGCATGTGTTTACGCCAGTAATTCTCGTGGAGTAAATAATGCGCATTGGTTCTAAGAAAAGGTGTCATCGATTCTCCTCCCGTCGCCTGCGAACTGTAAAGGTTGGTGCCGCAGTTGTGGAGTTCGCTTCGATCGCTCCGGTAATGATTCTGTTTACTTTTGGCCTGATTGAAATCGGCAGGGTTTCGATGGTCAAGCAGACCGTAATGCACGCGACCCGAGAAGGAGCCAGAGTCGCAGTGCGGCCTAATGCGACAACGCAAGACGTCATCAATCAGATCAATCAGGAACTCACAACATTTGATCTGCAGGGCGCAATAATTGAGACCATCCCGGCTGCCTTGGAAGCGGCCGAACCCGGCGCGAATGTGACCGTACGAGTTCGCTTGGACATGAATCACGTTAGCTGGGTGCCAAATTATTTTTTGTTCTCCGAAGGCGAGATGTTGGCTGAGACGGTGATGCGTCGCGAGAGCACAAATTAATACGAGAGACTACTGGGCATTTGTTACACGTATTCCATCGTAGTCTTTAGGTCGATTAATATTTTTTAATGCACTCGCATCGATTGGAACGGATAGCGGGCGATGTTCTGTGATCCAGCCTTCTACGGAAAGTCGTGAACAGTGAATACTCTGCTCAATTGCGTGTTTAAAAGATGTTGGGATAATAGAAAACAGGGGCTCAATTGAGCTTCGTGATTCGTTAAAAGCGCAGGCAATTCGCTTTGGTGAACTGATCCATTCATCTCTTAAACGCAAGAGATGCTTTCTAGTTAAGAAGGGCATGTCAATTGGCGTAAAAAAACAAGCTTCAAAGCCATGAGCCAAAGCGTGATTTATGCAGGATGAGATACCACCCAGTGGACCGCATCCGACATGCCGATCACGTATGATCTGGAGTGTCTCTTTGGTTTGGAGAGTCGTATTGTCTGCTCCAACGGACAGCACAAGCTGTCCACAAACTCCATCGAATCGTTGGGTTGCAACATCAAGAAAAACGCTGCCGTCGCGCGTAGCGAGTGTCGATTTGTCACGACCCATTCGTCGTGATTTTCCACCATTAAGAACCACACCCAGCAGAGATGAATTTAAAGACTGTGAGCTATTTTTCTGCATTCTCAATCGCTTCTGTGATCCATGACCTTGCGCGCATCATGGTCGGGAAACCAATCGTCGGTGCAGATAAGATGGCAACGTGATAAAGATCGTCCTCGCTACATCCGGCTTTGATTGCTTTCCTAGCATGTGATTTTGCCGCGCCTTCAAGACCAGACCCGATGGAAATAGCGAGTTTGACCAAAGCTGTTTCCCGCTCCGACAGAGGACCGGCTTTCTTGGTTGCGTCGCCAAAATCTTCATAGGCTCGCATCATTTCTGGAAACTTTTGATGCATCGCACGATAGGATTTTGGAATCATTTAACCGCCTCCAATATCGCTTGTACCAAGGCTTGTGAAGTGTAGGGATTGGCTTCAGCGTGCACGTTGAGGCCGGCGGTTCTCGCTACGGACGAAGTGGTCGGGCTGATGGTTGCAAGCCGTGTTTTCTCGAGGGACTTGCCGAAGCACCGGATGAGATTTCTGACCGTTTCGCTACTCATTGCGGTGACCCAGTCAATCTCTCCTCGGAGCATTTTATTAGTTAGTTCATCACTGTTTGGTCTCACGTCCTGATGTTCGTAGGCGGTGACCTGTGTTACCGCTGCCCCAGCGTGCTCTAATAATTCCGCAATTCTGTTGTTTCCACGACTCGCTCGCACGATCAGTATTTGTGCGTTAATCGCAAAGCGAGAAAGGCTTTCACCTAGGCATTCACTATTGAATTTCTCGGGAACAAAATCGGCAACGATTCCTTGGTTTAGTAGTGCTTCCTTTGTTTTTGATCCCACTGCTGCGATTTTTCTGCCAGCTAGAGAACGGCAGTCCAAGTTTTTTTCGTGCAATCGAGCGCTGAAATGTTTAACTCCATTCTGGCTGCAGAAGACGATTGCATCCCACCGTTCAATATTATCGATCGCCTGGTCAACCTCGGACCAATCTCTCGGCTCGGATATCTTAATCATCGGCTGAATAATCACATTTGCGCCAAGATCCTGTAGGGGTATCGCGAGGGAAGCAGCTTGATCAATTGGTCTCGTGACGAGAACAGTTTGCCCCGAGAGTGGTCTTCGATTAGTAAATTGTTGTAGGTCATTCGGTTCAAGCTCTGATACCGCACCGATGATCACGATCACTGGTGGGCGGATTCGGCTTCCGGTTCCCAGCATCTGTGGGATTTCTTGCAGTGAACATCGAAGCACCTGTTGATCGGGTAGACTGCACCTCCGGATAATTGCAACCGATGTCTCTGGAGCCAAGCCACTGTTAATCAGGTTTTCCGTCCAAGTTTTAGAAGTGGTTACTCCCATGTAGATGACCAGCGTTCCCGGAAATCTCGCTAGTGCCTCCCAGTCCAACGATGAGTCCGTTTTACCCTGCTCCTCATGACCGGTTACTAACGCCACAGCGGAAGAGAGTTTTCGGTGCGTTACCGGAATTCCGGTGAAGGAGCCCGCAGCAAGTGCCGCTGTGATTCCCGGAACGATTTCAAAGGCGATTCCGGCTTGTGACAAAGCGTCAATTTCTTCTGCAGTCCGCGCGAAAACCGCAGGGTCACCCCCCTTCAGGCGGGACACGGTCTTTCCTTCGGAGGCATACCGGATCATCTCCTTGATGATCTCCTCCTGTTTCCAAATTCTTGTTTGTCCGTGTTTTCCCACACAAACTTGTAGAGCTTGGGGGGCATGGGCAAGAATTTCTGGGTTGCAAAGCCCGTCATAGAGCACGACATCTGAGTTTCGGAGCAACTGAGCACCCCGAATAGTGAGCAGGTTAGGATCGCCTGGGCCTGCACCGATTAGAAAAACACGTCCATTCATAATTTGCATTGCGCCTGTCGAATATCGAGTCTGGACAGCGAGCGCCTCGGAAGCCATACTACTCGACCGCATAAAAGTCGTCTGTTTATTTCTTTCTAGCTAGCCGACGTTCAACACGTCCTTACAAGATGCCAAATACTGCCAGCGCCAAAAAGAGACTTCGCCAAAGCGAAGCACAAAGATTACTGAATCGATCAACTCGTAGTAGCCTCCGATCGCAAATTCGCCGTGTCCATGATGCTGTGAAGGCGGGAGATTCGGAAGCGGCCCAAACCGAATTTCGCCGAGCCCAAAAATCCATCGATCAGGCGGCCAGCAGCCGTCTGATCCATCGCAATGCAGCGGCAAGAACCAAGAGTCGATTGGTAAAGCTGATCAAAACCACTGGTTAACGCGTTCGCTCTATAACATCAAATCGCGGCACTTGTCGGCAAGAACCGGCAAGTGCCTTTTTTCGTGCGCTGCTAACTGATTGAAAGTCCATCCCCGTTTTTATTGCAAAAGCTTGGTCGAAGGGATGGACTAAGGTCTTTGCAAGGTGCTGGTCACCAAGGATGCCTCGCCTTATTTTCCAAATCCGTTGATTTGAGCTTGGCATTTAACCCCAAGTTAGGCCAGCACTTTTCAATCGTGATTTAGTTTCTTCCATCAGAGCATCTTCTTCTGCTTCCGAATTGGCGACGTAGGTAACACTAAACCTGAGAAAGCTTCCTGCGTCGTCCCACGGTACTGTAACAATCCCATGTTGCTCAATCAGGTGCCGAGTTGCATCTTCCGCCGCGTTAAACTTCTCGCCACTTGCCAAACCTGAAGGGGACTTGGTGTAAAGAAAGTAGGTTCCTCCTGGCATTTCACACTCGAAACCACATTCATTTAAGGTAGCGACAAGCTTTTGAAGTCGACGTCGGTATTTTTTGTTTATTTCATTAGGAATCGAGTCATCGTCTAAGGCTGCTGCGGCTGCCTTTTGGGTCGCAATGAATTGACCGCTGTCGCTATTGTCTTTAACGTCCGCAAAAGCAGAGACAATCCGAGAGTTGCCACAAACAAATCCCATTCGCCAGCCAATCATGTCATAGCCTTTGCTCATGGAATGTACTTCAACCCCAACATCGATAGCGCCGGGTGTTTGGAGGAAACTACGAGGCTCACCGTCGAATGTTAAGAGAATATGTGCTGCGTCTTGGACTACGACAAAAGATTTTTCTTTTGCTAAGTCCACTACTTTCTCGTAAAACTCTGCTGGCGCTGTTTGACCTGTTGGCGAATTGGGATAGTTCAACACCAGTAATTTCGCACGGCGATAAATATCATCCGGTACCGCGTCGAGATCTGGCAGGAAGTTATTCTCGGCAAGAAGCGGTAACTTGTAGACTTCGCCTCCGTAATATCGAGTGTGAGTAGCTGCCACGGGGTAGCCCGGTACGGTCATAAGTGTGACGTCTCCGGGATTAATGAAGCAGGCTGGCAACATGGCATAGGCAGGCTTACTGCCAATGGAATGATTGATCTGTGTTGCTGCATCAAGTTCAACGCCAAATCGTCTCTTCATGAATCGTGCTGCGGCGTCTTTAAATTCTGCAACACCATTGTCCGCGTAGCCGCGATTCTCCACTTTGTTAATTTCTTCCGCCATGACCTTGCGAACGGCCTCGTCTGCCATGGAATCATTTTCGCCGATACCAAAATCGAGGAGTGCGCGTGTGGGGTGGTCCGCAAGAGCCTTTCGTTTCGCACGTTTGATTTTTTCAAACTTGTAAATTTCAGTGTCTTTCCCGTAGTTCGCACCTCCGATGCGATCAGCAAACAGGGTTTGAAAATATGGATCTGAGTTGGCTTGCGGCGCTGAGTCAGTCATTTTGAAAGGTTTGCCTATGGGTTAGAAAAATGAATCATTCCACAATTTCTTGGGTGTGGATTTATCCAAAATCGTAGCAGAACCAGCGGGTATTTCTATCGGGTTTCAGGAAGAACCAGGTCAAGCGGTTGGAGATTTGAGCTCACCGTCTTATGTCGGCCTATCCTGCTTATCCAAGAAAATTGATCGCTGGGATCATGGGGCTTGGGGACGTGAAAGCATCATTGTAGGGTAAGATGATGCGTTGCTCGGTGTGTCCTGAATGATGAGACAGCATGGAAGATGAACGAATCCAGCCAAAAAAAAAGTAGTGAAGTTGACCCGATGCGTGCCCGTTACGAGGAGTTAGCGGAATTGGCTGGATCACTTGCTCACGAAATCAAAAACCCTCTTTCAGTGATACACATGAATATCGATCTACTGAGTGAGGACTTAGCTGAGATCGATTCGCGTTTGAATCGTCGGCTCGTGAACCGAATTGATATCGTTCGTGGGCAATGCGAACGAATGGAGTCTCTTCTGAGGGACTTTTTACGCTACACCCGACTGCGTGATATCGATCTTGTGTCGGGCAGCCTCAACGACCAGATCGACATGGTGTTACGAGCTTATCAGGCTCAAGCCGAGCAGGAGGGAGTTGATATTGAGAAGTACCTTGATGCGGATCTTCCATCAATCCTACTGCATAGTGACTCATTACAGGCTGCCTTGATGAATTTGGTTAAAAATGCAATTGAGGCAATGTCTGCTGGAGGGCAGCTGGTCGTTCGAACTTATAGCACTCGGACAAGTGTCGCCTTGGATCTAATTGACACCGGCCGCGGTGTTGATGATGTCACCGTCTTGCATATGTTTGAACCGTTTTATAGCACGAAAGATGGCGGAACTGGACTAGGATTGCCAACCGCGCGACGGATCATCGAGTCCCATGGTGGTCGAATTAGCGTGCAGAGCGAGGTGGGTCGGGGCACAAAGTTTGTGCTTGAGTTTCCAATACCGAAACGTTTACAGGGCTGATTTGCTAATCCATCAGCTGAAGATTGAACTGGCTACGGTACAACTCTGCTGCTTTCTCAGGAAGCACGCAATTGATCATGTTGCCAGTTGCGATTTCAAAACCTGCAATGCTCGAGGGCCTTGGGCATAGATCAATCGACCAGTGAAAAGAGCGTTCGTGCTTCTTCCGCTTCGGCGGGAGATTTGAAAAGATTAAGTTGTAAGCGATGTGGGGGTGAATATGTTGCAGAGCGAGCACCGATCTACGAATCACCAACGCTACTTCATCAAGTGTGTCACTCGGTGATTCCTCGAACTTTGCTTGATGATCTCGGGGAGCGATTCGCACTTGCATCGGAAACCGGCTTGCATACGGACAGTAGGCTGTCAGGTGTTTTCCTTGATAGATTGCTCGAGACAGGTCTGCTAATTCTGAATCTATTTGTTTACACAAGAGGCAGTGCCCCGTTTTGTTGCTGAATAAACGAGACCGATTAAAAAGTGTTTGCGTTTGTTTTGAGAAATGATTGGTGGCAATTAGTTGACAGTGCGAATGATGCAAAGATGCGCCGGCTGATGCACCGCAATTTTTGAAGACGCTCACGTATTTGATGTCTTTTTGTCGGTGCCACCAGATAATTCGATCTCGGATTGCACGAATCAGCAGTCTTGATTCGGTGATTGAGGTCTCGCACATTCGATCGGTATGACTGCGAGTGTCAACGATTACTTCGTGACCGCCAGAAATCGTTGCATTAGAAAACGTCCCTAACAGATTTTGCTCAGGGACGCATTTTTTTTCGATTGCAATCGCAGGATAACGATTGCGAAAAACCCTTACTCGCCAATTTTCATGGCAAAGCATTGGCTCCGATGTCTCTCGCTGTTCGGAAGAGAGGGTTGAATCACTGGCTTTGCCAACCCACAAGCTCGGCGGTGTCTTGGATTCTTGGCCAACGCAAAATGGGCACGCATCAGGACTAGGTTTCGATTGATTCTTCCTGTCGTAGTCGTCGGGGCGAGTTTCTCTGGCAGGGGCAAAGATGACCCAGTCACCAAATAACGGGTCGAACCGAAGGTGTGACTGTGAAAGATGATTCGGGCTCATGTGAGAAAACGACCTCGGATGAAAAATAGTCGAGGTGCCATCTGGCCTTGATTCATGATGTGATCCTCGTGATCGAAAGGTCTGCAGGCTAAGACTGCAACATCGCGATCGATTTCACAGCGATTGCATCAATCACTTGAATACTAAGTTTTAAGGGATCTTAGGTTAGTGATAGGCTCAACTGCGATCCGCAAATTTATGCACGAGGCTACGTTCATAACACTTAATGTAATTGTCAGCGCTTCGGTTCCATGACCAATTTTGGAGCATGCCGTTGGTGACAATTCGGGACCAATTCTCTGGCTGGTGGTATCGGATCGATAACGCTCGCCCTATGGCTCGATCAAGTGATGACGAGTCGGCCTGTTCGAGATAAAAACCAGTTGCCGTTCCTTGCTCCAGAGAATCTTCCTGCGTGTCAACTACGGTGTCAGCAAGCCCACCGGTAGGGTTCACAACTGGAACGCTTCCGTAACGTAGGCTGTAGAGTTGGCTTAATCCACATGGTTCGTAGTGACTAGGCATTAGAAAGAGATCTGATGCCGCTTCGATTAAATGAGCGTGCTCATCATTGAATCCAAGATGAACTGCCAGTCGAGATGGGTGTTGTGCGGCCAGAGATCTTAACTCGGTTTCGAGTTGTGGATTGCCACTACCAAGGACGATCCACTGTGTTGGTCGGTGCTCAACAAGGTGCTTTTTAATGACCGGTAGAATCAAGTCCCAGCCTTTCTGATCTGCTAGGCGACCTACAAGTCCAATGAGTGGCAATTCATCGTTGGCTTCTAAACCGAAGCGAAGTTGTAGGTGTTGCTTGTTGGCAAGTTTTCCAAATCGCCAGTTTGTTAAATCGTATTGATGAGGTATGAGATGATCCTTTGCTGGATTCCAAATATCGTTATCGATACCGTTGATGATGCCGTGCAGATGATCAGATTTCGCTCGCAGCACGCCATCTAATCCGCATCCATGCGTTTGAGTGGTAATCTCTTGAGCGTACTGTGGACTCACTGTGGTAACGGTATCAGCACAAGTAATTCCAGCTTTCAGGAAATTGAGGCGACGATAAAACTCAAAAGTCTCTAAAGTGAAATGTTCCCAACCAAGACCAACAAAATCAAAAGCCTCGGCGGAAAAATTGCCTTGGTAGGCGAGGTTATGGATTGTCATCAGTGTCGTCGTACTGCTGAACTGAGAACCAATCGTCGCGTCTAGTTTCAAGATTGCTGGCACAAGACCTGTCTGCCAATCGTTGCAGTGAACGACATCTGGAGACATTTGCAATCTCTCCATCGCCTTGATGGAAGCTCTGCAGAAAAAGGCAAAACGCTCAGCGTTGTCGGGGTAATCAACTGAGCCATCTCCGTAGAGACCCTCCCGATCGAAGTACTTTGGTTGGTCAATGAACCAAACCGTGACATCACCACCAGGTAGCTTACCTTTCAATAGTCGACAGCTAACGGAAGTTGCAGATTTGATCTCAATGGTGAAGCTAATGTCGGTTGGAACGATACTTAGCCCCGAAGAGTGAACACATCGAAAAGCAGGCATGATGATCGATACCTGATGTCCCAGTTTGCTGACCCGATTGGGGAGGCTGCCGCAGACGTCTCCTAAGCCACCGGTGCGTGCAAATGGGATTGCTTCAGATGTAAGATAAACGATGTTCAAGGCAAACCGATTAGATATGCGGTGCAAATTGTTATTCGAGGAAGATTCGAGTTTGACTTCGGAGTTTAGCCCACGTTAATTGGCCACGCTATCGTGAAGTTTTCGTCCTTTTCCAATTGAATTTATATGGCCGCTAGCGAACTTTTAGGGCACATCCTGCTCCCATCTTTTTTAAGGATCCCTGTTGGAATGGTCGGCGGGATACCGACATTGAGGTAAACTAGGTGGGAGAGGATTCCGTACGTTTCTTTCGTCGTTAAATAAGTTGATTTGAATGGCCATCGCCTTAGATGAATTCTGGAAGACGCTCGAAAATCTGGAGATTTGCGACAAGAAGACGATTGATGCAGTCCGTGCTTCGATTGCAGATAAAAAGGCAACCGACAGTGAAATTGACGCAGTCAGCGCGGCCAAGTATCTCATCAAAAAGGGGTACATGACCCGTTATCAGGCAAAACATGTGCTTGCCTCCAAGGGGGACCGCTTGAGGCAAGGTTCATACCTCATTTTGTCTGAGGCAACCGAGAGTAGCCTGTCACAATGGATGCTAGCCTTTGACACAAAAGCTAAACGTCAGGGACTGTGGATTCGGGTAGCGGCGGAACAAGTAAATCCGAGCTTGTTTGATTCCGATTTAGCGAATCGGATTTCTCGGATTGATTCCCTGCAGCACTTTGAAGTCGCGATCGAGGGTGACGACTGTGAGATATTTTGGAGACGCCCGAACGGAAAACTGTTAAGTGAATATCTAAGTCAGGGGACGGTATTTGAATCCAACAAAGTTTTTAAGATTGGTTCGTCACTAATTACCGCTCTCGAGGTACTGCAGTCATTTGGGCCGCGATCTTACACCATTGACGCGGATTCTGTATGGATCACCGAGGATGACGCTGCGTTGCTGCTAATCAACCCATTGCGCAGCAAAGTGGATATTGGTCGGGTTAAAGTTCCGCATGTTAGAGAGTACGTCGCGCCCGAGGTGGGTTTAAATTCGGCTGAGCAATCTGCTCGTTCAGACATTTTCTCTCTCGGTTGTCTTCTGTTCAGGATCGCTACGGGGAACGACCCTTATCCTGACTATCAGGATAAACCAAGTTCACTGGGGTCAGCACCGAAAGAGGTGTCCGAGGCGATCAATGATCCGGTGAATGGATCGTTGCTTTTCCGCGTTCTCGCTTACGCCATTGCACAAAATCCTGATGCAAGATTTGCAACTACAAGTGATTTCAAAAAAGCGTGGGAGGCGGGGAAGCAGGCTACTCGCGAGACGGTGGTTCAAACTCCTCAACGAGATGCTGCAAGTGGGCAAACTCTCAACGCTGAACAGAAGAGTCCTGCGAGAGTTGCCGGTCCGAAAGAGAATGAATCGCCAAGGGCGATCACAAGTAAAACAGATTCAATAAAGCGTTCATCGATTGATGATGTTGATCACGCGGTTGGTGCATCTAGGTCGACCGAGAAGGGGAAAACAAAACCGTCGTTCTCAAAGTCATCAACACGCCGCGGGGTAGGCGTGACAGATTCGCCGTCTAATGAGCGAGCTGATCTCGCTAGTTCAGATTTAGAAACCAATGATGAGCAGATGCGGGGTGTATCTTCAACCCGGGAAAGCGTGAAGTCGCTACGAGATGAGGGCTCGCTTGAACCGCAGAGACCAAGGAAAGCTGAATCTGTGGCGGAAAAGCTTGCTGTTGCGGGAGAGAACGAAGACAAGACGCTGGATGCACCAACGTCAGTCAAGGAAGAGTCGAAGCCGGTGGATCGCGAAAATTCCTATTCCGACATCGCGAGCGATCTTAACGAAACTGCGAAAAACAATGTCTTCCCCGGTCAGGGACCTTTAGACACAGGCTTACATGCTAACGGTGATTTCGAGACGGCTACCGTGAGCAATGAATCCTCTTTTATTGAGGAATCACCAAAACGGGTGAGTGTGAGGCGAAAGAAAAAGAAGTCAAAAGCTCCGTTGGTTTTGGGCGGAATGTCCGTTGCCGTCATCGTGCTTCTTATCGGGCTCCTCGTCGGCGGATCAGGTGATGAAGAATACAAAGAAGAACCGATAGTTCGCCGTGAGCCCCCAGCCGTCATCCCGCCTGTCACCGGCCAAAATCGAGTAGATCAACAAGAAGTTGAAACAACGCCCTCAGCGCTTGTTGGATATGAAGTCGTTGATGACGACCGGCTTTTGTTTGTGCCACCCTATGGCACCGATAGTCCAACAATTCCCCTATCGCTGTTACCGCCGGGACCTTCCGTCATCGTTTCATGTCGGATCAATGATTTTGCAAATCATGAGGTAGGTCAGAGTTTGCTGAAGGGTGTTAAAACTGGCCTCGAGGATTTACTCAATCTCACCAGTGACCGAACGAAGTTTCCGTTGGAGAAAATCAATCGCCTTACCGTCACGATGTTTCCCGGTGAGGCGGGATGGCCTGAGGTTGCGTTGGCTGTAGAGCTATTCGAGCCAATCAATGAGCCTGACTTGATCGAGTTGTTGTCGGTCGATCAAGCTAGGACAAGAGAAAATCAGGTTATTTACGTTAGCGAAGAAGAAAACGCAGACGCCTATTTTTGGATAGTAGAGGAGGGGAGTGAAGCAATATCTGCTTTTGCAGTTGGTTCTATCGAGCAAATCAGTGAAGTAGCGAGCTTAGAAGGTTCGGCGATTCCACTACCAAGAACGTCACAGGCCCTGTGGTCTGAGACCAGTATTGATTCTGATTTGGTTGTATTGTTGACACCAAATTTTCTTTTTGCCGACGGAAGAGAATTACTGACGGTTTCGGCACCAGAGTTCGTGGATCCGTTAAAGCGGTTCATGCAGCCCGATATCAATGCCGCTTTGGTGACGATGAAATTGAACGCGGACGATTCGGTATTTGTTGAAACTAGGTTTGCACCGAGTGGTGGCATCAGTGAGGCCGCATTGCTCAAGAAGGTCACTGAGTCATTTGGTGCTTTACCAGCGTGGGCAAACGATTTCATTTTGGAGTCTGTGCAAGATGCATCTTGGAAGCTGTTGGCGATTCGTATGCCCCAGATGATGCAATACCTCGCCGGGAAAATTCGATTTGGTTTATCTGAGAATGCTGTTGTTGCTAATGCATATCTGCCTCAAGCAGCTTTCCCGCAGTTGGCTTTTGCCGGATTACTCGCCATGAATACTACCACCACGGATGCACCGCTTCTCAATCCTGAAACGGTCAAGATTTTGAGCATCGATGAGATGCTGGATCTTGAGATGACAGTTTCATTTGATCAGGAGTCACTGGAATTTGCGCTTGAGGCAATTGTTAATGCCTTTCAAGAGGGCCTGCCAGCGGGTAACGAGATGCCAAAGGCGGTCATTGTCGGTGGGGATCTTGAGCTTATGGGAATCACACAAAACCAACAGGTAAGAGATTTCTCCAAAGCTAACACGTCTCTTAGGTCTGTTTTGACAGATCTAGTCTTGCAAGCTAACCCAGATAAATCGGCTACAGGTCCAAGCGATTTAAAGCAGAGCTTGATCTGGGTTGTAACAGAGGGAGAGCAGGGTAAGAAAGAGATTCGAATTACAACAAGGCAGGCAGCCGAGAGAGACAGCTATCAGGTTCCAAGAGAATTCACTTCACAGGAATGAGTGCTGGTTTCATCAGTCAGATGTTGATCTCGATAGACGCATGATGCGAATGGGATGTTTGTTGTCATCTGGAAGCTCAATTGGCGATTCGCTGTATTGCCAAGGCTTTCTTTTTATCCATTCGGAAAACTCATTTGCAATAATTCGAAACGGATCACTTAGGTAAACGGTTCCACCCGGAGCTAGATGATCATCTAAGCATTGAATCAATTCAGGCCAAAGCTGTCTCAGATAGGTGACATCGCTACCTAAAATAATCGGAAACTTTTCACCCTCGAGTTGGTCGATGCCAAACCTAAGTTGTTTGACTTCGCATTGGTCGCGAACAGGCCACGTGCTCATATGAACAAGAAGTAGCGGGTCAGCGACGCCGTCGGTGAGTGTGACACGAGCCCCTCTGAGCGCAGCGGAAAAGCCGACATGTCCGGTGCCACATCCAACTTCGAGCACTCGCTTGCCGCTAACTTCAACATTATCTAGGTATTGGTCGAGTCCTGCAGCGGCTCTCCATGTGGTGGCCCAGAATGGATCAATGACTCCTTGTTCACCAGCGTCTTGTCGACGGCACGCGTCCAAGAGCATTTCATCTGGGTCAGACGCAACTGCTATTTTCTCTTGCCGATTCGCAATTGTTGTTGGCTCCCAATGCCATGGGAAACCGGAATTTGCGAGTTCGACGAGTTCGTCAAAGTTAAGTTCAGAGAAATGGCTAGATTTGTAACTCATCGCTGTCCAGTCTTACTCCTTCAGCCAGGCAGCGGCTTCAGCTGCAAAATAAGTAAGGATGCCGTCAGCACCAGCCCTCTTGAATGCGAGGAGACTCTCTAAGACCGTTGCTCGCCTATCTAGCCAGCCATTTTCTGCTGCGGCAGACAGCATCGCATATTCACCACTAACCTGATAAACAAACGTCGGAACCCTAAAGGTTTCCTTGACTCGTTGAAGTATATCGAGGTAAGGCATGCCGGGCTTGACCATGACACTATCGGCTCCCTCGAGTAGGTCAAGGGCTACTTCATGTAGTGCTTCGTCGGTTTGGCTGGGGCATTGTTGGTAGGTCTTCTTGTCACCCTTTCCGAGGTTTCCCGCCGAGCCAACAGCATCGCGAAACGGACCATAAAAGCTGCTCGCATATTTTGCGGCATACGACATGATTTGGACGTCTTCGTACCCCTGTTCATCAAGCGCATCTCTAATCTCGCCGATTCGCCCATCCATCATATCGCTCGGGGCGATGATATCACAGCCTGAGTCTGCTTGAATGATTGCTTGTTGGCACAATACTGAGATCGTTTCATCATTTAGGATGACACCGTCACGAACTAAACCATCTTGACCGTGGCTACTGTATGGATCTAAGGCAACATCGCAAATCACTCCGATCTGATCACCAAAATGCTGCTTGATATTTTTTACTGTGCGGCAAACAAGGTTATCGGGGTTGGTTGCTTCCTGAGCATCTTCGGTCTTCAAGCTCGGATCTGTAACCGGGAAGATTGCGATTGCAGGTATCTCTAGTTCGCAGGCATGTTCCACGGATTTAAGAATATCCTTGGTTCCGAGTCGGCTAACACCCGGAAGGCTTGTCACCGATTCAGAATCTGGTTGGTCCAAAACGAATAAAGGCCAGATCAAGTCACTAACTGCGAGCGAGGTTTCTTCAACCATTCGCCGAGACCAAGCATGCGCGCGATGGCGTCGCATACGAGTAGAAGGAAAAGGTCCACGGGCAAAGTCAGGCATGTTTCTTGTTCTATTTTTTCTTGGATCGATATCTTAGGCTGAACCAACGAAATATTGGAAAAACGCTACTGATGCAATGTAATGGATCGCGTGACCCCGCGAAAAGCTCTAACGAGAGTGGATTACGTTAATTCAATTGTGTCTTCCCACCGATTGCCTTCGTTGCGAGGTGGATTAGGCGAATAATCATCATTCTTTGGAAAGGTTGAGACCAAACGTGTCATCAGGGCGGCGATGAAGTGAATGTTCAAATCGAGCACTATTGAGCTTCTCGGGATCGTTATTCCCAAACCTAATACATCGTTGCAAGCAAAGTTAAGCGGAGAAAATCACTGATGACCAAGTACTATGTGAAATCAGGCACGTTTCGACGAGTGATTGAAGCAGATTCAGACCGCAATGCTGCAATCTCAGCTGTTCAAATGGCTGTCGAGCAAGTGTTGCCGATGAACAAAATCAATTCTTCTGAAACAGATGATGCAGATTCAAAAGCTTTGATTGAGGCTAATCAATTTGTGATGTTGTCAGGTAAGCTGGTGATCAGCGAGTCAGGATTTGATTCCGAAAAGGTTGTTGAATTGTCCACTAAGGAAGTGGTTAGTGCTTGGAATCAATTCATGAGTACGCTTGATCGACTCGAGAAAATGCTTGACTCAGCCGTCTGAGTTCTCAGTGTTGCTTTTCGACTCGTGGCGGCAGGTAACCAGCGCTTGTTTGAAAGAATCGCTCGCGGCGTGAATTCAATTGGTTTCTTGAAGTAGTGTCGCCGAGTAGATCAGCGCTATTGGCTTGGCAGTAGCGACAGCCGATCTCAATTAGATGAAATCGAATGTAATCTGCTTTGGACGGGGCGAGAGTTTCTTTTAAAAAAGAATTTAAGTCTTCTCGGGAAGGGCAAGAAGCTTTTGTGCGTTGCCAGATAGCGCCTAAGGTGTGCAGGCCTGCAGCTTGTTCACCTCTTTTTACCAGTAGTCGATTTTGAAGAACCCTGTCTGACTTTAGGTGGTTTTCCAGCTGAGTGGACCGCTCTGGACAAAGCGTCTCATCTAGAAAAGCGATGAGCTCGGCATCGGTAAATGTCGTATCCATCGACCTAGGTTTCGTTAATGTGGAACTGGAACCCGTCTTAATCGTCGAATCGGCTTAAGCAAAGGCAGATGTTCTGCCCTCCAAATCCAAAGCTGTTATTCAGAGCATATCGGACTTCCGCATCTCGGGCATGATTCGGGACGTAGTCTAGGTCGCACGCGGGATCAGGATTTTCATAATTAATTGTTGGAGGGATCACAGAGTCACGCATGGCCATCAAGCAAACGATCATTTCTGTCACACCAGCTGCAGCGATAAGGTGCCCCATCATGCTTTTAGTGCTACTAACTGGTACGTCATCGGCACGATTGCCAAAGACCTCTCGGCATGCTTTTGACTCGACCTTATCGTTAACCGTGGTGCTTGTCCCGTGCGCGTTGACATAGTTGATGTCATCTGGAGTCAAATTTGCATCCGCGATCGCCATTCTCATGGCCGCGATGCCACCATGGCCATCGGGTGGTATATCTGTGATGCGATAAGCATCCGCAGTGGTTCCGTAGCCGGCTACTTCGCCGTAGATCTTTGCGCCTCTAGCCTTGGCTGATTCTAATTCTTCTAGAATCACCATCGCTGATCCTTCACCAAGCACAAAGCCATTGCGAAGTCGATCAAATGGACGGCTCGCTTTAGTTGGTTCGTCGTTGCTCTCGCTCAAGGCGGTAAGCAAGTTAAATCCGGTCACACCAAAGGGGTGAATCATACTGTGAGCTCCGCCGGCGAGCATCACATCAGCGTCACCTCGTCGGATCAATTCCGTTGCTTCACCGACTGCTTGGCTGCTTGCTGCACAGGCAGTTAGGCAATTGAAATTAGGACCCTGCGCATTAAGCATGGTTGCGATATGAGCCGCTGGCATATTTGGCTCTTGTTCCAATTCGGCGGCTGGATTGAGTAACTCAAGGCCAGCCTGGATGAATTTGGAACCGTCGTATTCTCCGTTGGCAACCGCTGCAGCCATCATCTTGCTGAAGGTGGTAAAGTCCTGATTGCCTTCTCCGCTTCCAAGATAAACGCCGAATCTCGTTGGATCTAAGATGCTTTCGGAAATCTTGCTGTCAGCCACAGCTTGTCTGGCCGCGCCTGCAGCAAATCTCGTATGACGTCCACGATTTACCCAATCTTCTGGTGATTCACCGCAGAGGGAAATATCCCAATCTTTGACTTCAGCACTGATTTGTGTGGGAAACCCAGTCGCATCAAAAAGCGTGGTTCTGCCGACTCCACTTTTGCTTTCCTTGAGTCCAGACCAAACCGTTTCAGGGTCGTGACCCATCGGATTGACCATGCCAATACCAGTGACAACAACACGGCGGCGCATTGGGATTCTCTTGAAAGTAGATGAAAGTGATATTTTCATCTCCCCAGACGGGGAAATGAGTGAGGATCATTGAGTCTCGTCACGTAATGCTGGATAGTCTCCCACGGCTTTACCGTCAGAGTCTACAGCGACCGAGAAAAAGTTCATCATGCGGAGCATGGTTTTCAGATCGCCGGGTCCAAAAAGCGGCCCGTCCGTAAAACGGCCTTCTTCTAAAAACGCAAACATGAGGTCAACTTCGGCTTGAAGTTCACCATCGCAGTAACTGACCGCGTTCACGGTCGCACCTAGATCTTGCACGCTATCGAGCGTCACCGTGTAGCGTAACTGGTCACCATTCCTAGCTGGTCTAAGGAAGCTAGCTTTCGCCACCTTCGCGAGCACAACCTGCTTGTTGAACTGATGATGTTCCGCAACCAAAATTCCACCCAGTTGGGCCATGCCTTCGATGATGAGTGTCGATGGTAAGATTGGGTAGTCCGGCCAATACCCGTCAACAACTTCCTCATCCATGGTGACATTTTTGAGGCCTTTTGCGCATTGACCACTGACAAACTCAGTGAACCGATCGATCCAAAACCAACGCATGTAACTTGAGCTTTTACAACGGATGGAAACGAATGTTTGCTGAACGGTTTCCCGACAGCAGACCGAAAAACTTACTCAGTTTTACTCATGACGTAACGCACAAGATCACCAACGGTGAGAAGATTACCGAAATCTTGCACGCGGGGATTCTCTGCAAATGCATCAAGATTGGCCCATGGCATGCGTGCCTTGAGTTCAGCAACTCCCTCGCTTGTGACCGTTCCATCTTGAACAAAATTACTGTCGGTCAAGATATCTTCGGGTGAAAGCTCATCCCGAGGAATTTGAATACTGAAAGCCTTTTCCAGCTTGAACACAATGTCGAGGAAGTCAATCGATTCAGCACCGAGGTCACCCACTAAGGTAGCCTCTTCGGTGACTTCATCATCATCAACACCGAGAGCGTCGACGAGAGCTTCTTGTACCTTTTCAAAAATCTCATCTTGTGAGAGCGACATAGTCATGAGTCCTTAAATTGAGTTGTCTCGGAGTGGACGGGTTTAAAAATGTGTGCGGTGATTGAGGCGTCAATTAGGCCAAAGTCGATGGGATACTGTCAGGTTCCCCAAATTTTTCGCGAAATAGCTTTTTCGTGAGCGAAGTAACTCGCTCGTCTGTTCCAAGCCATTCTGGATCGTTGCTGCGATGCCGCTCCATAACCAACCTCGCGCTAACCGTGACGCGTCCTTTTTTTGAGGCAGTGGCTTTCACAGTTGCTTGATGGCCGTCATCTTTCACAATAGTCGCGGAAATCTCGAGTGTTTCGCCTGGGGCGAGGAAGTCGCCAAATTTGACTCCCTTTGCTTCACGCAGCAGCACGACCGGGTATTCAAATGCGTCGCCCATATGCAGAAGCCAAGCGGCAGCCTGCTGTAGTGCCTCCAGCATCATTACCCCCGGCATGACGGGGAAAAGGGGAAAGTGATCTTTTAGGTATTCTTCCTCGGCTCGCAAGGTCCGTTCAGCAGTGATCTGCTTGCCCGGTTCCAGGGAGGTGATGCGGTCGAGTTGACTGTATTTCATGAGTCGGTGTTGTTCGGATAGCCAAATGTGCCCGTCACCGAGCCTATATTAAGACCCAATACAATAGGGCTCGGGAATATTTGTCTCAAGTTGGGTATTCGGGTGTTCATCGCGGTTTCGCCAGTTTCCCTATGTTTTTTAGGCTCCGGTCTTTCTCTGGCGAGTGAACAATCCGCACAGGACTACTCCTGAGCACCTAAAAATGGTGAAAATCCGCAAGCTCCACCTATTTCTTACTCTCTAGAGGTTCCGTCCGGTCCCTCCGAGAAGATTGATGTCGACGGCTGTGTTTGCTCGGTTTCTTCTAGTTTTTTTGCATAAACAATCGCTAAAACCCCCGAGATTAGAAGACAGGTTCCCAGTAGGCGAAGCGGCGAAGTTTCTGTTCGAGGATTGCCAAGTAGGCCGAAATGATCCAGCAGAAGAGCCGCAACCGTTTGCCCCGTCATGATTGCTGCAAACCAAGGTAGTGACCCAATTTGGGGAACTAGAATCAATGATGTGGTCACTAGGATGACCCCGATGCTCCCCCCCGTCCAACTCCACCACGGTAGTGAAGACGGTTTGACATTGAAGATGACAGGGAAATTCTTTGTGATCAGGCAAAGAACGAGAAGAGCCGCGGTGCCGGTTGCGAATGAAATCAAGGCAGCCTGGAGTGGATGGGCCACGTGTCGGCCAAGGTAGCCGTTGACGCTTGGTTGGATCCCAAGTAGGCCACCTGCCAGCAGGCCAATGACAACAGCAAGAATCAAGACGCTAGCGTTCTGCACGAAAGTGATGACCCGATAAGGTAGTACGTTGAGCGGGGCCAGCTACTTCTGGTCCTTGATGCTTGATTTGATTTTGATCATCAACAAAGATCAATTTTGGTTTGTGGTCTGCTGCACTCTCATGGGGCACCATCGTAAAAGCCGCCAGAATTACTTTGTCACCAGGGCGTACAAGGTGTGCTGCAGCCCCATTTGCACAAATGTCGTTCGAACCAGGAATACCAGCGATTGCGTAGGTCTCGAGTCTGGTACCGCGAGTCGTATTCCAAATGTGGACGGATTCGTATGGGATGATGCCGGAAGCTTCTAATAGCTCAGGTGGAATGGTAACACTGCCTTCGTAGTCGACATCTGCCGCGGTAACCGTCGCGCGATGGATTTTTGCAGCGAGCATTTTTCGAAGGGGTGTATTCATCGATTGGCTGAGCCAGTTCAAAGAAACAGTGGTTCTCTGACTTCTCTTTGTAATTCTTCTTAGATGGACGATTCAAATAGTCGGTTGAAAACATACCGATTTACTATTGCCAAAGTTTCTTCACTAATCACCAAGAAAAGGCCGCAGCAAATCTCTTGTCGACGGCGATGCCATGTCGAGCTTGCCAAAGCCTCGCTCGCAACCAATTTTAACTGCAGCATCTTGGTGCTCTTTAAAATTGGTGATCAGCATCACAGGGACATGAGTTAGTTCTGGATCCGCTTTAATGGCCTCTGCTACTTTGATCCCGTCACTGTAATCGCAATCCAATTTCCGATTAATCGTCACGAGATCTACATGTCTTTCACGAAGAACCGATAGAGTATCACCAAGTTCATTCGTTTGGATTACTTCAGCATGAAACGCTTGTTGTGCCAAACGTTTCATGCTCTCGAAGTCAGGCGGGCAGTTACCGCAATCGAGTAGTACCTTCGACATGTCTACGTATCGCTTCCTTTTTTCCCAACTGGCGAAAGTAGTGGTATTGAGTCACGTATGACTCGCTCTCACTCTTTCTTCTCGCTGATTGAAAACAATTTATCCTTGGTGCTGATGTAGAGCGTATCGTTGGCGGCAACTGGGGTGCTGTAGACACTGCTGCCCATGTTGATTTCATCAATGGGCTCGTTGTTCTCAATACCGAACTCAAAGATAGCCACGTCTCCGTCCTCATCACCGATATACACATGTCCGTTTGCGATCAGTGGACTACCCCAGCTTTGTGCAAGCATGTCATAGGTGAAATGAACGATCGCTTTCCCGTCGTCTGAACCACGAGCATCGAGGCAATGCACTAAGCCGGAGAAGTCAGCAACATACAGGACGTTATCTTTGATCGCACAGGTACCGATTGAACGGTGCATTTCTTCTTCAAAGTCGATTTCGCCATCGCCATTCCCGTCGTTCATGCTGTAGTGCCAAACAACTCCCGAGTTTGGATTGTCAACTTCCACTTCACCGTTTTCGGGCTCGACTGCCTGAATACGCCGATGAGGAATTGCCACCCGCTCACCGTTCTCGTCAATTTTCATTGCCAATGTGGGAGAAATATCACCGCGTTTATTCGGATCAATACACCACAGGTGGCCTTCACCTTCTCCGTGTTCTGGGTCCTGACCCACCGCGATGTAAACCAAGCCGTTGTAGGCTACTGGAGTGGCGATCAAATTGTTGCGAGTTCCTTCACCCCCCAGAATCCACTTGCTGGTTTTGGGGTTACAGTCAAATTGCCAAAGTAGTTCAGGTTTTCCGTTTTGACCGGAGTCAGCTCTGAAACTGTAAAGGATGCCATCTCCGCCTGCAAAAAGAGCTTGTGGAACACCCTCGAAAACTCCAATAGACGGACTTGACCATTGGCCGTGGAGAATGTTTTTGCCCGGCGAACTGTCGGTCCAGAGAACTTCTCCCGTGTTCTTGTTCATGCAGATAAAGCTTGGTGCGGTCGGAGCAGGTAGATTCAGATGGGATTCGTCCAATCCGTTGCTTGTATTGACAAAGAGCAGGTCGCCGTAGCTTGTGACACTACAGGAGCACATGTTGTGCTGGCTGATACCCATCTCTGGGCCCATCATGTCATACACCCAGATGACATCAGCGTCTTGCTTATCGTTTACACCTAAGTTCTTGAAAAAAGAAATCCTAGGTCCAAGTTGTCGTGCTGTTAAGGTTCGAGTGACTCCATTGAAGGTACCACTCAATTTCCAAGCTTTTCCCTCGGTGACCGTTTCTATTGTCACATCACCATCAACCGGTTCCCCTGCGGATTCCAAGAGGCCCCTCGCTTCATCGGATAGCTTTCCCTCAGCGAGACCGGCAAGTGTTGCTGCGTGAGCTGCTGCGGCTGGACCAGCATTCATGAATGCGGCAACGAACGCAACTTCGTCGGTTAATGGGCCATCATCCTCTCCGTCATGGAATCCTTCCGTGTCCACACAACGGACTTCTCCGCGGTTCGTCACGAACCAAAGACGATTACCTTCCACTAGCGGCGCACAGCACACACCTTGAAGTGGCCAGTCATGCACACGACCGGTGATCAGTTTTTCACTGCTGTGCTGCCAAAGGAAGTCACCGGTTTTCTCATCGAATGCGAGCAGGCATCCGAGGTCAACTTCTGATGGGTAGCGTTTTAGATGGCCGGCACCATTATTCGTGCCGACGTAGACGGTTCCCCCCGCGACTACAGGATTCCCGTAGGTTTGACTACCTAGGTTGCCATACCAATTAATGTTGACGGCTTTTGATTTGTCCCATTCACCGGTTCGACGATCAAATTTTCCAATGTTCCACTCAGTTGGGGCGTCCTTAACTCCCGGTACATTATTTTTCTCGCGGGTGCCGCCCCACTGTGGCCAATCTCCTCCGGCAGACAGCACCTCCTCTGGAGTGGCGTACTCGGCTGCCTGCGCTTCCTCAGATGCTTGAGCAGCTTCGACGGGCGTCTCAACGGTATCACTTGGTCCCGTGGTTAGGTTACTGTCAACGATATCAGCTGCATCAGTGACATTGCTTGATTCAGAAACTTCGGGTTGGTATTCGCCCGTGGATAGATCGACGTTTTCTGGTGCAGGTGGTTTGCAACCACTGGCGGCCACAACAGCAAAACAACCAGCAAGAGTTGCACCGAAGAGTAGCGACCAAGCAGAGAGTTCTTTTTTCAACATGTTTCAGGTGGTAGGTGAACGAGAGGTGATTTTGGTTAGACGTTCTTAGCTCTTCGGTTGGTTATCAAGGAGGAGCTTTGAAGGCAGTAAGTGAAAAAGAGGGAATCAATTAAAGATCATCACCGTTGGCGGTGACCTCGATGTTGTCAAGATAAAGTTCTGCAACCTTAGCATTTCCGTACAACCCAGGGCTCGCAGAAAGATTGGGTGATTCATCGGTGGCGGTGATCGACCACTCCTCTGGTTCTGCCTCGTCACGAGGCCAGATTTTGCCCCGTAAAATTGCCACTGCTGCGGGCGGCTCACTTTGAATATCTACGCGGAACTTCATGCGATACCAAGTATTCTCTTTCCACTCAAAATTAATGGTGGAACCGTCATTGCCCAAGGAGAGTCGGTTTTGTGCCGACCACGTTCTAAGTTGCAATTGCTGGCTTTCTCCCATCAGATCAAGAACATAACCATGATTGGTAAGTCCAATGTCTGGTAATTGGTCGCTCATACGAGAGCCCCTAACATCAGCGCTAATTGTGTAATTCTTGAGATCACTCGGTCCCATCCATGCTCGGCTGCGAGCCCCTTTTGGAATCGTGTTGACTTTGACGAGAGCGGGAGATCCGTCAATTTCGCGAATCACGTGTCGGTAGCGTGCTCCCACCCAAGAAAGTGGTGGGTCTTTGAGATTGTCAAATGTGAATTTCCACGGCAATTCCGGTACGATTCGAATACGAGTCGATCCCAAAACAGAGCCAAGTTTTGCGGTTATGGTCGATCCGGTGTGCGATGCATCGGCTGGCGCTGAGAATACATTATTCGAAATGGAGCCAGCTCCAGAGACTTCAAAAGTAACATCACTATTCAATGCAACTTTCTGGCCAAGTGCGTTGAAGGCGTTAACTTTTAATTGCAACTGTTCACCCGGCTTTAATATGGCTTCGGCTGGGAATACCTGAAGCTGCGTGATTTCAGCATTGCTTTCGGGAGACTCTTCTTGCCCCATCAATTCTGCGAGGACTTCAGGGGTTTGCTTCGAATTTTCTGTTGCAACACAGTAGAGTGCAGTCGTACTTGGGAAATATAGCTTACCATCGGCAACGATCGGTGATCCGGCAAAGTCACCATCCCGAATGCGGCCTTTACTAAGTACCTCGAATCCATCTTCTGTCGGAGCGACAACAGCCCAACGACCGTTTTCACTAGTGACGTAGATTTTGCCATCAGCGTAAAGCAGTGCGGAACGTTGGCGACTTCCAACGAAGGCCTTTCGTTCAACAATTGTTTCTCCGGTCGTTGCATCAAAGATCCACATCTTGCAGCGGTCATCGACCACATAGAGTCGATTGTCAATCAGTACAGGTTCACTGTAGCCGCAGACGACTTCCATCTGCTTCCACAATTCTTTTGCTTGGGTTTGCTCACCTTGGCCAGACACTTCGATGGCAACAACGGCACCCATCAGGTTGTTGAAAGGTGCAACATTTTCCTCGCTATGGCTGGCGTATACACGGTTACCCACCACAAGTGGTGTAGCAAAGATACCTCGCAGTGAAAGATCGTAATGCCAGAGAGGTTTTCCAGTTCTTGGCTGAAATCCCCAGATCGCGCCGTCACCGGCTCCCATCACAAGTTGTCTTTGGCCATCGATCGTGACCAAGCTGGGAGCGGAGTAGGTGGTATCGTACGGAAGATCTCGTGTGCCGCTAAACCAACGAACTTCTCCCGTGAGTTTATCCATTCCGATAAGTCGATGATTTGGTTTTGCAGAATCACCCCAGTTAATGATAATCCCACTAATGATGACCAGATCTTCATGAATAACTGGGAAATTTGTTCTGCCCCCGTAGGTGCTCAGCATGCCGAACTGTTCATGCAGCGGGCGACTCCACACAGTCTCACCAGAAGCACCATCGATGCAGTTGAAAATATCGCAGGCACCGAGCGCGTAGACATTTCCGGTTTCTGGATCGCCGACGACACTACTCCATCCGACCCTCTCGGCTGGAACATCAGAAAGCCAAACGTTGTAACGGTTTTCCCATAGGGTTTCTCCAGTCGTTGCATCAAGGCAAACGACTTTTTCACCCTCTCTTGCAGTACCCGGTTCAGATCTTTGAATGGTGTATAGCTTTCCATTCATGACGATCGGAGTACAAGGGCCACCGATATCCTCACGTACCCATAACAAGTTGCTTCCTTCACCACCGTCTGGGTCCCAGTTGTCGGGCAGTTGTGAAGCCGTAGCCGATCCATCGAATTTTGGTCCTCGCCAGTAAGGCCAATCGGCGGCATGAATACTGTTGACACAAACAGTAAAAACAAGGGCGCCAAAAATAGCTTGCGTGTTTGCAAAAAGACGCATTTAACAATCCGAGTTGAATGAGAGGGGGATTAAGACAGTAGCGAGCTAGACTCAAACTGCCTCTAGCTTACCTGTAGAGTTTAAGCGAATCCGTCGTCTTCCGAAATCCTCTAGAATTTCTCATCCGTGGGGTCAAATGCAGGGTTGCAGATGATTAGCACTTGCATTTCACCGATTGCTCGGTGTTTAACTCCCGGTGGTATCAGAATTGCCGTCATTGGGCTGACGGGATAATTCACACCTTCTAGCTCGATTTGCGCGTCAGGCTTGCAAGTCAGGATGACATAAATCTCCGTATGTTGTTCGTGGAAATGCGCTTTGGCGTCACGGTGAATCTCGGTCAGGTGAACCGTTCCCGGAAAAGTGGATTGGTCGGCAAATGCACGTCTCGCAAGCCCGCACGGGCAATCCACCGCAGGAACTTCATTCAACCTGACGATTTGGTGTCGAGAATTGGCCATTTGGAACAGTCTCCTGGTCTAAAAACGTGTGAGTGAGTCAAGCTGAGTTGAATTTTGCGCTGATTGTGACGTCATCAATCATGCACCAGCGCTGATGCAAAGACTTATCGCACCTGCCTGCAGAGGGGGTTCGCTGCTCGATTGGAATCTTTAATAAAGATTGCTCCGCTTTTGTGGGGCCAGTAGAGATTACGTGATCGGCAAACTTTACCATCCGGATGAAAATCCTTCGGAACACTGTTTTTGGCGGTACTACGGGTCGATATCGATACAGAACTCAATTGGATCAAGGGCTCGTTGCCAATGTCGTCCGATTGCTGACCTCATTATTCCGTGTTGACTGGCAGAGGATGCCAGCAACCGAGTGTTGCGGTGTTGCATTGAAAATGATTTCCGATCGATTTGGTCGGGGTTGAGAATCAATCAACTGAACGAAGTCGATCCAAATCTCTCCAGAGGTTGGATTAGAGTTGAATGAAATGAGAAGAGGTGTGCTCGCCGGCGACTTCGTCCGCCGACTGCACCTCTCGAAGTCATCTCAGGAATCGTCCGAGTCGTCATTCGAACATTTTCAGCCAGCAGCAGCACGAACAGACCCGCCAAATTGCGAAAGGGAGACGTGGCTCCAATGAAGCGGACAATTTTAACTATGGCCTTTGTGATTGGTTGCGGAATCAGCAGTCCATCATTCGGCTTTGACCTTTTGGATCGAATGCTTGGAATCAAGTGCGGTTCAAGTTGTGATACGGTAGCTTGCGATGCGGCAGACGCCGGCAGCGAAGCTGAGCCTGCTTGCGGTTGTGAAGAGCCAGCTTGTGGCTGCGAAGCTCCTGCTGCCTCCGAAGACCCTGCATGTGGCTGCGAAGAGCCAGTTTGCGGATGTGAGCCCGCTGCTGAGGGCTGCGAACCTGGATGCGATTCACCTGCAGCGAAAAGCTGCGGTGGACTGCTTTCCAAGTTGTTCCCAATGCTTGACGGTTGCGATAGCAGCTGTGACGAAGCAGGCGAAGAAGATCCAGCTTGTGGTTGTGAGCCAGCCGCTGAAGGATGCGAAGATGCATGTGATGCAGCTTCAGGTCCTAAGTGCGGTGGTCTTCTCGCAAAGCTGTTCTCATCCTGCAGCGACACGAGCTGTGATTCGTGTGATGCTGGTGAAGAAGCTGGCGAGCCAGCTTGCGGTTGTGAAGAGCCAGCTTGCGGTTGCGAGCCAGCAGCACCCGTAACTTCCATGAAAGCTGCACCGATCCCAGCTCCAGTGGTAGATCCAAGTGCTCGAGTTTCAACTAATCGTCGCGTCATCCAAGCCAGTGCAGTTTACGTTCGCTAATCCTTTAGCGTTTGTAGCTTCCCTGTAGCTTCTCAGTCGCAGCGAATAAGAGGCCCGCCAACGGTTATCCTTGGCGGGCCTTTTTTTGTGCGCACACCATTCTCAACTCTTTCATGCTGTTGCCACCGGTCGGATCAGCATTGACGTGATTGCCAAACAATTTTTTAAATATCTCGTCAACGTTTTGATTTAGTCGATCTGATTGTCGCCGAAAGTCTCTTAATGTCTCGTACCATTTTCTTTTCTGCCGGAGAACCAAGCGGCGATCAGCATGCTGCAAAGCTGATTCAAGAATTGCGGAAAATCGACTCCGATTTTCATTTTCGGGGGTTTGGAGGCGACAGCATGTTATCCGCTGGCTGTGAGCTCGATGTTGATCTCACACAGCACGCTGTGATGGGTTTTGTGGAGGTCCTGCCTAAGCTGAGGCAGTTCTTCAGGTTTGCCGATCAAGCCAGCCAGATATTTAAAGAAGGAAACATTGATGCTGTGGTGTTAGTCGATTTCCCTGGTTTTAACTGGCACATCGCAAAGGCTGCAAAAAAGCATCGCATCCCGGTTTACTACTATTGCCCTCCGCAATTGTGGGCTTGGGGTGGCTGGCGTATCAGAAAAATGCGGCGGTGGGTCGATCACGTATTAGCCGTGCTTCCCATCGAAGAAAAGTTTTTTACATCGCAGGGCATTCGCACCACTTACGTTGGACATCCTTTTTTCGATGCAGTTTATCAGGCCGATTTGAATCTCGATTTTTTGACACAGTGCCAACGTGCTCAAGAGGGGGGGGCTCGCTTGGTCGCTGTACTTCCCGGCTCTCGTAGGCATGAAGTCCATCGCACTTGGCCAATCATGCTTAAAGCCATCCACAAAATTCATTCGAGCAATCGCCAAGTTAAGTTTCTTGTGGCGGCTTATAGAGAATCGCATGTGGAATACTGTCGTGAATGTTTTGCGCCGGGCGATCAAGAATTGCCCATCGAATTTTGGGTAGGTAAGACCAGTGAGATCATCAAGGCAAGCGAGTGTGCGATGATGGTCAGTGGTAGCGTCAGCCTAGAGTTGATGGCACGGAAAACACCGGCTGTAGTGACTTATCGTATAGGCCGATTTTTTCATCACATCGCAAAGCACTTAGTCAATCTTGACAGTTTCACACTTCCCAATCTTATGGCGGGCGAAGAAATTTACCCGGAGATGATTTCCGTCGGCGACCCCAAGCCGACCGTTGAAATGTTAGCCACTTCGATTCAGCGATTGTTGAATGATCCGACTCATATGGAATCCGTTGGGAAACAGCTTGATGAGTTGGCAAGCCGTTACGCATCCCCCGGCGCATCACGTAGGGCAGCAGAGTGCATCACTCGTGATATGAATGAAGCAATGGGCTAGAGCTACCCCGACATTGATAGGAGGTAGTTTCTTTACTTCAGCAATGTTTTTTCGAAAAATGTATGGTCCAAGATCAAACCATTAAGCTGGGCTTGCGTATCGACTTTTAGGGTTAAAGAGCGCCGTGAAGGTGCAAAAGTGCGGGAAACCCACGCTACATCACAGAGCAACGACTGTGGGGTGCTACATTTACTAGCGGTGCTTTAACGCGTTCGTATCAGAACCCGTTGCTGAGATGACAAGATTTATTGATTATGATCAGTGTGTCGGTTTCGACAGTGAGATCGATGGGGCGGGGATTCGTTGTAATTGTTTTGTGGAGCAAATAATAACATGGACTCATTGATACCCAAGATGAATGCAGAGGCAGGATTCGAAGTTGTAGAGTCCGATGTTGTGCCACTGCGGATTTCCGGTTATCTCTGCTTGATTCTTGGTGGTTTGAGTGTCTTGGGGTTGATTGGTCTTCCTCTGATTGCTTTTTCTTTTGCGGCCATTTTGGTTGGTGTGTACTCGTTGAGGAAGTACAGCGGACCTGCTCCTTTAGGTTTGAAGCCAGCACGTTTGGGCATCTGTCTTGCCGTTGGATTTGGCGCATGCAGTTTCTTCACTCCATGGTTCAAGACATTAGTCTTGTCACGTCAGGCCGAAAAATTTGCCCTGATCTATCTGGATGTCATCGCGATGGATGAGACAGAGTTCGCGATGGAATTGAACAAGGATTACGTCAATCGGATGGATCCAACAATGTCACTGGAAGAACATTATCAAGGACAGCCTCAGGCGCGCGAGAATTTTGAGCAGTTCAAGTACGGTGGCGTGAATGAGATGATTCGGGAGCGTGGGCCAGGAGCTGAATGGATTTTTGATATGCCGACTCGCCTCTATACGCGGTATCGCAATCAGCATGCTGAATTGGTTATTGCCGATCCGACTGGTTCGAGTGATACCAAAATTAGCATGACTCTTGATTACCTGGTCGATTCGGAAGGCCAAGGGCAATGGCACGTCTCAAATGTGCAGTCGTACCGTTCGGAGCGTTTTGTTGCACCAAATGTTCTCTGATAGAGATCCGATCAGTGAAAATTTCTGGATCGTGATCGATAAGAAGTCAGAGCTTCACTGATGTCAATAATATGGTTTACGACCACGTGAGTTATTGACTTCGCTTTTTCTACTTTTCCTCGCACAATCCAAGCGTCGCTAGTTTGTGCGACCCTCAGGAATCGCTTCCAGACTCGTGGGTGGATAATCAGGTTAGCCTGTCCACTCTCATCTTCGATGGTGACGAAAGTTATGCCCTTTGCCGTTCCTGGTCTTTGTCTAAGTAAGACGAGACCTGCCAGTTGGATGTAACGCCCATTGCGTGTATTAGCCAATTCACTAATCCGCTTGCAGTTTTGATTCTCGATCCAGTTGCGTAGAAAAGAAATGGGGTGTCCTCTTAGGCTTAGCCCTTGCATTTGATAATCTGCCCTTACTTCTTCTTCATCAGACATAGGAGCGATGGCGTTGGGCGTGGGATTCTCTTCTTTAAGTTGTCGGAGCAATGGTTGCGGTTGTTTAGATGTTTCGTAGTCCAAGGAGTCCCATATTGCTTTTCGTCGGTCTTGTTTGAGAGAGCTAAAAAGATCAGCGTCGGCAAGTAGCGAGATGGTGGCTTTTCCAAAACAAGTTCGTTCGGTGAAATTATTCATCGAAAGGAACGGCCCACCTGCTTTTCGTTCTTCACAAATTTGTTTTGCAGTAGATTCCCTCAGTCCAGTAATTGTGCAGAAACCGAGTCGAACAACAGGGTCATGCTTTTGATTTTTGGTGATCGGTTTTGATGTTGTCAGCGGTGAGGGGTTTTCGAGTGTGCATTCCCAGTGACTGTAGTTTACATCTGGAGATAGGAATTTGACGCCATGCTGTTGCGCATCGGCTACCAATTGTGCGGGCGAGTAAAAACCCATTGGCTGACTATTGAGCAGTGCCGTGCAAAATGCAGCCGGGTAGTGGCATTTAAGGTAGCAGGACGCATACACGAGCAACGCGAAGCTTGTCGCATGAGACTCGGGAAAGCCGTATTCACCAAACCCTCGAATTTGATTGAAAATATGTTCTGCAAAGGTTTGGTTTAGGCCAGACCTTTTCATCCCTTCAAGAAGCTTTATGCGAAATTTCTCAATCACGCCCGGTCTTCGCCAGGCAGCCATGGCACGGCGAAGTTGATCTGCTTCACCTGGTGTAAATCCTGCAGCCACAACAGCAAGTCGCATTGCTTGCTCTTGGAAGATTGGAACACCCAGTGTTTTCTCTAGGACTTTTTTAATTTTATCGTTCGGGTATCTCACCGATTTTGGATCTTTCCTTGCTGCTAAGTAGGGGTGAACCATATTGCCTTGGATCGGGCCCGGTCGGACAATCGCTACTTCAACAACAAGGTCATAGAAGCATGTGGGGCGGAGTCGGGGTAGCATGCTCATTTGAGCGCGACTTTCTATCTGGAAGACTCCGACAGTGTCCGCATTGCAGATCATCGCGTAGGTTCGTCGATCGTCTGGCGGGATGTTTGCAAGTGTTAGCGTTCGCTCGTGGTAATCTCGAATAAGATCAAAACATCTGTGAATTGCAGACAGCATTCCCAACGCGAGGATATCCACTTTTAAAATGCCGAGCTCGTCAAGGTCGTCTTTATTCCACTGAATGATGGTTCTTCCATCCATTGAAGCATTTTCAATAGGGCAAAGCTCACAAAGCTTTCCCTGTGTCATGACCATTCCGCCAACGTGTTGTGATAGGTGCCGCGGAAATCCAATGATTGTTTTGACGAGATAAGTAAATCGTTTGCCGATTTCTGTTTCAGGGTTGATTCCACCTCGTCGACATTGGTCTTCAAAGCTTTCATCGCGACTGCTTAGCTTTGTGATGGAATCGAGGGTGTCGCCAGACAAACCAATGGCTTTTCCTACTTCACGCACTGCGCTCCGCATACGGTACGAAACAACGGTTGCGGTCATCCCTGCACGATCACGACCGTATTTTGCATAAAGGTATTGCAGTACTTCTTCGCGACGTTGATGTTCAAAATCGACATCAATATCCGGAGCTTCGTTACGCTCCCTGCTAATAAACCGTTCGAAGAGAACATCGGACTGACTTGGGTCAACATTTGTGATTCCCAGACAGTAACAGACGGCTGAGTTCGCAGCGGAACCGCGACCTTGGCAGAGGATATTCTGTTGACGCGCGAAACGAACAAGATCCCAAACAGTTAGAAAATAAGATTCATACTGCAGTTCTTTGATAATCGCTAATTCATGTTTGATTAACTCAATGACCGATTGAGGGACACCGTTGGGCCACCGGCTCTGTGCGCCTTCCCACGTGAGTCTTCGAAGGTGTTCTAGTTGAGTGATACCACTCGGTGCAATTTCTTCCGGATATTCATAGCGAAGTTCATCGAGAGAAAAGCAGCAGCGGTGCCTAATCTCTTCGGTTCTAGCAATAGCATCGGGATATGCTCTGTATTGATCAACGATTTCTTCCACGGTTCGCAAATGATACTGACTATTGGGAAAACGTTCCGATGAGATGGCATCAACGCTACTGCCTTTTTTGATTGCCGTTATGCAATCGTGCAGAATCATTCGTTCAGCTGAGTGGTAGTGGACATTACCCGTGGCAACCAAAGGTAATTTAATCTTGGTTGATAAATTGTTTAGCTGAACCAAGCTTCCTGAGTCATCAACACTGCGATGCAGGTCGCTCAACAGATAAGCACGATCACCAAAGACATCATGGATGTGTGTGGACTCAAGAAAAGTTGAAGAATATTTATTTACCGGGGAAGTGACCGAAGACGCGATGATTCCGACCATTAAATCCTGTTGGTGCTGACACAGGTCTTTCCATGTCAGTGTGTATTGACCCTTAACGGAACGAGTTTGGCCAAGAGAGATGAGTCGACACATTCGGCCATAACCCTGTCGGTTAATCGGCCATAGTGTGACGCGTGGCCCGTCGATTAATCGAAGCTCGGTGCCAACGATGAATGGAAGATTTAGTTCTTTGGCAGAGGTATGCGCACGTACCAGTCCTGCAACAGAAGCAATATCGGTTAGTGCAATTCCGGCGTATCCGAGTTCTGAGGCTGTCTCAACTAATTCATGGGGATGAGACGCACCCCTCAAGAAGGAAAAATTGCTTTTGCAGCGGAGTTCTGTGTACTGCATCCTTATTTGACCAATCTATCGCAGGTGAATAAATGTTCACTATACGAGAGCTTCGTGCGAATTTGCAACTGAAATCGGCGTTTTCCTGCTCGATTGATTCTGGAAAGACGGCTTAACGGGATTGAGCTTGGGGAGCGATTTGGGCTGGACGCCTCAAACTCGCCGCCAAAAACTCGGGAAGACCAAAACAAGAACACTAAATACTTCCACCCGCCCCAACATCATCAGCCAAACGAATAGCAGTTTTGAACCTTGGCTGAATTCAGCGTAATTATTAACGGGGCCAATGACTCCGAGTCCCGGTCCAATATTGTTCAAAGTAGCTGCAACCGCACTTGCCGAATCAAGTAGTTTTTCTTCCAGCAGATCAGCTCGTGGCAGTTCGGTCGGATGAACGCTGGATGCGGCCTCAATTTGTTTGTTTTCCCACAATGTGTTGGGTTCAAAGGTGATGAGTATTAACCATGAGGAAACGAACAAGGCGAGAATGATCGAGAAGTACACCACAATCGAGTGAGGTAGATTCGGTTCGTCAATCGAGCGTCCACCGATTCGCAGTGCACGAATAACACGCGGACGATGTGATTTCTCGATTTCAAGTCTTAGGATTTTGTAAAAAAGCACATGCCGAATAACTTTCAATCCTCCCCCGGTGCTTCCAGCGCATCCGCCAATAAACATGATCAGTAGTAGGATGCCGCGTCCAAAGGCATTCCATTGATCATAGTCAGCAGTTCCATAACCTGTTGTGGTAAGGATAGAAACAACCTGAAACAGTCCATTTCGAAAAGCTTCATCGAAAGTACTGAAACCGATATCGTTCGCTCGCATCCCGAAGAAAATAACACCCGCACTGACCGCTGCGATGATCCCAATGAAGACTCGGAATTCGGTATCCCTGAACAGCTTGCGAGGTCCACTGATCAAGGTGAGATACATAAGGGTAAAGTTGGTTCCAGCAAGCATCATGAAGACGATTGTGGTGTACTCAATGAGGGGACTTTTGAAATGTCCTAAGCTCGCGTTGTAAGTGCTGAAGCCTCCTGTTGCCATCGTCCCAAATGCGTGGCATGCAGCATCAAAGAGGTTCATCCCCTCACACATGTAAATGATTGCGAGAAGAATATTCAAGGAAACGTAAATTGAGGTGAAGACGAGAGCCGTGTGTTGCATGCGAGGCTGACTACCGTCTTTGGTTGGGCCAGGCATCTCTGCACGCATCATTGCTTTGCCAGAAGATCCCTGTCCCAGAATCGCCACAAATAAGACAATGATTCCCAGTCCACCTAGGAAATGAGTCCAGGAACGCCAAAAGAGAATACATCTTGGCACAGCTTCAGCGGATTCCAAGTCAGTTAGTACTGTGGCTCCAGTGGTACTGAAGCCAGACTGTGACTCAAACATCGCCTCGATGAATGTGATTGGTTGCCCAGTCGCAATTTCCGTTTGACTTAACTTGTAAGGCAAGGCACCAAGAATGGTTGCGAGAATCCAGCTAAGTCCAACAACGGCCATGGCCTCTTTTTGATAGAGAGTGCCGGGGCGAGAACCGCGTCCAATCCACCGAAGAAACAGTCCAATAGAAATGCAAATCGCCATGCTTTGCAGAAGAGCAATCACTCCCCGCTGTTCGTTTACAGAAAAGCCTTGATCGGACGATCCAGAGACGGCAGGAAGTGCAAAGGGTAAGCTAAAGAGCATCGATCCACCGATCAAGATGCAAATGACTCCCAGCAATCGAAATAGTAGCTTGTAATTCAAAGTAGATTCAATCAATGAGATGGAGCGGCACTGATTCCATCTAGTATCTGAACTTCGATCTAGACTTTCTACCCCGTCTTATCGTTTGTGACTCTAAGACGCTCCTGCCTTGCTATAACTTAATTGCGTTTTGGGTTTGAACACAGATGGTTCGTAACCACGCATTTTCGGAATGCGTTTATCTTTGGCAGTTTGCCGCTCGGGTCGGATAGCGTAACGTTTTGAGAAACAAATTGACATTCTCGCCTCCATTCCAAATTGGTTGCGGCCAGAAGATCTTCTTTGAGGGATCAGATAGCGTGGGGGTAATTGCTCGGTACATAACTTTTCTTGGGGATTTTGTGGTGCAAATAAAACGGTTTCGGTGCGCACTTTGTTGGATATTCATATTTCTGCTTGGAGGTCTCGCTTTTGCTGAAGAACAACGTTTGATTCTGTTGAGTGCGAGAGAGTCGATTCGGCATGAGTCTTTAACGCTGAACGAACATGTGCCTGCTGTGATCTCGGAGAGTTGGGATCTGCAATTGCGGACGCTTCATGGTGGTACGCAAGAGGGTGTACAGTTGCTGAGTGTAAATAACGGCGAGCTGATTCTGACGATCGTTCTTAATCGTGGGATGAGCATTCTTAAAGTTGAGGATGCTAGGACTGGAGAAGATGTTTTCGGTTGGTATTCTCCAGTTAAAGAGGTGGTGAATCCGCAATTCATTGATTTGGAAAGTCGTGGTGGACTTGGTTGGCTGTATGGGTTCAATGAGTGGTTAGTTCGTTGCGGTCTTGAGTTTGCTGGGCATCCAGGGCGGGATGTCATGCGCTCTAACACTGGAGAAGAAAAGGAACTCGATCTGACCTTGCATGGTCGTATCGGCAACATACCGGCATCGGAAGTGCATGTTGTTTTCGATGTAAATAATCCGCATGAATTAAAAGTAAATGCGTTGATCGAGGAGCGGATGTTCTACGGTCCGCAGTTGCGGTTGGATAGCACATTGACAATCAACGTAGGCGAACGTCTTTTCAAACTTGATGAAACGGTAAAGAACCTGTCAGCTGGCAAACAAGAGTATCAGATTATTTACCACACGAACTTTGGCCGACCACTTTTAGAGGAAGGCTCAAAAGTGGTCCTCGCAGCAAAACAGATTACCCCAATGAACGATCATGCTGCTAAGTCGCTGTCGACGTACAACACTTACAGCAAGCCCACCGAGGGGTTTACTGAACAAGTGTATCTAGTCGAGCCTTGGGCTGATGAAAACGGCCTAACCGCTTCCGTGTTACATACCCGTGATCGTACTCGAGGTGCCCAGATGATTTGGTCAATTGGTACGCTGCCGTACTTGACGATCTGGAAAAACACAGCGGCAGAGTCCGACGGCTACGTTACTGGCATTGAGCCAGGAAGCGGGTACCCATTCAACCGAAGGATTGAACGACATTTCGGTCGTGTTCCGACATTAGATGCCGGTGAGTCAAGAACATTCAGCATTTCATTTGAATTTCTTAACGATGAGAATTCGGTCAGAAACGCATTGCAAAATGTAGACCGCATTCGGAACGACCGCGAGACCGTCCGAAACACGGCAGCCCCGAAATTGCCAGACTTCGAATGAATGAGTTTTATGAATAAGTTTGGCACTTACTTTGCTCATTAGTGGTTGCGTTAGCGGTGGGGCGATCTTCCCCAGATTGACCGGTGCTAACTTTACGATCTCACGAGACGCTGCTGGAGGCGGTAGCGTCTCGTGTTTTTAATTATTAAAAGTTCAATTCGTGCTGCAACTTGGCTTACGTGTTTTGTCATGTAGAACGGACCTGTATTATTTTGCTGTAGTAGTTTGCAACAACCATCGCTTTTGCTTGAGACGTTTCATCGTCCCTTTAGATTGAAGCCCAGGAGAAGTGAGTTCATGTGTGGTCGGTATTGCCTGTATTCCAGTGTTTCAGACTGGGGGCAAGTGCACTTTACTCGCTGGCACGATGATCAGCATCGCAACTGGCAAATTGAACGATTTAATATCGCACCATCGCAAAAGGCGACGGTATGTTTGGCCGATCGTAACAACGGTATGATTAAAGTTACGCAGATGCGATGGGGATTCAATTTTCAAAACGGAACCGGTAAGTGGTCAACGTTGACCAATGCGAGGGCGGAAACCATCGGGCAAAGAGTGGCATTTGCAGATGCTTTTAGGTATCGGCGATGTTTGGTTCCGGCAGATGGTTTCTATGAGTGGAAACGCTTTGGTCGCAATAAGCAGCCTTATTACTTTTCTTTTGCAGGGCCGAGTGCTTTTGCAATGGCAGCGATATGGGAAGAGCCACTTGGTTCGCAGAGAGAGCCAAATCAAGATTTGCGATTCTGTGTCCTGACTACTTCGGCGAATGAACAAGTTTCCGACGTTCACCATCGTATGCCAGTTATTCTCGAGCCACCTTTCTATCACAACTGGCTGTGTCCGCAAACAACTGATGACGCTAGCATCCAAGGATTACTTCAGCCATTGACGTCACAGACACTGCGGCGCTGGCCAGTCTCTACATTGGTCAATCGGGTAACGTCAGACAGCCCCGCATGCATTCAAAAAATAGATAGTCCGGCTAGGTTGGCTACGAGGCAGGGTTTTCTTTTTTAAATCCCTGGCAGCCTGCCTTGCCTAATCGCTAAATCTTCTCTCTTTCGATTTCTTTTCCTAGGCTGGTTATCTGTTGGGTTTCTCCCACTGGGTTGATGCATTGTCTGCCAATCAAGTACTTAGGTGTGGATCTTTCTGCCTCCTCGCTCGATATCAAAAACGAACACGAAGTTCTCTTGTTATTTGCAGGTGATGCTCGGATGCGTCAGGCACCTTTTATTGCAATCTTTTTTTGTCTCGCCTTCTTGCCGAGGGTTGGCAGGACGCAGACAACCATTTCCCAAAGGCCGCTCGATATTACGGTTGGAAACGGTCTCTGGGGAGTCTTTCTTCCCGAGTATGAACTTGGTCTCGATTCAGTCGATCAGGTAGCATTATTCGATGACGGGCAGTTCTTCGGCTATCAAGGCGATCTCAGAATCAACCGCCGGTTTTTGCACACAAGAACCAACGTAGAAGCCAGAGCTTTCTACGGCTTTTCCGAATCCAGCAAATCAAATCTTGTGGATTCTCTGTCCTTGGAGAACTTCGGAGAGGTACCGCAATCACCATTTGGAAATGGATCAGCGAGCCTTGCTTCGGGACTTGATCACTATGGTTATGATTTCGGGTTGAGGGATACGTGGAGGACTCGCTGGGGAGGTCTCTCGGCAGGTTGTCTGTTTAGTTATATGGTGTTTGATCAAGTTTACGAGGCATCATTTAATAACGAACAGTTCCTCCGCGAAGAGTTGGACTCTGAGTTCATTGGGGGAAAGGCTGTCTTTGGATGGGACGGTTTTATCCACGAGAATCCCGCGTTGTTCGACCTTGCTCTAGGGTTTTACCAACTTAGGGCGGACTACAGTGGTGAGATGACTCGGACCGGTGATCGCGAAGAGAACTACCGCTATACAAACCCAATGACAATCGATGCTAATTTCACGTTACATCACGAGGTGCGGAAGGTACGATTGTCATCAACCATCGGTATTACCCATCTTGGAGAGATGCCTCTAATTAGTCGTGCCGATGGGGAATTCGCCTCAATTGAGTTTGACGATGGGATTTTGATTAAACTGATCTTCGAAGTCTTGTTGTAGCTCAATCGTATTTGCCTTGCTTTACCGTGCGAATACGATCTGAAACTGTTTGGGTAGACACAAACAGCGATCCAATGCATCAGGTAGATCCTATGGATTCTCTTCGTGTTGTTCGATTTCTTCTGCTCGCGGTTGTTCTCGCGTGCAAATTCCCATTTCTTGAAATCGAGGCCGAAGAAAAGCTTTACTTGGAGGTGGGTCAAGTTCAGCTTTCCCAACGTTTGAATCTTCCTGAAGTTCCTTTTGACTATGCTGTTCAGAAGATTCCACAGCACGTCAGATCGCACGAATTAGCGTTCGATAATGAGCCAAGTAAGAACAAGATTACGAATCATGGTGCGACGCTTGGGCGGGTTTTATTCTACGAAAAGGGTTTGTCGGTTAATGGATCAATCTCATGTGGTTCATGCCATGTGCAGCGTTACGCGTTTTCTGACCCAAGAAAAAAGAGCTCTGGTTACAAAGGTCAGTTGGGAAGCCGCAACTCAATGGCTTTAGTGAACCTGCGGTTTAATCCAAGTGGGCGTTTCTTTTGGGATGAGCGTGCCGAATCGTTGGAATCCCAAGTACTGATGCCGATTGTTGATGAGAATGAAATGGGGCATTCTCTGGGTGATGTAGAGCGGTTCTTGCAAAATGATCCACTGTATCTTGAGTTGTTCTCGTCCGCTTTTGGCGATCCGACAATCACTCGGCAACGCATTGCGATGGCATTGGCGCAGTTTTTGCGCTCGATGATTTCTTTTAATTCGCGATACGATCGCGGACTAGCAATAACCGGTGATGTAACGCGACCCTTTCCCAATTACACAGAACAAGAAAATCTCGGGAAAACCGAGTTCTTTGGTCGCGGTCGTTGTGCGGAATGTCATCTTCCTCAGTTGCCTCAGGGTGGGCGAAGTTCACAACAGCACGCATTTTTTCAACTCTTGAGTCCAATGGTGAATGGCGTGGATTCCGATACTCCTGAGGCGGACGAGGGTGTCTTCTTTGTGACCAAGAAAGTTCAGGACATCGGTAAGTTCAAAGCGTCTAGTTTGAGGAATATCGAATTAACGGCACCCTACATGCACGATGGTCGATTTCAAACTCTTGATCAAGTGCTAGAGCATTACAATTGGAGTGTGAAACCGCATCCTAATTTGGACCCGCGTCTAAAAGATTTTTCAGCCAATGGTATGGCAATGCCTGAGGTGCAGAAAGTTGCGCTGGCTGCGTTTTTGCTTACTCTGACAGATCCTCAATTCATTCATGATCCAAAGTTCTCGGATCCGTTCATCGTTCAAGATGACTACTCATCGGTGAGGGAATCGAATGACTGATTCCTCCTTTGATCGATATGCAACAGAGTACGATGAAGCGTTGCAGGCAGGCTTGTCAGTAAGTGGTGAACTCAGTGATTTTTTTGCCTTGTCACGTGTCCGGTGGCTTAGGGATATCTTGGCTCGGCAAGAAAAAAACGTATCCGCCATTTTAGATTTTGGATGTGGAGTGGGTGCGACCACCAAGCACTTTCTGGATGAGTTCGCGCCGCGCGTTTTTAAAGGAGTGGATACTTCGGCTGCTTCGATTGACGTCGCTAGGCAAGGTTACCCCTCCATAGAAAAAACGAGTGATTGTGATGTCCGTTTTGCTTGCCTGAGCGATGCGGATTTGCTTCCGCAATATGATCTCGTTTACTGCAACGGCGTCTTCCACCATATTGACATCGAAAAGCGATTAGAGGCGATGCGTTTCATCGCTGGCTCTTTGCGACCAGGGGGAGTTTTTGCGTTCTGGGAAAATAATCCGTATAGCTTGCCTGCTAGGTACGTCATGAGTCGTATTCCATTTGATCATGATGCGGTGATGGTCTGGCCCAGGCAGGCAAGAGATTTGATTCAAAAAGTTGGGTTAGAGATTGTCAGAACCGATTATTGTTTCATTTTCCCTGCCGCTTTGAGTTGGTTGCGGTGGACCGAACAACTGTTGTGCAAAGTTCCATTGGGCGCGCAATACGTGGTTGTGTCAGTCAAAGGTAGCTAACCTTTGTTTCGGATCGTGTTGGTTTACGGTTGTTGGTCCCGATCCAAGGTTCGATAGCCAATTGCTTCTGCGATATGCTGCTCTGTGATTTCTGACTTACCTTCTAGGTCCGCAATGGTTCGTGATAGACGTATGATTTTATCGTGCGCCCTAGCGGATAAGCCTAAGGTCTCGACACTGTGCCGCAATAGTTGACGACAATGCTTATTGAGTTTGCAGTAATGGCGAATCTGAGGGGAAGTCATTTGCGAATTGTAGCGAGTGCTTGTTTCGCGGAATCGGTCGATTTGTATTTTACGCGCGGTGCTCACTGAGCGACGCATGGATTCACTACTTAATCCTTCTGTCTGAACGACTTCGAGTTCATCATAGGTCACAGCAGGAACGTCAATTTGAACGTCGATACGATCGAGAAGTGGCCCAGAAATACGGCCAATGTAATTTTGAATTTGATGGGGTGTGCAATGACATGCTTTTCTTTCATCGCTGCGATAGCCACACGGACACGGGTTCGCAGCAGCGATGAGCATGAAGTCAGCTGGAAACTGGGTGGAACGGAGTGCTCGCGAGATTGTTACCGAGTGCTCTTCTAGAGGCTGACGCATGACTTCGAGCGTCTTCCGATTGAATTCAGGTATTTCGTCGAGAAAAAGAACTCCATGGTGTGCCTTGCTGATTTCACCTGGTGAAGGTGGGTTGCCACCACCAACTAGACCGGCGTTGCTAATGGTATGGTGTGGGCTGCGAAATGGGCGAGTTGCCAGCAATGGTTGATTGATGGGTAACTGTCCTAGGACACTGTAGATTCTTGTGGTTTCAATCGATTCACATGCGTGCAAGGCCGGTAGAATCGTTGGCATCCTTTTAGCGAGCATCGTTTTTCCGGAACCCGGAGGCCCGAGCATCAGCAAGTTATGGAATCCGGCGGCGGCAATTATCATCGCACGCTTTGCTGATTCTTGGCCGCGAACGTCTGAGTAATCGACGTCATAATTGCCGAATTCTTTGAAGATTGAACCGATGCGAGTTGGCGCGGCATCCAATTCGATTTCACCAGAAAGGAACGCAGCAGCTTGCGCTAAGCTGTCGACTGGAATAACATTCAATCCCTCCACAACCGATGCCTCAAATGCATTTGTTCTTGGAACAATGAAACCGCATTTGTTGCTCGAACGCTTTGCTTCGATCGCCATCGATAGCACGCCTTTAATCGGCCTCGTGAATCCTTCTAAACTCAACTCGCCTGCTACCACATATCGGTCGATTCCCTGCATGGAAATTTGGCCGCTTGCTGCGAGCACACCTAGTGCAACGGGTAAATCAAAGGAAGAGGCTTGTTTCGGAAGATCCCCCGGAGCCAAGTTAATGACAACACGCTCCTGTGGTTTCGTGAAACCACTGTTGACAATCGCTCGTTCAACGCGGTGTGTGCTCTCCTTGACCGCAGTATCTGGCAGACCGACTAAAATGGTTTTTGGCATTGCTGCAGAAGAAATATCTACCTCGCAATCGACTGACATCGCATCGATCCCGAGTAAGGTATAGGTCTGTAGTCTTGCCAGCATATCGGTGTTTACTGTTTTCACTTGAAATAGAGATGGATACACCTGATTGGCAACGGATCGGAAATGCCCGTCGCTACACCTCAAGTCGTGAGGTGTTTTTACAGTAGACCGCTTGTTGCCTGCTTCAAGTCAGCGTCTGGCAGCAATTCGCGAACTGACTTCACAGAAGTGTTTCTGGTTGAACGCTTTTCTCTTGCATGTCCCAACTAATTGTGTCGGTGTTTATCCTGCCTTTTTCTCATAAAGAGATTTATGGGAGTAAGAAATAGTGGCAACTGATGCTATACATTGACCGTTCGAAAATATCTGCTATTCCTGTGAGAGCAATTGACACTTTGGTTTAGACGTCAGTGCACGGTCGAATGCTTGTCCGCTTACTGCTACAACGGATTTTGCATTGCGTGATTTAAATTTGCATCGCCCTCATCAGTAGGTGCTCGGTTGAATATTGCACGGACTGCGATGTTATTTGGCCCGAATATTATTCCATAGCGGAACACTGCATCGTTGCAGCTAGTTATATCTCTACAAAATCACATTTATGGATCATTCAAAAGCACTATCAGTCGACGAAGCCAAAGAGACACTCCAAAGCGTGATGCAGAATATTGAGGGTGTCATTAGGGGCAAGCGGGATGCAATTGAACTTGTTGTTTGCTGTTTAGCAGCCGGAGGGCATATCTTGTTGGAAGATATTCCGGGAACCGGAAAGACAATGCTCGCAAAATCACTGGCTAAATCCATAGATGGAAAATGCGGAAGGTTGCAGTTCACACCAGATCTTTTGCCGGCAGATGTGTTAGGTAGCACTGTATTTAATCCTACAACCGGGGTCTTTTCATTCCAGCCGGGTCCGGTTTTCACCAATGTACTGATCGCCGACGAAATCAATCGTGCATCAGCGAGAACACAATCCGCGTTGCTTGAGGCGATGGGTGAGAAACAGGTTTCATTGGATGGGAAAACATATCCACTGGAGAATCCTTTTTTGTGTATCGCAACACAGAACCCCTTCGACCTTCAAGGGACGTATCAGTTACCTGAGGCACAACTAGATCGCTTTATGCTACAGCTAAATCTTGGCTATGTGAGCCAATCTGAAGAACTGCTGTTACTTAAAAATGGTGGTGCGACGAGAGATTTGTTACAGCAAAAGCCTGTCGTTACCATCGATTTACTACGGCGTCTTCAACGAACGGTCGAAGGCGTAAGGATTGAAGAATCTATATTGCGCTATGTGTTGGAGGTTGCGAACCTAACACGAGCAGCATCTCAAATTAGGCTTGGTATCTCAGCACGTGGAGCATTGCACTGGGTGGCAATGTCGAAAGCACATGCCTTGATGCATGCTAGAGACTACGTGATCCCTGATGATGTTCTTAAAATGTCCGAGCCCGTTTTAGCTCATCGCCTGATATTGAATACAAGGGCAGGAGATGGTTCCGAAGCAAAAATAGCCGTGCTGACTGATCTGCTTAAGAACGCCACACTTCCTCGTTAGCTTTGGATGCGGGGTGGATGATGACGAGACGAAGGAGATGGTCATTTTGGATGCCGCCGCTTGAGCATCCTCCAATTCTGTGGTTAGACGATCTGTACCGTGGATCCCTCACGGAAATAGGACGTTTGACTCTGTGGGGGATGCTGTTCTCATCCCTGTCACTCTTAGCTTCTGGTTCCTATCTCATTGCTGCTGTTTTTTGGTTCAGTTCCTTCACCTTGTTTACCTCGTATGTACTTGGTTTCTTTTTTAGACCTTCTGCAAACATCAATTTGCGTCGGGTTGGCCTATTGAAGGTAGTGGAAGGAAGCACGCTTCACTATCGAGTTGAGGTTGAGAATGCGGGCAGACGAACACTGCGTTTTATTACCGTTGAGGAAAGAGGATTGGTTCCCGAACTCCGACCGGTTGGTCCCCCCGCCGTGGTTCCTGAATTAGCCCCAGGCCAATCTTGTTCTGTAATGCTCAATGTTCGTGGTATTCGCCGTGGAGTCTACTTGCTCACGCATCTTCAAGTGGCGACGGCGTTGCCCACTGGAATGATTAAACGTGGACAACGTAAGCAAGTGCAAAGTGAAGTAATGGTGGAACCGTTGCCTCCTGAATCGCATTTACCTACATTCCCTACCGACAGAGAAGGTCAGTCCGTGGCACGTGCGGGAACCTCAACGGAATTGATAGGACTCCGCGAATGGAGATCAGGGGATCAACTTCGTGATGTGCACTGGAGAGCAACAGCTCGTCGTGGTGAGTTGGTCGCAAAGGAATATGCTGATTCGAACTTCATACAACGCGTGGTCTGGCTTGACGTGGAAGCGAAATCGGCGCGCGAAGAGAAAATAATGGATGAGATGATTGCCGTCGCGATCCAGCTTGCAAAAGAATCGGCTCGTGCTCATGTTGACTTAACGCTATGTCATGGTCGGCAAAAGACAACTGTTTGTTCACACGCCAAAAACCAAAGGCAGTATGGAAATTTAATCGAGAGCCTCGTAGGTGTGGAGTCGATCAGAAAAACCAATTTTCAAAAATTGACAAGCCAATTGGCTGGTCAGAAACATGCAAATCATTTGGTGTTGATGTTTTTGCGGCTAGACTCTCGGCGACGTGCATTGGTTTCAAGCCTACGATCGAAGGGCTATGTCTTAATCATTTGGGTTGGGAAACCCAAACAGATTCCCAGCCAATGGCGACGGGACCCAAAGATTGAGGTGTGGTCTTGATCAAAAATCATGATTGGCTTGTTCACTTGATGCGTGCCACGCCATGTTTTGCAGCGATGTTTTTTCAAGCAGACGTAATGGGGAGATGGTCGCTGGCAGCAGTTGCAACCGCCTTGGTGTTACTTCACGCTGCTTTTCAATGGACATGGAAGATTAATTTTCGCACCAATCTCTGGATGATTGTTATCAGCGTCGCTGCGTTGGTTTTGCCAACAGGGTATCGTCCAGCAATTGGGGTTTTGGCTCCTGTTTTTGGGTCTTTGGCGTTAAATCTTGTGACGGCGTATGGAGTGCTCTTTGTAGGATCGAAGAAGTATTATCAGTCGTACCTGTTTGCATGGGGGATGATAGGTCTATCTATTAGAGATCAGCCAACGTTCTTGGCCATGTTTCTGCTTTGTGTATTTGGTGTCGCATTGCTGATCGTTGCGGCTCACGACGCGGGTGTGTTCAAGCAACGCAGGCGAGTCGGGGTGGTTTGCGTTGCTTTTATTTTGGTCACAGGTATCGCTTCTTTTGAATTGGCATCTTTTACTCGAGTTGCTCAGTCAGCGATTCAGAATGCGATTAGCAGCTATTATGAACTTCGGCCAATTGCAGGTGTGAGTGGATTGGGCGAAAACATCTATATCGGTTCTAGGGGCAATATGCTTTCCTCGCCTGCGGAGGTCTTAGAGCTTTCGCGTCCAGTTACTAGGCTACGAGCCAAAGTATTTGATCGTTTTGACGGTATTCGTTGGACGAGCTCCCCCGAGTTGCAAAAATTTGTTCCACAAAAATCGGTGCGTGGATTAAATCAGTTTGATGGTGAGCGTCTTGAGTATATCTGGCTTGAAAAGCCAGCGACAGATTTGCCGACGCCCGCCGGAACGATACATGTGTTAAATGACGCAGTAGTTGTTGGGCCAGGTTGGATTTACCAATTAAAAGATTCACTTGCAGGTTTGGAGCTGATTATCGATCCCGAGGATCAGTTGCAGCCAGAAACGATCTCACCAGAGTCAATGCTCGTAGTTCCCACTGAGCTGCAAGAAGAGCTTCGAAGTTTTGGGACGCAGTTGCTTGGGAAAGATCTTGATGCGATATCCAAAGGCTCGCGACTTCAAGAATTCTTTCAGCAAAACTACACGTATTCGCTGACAACCGATTTCGATACCAAGCGTCATCCAGTGTTGGAAATGCTGAAACCCGGTACAGCCGCTTACTGTGTGCATTTTGCAAGCACGATGGCCTTGGTACTGAGGATGCAAGATGTTCCCACTCGTCTTGTAACTGGCTACCTGCCTTCGGAGACCAATGCAATAACGAATCGAACGATGGTGCGAAAGCGAGACGCACATGCGTGGGTTGAGGTTTGGTCACACAGCGAGCAAAAGTTTATCCCATTTGATCCAACTCCAATGGTTTCGCGAAATAGATTGCTCGGTTTATCTTCATCACGAAGCTGGATGCTAGAGTTCTTTGGTGCGGTTCGATCTTACTTGCTTCGGACATGGGTTCTTTCAGGTAATGATCCCCAATTGTTTGTCACTCGCCTTCTTCGCGCGATGCTTACGTATCTTTGGCTTCCAATCATGGTTACCCTATTGGCACTTGTAATACACGTTTGGAGTAATCGCCGACGCTTGATACAAGCGTCGTTTGCAATTCATGATGAAGATGTAGCGCGTGCTTACGACTGTTTTCTTCGAAGCTTGCGTGCAAGAAAGGTTCGCATGGACGCGAATGAGAGCGACACCGTTGTCATTGAGCGGTTGAGAGATGCGGGCTTTTTAAAGGCCTCTCGATACGCTGAGGAATTTCTGCATTCATATAGGAGGATTCGATTTGGGGATTGTCCCTACGAACCGTTCCTGCTTGGTTTAGCCGAGAAAGTAGGAAGAGATGAATGATTTAAATGTCGAATCAACTTGTTCGACGGATTGAGATGGCTTGCAGATTTATTTTTTCTGATGTCAGCAGCATATTTTTACGGCAGGTAAGTCTGGATACGGTGGTTCAAGAAATAGTGGTCCATGAAAAAATAGAAGCATCGGGAGGCAAATCGTTGCGTCCACCAATGAGCATGCTCGCAGGTGCCTTATTTGGACTCGCCTCGGCGGTTTTGTACACGGCGACAAACGTTGCCTTACGTCATTGTGTGCAAATTGACGCATTTCTTGTCTCTGCGGCAAAGGCAATACCAACAGTAGTGATACTTGGGCCGTATCTGATTTGGATGTTGAATCGCGGCGAGGTTGTTGCCAGTAGCTTGCGAATGGTTCCGCGCTTCGTCGGCGCGGCATTGGTGGGGCAATTTATTGGCAACGCATTCTTTCAATTGGCGCTAGCCAGAATTGGTTTGGCTATTTCAGTACCGATTACTTTGGGAGCGATGATCATCGGTGCCGCGATTTTGGGAAAAGTGATTTTGAATGAGAGTGTCAGTTTCAGAACACTTATCGCGATGGTGATCTTATTAGCCTCAATTCTTGTTCTCTCTTCACCTGGAAATCACTTGCAGGTTGAGGATGAAGCCATGATGACTAGTGAGGTAGAATCACTGACTACGGCTGCCGAAATAGGATTTGGGTCGGTATGTGCGGCTTTATCTGGATTAGCTTATGCGGTCTTTGGCACCACAATGCGACAAGCTCTAACAGGTGGACTCTCTGCACCTTTGACGATGTTTATTAGCGGAAGCGTGGGAGCGATTTCTCTTTGGGGAGTGTCACTGTACCGTCTGGGTGTACAAGCAATCACATCGCTACCTTTTGATGACTGGAAGGTCATGTTGATTGCGGGCGTTTTTAATTTCTCGGCATTTGTCGCGTTATCGATTTCATTAAAATCCCTGCCAGTTGTGGCGGTTAACCTGCTAAATGCTTCGCAGGTTGCAATGGCAGCGATTGCGGGGATTGTTTTCTTTGCTGAACCCGTAACCAGTTCACTGTTGATCGGAGTAAGCTTAACTTTCGTAGGCTTGCTCGCGATGTTTCAACGCAAACAAACGCGAGTAGAGGCGTCTGACTGACTAGGCAGGCGTGAGTTTTGTTATGCGGCCAGTAGAGACCCACTCGGCCACGTAGATATTACCTACACGATCAAAACACGCATCGTGAGGGTGAACGAATTTTCCCTGTTCCCACTTAGTTGAGTCAGTCCGAATGGTGTAGCCACCGTTTACAGTCTTGTCGTGGACGATTCTTTCTCGGTCATCACCCAGAGTGACAACGGTTTTGTAATCTTGATCGAGAATAGACACTCTAGACACTAACTCAGGCACCAGCAGGAGATTGCCATGTGTATCGAGGTTTGCAGGTAGACCCAAGTCCGAGATGGTTTTCTTGTATTCTCCGTCGAGATTGAATACTTGAAGAGCATTATGTGCTCTATCAGCAACGACAATGCGTGGATCGTCTTCAATTCGTTCATCAATCCAAATGCCATGTGGAAGACTGAAAGTACCTTTCCCATTTCCAGGTCCTCCAAAGGATGAGAGCCATTCACCATTTTGGTTGTAGCGGTGAACGAAATAGGAGCCATATCCGTCTGCAACCAGAAAATCTCCGTTGGGCAAAAAAGCGAAATTCGTCGGCATGAAACGATCACGACCCCATATTTTTTTCGGGTTAGTCGCTTCACCTTCTGCGTAGTGTCCGCTGGCAATCGGTGCATGCCTGATCCAGACAACTTCTCCCGTGAGGGTCAGCTTCGCTATCGCTTTGACTTGCTGATAGGCAGCTACGTATAGAAACGGAGTGCCGCCCTCCATGCGGATATCAATACCGTGACCTCCTCCCTGGAATTGTTCACCAAAGGATCGTATGAATCTACCATTCTCGTCGAATACAAAGATTGAAGGGTGATCTGAGAGTTTTTCGAGACCCTCGTGTATCACGTACAGATTATTCTCGTGGTCAACTGCGACGTTGTGCGTCGTTTGCCAGTGAAATTGATCGGGTAATTCAGGGAACTGATGCTTGTATTGATACGTTAAATTCGCATTACCTACGATACCCTGCGCTTCGGTTCGCTTCGAAGTCATGATGGCTGGTGCTGCAGCAAGTATGCATGAGGTTTGGATGAATTGTCTTCGGTTTTGTGGAGTACTGGTTCGTCTTGCCATGTTTGCAGCCTGCGGCGGTAAGTCTTTTGTGGGGTGACTACTTGCATCGAAAACAATCACTGTTTTGACACGAAAAGGGGGAGCAGTTCCGGAGGAGATGAATTTACGGTTCAGTTTTCTCTGGTACCGATGTAGTGGCCAGTCGACTGCTTTGCCATGATTTCGAAAGGTGAAATCTATTGTTAAGCTGACGCTAAGTCATCTACGACATATTAATAAGGATCACTCACGCATGGTAGCAGAACAGGAACTCAAGCGATTTGGATTTGGAGCAAACTGGGCATCATTTTCTGATGAGATTGATGAAGAACGTTTTGAGCAAGCGATTTGCTCACTGCAAAATATCTTTGGGCTTGATACCTTCGAAAATAAGCGTTTCCTAGATCTTGGTTGTGGCAGCGGCCTCTTTTCCTTCGCTGCTGCAAGTCTTGGTGCGCGAGTGGTTTCCATCGATTACGATCCGCAATCGGTGAATTGCGCAGAGAAGCTAAAGGCTAAGGGCGGGTTTTTAGATGATCGTTGGGAGGTTCACCAGGGTTCAGTCCTTGATCCGACGTTAATGGATGAACTTGGTAAAGGGGATCTTGTGTATTGCTGGGGCGTTGTTCATCACACCGGGAAAATGCGAGAAGCGATTGCTAACATCGCTTCCCTCGTCAATGAAAACGGCTTGTTGTGCATCGCCATTTATAATGATCAAGGTGGAGCGAGTATGAGATGGTTAAAAATCAAGCAGGCCTATAATGCTTTTCCTAGTGCACTCCGTCCTGTTTTTGCGATGGCGGTCGCAGCATTTTACGAGCTGCGTTTTTCCCTTGCGCGTTTGATGCATTTGAAGAATCCACTTCCTTTTTCAGATTGGAAGAAAAAGAAGAGTGATCGGGGGATGTCGGTCTGGCACGACTGGGTTGATTGGATTGGTGGTTTGCCTTTTGAGGTTGCTAAACCGGATGAGATTATCGCCCTATTGAGAGCCAAAGGTTTCATACTCGAGAAGTTAAAAACCGTCGGTAATGGATGGGGATGTAATGAGTTTCTTTTTTCTCGCAAAACGCACACAGTAGGCCATTGAGTCGTAATCAGATCTCTATTCGATCTAGATTTTGCTCCTTCTCAATAAATTGAGAGCTGCGAATGTGAGCTTGGACGATCTTGGGAATCCAAACGGCCACTGCGATAGCGGCTAGCAAAGAGATTGTGAGGCTCAGAATTTTAGCAGTAGTCATTTGAGAGGCTTCTAGTTGGCCGTAATTGGCTCCAACATTGATCCATAGAGATTGCGGAATGACGGCTAGCAATGTTCCCAAAAGAAATGGAAATAGTCGGCTTCCACTAGCGCCCATCGAGTAGCTGATGATGGAGGTAGGTACTGGTGTTAGACGCACGAGGAAATGTAAATACACATTGGCTTCTCTGGCTGCATTTCTTAACGCTGGGATCCACACTCTTTGATTTGACTTCAGTTCGAATCGATTGATTGCAGATCGGAATAAGAAGCGACCTAGATAGTAATTCGTTGTAGCTGCTAAGAGAGCAACCGCAAACATCAGCAATGTGCCAAGCCACCACCCGAATATCATCCCGCCTAAGATGGATATTGGAGTTTTTGGGACGAGCATGATAAGGGCCGCAGTTCCACCTGCAAGAAATAGAATGATCGGGTGCACATTTGTGCCACCGAATAATTGTTCAGCGGCTTCAGTTTGAATATCGACGTATCTCATGGCAGCGATGCCGGTCGCTAACACTAAGGCGATCGCCCACTTGGTTTTTTGGGCCTGCACGGGAATCCTTTCAGTTTCAGGTGGGCGCTAAGAGGATCATTATTTGTGCCAAGGGTCGTGCTGAGAACGCCTTTTCTGACAGTATTCGGCGTGGCGGATCCGATTAACGCTAAAAACTGTAAGGTTAGTGAGGCAACGATCGACGTTCCATCAACGGGATTCCGAAAATCACGCCACCTTGAGGAGCTTTCCAAAATGGATCCGTCCGTCTAGACTCTTTTTGTTAAATCTTTCCTACTTTTCAATTGTGGATCACAATGTCGTCGCCTCGCGTCCTTGTTTTACGTGCTCCGGGCACAAACTGCGATGAAGAAACTGCCTACGCATTCGAAAGAGCAGGTGCAATCGCAGAACGTGTTCATGTGAATCGGCTAATTGAAAACTCAACACTGAAAGATCGCTACCAGATTCTTTGTGTTCCCGGTGGTTTCAGTTACGGCGATGATATTGCAGCCGGTCGAATTCTGGCGACACGTCTTCGGCAGCACCTCGGAGATTTGGTGCATTCATTTGCTGAGGGGAATGCAGATCGATTGATCCTAGGAATTTGCAATGGCATGCAGGTGTTGATGAGGTTAGGTGTATTGACTAGTGGTGTCGGCGATGGAGAGCGAGAGCCAGCAACGCTCACATGGAATAACCACGGGCGTTTTGAAGATCGTTGGGTCCATTTGGCAGTTGATCAAACACCCTGTGTTTTTCTTCGCGGTGTGAAGCAGATGTATTTGCCAATGGCACATGCAGAAGGAAAATTTGTTGCAGCGAACGATGCTGTTTTAGATGACCTTCGGAGTCAAGGTCGGCTTGCTATCAGGTATTCAAGCGACGCCACATCTGGAGTTCAGGAAGAGATCCTTCCGTTTCCGCAGAATCCAAATGGTGCGGATGCAAATGTAGCAGGTGTGTGTGATTCGTCTGGTCGAGTATTTGGCTTGATGCCTCATCCGGAACGACATATCGAAGCAACTCACCATCCCCGTTGGACTCGACGAACTGAACAACCTGAATTTGGTGATGGTTTCGCAGTCTTCAGGAATGCAGTGTCGTGGTTTGAATAACCGAATTACTGCTGTCACCATCGTATGCTCAATCGAGCTTGCAACTACCCGAATCGCAATTTTTTCCAGCAATCAAGTAGCGGTTTTTCGCAACGATTTTATAGAGCCACCGCCAGAGAAAACTGGTGCCGGGTAGATGAATGATCGGTGCCGCGGCCCACAATAACGGAAGCGTTCGGGTCAAATATTTGACGGCGTCAGATCCTGCGTAACATTTTCCATTGTGATCGATTAGATGCATTTCTTGCATCAGACGTTCATGATCTAGTTGTGGGAACTGTGTGAGAATAGATGGGTCATGGAGTGAGAGGTAACGTAGTCGCTTGTGGCCAAGATCAAGACGTTTCAGTAGATCAATCTGAGACTGACAAAAATTGCAGTTGCCGTCATAGATGACCAACGCAAAGTTTTTGAGTCTTCCGTCGGAGTGATTACTCGGGAAATCCGTTGCTTTGCACATCACGACCTACGCATCAACAAATGAAAAGAGAAGAAGTAAATCTCGGGAGGAACGCACTGGCGTTATCGGTATTGCATCGTGGGGCTTGGCTGGACAGGATAAATTTCCGGTAGTTTTTACGATCATCGTTGGTGGATTCTGATAACTTTTGGTAAGACCGTGGATACCCTCTAGGAGAGGGTCGTTATCTAATTCACCATATAGTTCTTTCAAGGATCAGCAGTATGAAAGCGATCCATTCGGTAGTTCATAACGCACAAAAGCGTTTGATATTAGCTACGTTCGGGAGATCAATGTGCTATACGATCTCTGCTGCAGCCATTGTATCAATTGTTTCTATTCTGACCCAACATGTTGCAAGCTGGCAGGATTCGGTTTTGCTGGATCAAGGCATCCCTGTTCTTGCGTTTGGGTTCGCACTCACTATTTCGCTATTCTACACATGGCTTCATCGTCCGAGTAAGGTTTCGGCTGCCCAAGAAGTCGATCGTCGTTTTTCGCTCAAGGAACGGCTATGTACCGTTGTCATGATGAACGACCGCAACCCAGATGACTCAATCGCTTGTGCCTTGATTGCTGAGTCAGAGAAGGTAGCTAAACAAGTCAACTTGGCGACTGAATTTACTTTGCGGCCAACGGCAATTTTGTGCTGGCCGTGCACCTTGTTAGTGCTTTTGTTCCTTTGTCATTTATTCGGAGATATCAATGCATTAGCTGGTGGAAAGAAATCGGAAGCAATACAGAGATCTGAGAAATCTCCGATTCAAGAAGTAGCCAAGATCCTTAAAAGGCAAATGATTCAGCGAAAGAAATTGGCTGCGGAGAAAGGTTTGATCGAATCAGAACAGCTTTATAGTCGCCTTGAGCGAAAGGTGGACCGCATCCTTGCTGATAATAATCCTGATCCGAAGCAAGCAATGATTGCAATCAACGATTTAAAAAATCAATTAGCGGAGCGAAGAGAAGAGTTGGGTGACGCAGAGTCGATGAAAAGGCTTTTCTCGCAAGTAAAAGGCTTGCAGGGGGGGGCAATCCAAAAACTTGCCACATCTCTTAGTCAGGGCGATTTTGATAAGGCCGCCGAATCAATCAAAGAAATTGCAAGGAATATGCAGGGCAGCAAGTTAACGGCAGAGGAAAAAGAAAATCTACGCAAGCAACTCGAGTCGATGTCTGCGTCACTGAGTGATGCTGTGAAGCAGATTGAGCAGCAGAAGGAGGAGCTTGAAAGGCAAATTGCTGCTGCAAAAGCATCTGGTAATCAGGACGAGTTAGAAAAGCTCCAGGATCAGCTCGCCGATTTCAACACGCGAAATGCACCATCAGAGTCATTACGGTCTATGGCTTCGATGCTAAACCAAGTCAATGAATCAATAGCCAGCGAGCGTTTGCAGGACGCCTCTTCCGATTTGCAGGAGATAGCTTCGCAGTTGGAGCAAATGCAGAAAAACGCTTCGGAGCTGGAGGACTTAGACCGTGCGTTGGATCAAATATCTCAATCCAAGAACGCGATGCGATGCAATAGCTGCGGCGGCGCGGGGTGTTCTACCTGTAACGGAGCGGCTGGTAATTCCCAAGCGGGGCAGTTATCTAACTCGGTAGGTCAAGGAAATGGACTTGGGGAAGGGACAGGATTTGGTGATCGGCCGGAAGCAGAGACGGATACCAACACTTATCAGAGCCAAGTGCGTGCTCAGATTGGAAAAGGAAAAGTTGTGATCAGTGGACCTGCCGACGGACCAAATCGAAAAGGGGTAAGTCGCGAAGTATTGAAGCAGGCAATCGAAGCGTCTCTGAAAGAGCAGGGTAGTCCTTCAAGTACTCAAGTATTGCCTCGCGCTGAAAGAGAGCACGCTATGCAGTACTTTGATCAGCTGCGTGAGGGGAGCTGAGTTGAGATCTTAATTAGGGAGAGCTGATGAAAGTAAAATCCATTGATCAGGTGTTCTCAAAGGCTTGCTCAATTAATTCAGCATGTTCCAGCTTGTGAGCCGCCATGCTTCCCGTACTAGGGCTTGCAGACTCTACTCGGCTAACTCTGCGTAGGCTAAATCTCTTTTCCAGCTCATCGCCAAAATTGAATTTGATGTATGGCCACGCACCCATGTTGGTCGGTTCATCTTGAACCCAAAAAATCTCGCTTCCGTCTTCTAGGCCATCGATCGACTCAAGTATTTCTTCAATGGTGAGAGGGTAGAGTTGTTCAATTCGCATGATTGCTACATCAGAGAGTTCACGCTGTTCCCGCTCTTCGATGAGATCGTAATAGATTTTTCCACTGCATAGGATCAATCGCTTGCAATTTGATAGTTCAATGGTTTCGTCACCCAGAATTTTCTTAAAGCTTCCACTAGAGATTTCCTCCAGAGTGCTCACAACTCGGGGATGTCGCAGCAAGCTTTTGGGTGAAAGGACAACCAACGGCTTTCGCCATTTTCGAATCACTTGACGTCTCAAGAGGTGGAAGTACTGTGCAGGAGTCGTCGGTTGGCAGACCTGAATATTATGTTCCGCTGCCATCGCAAGAAAGCGTTCGACTCTTGCACTACAGTGTTCCGGGCCTTGTCCTTCGAATCCATGAGGCAAGAGCATGATCAAGCCACTGAGACGATTCCATTTATCCTCTGCGCTGGCAATGAATTGATCGACAATGACTTGTGCGCAGTTCCAGAAATCCCCGAACTGTGCTTCCCAAACGACTAGGCCGTCGGGGCAATCAAGCGAATAGCCGTATTCAAAACCAAGAACGCTCGCTTCGGAGAGGGGACTGTTGTAAAGTTCGAGCGGTGCTTGTTCCGGCGAAAGATTTTCAAGCGGCACATATTTCTCTCCCGTTTTGGGATCATGTAGGACCGCGTGCCTTTGACTGAACGTTCCTCGTTCGCAATCCTGGCCCGTCATCCGAATTGGGTGCCCGTTTACTAATAGGGTTGCAAACGCAGCGGCTTCAGCACTTGCCCAGTCGAGCGGTTTTTTTCCCAACGCCATTTCACGGCGCAAAGCCATCGGTCTTTTGAGTTTTTTGTGGGCTGAAAATTGATCTGGCAGGCGAGTCAATGAGTCGAGAAGGCGTGAAAGCTCTTCGATGTTGTAGCTGGTGTCAGTCTCTTCGCTTGGTTCACGACCGCCAAAGTACTCGCTCCAGTTCGCCGAAAGAGTCTGGGTGTCTGGTACAAACGGTTCATGTTTACTCGCTTCAAACTCCGATTCGAGTTTCTCCATTCGCTCTTGCTGAATCTGCTCGGCCTCTTCCTGACTGATCTCGCCTAGCTCGAGTAATCTTGCGAGGTACTGTTCGCGAACACTGGCTCGACGATCGATTTCTGCGTACATCGTCGGTTGCGTGAACCGAGGTTCATCGCCTTCGTTATGTCCCCAGCGACGGAAGGCGTAGAGATCGATCACAACGTCTTTCTGGAATTCACGGCGGAAATCCATCGCGAGCGAGACAACCTGAGCTACAGCTTCAGGGTCTTCTCCATTGACGTGGAAAATTGGGATCTGAAGCATCTTTGCGATGTCAGTTGCGTAGGTTGTGCTTCTTCCCTGTTGCGGTTCGGTGGTGAAACCAACTTGGTTGTTGATAACGATATGGAGCGTTCCGCCTGTGCGATAGCCTTCCAGCTCACTTAGGTTGAGTGTTTCTTGGACAATTCCTTCACCCGCGAATGCGGCATCTCCGTGAATAAGAATCGTCATCACCTCTTGACGACTCTGGTCTTGTCGATGGTCTTGTTTGCAACGCGACCGCCCTTGAGCCACTGTGTTTACGAACTCAAGATGACTCGGATTAAAGCAAAGCGAAATGTGTAAGTTATCACCCGAAGCGGTCTTCCAGTCGCTGCTGTATCCGAGGTGGTATCGAACGTCCCCACCACCGCGATTCATTTCAGGTTCTGGATCGTCAAACGACCAGAAAATATTCATGGCGCGTTTCTTAAGGATATTGGCCATGACATTGAGTCGACCGCGATGAGCCATCCCCATGACGACTTCTTTGACCTGATGTTCAGCTGCTTTTTCCAGAGCAAGATCAAGCATGGGGATGAGAGTTTCTGCACCCTCGAGCGAGAAAGTTTTTGCGCCCACGAATTTGCGACGGACAAATTCTTCGAAGATGGATGCGTCCGCAAGTCTCGCGTAGATACGGCGTTGCACTTCGTGCGGTAGTTCGAGGCGATTCTCGGTCGATTCCATTCGACGTTGTAGCCAGTCTCGAATGCTGCGCCGGTTGATGTGCATGAATTGCACACCGATGCTACGGCAGTAAGTGTTTTTGAGACGGGTGAGGATTGCTTCAATGGTTCCGCCCATCACATTTTCTAGAGCGGTGCTGTCGTACGGGCGATTCAGATCTTCCTCACTGAGTCCGTACGCATCGGGATTGAGCTCAGGGGTTTCTGAGCGTTGCAGCCCGAGTGGATCTAAATTAGCAATAAGATGCCCTCGAACGCGGTATTCTCTCACCAAGTTATTTACTCGATCTTGGATTCGCGAGAGCCATATCGCTTGGTCTAGCCCCGAAGATGTCTCGGGATTTGCAGCTGTCCCAGCAGGGCTTGATGTTGGTTGATCCTTTTGGGCTTCTGACGAGGTGTCTGGACGGTGAACCACCAAGAACTGCTCAAAATATTGACGCCATCCCTCCGATACACTTGAGGGGTCTCTTACGTACTGGACGTAGAGGTCGTCAATATAGTCCAAGTTGTATTCATTCATGGTTGCGACAGGCCGATCTGTAAGGCTGATCAGGTGCAGTCAAAGGCGGAAATCAGTCTCGGCGGATAACACGAGACATCTGCTATTAAATTTAGAAAATCACGGCACCCCGCGATAGATGTTCCCCTTGGATTCAGGGGCTGGAAAAACGCTTTTCATGCGATGTTCCCGTCGGAGGGACCTTGCGAATTCAGGCCGTTCGATCAAGAGTAGGACTCAAGCAACGGGAGACACACCAATCCAAAGATTTTGGCCTCTGATATGGCAGTATTGATACAAGTAAGGGACGCCCACAAGCGATTTGGCGATCAAGTTTTATTGGACGGCGCGGAGCTTTCTCTGGTGGACGACGTGAAAGTCGGCTTCATCGGTCGCAATGGTGCCGGTAAATCCACCCTTCTGCGTGTCCTTTTGGGTGAAGAAGAGGTCGAAAAGGGTGAGGTGACACATCATCCCACCCTGAGAATTGGTTATTTGCGGCAGCACGACCCATTTTTACCCGGTGAATCGGCCCTAGATTTTCTCATGAGGGATAGTGGTCAGCCCGATTGGCGCTGCGGTGAGGTCGCGGGGCAATTCGAGCTCAAGGGAGCTTATTTAGATGGTCCGGTGAAGGAGCTTTCAGGTGGTTGGCAGACCCGCGTCAAATTGGCTGCTTTGTTACTTCAGGATCCCAATCTGCTCATGCTAGATGAGCCCACCAACTTCCTCGATCTTCGAACACAGATTTTGCTCGAGCACTTTTTGAAAGGTTTTAATAAAGCGGCGTTGATCGTCAGTCACGATCGAGCCTTCCTCGGGGCGACCTGTTCACAAACATTGGAGCTGTCTCGGGGGAAGCTGACCATGTTCCCCGGCAAAATTGATAGCTTCTTGGATTACCGAGAGGAGCGTCGTGAACATGACCGACGAGTGAACGCTACAGTGATCGCCAAACAGAAGCAACTGAAACGGTTTATCGAAAAAAATCGTGCTAACGCTTCGACCGCAAGCCAAGCGAGAAGTAAAGCCAAGCAGCTTGAGCGACTGCAGACAACCGAGATAGCAGTTGATGAGCCAACGGTCTTCATTCAAGCTCCAAAAGTTGAGCCGCGTAGTGGGACAGTAGTGAGGTGTGAAGACCTTTCCATCGGCTATCCAGATCATATTGTTGCCGATGGTATCCAGCTAGAATTAGAGCACGGTGAGCGGGTAGCAATTGTTGGTGATAATGGTCAGGGGAAAACCACCCTATTGCGAACACTTGTTCACTCACTGGATCCCTTGAAAGGAACGCTCAAGTGGGGCTTTGGTGTTGAAATAGGAACTTATGCGCAGCATGTTTACACAAGCCTCGATGAACGTTTGACCGTCCTTGAACATTTGGAGTATGTGTCGGACAGCAATACGACTCGGCAAGATGTGCTTGCAATGGCCGGTGCTCTTTTGTTTCGTGATGAACACATCCAGAAGAAAATCAAGGTTCTCAGTGGAGGTGAGCGGGCAAGGCTGTGTATGGCGGGTTTGCTACTTGGGACTGCAAACGTTCTCGTTCTCGATGAACCTGGCAACCACTTGGACGTCGAGACGGTCGAAGCGTTAGCGGAAGCTTTGAAGCTCTATCGTGGAACGGTTGTTTTCACCAGTCACGATCGGCACTTCATGGGGCAAATTGCCACCAGTGTGATTGAGGTTCGTGATGGCAAAGTGAAGAATTACTTTGGTGATTATTCAGCGTATCTCGAATCGGTTGAGCAGGAGGTGGAGTCAGGCGAACGCGAGCGAAGTGGTGGAAAGGGAGATACAGGTCATCCAAAATCCCAAAATCAAACTTCAGGAAATGATTACCGTCAGGCTCGTCGCGAGACTCGAAAAGTAGAAAAAGAGATCAAGAATCTGGAAAAGAAGATTGCCAAACTGGATGATGAGAAGCGACAAATCAACACAGAGTTGATGTCTGAGACTGATCCCGAAAAAGCAATGAAGTTGCACGAGAGTATTCAAGATTTAAGCCAGCAATTAGAAGAGTGTGAGGAACGTTGGCTTGAATTGAATGAAGAATTTCAATCGTAAGTTCGTATCATCGGATTCATCTCCAATCAGAATCTGATATCGAAAACTATTCTTGTTTGTTTTTATGTGGCTCACAAAAGTGGATTAACAATGGATGTTCCAAGCCTCTGTATCGGCAATGTCAGGATTGACCCACCGATACTTCAGGCACCGATGGCGGGGTTCACAAATGCCGCTTTTCGAGAAGTGGTCAGGCAATTTGGTGGTGCCGGGCTTCTTGCCACTGAAATGGTTAATGCGCGTGGTTTTGTCTGGATGGATCAAAACGTTGCGGAACATCCGGATCGATTGTGGGGAGTTGCCGAGGAGGCTCGGCCATTAGCAGTGCAGATCTGGGATAACGACCCAGAAACGATGGCAAAGGTTGGTTCACGACTAGTCGAGGAATACCGCGTTAGCATTGTGGATATTAACTTCGGGTGTCCTGTACGGCAGGTCACTGAAAAGGCACACAGCGGTAGTTACTTGCTTCGCGAGCCTTTGCGCATGTCTAAGATCATCAGCCGGCTCGTCGAGGCGTGCAGTCCCACGCCCGTGACCGCCAAGATTCGCCTCGGCTGCAGTCGTGATAACGTTAACTGTAATGAAATTGCAAGAGTTGTGGAGGAAGCAGGCGCGGCAGCACTTACTGTGCACGGCCGAACGGCACAGGACATGTTCAAAGGGTACGCTGATTGGGAGCGGATCAGCGAGATTAAAAGCCACCTGAAACGCATCCCCTTAATTGGAAACGGTGATCTTGACTCTGCTGAAAAAGTGGTCCAGGCTTTTTCCAACTACAACGTCGATGGTGTCATGATTGCTCGAGCCTGTCTCGGTCGCCCATGGTTATTTGCTCAAGCAGAGGCGGCTCTTAGGGGTATGCCCATTCCTGCCGAACCGACTTTAGAAGAACAGCGTGAAGTGATGTTGAATCATTACAGGCTGGTTGTGGAGCGATTTGGAGAAGAGAAGGGTACCGTGTTGATGCGAAAATATGCGTGTTGCTACGCGCAGGGTAAACGCGGAGCCAGGTATTTTCGAACACATGTCGCGCGAGTGGCCACAGCCGATGAGTTTTACCAAGTGGTTAGAGAGTTTTTCCCAGAAGATGAACCACAGGTGAATCAAAAAGACTAAGGTCTGGTTGCGTTTGCAACGTTTTGGGCGAGCTACGGAATTCTCGAAATGGTGAGCACCTTGTGCCGTGTTCTAAGAGCGTGCCGTGTTCTAAGAGAAGATGAGTCCCCTGCAGTAATCTGGAAACTCTTCCATATTGTCGGGTAGTTGGCCCGGTCCCAAGATAAGGGGGCCGGTTTCAGGTGAAGCAGCGGGTAGTCCATGGCTGCCACCCACAATTGAAGCATCTAGCGGGATAACATCCATGCGATAACGGAATCCTAATTTTTTTTGTATGACACGAGTGATCGCGCGTACCCGACTAGTAGCAAATAATTCGCAAGGGTCGTAGCCGGGTTTTCGGTGAATGTCTACTGTTCGAGCAAAGTCCGGAGCCTGACTGTCTTCTAGCCAGTAATAGTACGTGAACCAAGAATCAGATTCCGAGAGTACAATGAGCTCGCCGCTTCTGGAGTGGTCAAGGCAAAGTTCACGCGGATCAAAAACCCCGGCCACTCCGGGAATGTTTTCGACGAGCTGTTTTACGTGTCGGATATCTGACTGATTTTGGACATAAAGATGCGCAAGCTGGTGATCCGCCACTGCGAAGGCAAGGCTATCTGCCGGAAGGAGGGATTCACCGAAGGGGCCTGAGCGAACCTTCAATAGCCCATTCTGTCTTAGGTGGCGGTTCAAATGAACGGGATGATTAACAGGGGTGATACCGTACTCCGAAACCACCACTACTGTGGCGCCAATTTTTTCCGCGGCTTCTGCAATGGTAACGACACAGTCGTCAAGTTCCTTCACGCGTTGGAGCGGCGGCTTGGTGAATCTCTGGAAGTCGTAGTCAAGGTGCGGGAGATACACAAGGGTTAGCTCCGGACACTTTTCTTGCATGACAATGGCGGTTGCATCTGCGATCCATCGACTGCAGGGTAGGCCGGCATTGGGTCCCCAGAAAGTGAAAAAAGGAAACGGCCCGAGTCGCCGAGTCAGATCGCATTCCGTTTTATCCAGAATGTCGAATACCTTTGATCCGTCGCAGCCATAATGAGGCTTTGGGGTTGCGCTGTACTGGACGGGGGCTGACTGATTGAACCACCAAAACATTTTTGCGGTTCGGAAATCCTCGTAAAACTTTTTGCCGTTTACTAGGCTCGAAGCTTGTTGCCAGAAGCGTATTTCTGAAGTGTCGCGGTAGTACCAGCCGTTTCCGACGATGCCGTGCTTAGAGGGTGGTAGCCCCGTGAGCATCGTTGCCTGCGAGGTGCACGTAACGGCGGGCGTCGGACTGATCCAAGGTGATGCACCGCCAAGAGACGCAGTCTGTGGTGCATGTTTGAGTAGTTCCGATGTCAGGCCGACGGCGTTGATGACACAAAGTGGCTTCATTGCCATTACTCGTTCTCTTGAGCTGTGTACGGCTTCATTTCCCCGGATCGGTACTTACTCCAATATTCATCAAGTCGACGCTTAACCATACCACTCATGAGAAACACACCGACCAAATTCGGAAAGCTCATGCCGAGAATCATCAAATCGCTGAAATCTAAGATGTTCCCTCGTGTCACAATCGATCCCAGAATCGTGAAGAGCAAAAATAAGTACTTGTAGGCTTTCGATGAGCTCTCACCAAACATCTCAACCCAGCACCGTTCTCCGTAATACGACCAAGAGATACACGTTGAGAATGCGAAGAGCACGACAGCGATAAACAAGATGTAGCCGAACCATGTGTAGCCGCAGCTTCTGAAAGCGACGAGTGTCATCGCGGCGCCACTTTTGCTTTTGATGCTTTCGTCTAGATTTGCCTTGGCCGCGGCGATTTGAATCTCGCTAACTTCTCCGACAGGATGGGTTCCCTCAATTGACGCAATAACCGTCTCTGCCGATTGTCTTTTGATGAAAGTATCGGCATCGTAAGCACCGCTAACGACGAGTACTAAAGCCGTGATGGTGCAGACCAGCACTGTGTCGATGAACGGTTCTAGGAGAGCAACAATTCCCTCGCTAACCGGTTCATCAGTTCTTGCTGCGGAGTGTGCGATTGCGGCCGAGCCAACCCCAGCTTCATTGCTGAATACTGCGCGTTGTACACCGATAATTAAGACCCCAAGGAAGCCACCATACGCGGCCTGTGGAGAGAACGCTTCTGTAACAATTTGAGAGATAGCGGATGGAATCTCTGCCGCATTGACTGCCAAAATGTAGAGCGCTGCTGAAACGTAGGCAACGCACATCAATGGCACCAAGCGACCAGCAACTGCCCCAATGCTTTTGATCCCACCAAGAATCACAGTGCCAACAGCGATCGCCATTAACACTCCATAAATCCACGGGAAATCTTGCAGGATGCCGACTTCACCTCGAATTGCTTCCAGAGACTGGCCCACTTGAAAAGCATTTCCTCCACCGAAGCTTGCGCCCACGCATAGCACCATGAAGAGGATAGAGAGCGCTTTCCCTAGTCCCGGTAAGCCCATTTCGGCAAGCCCTACCTTTAGATATCGCATCGGGCCACCAAGCACGTGGCCATCTTTATCAGTGGCCCGATAGATTTGGCCGAGTGTGCATTCGCTAAATTTGGCGGTCATTCCGAGAAGACCGATCATGATAATCCAAAAGGTCGCGCCCGGGCCGCCTAGTCCAATCGCGATCGCAACACCGGCAATATTTCCAAGTCCAACGGTTGCAGATAATGCTGCCGATAGAGCTTGGAAATGAGAGACGTCACCATGTTCGTTGGGGGTGTCGTAAATACCGCGAGTTAGATCGATCGCGTGACGAAACGCTCGGAAATTGATAAAGCCCATCCGTAGCGTTAGGAAGGTAGCGCCAAAGAGTAGCCAAGCGACAACAAATGGAACAGAGATGCCGTCGGGGTAGGCTTTGGTGATCAGCCAACCTTTTTGCACTTCCTTGACGCTGTTGCCGGAAGCGTCATTCTTTTCTACCTCAGTGGGACCCGTACCAAAGTCGTAAAACAGAACGGACGCGACGGGCCCAACTAGGTATTTTCCAAATGCCGCATCTAGCTCTTGGCTCCACGTTTTTTCTGCTTCTGTTATGGCTTTTGGTAAGTCAGTGGGCTTACCCGCATCTACTTCTTCGGCCTTATCACTATCACTTGATTCAGACACGACATCGACGTTAGCCGCGTCTTGGGCAAAGACGATCGGGTGGGGGCAAATCAATGCGCCGAATAGAACCGCAAAGAACATTAAAATATGCGTCTTTGGGAATGTGGTCATCAGTCGTTTCTTCTCTGCTGTTTCGAATCGATGTCGGGGCATCATGTGATCAAACTGGGTTGCGTGGTAAGTGGCGACATGTCCGGCGATTGTCGGCCAAATGTCCTAGGCAATGTTGTTCGCAATGCAAAAAAAATGCGAACGTCACCGCTTCGTGGTTCTAGCCGAGACTCGCTTGAGATTGATGATCTACAGTTGTTGAAAAGAGGCTGGTATGGCGCGAACGCCAAAATAAGGCAACAACAAAACGGAAGGATAAGCGTTATCCTGCGAGAAAATACCCCTGTGGAGGTATTTGGCTGTCATCGGAGGCTGTGAAATGTGCCAAAGTGGTCAGGGGCGGGCTCGAACCGCCGACACCGGCCTTTTCAGGGCCGTGCTCTACCAACTGAGCTACCTGACCAAAACGAACTGTTTGACGAATCGGAATCTCACGAAAGTAGTCAGAGATGGCCGATGAATCAACTCGTTGGGAAGGGATAGTAGGGTATGATGCAGGATATCGTCAATCGGTGGCCTAACGATTAAGACCGAGTGACGTGGATTTCCCAACTTTGTTGAAGCTTCCCTCCTGCAGAGCTATGCGGCTCGTGTTGGCTTAGGGTAGCTCCTTCGCGGCATCGCCAAACCACTTTTCCGTCCATTTGCTTATGACCTCGTATTCAACCTGCCGTCAGCGTCTGAGGAACATGCGTCTACCAGCAATTGCCGCATTTGCATTGATTTTATTTGGCTCCTCGGTGTCGAGCGCTTACACGCCAACCGACCCAGTGGTAACCAAGATGGTGGATCGTGGCTTGGAGTATCTAGAAAAGCTGACGGATAATGATCTTCCTGGAGAACCAGGAAGTTTCTCCGGCTCTTCAGGCGTTCCCGTCTTGGTGGCCTACGCGCACCACAAGTGTCGTCACGATCCTGAGCATCCCGTCGTCAAACGCGGTCTTCGTGTTGCTGAGCAGATTGTGGGAATGCTGCCAACACGTGGTGCGAGTGGAGCGAAGCGAAATTATGAGGCCGCGGTTTGTGTGCTTTTGTTTGCTGAGGTTGATCCTGAGAGATATCGACCACAACTAGAGATCGTGCAGAAGTTTCTTTTCGACTATCAGGGAAGAAATGGTGCTTTTGGATACCCAATGTTTGATGAGCTGTCCGAAGGTGACATCTCACAGGCGCAATACGCGTTACTGGCAATCTGGACCTTGGATCGGAATGGGCTGCCACTCGATTACGCCAAGGTCGCAAGTACGCTTCAGTGGTTGATGAGGGTGCAGGACATCCAAGGTGCATGGCCTTATTTTGCACGCGACGCTGGCCCGGGAAGACCGTTGTCTGCTCAGACTGGTGCACGTAACCACAGCCATTCTGGAGTGAGTCAATCGATGGCGTTAGCGGGTGGCAGTAGCGTCTTGATTGCTGGGGATGCTTTACGAATTTGGGGTGACACAAACGATGATAAGGATCCCGGAATTGTGGGGCTCCCTGAGGCGATCAAGCTTTACAAAGAGGATGAGAATAAATCTCGCCGAAGCAGGGTCAAAATTGCTCCCGAACCCGTGTTAGGCTCAGTAAGTTTGTTGAATCGCTGGAGGCAGGCGAATCCGGCAAAAGCTTCTGATGGTTACTATTTTTATCGCCTCTATACTCTTGAACGGCTTGAGAGTTTCTGGGAGATCGCCAAGGGACTGCCAAAGGATTCGAGCCCAGCTTGGTACAACCAAGGTGTTGACGAGCTTCGACGACTGCAGCAGCCAGACGGATCGTTCAATGGTAAGGAGACTTGGGAAAATAAGCCAATCGCAACAGCATTTTCTCTACTGTTCTTGATACGCAGTACACAGAAAACGATCTTCACGATGAGTCAAGGTAGTCTTGCAGGCGGATACGGTTTGCCCAGCGATACAACGGATATCCGTGTTGACGGGACGCAGATCAAGGGACGTCCAGTTGCGGCTCAGGTGACAGACATGCTCGATATCTTGGAAAAGGATGGAGCGGGTGAGACAGAAGGGAAGTCTCTGCCAGATGATTTGCAATTAGCAAAAGATCCTGCTGCCCGCGCCGCACAGTTGGATCGGTTGGAGAGGTTGGTTAGGGGTAGCCGATCTTGGCAGGCTCGACGAGTGGCCGCACAGCTCCTGGCACGAAGCGATGATCTGCGGGTTGTCCCTTCGTTAATTTTCGCTCTCAGTGATCCCGATGGGCCAGTAAAGCTCTATGCTCGCGACGGACTGCGATTTTTGAGTCGGAAATTTGATGGTTACGGGATGCCTGATGATCCTTCTCGAGTAGAAATCGATCAGGCTCAGCAAAAGTGGCGGGACTGGTACCGCAGTATCAATCCGAAGTATGTCTTCCTCGATTATGACCTTTAGTGTCTGCTCGTTTGTAATAACCACTTTCGGTAGTGCTGCGAGATAAGAGCACGAACCGCTTTTCTTTTTAGTTGTTGTTTCAGGTCCATATCGCATGGCATCGATTCCAAATTCGCCGACTCAAAGTTCAATTGATAATCCTCAAGTCGCAGCAAGACTTGAGGAGCGGGAGAGACTACGGACGAGTCGTTTTGATTCGATCACCTCATTCTTTATGGCTTTGATTATTTTCATTGGCACATTTGTTGGCATGCTGGTGATTATCTTCATCATGTCGAGGTGGACCTATTCTCCACCACCTATCATGCCGCCGATTGAAGAGCCTGCTGGGCGAGGAGAGAATCCGGAGGGATTCGAGCGAGACTTCGAGCCTCCCGGAGCGGAAGAAGTGGAGGAGTTAATGGAGCCGACTCTTCAGGATACTCTCGAGGCAGTTACGGATGCGGTGAGTACAGTTGCCGGAGCGTTGGCAACGACCGATACGGCGTCGACTGCAACCACCTCTGGTACCGGTGCTGGTGATAGTCGTCCACCTGGTCCACCCGGCGAAGGCGAAGATATCGTGCCGAGGTTTGAGCGTTGGCAGCTTAATTTTACTGCAAGAGACGTTCGCTCATACGCCACTCAGCTTGACTATTTCAAAATTGAATTAGGCGCAATCGGTGGCTCTATTCAGGGTGTTGACGTCGCTTCAAACCTTTCGACGCGAATTCAAAAAAGTCGTATTGAAGATACCGCATCAGAGAAGCGGCTGTACTTCATGTGGAATAGCCCGAGTCCCTTGATGCAATTTGACCGGCAACTGCTCACCTCAGCGGGTATTCAACTTACAAATCGTCAAATGCTAAAGTTCATACCAAAGGAGTTAGAGGATCAGCTTGCAGTGATTGAGCTTGAGTACTCAACGGAAAAGGGGCATCCGTCGGTCACTGAAATCGCAAAAACGGTTTTCGAGAGTAAGTCGGATGGCGGGAATTATGTTTTCGAGGTAGTTAGCCAGCGTTACAGGAAACCGCGTTAGTTAACTCGGATTAATTATTGATTTGGATACGATTGTCCCGGGTTAGTTTTCGGGATGATGCCATTTTCCCGAGCGAAGATGGTTGACTTGATTTGACGTGGACACTCCACCCACCAGTTTTCTTATTACAAAGGACTAGAACATGTTCGAGTTGATCTCCAACGCGACATACGGCGCACTCGCTGCGGTAGCGTTGTGGGGGCTTTTTTGCATCGTGATTGTTTGGACTCGGGTCAAAAATAAAAGATTCAAAACAGAAGATCAGCAGGATCTTTTTATGGATGACATCAATCAGATGCTTGAGCAGGGAGACTTTGAAGGTATTTCCGAGTACTGCAATGGGGATCAGCGAGCCATTCCTCAAATTGTTGAGATGGCCGTACGTCATCGTGATATGGGCTACAAAAAATCACGGCAGTTCGTCATGGATCGATTCCAAAGAGATGTGATGAGTGACATCGAGTACAGGCTTTCATGGGTTAGTACCGTCATTAAGAGTGCGCCAATGATCGGTTTGTTTGGAACGGTTTTTGGAATGATGGGGGCTTTCGAGACTCTCGCAACGGCAGAGTCGGTCGAGCCTAGTTTGTTGGCAAGCGACATTAACATTGCTTTGAGGACAACGGCGTGTGGCCTTGCGATTGCTATTCCGTTGATGATCTTGGTTGCGAACGTCAATATTCGGATCGCAAAGATGGAAGACTTAGTGGGTGCTGGCTTAGCGAGGTTTATGACCTCTTACCGCGAAGCGCTTGCTAAGAACGAAAAGAAATAAAAGGATGTTTGCGGTCTTCCATGCTTGTCGCGAGGTTTGTATCGAACGCGACTTACTTCCAAGAGAGTGTTTGCAATGAGTGATCATGACGATCTGATTGAAGACGATGATGATGACTTCGTGGTTCCGCGTAAAAAGCGTGAGGACGACGAAATGGATATCACTCCGATGATTGACATCACATTCCTTCTTCTGATTTTCTTCATTGTCTGTTCTACAATGGATCCAACCAAGATTGGCACCATTCCTGAGGCGGATAATGGGTTGGCGATTTCTGCTAAGACTTCCGCTGTGATTTTTATAAAGCCCTCCGGTAGCGACAGTGTGGTCTTGAGCACACCAGACGGTACCGAGTTCAGTTCGGATGAGAATGAGCAGGCATCAGAGATCATAGAATACATTACAGGGGAGTTGGAGAAGTCTTTCGGTACTCCAAAAGAGCATGTCATGCTCTTTGGTGATTCCGAGGTTAAAGTGGGGCATGTAACTCGAATCCAGAAGTTGATTGGTGATGCTTTTGAAGACCTCGATTCCACTTACATCGCAGTTAAAGAACAATAGTCAAGTCGTATGCCTGACTGATTTTGGTTCGCTTTTTGGTTGAGTAGAAGTTTTTAGATTCGCGTTCTTGCGTCAGTTCGTTTGACAAGTTTTTTCGTCCACTAAGATTCCAGCCATGTCGATTCAATTCACTTGTGAAAGTTGTGATGCGAAACATTTGGTTAATGACCGCTTCGCAGGCAAGCGTGTTCGTTGTCCCAAATGTGAGTCACCAATGCTTGTCCCAATGGAGAGTGACGTGGAGGTGGCGTCGCGTGATTTAGTTGACTCGATTGGTGAGGTTGCATCTTCCAGTGATTCAACTGACCCGCGTGATTCGGTCGAGGCGAATACGGATGATTCGCGAGTTTCGGTGCCGGCGAGCCGCGCGACCATGAGCAAGCAGGATCTCGATGACGATGAAGATGATGAACCCGTTTTGCCACGGCAGCGTCGTCCAGAGGAAGAAATGGATATGACGCCGATGGTGGACGTCACCTTCTTGCTGCTGATTTTTTTCATGGTGACTGCTGCGTTCAGTTTGCAAAAGTCAATTGAGATGCCAAGGCAGCAGACCGATGCTCCGAGTACAAGCGTGCAGGAGGAAGAGGTTGAAGAGTTGGATATGGTTGAGTTGCAGGTAGATGAGTTTGGCTCGTTTCTCGTAATGGCACCTGAATGGGAAAGGGAAACACCCGGAAAGCAGAATTTGATCTCAGCTCTCCGAGAAGCGATTGCTGGAAATAGCGATGGGATGAGGTTGGTTGTTAAGGTACACGAGATGGCAAAGTTGAAGTCACTCGTGGATGCGATGGATGCGGGAACAATTGCGGGTTATGCGCAGTTGGAGGTGACCCAAGTTGAGGAATTTGATTAAGTCTTCTACTCTTCATTTTTACCAGCCACTGCAAAGTGGTGTTTGTCAGATATTTTATTGCCCTTTTTATCCTCAGACGTTTACGAATCATGTTAGCAAATGAATTGATCGATCGATTGGAGAGGCTCGGTCTGCTCGACCAAGAGATTATCGAAGCGTTGCGTGAGCAGTTAGTTCAGGGCGGAACTCGTGTTACACCAGAGGCGGTAGCAAAGTTGCTGGTGGATAACGGACACCTGACACGCTTTCAAGCAACAAAGCTAATCGGAGAATTGCGTAGTGGAGAATATGAGTCGGCAGAAGATGAGGCGAGCACGTTGACTGAGGAGGTTGGCGAACTCGAAATCTTATCTGATGAGGAAGTGGAGGTCGTTGAGGTTGAGCCTGATGATGCTGCGCCCGTCTATGAAGCATCGGGTGAATTTTACGAAGCTGATTCAGTAGTTGCTGAAGCAGTAGCAGTAGAGGCTGTCGAGGTGGGAGGCTTCGAAGAAGAAGCATCGGAGGTTGATGTAGAGGCTCGACCAAAATCAAGTCACAAAAAAGTGGATCCGGATAAGTCTCAGTACGACTCCTTCAAGATTTACGGCTACATCGGGATCATTGTTGCACTGCTCTTAATTGGCAGCGGAATCACATTTGTATTGACGCGCGAAGACGCAGATCAGGTGATTACTAGCGCCAATGAGCAGTACGATAATCAGAACTACGATGCAGCCCAAAAGATGTACGTCGGTTTTCTCGAAAGCTTCGGGGACCAGCATCAGTATTCGTCGATGGCTCGTGCAAGAATCACGATGACGGAGCTCTACAAAGCTGCAACCTTCAAGCAGGAGCCTTGGCAAGCGGTTGAGCTAGAAAAAGAAAAGTTACCGCTGATCGCTGATGAAGAGGGCATGAATGAGGAACGCGGGAATCTAGCCGCGTTAATGGTGGACATTGCTGCGAATCTAGCGGACTCTGCAAGCCGAGCGAGTGAGACGGAGAAAAAGCAAAGTCTCCTTACGGTGCTTGATGAGCAGTTGCTGCTGATGGAAAACCCGCAGTACATGATGTCATCGATGAAAGTGACTCTGGCTTCCCAAATTCAGAATGTCGTAGAGTCTCGCGCCAGAGTGCAAAGAGATATTAGTCGCAACATGCGACTCGATGAAGCCGAAGCTTCGATGATTGGTTCTTTGGATCAGAGTGATACTAAGGCGGCATACGATACTCGAAAGCAACTGCTGCAGTCATTTCCTGAGTTGTATGACAATGAGCGGTTAGTGACATTGATCAAACGTGCGAGTGACATTCAGCAGACGTTGGTAAGTGCATCAAGTCAATTACCAAAAGTGACCACCGATGAGTCCGAGAGTGTGACCACGGGTAATGTCGTTCTGACATCGCTCGCAGGAGGTTCGATTCCGGATTTGCGTGGGGAAACTTTGTACTTTCGAGCAGGCGGTTCCATTCTAGCCATTGATGGTGAAAGCGGTGGACTGGTTTGGCGAAAGTATGTGGGTGCGGCTAAGGATTTGCCGCCGGTGCAGCTGGAAGACGGTGTTCTCTTGAGTCAGTCTTCTACTTTGGAAATTCTTCGCTGCAGCGAGAGTGATGGAAGCATTGCTTGGCGATCGGGAATCGATGAGAACTTTAGCGAGCCGATCGCGATAAAAGATGATATCTACGTTGCAACAGAGTCTGGAAGATTAATCGCATTCGATGCCATTTCGGGTGATACCAAGTGGGCAACTCAAATACCTCAGAAGTTGAATGTTGGACCAGGCATCGATGATCGCCTTCGCAGGGCCTATTTGGCGGGAGGGCATAGCAACCTATACGTCCTGAACAGTCGCGACGGCAGTTGTGTCGAGAGCTATTACCTAGGACATGAATCCTCGACGATATCGGTCGCTCCAGTACCGCTCTTGGGGCACGTCTTTGTAATTGAGAATGCGGGTGCAGATTACGCCAACGTCCATGTGCTTCGGGTTGATGAACGTGGTGAGACTCTCGTGCAGGCACAGGCGCCGTTTCGTTTGATTGGAAACGTGATTGTTGATCCGATTGTGAATGGGCGCCGCTTAATCGTTCTTACCGACCGTGGCGAAGTGACGGTCTACGACATTGAACCCACGGCTGAACGTGAGCAGGTGACTGTCGCGGCAACTCTACCGGCATTTTATGAAGAGCCGACGGCAACTCAGATGGCTGTTGGAAAAAGTCAAATGTGGATCACAGGAACACGTCTTGGCCGATATGAATTGCAAATCAATACAGGGCGTGTGATTCGAGACTGGTCGATCCACGAGTTAGACACTTTCCTTGGAAAGCCTTACGCCAGTGATGAAGCATTGGTGCATGCTCGAGTACTTCGTGATACGGCTGCTATCCGAATCACGGCTGCTAACCCGAAGACAGGAGAAGAGATTTGGCGAACAGATGTGGGTGTTCCCGTTTCACTGCTGCAGCCTACTGCCGACGGAATTCATGTCGTAACGACTCAAGCGGCACTTTTCGATCTACAGTTCGATACTAGTGATAGCAAGTTCAACGGCGGACAGAAGCCGCTCGAAAACCCTGGTGATCGCGCGGTGGCCATTCGTTTCAGCGATCCCATTAAAATTGATGAGACACGTAGTGTGATGCTCAATGAAGTGGGCGATCCATCACTTTTGATTTATGATCCCAACCGCGAGACTGAGAAACTTCGTCGGGTAACCATGCGACTTGATTCAGCCTTGCCCACGTCTGGGGGAGTGGCATCAGGTGGCGGTTTGCTTTTGCCCCTTGATAGTGGACGTGTCGTGCTAGTCGATTGGCGCACCGGCGCTGTGAGTGCGACGCCCTTCCAGCCAGCGAGTGATCCTGTAGGAAAAGTGCAGTGGACAAAGCCAATTTCGTTACCAGATGATGCGGATCAGGTTGTGCTCGCTGATAGTCGTAAGAAGATTTATCGATTGCGAGTTGGAGAGCAAATCCGTGAACTGCAATCGAAGGATCTTGAGTTTCAGTTGATTGGTCCTTCAACACGTTTAGAAAACGCAATGGTTGCTAGTACGGCAGGGCCTGCGGCTGATTTCTTAGTTGGTTTTGATTTGACCAACTTATCGGAGACTTTCCGAACCCTTCTTAACGGCAGAATCAATTGGGGTCCAAGTGCGGTTAGTGATATCGCCTTGATACGAACTGACGACGGAAATTTGCGTGCCTATGAAAGCGATGGTACGCAGCGTTTTGAAGTTGCAGTACCTGCGGGAGAAATTGTTGGTGAACCATTGCGAAATGGCGAACAAATCATTTTGGCTGGTCGTTCCGGGTGGATCGTCGTTATCGACGGTCGCAGTGGAGATCTATTGAATGAGGTTGATCTTGGACAGCCAATTTCTTCGACACCAATTGTTTACGGTGGTGAGACACTTCTGGTGCCAGGTGCAGAGGGTGTTGTTTATTCAACCGAGGTGCCAAACTAGTGAGTTATTTCTTCTCTACAGCGAAACGATCGATGCATAGCTGCTCACACCTTTTTGGACTATGGGTAGTGGTAACCGCTAGCTTATTGGTTAGCCAAGTTGAAGCGCAATCTGTTAACTACGCACAGACTGGGGATCCCCCTGATCTTGGACTGGGCTTGCTACAAGAGGAGCCCCATGACCTTGTTTTTTTCACCGAAGCATCGGGCGGCGGATGGGCGAAGGTATTTCCCATTAGTTTCCCAGGCCGAACACCACCAACCAATCCAACTGGCTCATTGCGGTTTCAAGTTTTGGGGATTGAGGGGAAAGAGTTTGCTACCAAGTGGACTGAGATAGAGAGGTTTGATCTGTGGGAGATTCGCCTCGAGCGAGAGACGAAAGAACGAATCGCTGCAGGAGACTTTGTGGGTGCGTACCCATTTTTATCGATTCTGATTCGTGATTATCCCGCAAGGCCTGGTCTGAGAGAGTTGCGATGCGATTACCTCTATCAAGATGCTGTGGGTAGAGCCAATCGCGGTGAATTCGAATCGACACTGGCGATGCTTGAGGAGTTGAGACGCTATGCGCCCGAGTATAAGCAGTCCACCGTACTCCAAGCCATCTCCAATGTGACAGATGAGCTGATGCAGCAGTTGATGAACGAACAAGAATTGGATTTAGCGCAGCAATTGCTCGCTCGGCTTACAAAGGACTACCCCGGCAATACGTTAGAGTCCATCACCAAATGGAATGACCAGTTTCTTGGGATGGCTCAAGTCAAAAGGGATGAGGCCATCGCAGCGAGAGATGCTAAGGATTATCGAAAAGCTCGATTGCTTGCTCGAGAAAGCGTTTATCTCAAGCCTGATATCGAGGGTGGGCAAGAGCTAATACGAGAGATTGATACCATCTACCCACTGGTTAATGTGGGTGTATTGCAGAGTGCAACCGCATTGGATCCAACGAGGTTGGACAACTGGGGAGCTAGAAGAGCAGGGCGGCTGATTTACCGAACTCTGTTTGAGATACAAGGAGCGGGCCCGGAGGGAGGTGAATACGACTTCATCTTTGGAGAGGTGGAGACTAGTCCTGATAGAATGCAGTTTGACCTGTTTCTCCAGCCCAACGAAGTGGTCCCACCCCTTGATAAAATACAGGCGTTTTACTTAGCCGATGTCATGGCTGATCGGGCCAAGCCGGAATCAAAGACGTATTTTGCTCCTTGGGCTTCCGCGGTGAAGTCGATTGCCTTGCAGGGTCCTCAGCAAGTTACGTTCAACCTTAGACGACCCCATGTCTTGCCCATTTGCCTCCTTCAGATCCCTGTAGACGGAAGTTGGTTCGGAGGCGAACCGCGATCACCAACCGGTGACTACCGACGAGACGCAGTTGAAAAAGATTTAGTTCGCTATGTCTTGTCCGGCTCTCCCAAGGTTCCCACTCAGCCCCGAGAGATTGTTGAGATTCGGAGTGCATCTGCATCCGACGGTGTCAGCGCACTACTGCAAGGGAGAATTGACGTATTGGATCAGCTCTTTCCTGCTGATGCGGTGCGATTGAGTAAGAGTAGGGACATTAAAGTTGCTAACTATCCCTTGCCAACAGTGCATATGCTCATTCCATGTTCCGAGCATCCGTACCTTGCTGAGCGGACCTTCCGCAGAGCCTTACTGTACGGAATCAACCGACAAGATATCCTCACTGGCGAGTTGCTTGAAGGTTTGGAATCAGAGGGCTGCAGAGTCTTATCCGGTCCATTCCCTGCGGGTATCGAGCTGAATGATCCATTGGGTTACGCGTACGACCAGAATATTGAGCCTCGACCTTACGAGCCTCCCTTGGCACAGTTGCTTATCGCAATGAACGCGAATCAGATGAAATCGGAAGCCGAGCGAAAAAAAGAGACCATGCCCGAGATGACTCCAATCAGGCTCGCTTATCCACCTGACAACTTATCGCGAGTTGCCTGCGAAGGAATTCGCACACAGTGGGAACTATTGGGTTTGCAGGTTGAGTTAGTTGAACTCGAGGTCGGTGAAACTTTTCCAGATCGTGAGAAGAATATCGCGGACATCGTGTATGTCTCAGCGGCGGTCTGGGAGCCAGTAATTGATGCTGGTCGTTTACTTGGGCCGAGTGGATTGGCTCGTTGCGAAGATCAATTGGTTGGCCTTGGTTTGCGTCGACTCGAAGAGGCTAAAAATTGGCGAGAGGTACGAGACCGTTTGTTGGATTTGCACTCAATCGTCCATCATGAATTGCCTGTTCTCCCGTTGTGGCAAATGGTGGATTCCTACGCTTACAGGCGTGACTTGATCGGGATGGGCTCCGACATTGTTTCGTTGTATCAGAACGCGGATAACTGGCGATTGGGGCAATGAAAAATATGAAAAGGCAAACCGTGGTGACGTTTTTTATCGTCTTAATGCTTGCTCAATTGGTAGACGCTCAGGACAGCACAACTGTCACTCAAGAAGTGTCTCAGGCAAATGAGTCGGGGCAGGCTACGATGGTGAGTGGCTCGCCAGCAACCAATGAGACAGTCGAGGAAGAGGTTCCTTGGGATTATGATCCGTATCGAGTACTGGTGTGGTACGTTACGGATGATGATCGTGTTTCTCTTGCTTCATTGGAGCCGGCAATACGGGCGTACCTAGCTCGAGATTTTGAAGCAGTATGGAGACTTGATTTAGACGTCGCACCTCCAGTTGTGGTGACTGCAGCGCAGCGCGGCTTGTCAGATTTAACGTATGACCGCTTAACAGCGTCTGATCCAGTATTGGCTGTCAAGCGTGATCATCCCGATGCCGTTCGGATTCGCGTCGCCAAAAATGTCGGTGAATTTGTTAGCGAGGTCTATGTTACCGAGGACCGAGCCGCCGAAGTGCTCAGTAGAGCCGAGACCATTGGCAATGATGGTTTCAATGGAATCAAGGACAAGTTCAAGGCGGTTTCCGGCGACGAATCCCTAATCAGAGACTTATGGAATCAATCAGCAGTCGTACAAGGTGACACGAATCTTGCTGATAGTGAAAAATCAGATTCTAGTGATACTGAGGTCGATGACGCCCCAGCCGAGAGCGACGACAAAGGAATCGAGGCGATACTCGTTTCTCGAGGCATTGCTAATACACTGAGCCCCGAAGCTAAGCTGATCATTCCAGAAGTTGCGGGCTTGGTGGGGCAGACAGTCGAGCAGTATGACAAGGTTTTCATCGTTTCGGTGAAAACCAATCAAGTGCCCAATCGGATTGAAGCCGTTGAGTTCGATACCTTGATGCGACACTTTGGTCCTGTTGCGTCCGTGAATTCAAACGGCGCGAGTTTTCTCCCAAGAGGTATCAGCATTTGCTTGACTAAGGCGTTTGGGCCAATGGTAAGAATTGAAAATGCAGGTCAGCGATCGGCTCTTGGTTTGCTGCGAGCAGGCGGTCTCGTTAGAGAGAAGGATCGTGACCACTCGCCCGCCTGGATTCGGGTTGGAGATGTCTTAGAGCCGATGACTCGGAAGAATGATCGCAACGGGAACCCGATCATGATTGGGGCGTTGGACTGGGCGTACCTGCATGTAACTGAATTAGATGGTTACAAAGAGAGAAACGTCCAAATGGATTTTTATTCAGGTCGCGGTGGTGGTTTGCAGGGTCGAAAGAATAAGCGAACATTCAAAACCGCTTTGAGAGTTCGCCCTGAACTTGATTCCACAGAGGTGCGTCTTCATTTGCAAAGGGATCCCGAGTTTCCGTTAATTGGTTACGAACTCTACCAGAAAGACCTAGAGTCGGGAGATATGACGTTTGTTGGGCGAACCAATTGGAATGGCGTCCTTCAAGTTGAGCCAACAGACGATCCTTTACGGTTGCTCTACGTGAAAAATGGTGGCGCAATCCTCGCGAGGTTGCCTCTTGTACCTGGGTTGTACTCGAAGGTGGTCGCTGACTTATCTGGCGACGACATTCGACTTCAAGCAGAAGCGTACGTTCGAGGAGCTCAGAACTCAATCATTGATTTGGTTGCTATTCGTGAGCTATTTAAGGCAAGGATTCTGCTTCGGTTAGAGCGGGGAGAGATGGAGAAGGCGGAAGAACTTTTAACCGCTTTGCGTGACCAGCCTAATAGCGAAGTGCTGTATGGAGAAATTGGCAAAAAACAGCAGGACTTCATCAATCTCCTAGGAACAAAAAATGCCAATCAAAGTCGCAAAGTTGATGAGATGTTCACGAACACTCGAGAGCTTTTGCAAAAGCACATTACTCCGAAGTTAGTCCAGGATTTGGAGAGTGCTTACATCGAGGCGGAAAAGAATGGTGGTAAGTTACCACCTCGGGCAAAGGAGCCAAAAGTTGATAATTCCGCTGATGGTGAATCAACAGAAGAACCCTCTAGTGAGCCAAACGCTGACGAAGAATCCACCAACAGCTAATACGATGCTAGTCTGGTTCAAGGCAGTTGTTGTTGGTGAAGATTCAGAAGCGTTGCTACTCCTGCTGTCCTCGCCATGATGGACGTCGGCGTCTTGCTTTTGGGTGATGAGTGATGATCTGAAACGTCGCATCACGGCCCGAAAGTTTTCGTCCGATGGGGCGATTGGTTGGCCGAACGACTTTGGCCCTTAAACGCTTATCCTCTTCGAATTGATCATCATCGAGTTCGAATTCAACCCAAAGCCCCTCGACTAATTCAGTCTCAGTCACAGTTGATTGTTCTTCTTGAGATGTGTTGGGTTGCCAGGTTGACGTGTGAAAAAAAACGTCGTCGCGATAGTCTTCCGCTGTAATGAATCCGTAGTCACCTTTTTCCGCAACAAATTTTATTTTCCCCAAGCGTCTTCTTTGTATTCTGAACTTCTTTTTGGGTTCCGGTTGTCCATCTGTTGGCAATGGCATTCAAACGTTCCGATGAAAACGATGTGGCGATTCATACTCTCTAAATTGCAAGTATGCCTGAACGGTGCGGCCTAGCATAACCAATCGCTCTGATTTTGATTAGCGTTAAAAAGACTTCTTTCAAAGCATATCCACCGGATCGATATCAACTACAAATTGAATTGCACTTTGATCCGGTGCTTTCAGATGGTCCGTTGCTTTTCGGATGGTTTCTCCTAAATGCGCCGAGTTAGTTGATTGAAGGAGGATATGAAAGCGATATTTCCCCCTTAATCGAGTGATAGGCGGTGGGGCGGGTCCCAAGATACGCACCTCAACTCCCAGTTTCGACTTTGTCGATTCGAGTCGCTTGGCTAGGGTGTGCGCAAAAGCTTCCGTAAGGTCTTCATCGGGACCTCGTATAATGAGTCGCCCAACACAGCCGAAGGGCGGGTAGTTGAAGCGTCTTCGATTGCTTAGCTCATCCTTCGCAAATTTGATGTAATCGTGTCTCGACGCCGCTTGGATTGCTGGATGCTCTGGTGTGAATGTCTGTACTACCACTCGCCCGGGACGGTCTCCGCGGCCCGTTCTGCCAGCGACCTGTGTGACTAGTTGGAAGGTTCGTTCAGCCGCTCGAAAATCTGGGAAATGCAGTGCGCTGTCAGCATTGATTACACCAACGAGCAAGACATTAGGAAAGTCGAGACCCTTCGCGATCATTTGAGTCCCGAGGAGGATGTCAATTTCACCGTTGCGAAACATGGATAGCACTTTTTGGTGACTTCCTGGACGACGCATGGTATCGCTATCCATGCGGGCGATTTTGCAACTTGGAAATCGATTTTGTAGTTCGACTTCAAGCTTTTGTGTTCCTAAGCCACCAAAGCGAATTCCATCAAATCTGCACACCGGACACCACGGTGGCGAGGCAATCGTGTAATCGCAGTAATGGCATACGGCTTTACTTCCATCTCGGTGGTGTGTGAGAGGGAGATCACAGTCTGGGCACGCAACTACATGTCCACACGCTGGGCACTGAATGCTGGTAGCAAATCCTCGGCGATTCAGAAGTAGCATCACCTGCCCCTTTTCTTTGACCGTTTCTTGGATTGCATGATGCAAAGGTCGGGAAATGGCACCGCCAGTGCGTTCTTCTCGTAATCTTAGATCCACTAATTGAACATCAGGCATGGGTAGCGTGTTCACTCGACCAGAAAGTGAGATCAATTCCGCGTAGCCAGATGAGGCGGCTTGCCACGATTCCAGAGAGGGTGTTGCTGACCCCAGCAGGAGAGGAATGCCTAGTGATTTAGCGCGAGCGTGCGCTACTTTCCTTGCGTGGTAGCGAGGTTGAGTGTCTTGCTTGAAAGAAGAGTCATGTTCTTCATCTAAAATGATCAAACCTAGTCTTGGAAACGGTGCAAAGATGGCACTCCGTGGGCCAATAACAACCTGCACATCACCGTTCTTGATCCTCTGCCATTGGTGATGACGTTCAGCGGGAGTCATCTGGCTGTGAAGAACGGCAACTGACTCAAATCGACGCTCAAAACGTCCTCTGGTTTGTGGTGTTAGGCTGATCTCCGGAACCAGTACGATCGCGCCGCGGCCATATTGAATCAGGTGTTCAATAGCTCGAATATAGATTTCAGTTTTGCCGCTTCCGGTAACGCCATGCACTAAGAAAGTCTTATGTGCATCTTGGTCAATTGCTCCAATGATTTGTTCAAGAGCAGATGATTGGTCAGGTGTTAATGTGAGTTTTCGCTCAGCTTCGCCATCGTCAAGCTGCCAGCGATTACTTCTCGAGTGCGAAAGCTCCCTTCGTGTTTCAATACTGACTAGATCTTTCTGACTTAAACGCTTGATTGGATCCTGAGAGCATTGGGCAGTTAGCATCAGTTCTGCTGCTGTCATTGGCTTGCCGGCTCTTATTAAGGCTAATAAAGCGGCTTTCTGTTTTACTGGGAGCGATTCAATGATCTCCGCGTTCTTTGCTTTTCCGGTGGGGCTGTAATAGATTTTCTCTCGCGTTCCCGCCATAGCACGTACGCTTGAGGGAATGAGTGTGTCAAAGACTTGCCCTGCCGGCGCTTGGTAATAATGACTCATCCAAAGGACTAGTCTTACGAGAGATTGGTCACACAAGGGTTGTTCGTCAATTATCTCGGTGATACCTCTTAGCGACCGATCGGAATTGGTTTTGGATTCGACATGCGTGCACCATGCGATCAGAGGCTGCCGCCGCTTGCCAAGTGGTACTTTCACTCGCATGCCGGGTTGGATTCGATGGCGGTCGTCTGCTTTAACGGAGTAGTCGTATGGCCCATGTGGCGCCTCACTGAAAACAACCGTCGCAACAGTGACAGGATCGCTGTCTCGAACTTCCCAGGGTGGTGGTGACAAGTCAAACAACTCGGTTTGCTGAGCCAGACTGCTGTCACTATCCGAATCGTTGTTCTTATGAGGTTTAGTGGGCGGATTGTCAGCATGAACAGGTTTGATCTTTTCACCGTTCGCTTTATCTATTCGCTTTGACATGAGCTAATCTGGTGAATGACCGGCGAGATGAGTGACAATTCGAATCTAAGAAATTGTTCTCAGGAAATGGTTTCAGGGCAATCGGGTGTTTTATAGCCCCGAAGAAACTTGGGTGTAGTTAGCTGGTTGCTCAAACGACAATCAACATTGTAGCCTTAATTGCTGCATCCACTGATTGGCCTTAGCGGAGTGGTTTAGAATTAAATGTCGTGATCAAAGTGTCGTTGGTTAAGGAAAGGCAATGAAGATTGGAATATTTGGAGGGTCCTTTGATCCAGTGCATTTAGGTCACTTGTGGATCGCTGAATCCGCTCGGGAGTATTTGGGACTTGATGAGATATGGTGGATTCCAGCGTCGCAATCTCCATTGAAAAAGTTTTCACCAATTGCCTCTGATGAACAACGCTTGATGATGGTTCGTCTAGCAATCGCTGGGACACCGAATCACATCATTGATGAGCGTGAGTTGAGACGTGGTAGTGTTAGCTACACGATAGACACGATTAAAGAAATCACAGAGGAAAATCCCCACAATGACTATTTTCTCATCGTTGGTGGGGATTCGTTGGCATCCATGCCAGATTGGTTTCGTCCGCAGGATCTCCTTGGATTAGTGACACTGGCGGTTGTCACCAGAGGAGGGCAGGGGAGGCCCGATTATTCTGTATTAGAGGGGATCGTGGACGAGCAGGTAATTGAACGAATCCGATCTGCAGAAGTGATTGTTCCCGCGATTGAGATTTCCAGTTCTGAAGTACGAGAAAGGATTCGCAATGGTCTTAGCGTTCGTTACCGCATACCAGCATCAGTTAATGAATACATTCGCTCAGAGAGCTTGTACTCGGCTCGTACCTAATCCTTCGGATGCCCTCGCGACCGGAACGTCCGTATTTCCATTAGCTAGTGATTGCAGTCTTAAGGCGGATGATTTCCTCTATTAATTCGTTTACTCTTTCGTCGATCTGCGAATCAACGAGCTTATTGCCTTGAAACGAGTCGCCAAGTGCATAGATGAATCTTGGAACTACCAGGCAGCGAAAATCTAACATCAAGCTGTTAGCCACTCCCATTGCCGACATGTAGCTTCCTGGGCCGCCGGCTGCAAGCAAGATTCCGACCAGCTTATTCGTCCAAGCTTTACCGGTCAGCTCGATAGCATTCTTGGCAGCGGCATTCACGTCATAGTTATAAACGGGAGATGCAAGGAGTACGGCGTCTGCTTGTTCAATGAGAGAAGCCAGTTCCTGCGCATTGGGGTCTCCATAACAGGTCATGCCATCGCACATTGGTAGCGGCTTGTCTGCTAAATCAAACATCACAACATGTTGAGTTAGCTTTTCTAACTTCGATTTGGCCGCGTTTGCAAGGATCCGGCTTCGACTATCTGGATGTAAGCTGGCACTCAGTACAAGGATCATTGGCGAGACTGCAACAAAATATAGGGTTGTAGGATTCCAGTCCCATCGTGCCACACCCAGTGATCATTGTCGAGGAGACGCCCTCAAAGGACACGATTCCGCACCAAATATACCAAGGGATGCTAGAGTCGACATGAAGGCGGATGCATGAGCGGAAGTCGAGCACGGTCCAACTAAGGATCGTGTCTACTTCAAGCAAACAGAGCGGATGGCAAAATCTAGGAAGACCTAATCAATACCAAGACGGCTCTTCAGAATATTGAATCTGTCGTGCATTCGCTCACTGCTGCTATGAACGTGCTCCGCCTCGGTGATGAATCGGATGTGCTTATCCGGATATACATCTTCTTGGATCAATGTTGCTACAAATTGATCTAGGGGGCGACCATACATGACGAGCAATTTGTGCTCGTCAAGTTGAACTTCTTGACGTTTTGCAGGGTTGATTACCGCAATGCCTGTGCATCCATCATTCAATAGAAGGTCTTCGAAATCCAGCAAGATGCTCTTCAGGACAGCGGTGTCGATGTGTTCACGATAAAGATCTTGGTGTGAATTTTGAACTCGATGGCTAGATTCTAGGACAACATCCACGACTGACCCCAGTTGGTCGATCAATTCGAAGAAGATTTCCAGCAGGCGATGGCCTGTCACAGAAGCCATGATCGCTGGCGTTTTGATGCCGGTGGAATCATCTACATACTCGTCGAATCGAAATCCCTGCTTTGGGACAACTTGCAAATCATACGACGGGCGGATTGCATCGGTCAGATCAAAGGAACCGTAGGTCCGGATTCCCATGTGGGACTGTAATTCGTCCTGACTCAAAGTTTCAAAGCTTCCGTAGCTAGGTCGGGTTGATTCCGATTCTGTCAGGTTGCTACGAAGGATGCGTTTTAGAAATCCCATTCTGTCTCTGACCGTGTTCTCATGGTTCTGTCAATTAGCGAGTGTCATTCGAGAGGAGCATTGCTCTCGCGATGACACATGAACCGTAGGTCAGTTCTCTGGATGAGGGATTGAATCTGACGAGACTTTCAGGCAAGCAATCTAAACTTAATCGGCATAAGTGATTCCAGCGGTAAAACCGTGATAATCGTCATAATCCGAGATTGTTGGGATGGGTGATTCGGGTGATTTCTGTCAACGATTCGTTCGCTTTTGGCAACACAAACAGGGTGTGCAGGTTTTCGCACTGGTGACTCACGAGGCTGCACCAATGGCCGCTTTAGCGGGACTCCAAATGACTTGCCACGGCCGATACCACGGAATCAATGGTTTCTGTCTGGATTCGTTTGGAGGGGTTCCAGTCCATCCAGTGAGCGGAGAGATGTTCTGTGAGAGCAATTTGCGGCTTTGTTTTTAGGTAAGCCAAAAAGTACCGGACCACTTTTTGGGACGTTTGTGGCGTTGGCTCTCTGTACTGGACCGTGTAGCTCAGTTCAAACATGAAGTCAGGGTCTAATTCGATCATCTCTCGTCGAATTCCCGTTTCTTCTTGCAGTTCGCGGATTGCTGCATCCAAAAAACTTTCGTCTGGCTCGCAGTGCCCCTTTGGTAGATCCCATCGGTTGGCGTGGCGCAGCAGCAGAAAACGCCGATGTTCGCCATCTTGCAGCAGGAGAAAAAAACCGCCAGCGTTAACCTTTGCGCGAATTTGCTCGGACATGACTTGCCTGATGAAGAGAGTGGCATAGAACAGATCGAATCCGACAGGTAGTCTACTTCCGTAATGATTGCTGCAGGTCGTTTGTCCACTAGATGAAATGAATGCTGATGAAGATTTATACCCGAACCGGTGATCGAGGTAGTACTGGATTGTTTGGTGGGCCGAGAGTGTCCAAAGACGATGCTAGGATCGAAGCTTACGGGACTGTGGATGAATTGAATGCAGCGATTGGGGTTGCGAGGAATGCTGGGGTAGGAGAAATCATTGATTCTCAACTTGAGCAGATTCAGCACGAGTTATTTGCCATGGGTGCGGAATTAGCGACACCGGATCCAGACAAGCACGGGACGCGTGTGCTCGGTGCGTCACACACCGAGAGACTAGAGCAGTGGATTGACGGGCATGAGAAGGGGTTGGACCCGCTTACCAGCTTTATCCTCCCGTCAGGCAATCGAGGAGCCTGTGCACTGCATTTAGCGAGGGGGATTTGTCGTCGAGCGGAACGACGGATTGTGACGCTTTGTCAGTTGCCTGATCAGTCGGTCTCCGATGAATTGGCCGTTTATTTAAACCGGTTGAGTGATTTGCTCTTCGTGCTGTCACGCGTTGCAAATGCTACGGCCGGTGATCGGGAGGTAACGTGGATTGGTCTCGAAGCTCTCCGAGAGGCGAAAAAATAGAGTGATTAGCACCTGATGCGGTCGTTTTGGCTCACACCAAAGGTAATGCGGTCAGCGATTTCCGGCCCCCAAAGTTCTAGGTTTCAACCCCTGTGGCCTGTCAATCCAAGTGGTGTACAATTCGAGACGATGCACCAGCAATTTAGATGCTCTTGTCCGAGGTAAGGTCGTGAAAAAAGTTGAAGCCATCGTTCGCCATTTCAAGCTTGAAGATGTAAAAAACGCTCTCACCGATCAGGGAATCCACGGAATGACGGTGAGTGAAGTTCGCGGTTTTGGCCGTCAAAAAGGTCATACCGAGATATACAGAGGCACGGAGTACGCGATCGACTTTGTTCCAAAAGTGAAGATTGAGGTCATTTGTACCGATGATAATTTGCAGATGGTCATCGACACCGTTCTGCAGACTGCACAAACGGGACAGATCGGTGACGGAAAGATCTTCGTGACAAATCTCGAAGATTCAATTCGAATTCGAACCGGTGAGCGTGGTGAGGACGCTCTATAGGCTTAGCGATCTGGATCCCCAACGCACTCCATGAAATCGCTCTCAGCCTGTCTTGACTTCGCTACATATAGGGCATCTGTGAATGGTGACCAATCATGAGACCGATTGTTCTCCAATGCCGAGAGTTGTTGCGTCACGGGCGTATAAAGGCGCATGAGAGCCATGACTCCGGCACGCCAGCTATGCAAGTCTGCACGCTGCTCGCGGATGTCTATGATGATGTGGTCTTAGAGATTTGGAATGCTGCAATCAAAGAGCACTCCGACGACCAACGCATTGTTGGTCTCTCCTTAGTTGCCCACGGTGGTTTTGGACGTCGAGACTTAGCTCCATACTCTGACGCCGATCTGATGATCCTGACGACTCGCTCGAGTGAGTCATTGGCCAATAAAATCGCTGGCAATCTAATTCGCGATCTTGCTGATGCCGGAATTACACCCGGCCTATCTATCCGTTTACCGGATGAAGCGTGCAGAATGTCTTGGTCTGATCCGGTGGTGTATTCATCGCTCGCTGAATCACGGCTTCTTGCAGGAAGTTTGCAACTCTACTCGAAATACTTCTACCAGTTTAGTCGCGGCGCAAATCGGAGAGCAAAGCGATTGATCCGAGAAGTTACTCAGGCGCGAGTGGAAGAACGCCGTAAGTGGGGTGAGACAATTTACCTGTTGCGCCCAAATGTGAAGCGATCTCGTGGTGCTCTCCGCGATATTCAGTTGATCCGATGGTTGGGATTCGCGCGTATTGGCGAGACGGACCTCGAGCGACTGGTCAAATTGGGAGTGCTCTCTGAAGAAGATTTTCGATCAGTTCGAGCAGCTTATTCTTTCTTATTGAGGCTTCGAAACGAGCTACATTTTCGCGAGCAGAAGAGTCAGGACGTCTTGGATCGCGCAATGCAGATGGAAATTGCAGAGGCGTGGGGTTATCGAGGGGATGGTAGCTTATTAGCGGTCGAGCAGTTCATGCAGGACTATTTTGCTCACACGAGAGATGTTCGCTATTCTTCAAAATTCTTCGTTGATGATGCCGTTTCTCGTCCGTTGCTTGCCCGTTCATACGAGTGGTTGAGGTCCAAAAAGGTTGACGATTCAATTTTAATGGGGCCTTCACACATATGGGTTAGAAAAGAGAAGGTTGAAGAATTTGCCTCCAACCTCACAGATGTGCTCCGGCTAATGAGACTTGCCAATGAACACGGTAAGCGTATTTCTCACCCAACCTGGCAAGCAATTCGGCTTGCGATGCAAGATCGTGAAATTTCTACTCCTGATCGCGATGCGATCGATGAGTTTTTGAATCTACTGGGTAGTTCGGGTCGACTGGCGCCCCTTCTGCGACGCCTGCACGAACTTAGAGTACTTGAACAGTTGATTCCAGAGTTTAAGCGGATGCGGGGACTGTTGCAGTTTAATGCCTATCACCAATACACCGTTGATGCCCACAGTATACGAGCCGTTGAAGCCGCCACGGACCTCATTGAAAACCAAGGAGGCATGGGACGTAGATATCGTCGAATTGCCGATAAGCGTTTGTTGCATTTGGCATTGCTGATTCATGATATTGGTAAAGGTTACGAAGAAGATCACTGCATTGTTGGTGCAAGGATTGCCAGAGCCACTGCAGAGCGTTTGAGATTGAATGCAGAAGATTCCGAAATTCTCGAGTGGTTGGTTCTCAAGCATCTCGCCGTGAATGTGATTGCTTTTCGTCACGATCTTACGGATCCTGAAATCGTCCTCGCTTTTGCCTCCGAGGTCGGTTCCATTCGTCGTTTAGAGTTATTGGTGGTGCACACTTACGCAGATTTAGTTGCGGTGGGCCCAGGGGTTGCCAGTGACTGGAAAGTTAATCTGATAGATGACTTGTACCGACGAACTCGGCGTTACTTTGATTCTGGTAATCTTCCGGGAAGTCCAGACGACCCAGAATTAGAGAGTGGTCGCCAGGCCGTACAGGACGAATTGCATCGAAGACAGGCACCGCAAGACAGTTTTGTGGTCTTAAATCATCTTCCTTTGTCCCTCTTGGATCGGTGTGACCCTGCGTGCCTCGTTGACGAAATCGAGATGTTTCAAGAGGTCAATACCACCGAGGCTCGAACACTGTGTAAAGCACATTACGACTCTGAGGTTCAAGCTACCCGCTTCACCGTTATCCGACAAGAAACATCGCACTCGATTGGTACATTTGCACGTGCTACTGGGGCGTTGAGTACATGTGGCCTTTCTATTTTGAGGGCTAGGATTGAGACGGTGGGAGACGTTGCTTGGGATTATTTTTGGGCTGTCGATTCCGCAAAATCAGGTGGGCTCGCGCCTGCAGAGACCGAGATAATCTGTCAGAGACTTTGCCAGTTGCTTGATAGTCCGGAAATGCCGTTGCCCCCTTATCGTAAGAAGTGGGCACTGCAGCAGGAAATTGAACCTGACTCGGTCAATCTTTTGCCGACAAAGGTGGTGATTGATAACGATACAGTTGATCGTTACACCATCCTCTCGTACTTTGCATATGATTCGGTAGGGCTTCTTTATCGCATTGCTGCAGCTCTATCTGAAAAACAGTTCGTGTTGCATTTCGCCAAAATCGACACACACCTTGATCAAGTCGCAGATGTCTTTTACTTGACCGAAGTCGATGGATCGAAACTGACGGACGAGTCACGAAAAGCAGAGATACGGCAATCGCTCTTGGAAATCGTTTCGGCTTGACACCGAGCGATGCTTCAAACGCCTGTTGATTCAAGCACAAGAAAGCTGCTCGGTTGTGTGAAACTGATCCATGAAACAGCAGTGGCGGCATCGACGGAAATCAGCTAACTGCCTTCTTTGTTCTACATCAAGACATCTTGATGAACACTCACGCTTTCTGAACAACCAACTTTAAAAAAATGGCTGTAAAATAGAGGATGTTCTCCAGACCGGTGGAAGGTTTGTCGATATTTAAAACACCATGGATTGGGAGGGTGGAACGATTGGTGCCATCGTTCCAGCATTGATGGGCTATGGTGAGGCAGGGAGGGCTTCACCATGGCCCTTCTTTTTTCGCTGATTTATGCGCTGAGGAAAGTAGATCCATTGAGCATCTGCTTGGCAGTTACTTCCCATCGCATCAAGACATGGATTTATTTCAAGAAAACAGTTCTTTGATGACGTTTCCGTCACGCACGAGAGTGATCGGACGGCCGGTCATGCTGTTAAACTCAGTCGCTGGATCGATGCCGAGATTGTAGTAGAAGCTTGCGGCGACATCGTCAGGCGTGATCGCTTCATTTCGCGGACCGGCAGCTTTTTCATCGCTTTCGCCAATCACTTGGCCGCCTTGTACTGCGCCACCTGCCATCAGCATGAACATACAACGTGGGTAATGATCTCTGCCGCCTTCTGCGCTACGTTGATTGATCTTAGGGGTGCGCCCAAATTCTCCTGTGACATAGACCGCAGTGGTCCCCAGCAGTCCTCGTTGTTCAAGTCCATTGAGAAGTCCACTCAGTCCCGCATCTAGCTTGGGCAGATTATTACTTTTGAGTCGAGTGAAATTGTCTTGATGAGTATCCCAGCCCCCGAGTTGTACGCTGACGAGTCGAACACCAGACTCAACAAGCCTGAGCGCAAGAAGACAGCTTTGGCCAAAAGAGTCATCGCCAAACTGGCGTGAAAAACTTTCCGGCTCTTGGCCAATGTCGAATGCCTGCCTCGCTCTGGACGATGTGATCATTGAGTAGGCTTGAGCTCCAAACTGATCGAGCCCCTCAAGGAGTTGATCCGATTTTTCTAACTCAGCAAATCGACGGTCCAGTTTTTTAAGCAAAGCTTGACGGCGGTTGACTTCATGAACACCGATGCCGTCAGGGAGTGAGATCCCACGAACAGAGTACGGCTGCCCAGGAGTGGGCGTGGAGTTGGTTTCCAACGCGGCGTAACGTATTCCAAGAAAGCCGGGGCCTTGTGCAGCTTTTGGTACCGCTACCAAGCTCGGGATCTCAGCATCACTTGGTCGTTCTTTTGCTAACACGGCGCCGAAACTGGGATACTCAAGGGCGGGAATAGGCTTGCTACCTGTGTTGACATACTCTTGGCCTAAGCGATGTGCTGCAAGCGTGTGGCTTACTCCTCTTAGAATGCAAAACTTATCCGCAACTTGTGCTAATTTTGGTAGGTGTTCCGAGATTTCAATTCCAGGGACATTGGTCTTGATTGGATTGAAGCTGCCGCGTATCTCACTAGGCGCATTTGGCTTTAAATCGAATGTGTCTAAATGGGATGGGCCACCTGGTAGTTCAATGAAGATAGCTCGATCCGCTCGACCCTGTGTGGCTTGGCTATTATTCGCCATCGCAAGGTACTGGGGCAGGGTTAGACCAGCAAAGCTCAAAGATCCAATCTTAAGCATGTCTCGCCGTTTTACGCCGTCACAGGTTCGGTTTAATTGCATGGGTATCGCTTTATCTACTAGGTTTATTTTTGTGGAGGCGTGAATGCTTTGGTTGTATTTAATGCGTGATGATGAATTCTTTCGTGTTGACTAGCGCCCACAGAAGTGAAGCCACGCCGTTGGCAGGAGTTTCCGATTGTGTGATGTAATCAACTGAGACGTTCACCTCATCGATATCAGGGTATCGGCTTAACGTTCTCAGGTAAGCTTGTTCAACAAGTTTCTGGAGATCCTCATGCTTAGCCGTTTTGGATGGTAGTGGCTCGAGGGATTCCCATTTTTGTTTGTCTGAAAGCAGGCGATTAATCGGTGGCATTTGAAAGCCGAGCGACTCAATCTTTTGTGATGCGCGTTGTAGTTCAGAAGTGATAGTTTTTCGCATTTTTAGTTGCTGCTGCTCTGTCGCTTGGTGGAAGCGAGATGCTTGGTTAACGACTTGCTTGCGTATGGTGTTTGCGCGATTGAAAGCTGTGCGGTATTGCGCATCGCTCATTTCGATTGGGCCTTGAACTCCTATCTCTTTGCAGGCTTGTGTAACCCACCCACTACTGTCCATGATTCGTTGATGCATCTCGGAATCATTTCGGAGATAAACGGATTGAAGCAAGCTTGGTGAGTCGCTTCGGTCGCAATCGCAATTCGACTCACGAATCGATTGGCCAAAGACTTCGAGCGCAAAATCTTGTTGATTGCGACGTTTTGGTTTTCCATCCGCAATAGCCATTGCGTTCAATTCATCACGAAGCAGGTTCGCTTTCGCGTCAGAACCTGTCGCAAGCATCACAGCATCGTAGATCACTTCTGCAGGTAGGCGGCGTGGAACATGGCGAGCGAAATTCTTCTGGTCCTGTTGATTCGATTCATTGGGTTCAACGCTACGTTGATAGGTATCGCTGGTGGTAATCGCACGGTGTAGCCATTTGAGGTCAAATTCGTTTTTGACGAATTCATCGGCCAAATAGTCCATCAAAGGCCCATTGCTCGGAGGATTGGCGAGGTTCATATCATCAGTCGGGTCAACAAGGCCGATGCCAAAGTAGTTGCTCCACACACGATTAACAATCGCCTTGGCAAAGTAAGGATTGCTGGGGTCTCGCAGCCATTCCATCAGCTCGTTTCTTGGATCATGATCTAGGGAGATGTTGGTGTTTTGTCCTAATATTTTTCCAGAAGGGATAGTAGCAGAAGTCATATCACGACCCTGTTTCTTGGCGAGCTCGATTGCTCGCTTCTGTTTTTCAGTAAGTTGCCGCACATTAACCAACAATTCCCCGAATGGAATTGTTTCTCCTTTACGCGCAGCTCCGTACAAAGCACGTCTCAGGTCTGCGCCACGCAGTTTTTCATCACCAGTGATGGCGGATAATAGAGCGTCTCGTTCTTTCTTGGCATCTTGAGCGACGAGGTTTTGATTGACACGAATAGGAGTGAATAGTTTTGCGAACTGCTCAAAATCGTCTTTAGACCAACGGTCAAAAGGGTGTTTATGACATTGAGCACACTCGATGCGAACACCCAAAAATGTGTAGGAAAATCCGATTGCTCGATCTTCCGGCGATTGGAAGTTCCGACGCGCCCAATATAAAGGCATTCCCTCTCGCTCTGCGAAGCGTGATGCTTGGCCGGGCTTACAGGACTCGGTCATCTCCTTGCAGTAATCTAAGTATGACTCATTTGGGTTTCGGCTTTGCGCGTTGACAATACCTTCGACAATTTCATCATAAGGCACATTGTTGTCGAGTCTTGCGCGAAGCCATTCAAACCACATTTCAGTTGCGACATTTCTGACGGGTAGTACGTTGTTGAGTTGTTCATCGCTATTCCCCGTCCAATCGGAGAATCGAGTTGCCCACCACGCAGCATATCCATCCGATTGCAAGAGCTCATCAATGAGATGTTCCCGTTTCATTGGATCCGTGTTGGATAGAAAATCTTCTACACTCTTCGGTGAAGGCAGGATTCCAGAGATATCGAGAGAAACACGGCGAATGAATTCTGCATCGGAGCATTTACCCGAAGCTTGTATGTTGAGCTTGCGGAGCTTCTGATCTACCAAGCGATCGATCGGATGTTCTGAGGAGGTTAATTGGAACGATTTACTTGCCGGAAATGGTTTGATAATAGAAACTGGAATTACGGCGTTATCGTAAGAAACGATGATGTGTGTATCACCCGCAGTTCCATCGGTGACGATCCCATTTTCAGTGACACTAGCGATTGAGTCATCATTGGATTTGAATCGGCATAGAATCGTGACATCCTCCACGGATCCATCTTCCCAATGCGCTAAGACACGTAGGTTCGTTTGTTCCTTGGACTCGGTGAATTCAATTTCATTAGGTTGAACCTCGAGTCGTTCAAGTTGTTTGGGTTCCGGTGAGTGATTCGATGCACCTTGCTGAATCCATGTTCTCAGCACGCGGTGCTGCCAGCTATTTTTTTCGAATCGTTTACCACCTTCATGAAAATCGCCATCAAGCGGTTTGGCTAGCACAAGACTTTCATCTGGATCTTGAAGATCGATCCTCCCCGTAGATTCATCAAGCATTGCTGCGTGGTCGGCGCGGAAGTCGTATCCAAAGAGGGATAATTGAAAGCCTCCGCGACCTTGGAATGAACCGTGACATGCTCGTCCATTACAGCCAAGTTTCCCTAGTAGGGGGATGATGTGCTTCTGGAAATCTGGGGACTCACCCTCGGGCGATGAGGCGAATCTTGTATTGATGGGGGGGATTACATCAGAAGTTGACTGACCCTTGAGAATAAGTGCAGGCTCCTTGGCCTCGGAATTCTGTGTACCGATCCACGAGCCAGACACAAGAGTCAGGATAAAAGTTACGCGTATTGTTGTTGGGTACATCGCAAAATTGTTAGGTGCGAGGCTATGTTTGGTTTCGATTGTTAATCCCCACGTCATCATGCAGATGCTGAGGGTTGTTCAGATTAGAACGAGCATTGCAGCTGTCGTCGATCTCAGTACGGCGAAGGAGCCCCTCTTTTTAACGCCGAGTTACTGCAAAAGTTGCGAAATTGCGGGGACATTCTCTTGTTTGGTGGCGGACATCGCTAGAACATAAACAATGCTTGTGCATGCAGGGAGCCGTTTTTCCATTTGGCTCATCCTGCGATGGTTTTACTTGTACTTATCAGAGGCACTAGATGAACCGTGGCAATCGCTCGGTATGGGTTGGATTCGATCTTGGCGGCACCAAAATGCTTACCGCTGCTTATGACGCTCAATGGAAGGAGCTAGGAAGGCGTCGCCGTAAGACCAAAGGGCGTGATGGAAGCGATTCTGGGATTCAAAGGATTATTTCGACAATCGAGCGATTGCTTGAGGATGCAGATATCCCAAAGACGGCGATCGCAGGGATTGGAATCGGTTGCCCGGGACCGATAGACCTGGATGAGGGACGTATTCTTACCACGCCCAATCTCGGCTGGGATAATGTCCATGTAAAAAGCGAACTTAGTAGATACTTTGACTGTTCTGTGGTTGTGCTTAACGATGTCGATGCTGGGGTCTACGCGGAGTATCGATTTGGAGCTGCTAAGAAAGCTCGATGCGCAGTGGGAGTATTTCCTGGGACCGGTATTGGCGGCGGTTGCGTTTATAACGGTCAGATTCTCCACGGAGCGGGAGTAAGCTGCATGGAGATCGGTCATACCCGAATTACTAGTTCAAATCGCGTCAGTGGAATTTCCCTAGGCGGAACCGTTGAATTAGAGGCAAGTCGGCTCGCTATTGCGGCAGAGGCCTGTAAAGCCGCTCATCGTGGTGATGCACCCTACCTCTTGCGGAAGTACGGTACTGATCTAGCTGATATTCGTAGTGGAGCAATCGCCGATTCGATTCAGCATGGTGACACGGTGATCCGCGATATCGTCGTGAATGCGTGCGAGTCGATAGGCTTTGCCGTTGTGAATCTGGTTCATCTCCTCGCTCCAGATCGAATTGTCCTCGGAGGTGGTTTGGTTGAAGCGATGGAGGAATTAATGGTTGGTACAGTGGCTCACACCGCCCGCCAGCATGTCATGGAGGTTTATCGAGATCGATTTGAAATTGTTCCGGCTCAACTGGGTGACGATGCTGGGGTGATGGGCGCAGCTGCTTGGGCTCGTAGTGAATTGAGTTGAGGAGCGTGGGTAGTTGCCGATTACTTTGGAGAGAGATTTATTGGGCTTGTGAACGCGTGCCATCAGGGCCGCCACTAATGACGTGCTCCATTGGAAGAGGCCGTGCAGCCGTTGCGAACCCTCTTTGATAAAGAATTTCTTTCAATGACCGGAAGGCTTGGAAGCTGTCCGGGTAAACCCATACTGTGATCGTGGTTGAGGCTGGGTCTCTTCCGGCAAGTTCAACATCGAGAAGCTCCCCCGGTTTAGATATGTGGTCAAACGGGGTTCCATAGGGTTCACGAAGTGGTTCGATACTAAGGTTCACTAGTTGGATCCTCGTAGCAGTTTGAATCTGTCCACCTCGGTTGATCGTACCCTTAGTTTTTTCCAGCTCATATCTTGCGATGTAGCCTCGTAAGGGGCCCACCGCGGATTCCTGAATGCCCTCTTTTGATCCATAAGAAATACGTTCAACGTTGTTTTTTATTTCGGCGAGTAATTGTTCGACAGGAACGACAGAAAGATTGTTTCCTTTTAATCTGAAATGGATTTCATCACCAAAGACCGTCTTTGCCATCGGAGTAGGGAGGTGCTGCAATTCGGTGATTGTTTGAGGTTGATTAGATAGTCTCTCAATCTCTCTCTCCAGTTGGGTGATGCGATCAAGTTCTTCTTGATAATCCGAGAGACGCTCCGCATTGGCTACCCGTTTATCATCGAAGCTTGCTTTGGCCTCATTCCAGGTTGCTTCAGCTTGATTCAGCAAATCCAACAGCAAATCACGCTCACGTACTCGTTGGTTCACGATTTGTTGCTGCTTAACAATTAGCTGTTCGAGGCGATCTGAGTCTTGTTGAGCTGCTGATGAGCGTCTTGCTTGGTCATTTAACCGCTCTATAAGGTCGGAACTGGCAGTGCGAGATGCGTTGAGAACATCGGTTTGTTGCTTGATCTCCTCTATTCTTGTAGACGACTGAGCGCCAAGAACTACCACGAGGATGATTAAAATACCGACAAGATTCGCAACGATATCTAGAAAAGAATCGTATCCCAGTTCAACGGTCTGACGCTTTTTTCGTTCGATGTTCATTTTGATTCGGCTTGCTCCAGATAAAGGCCGCTCCCAGCGAAGTTTCTCTGTAGCATTGAAAATGCCTCGTCTGCATTTGATTCCACCAAGACTTCTACGGTCGGTTGCCATCTGCCTCCTGGCAAAGCAGGTCCCCAAACCATGATGCGGTCGTGAATTGCAGTGGCAAGTTGCAGCGATGCTCGGTCAATGTTGCCATCGAAAAAGGAAAAAATTTCAATGGAGCCAACTTGTCTACTGGGTAGGAGAATGAAGCGATTTTCGTGCACCTCTACTCGTAGTTTTCGCACGATCGCGGTCCCTCTTATTCGAGCTGCAGAAGATGGTATTGCCCAATTGCTTCCGGTTTTACTCAAGAGTTTCTTGGGGATCGAAGGCGGTGCGGTGGCTTGAGGTTGGATTGCTAGTTCCGGCATTCTTTCGTCAAGTTCTTGGTCTGGGAGTTCCATCGCAGATCCAATTGACGAAGAAGAACCGTTCATTTGTCCCTGTGATAGAGAGGGAGCGTACGCAGCAGATCCGCTTTTATCCCCGAGCGTTACCTGGGGCGTTCCGTCTTTTGAGGTGTAAGTTTGGGGTGCTTCTGACCCATGTGTCATCGCACCCCTTCCCGAATCGCTGCCGCTTGGTTGTTCCGTGTTGGGATGGTTCTGGTTCTTATTGGTTGTCGAGCTTTGGGGGCTATCAGCGATACCTGATTGTGAGATTGGTGAACGGGCTGCAGATTGTTGGGGATACTGGGTGTTGGTTGATGATTCACTGACGCTCCCTTCCGGCAATGAATTCAGGGTGGTTGTTTTTGAATGCGATGTGATGTCCTGATCTGTGTCGTTGAACACTTCAGGAAATGGTGTGGTGTAGCTTGGACGCTTCGATATGTTCGGAAGCTGCCTTAGATCATTCGTGTTAGTTATAGAATCAGAAGGCTTTGCTGGCCGTTGAGGTGGGTAAGAGATGTTGCTGGGGGTGATCGGATCGTTATGATCCGCGTAGTGCCCCCCGGCATCTGAGTTGGATGCATCTGAAGTAGGTTGGAACTGAGAACTAGCGTAAGGTGAATCGCTCAATTGACGATAGCCATTGGCACGACTGGATCGTTCCATTGCTGCAGCCGAGAGCGTGGGTAGGTTTTTAGTGTTGGCCGTTCGCTGTCGTGGTCGATCATTTATTGTTTCGCTCGATCCAGCAACATGGTATCGCTGCATTTGGATTGCAGCAGCGATTGCTTTTTCCACTTTTTCACCAAGTATTTCGTCTCGAGGTGGAAACGCTAGTTCAACGCCGCTTTCGATTAGTTCGTAACCAAATTGATCATCCCATGACTCCATGCAACGACGAGCTGCGGCGTAACACTCAATTCCAGTTGGTCTGACAATCAAAAGAGGGTAGGGCGCATTCTCGTCTTCGTAGACTTGCAGTGCATGAAGTCGAATGGTTCGGAGAGCGGCGTCGAGCGGATTGCCGGTGTCATTCGAACGCACGAGTTGATCAAGGGTGATGGTTGACCCTTCCGGCCAGATTGTTAGCCCCTCCGGTTTGCATTCCAGATAGATGGCGCGTCGGTCAGTGCCGTTGGGTCCCTGATGTGGAACGATTACCAGCTTTGGTGTCCTGCTCTGGCTGTCGTTTTTGAGCTTCTTAAGGGTCTCTTCTAGAGAATCTGAATGGTCTTTCGCACTTGTTAGTTGTTCGTCTTTAATTTCAGACTGAGGTTCTTGGTTGGTGGCTGCGTCGATTTCAGCTTTGAGATGGTTAATTCTGTCATTGATTTTCTGGATGTGATTTTCCAGATGGGTTCTCTGGTCTCTTGTGTGTTCGAGATCTTTCGTTTGCAATTCCCTCGCTGCAATGAGTTCACCAAGCTTGAAAGATTCTTCGCGTATTAGTTGATCTGCCTGCGATTGAGTCAGTGATGCTGGATCTTCTTGAGCACTGTTTTGGGGAGTCGTTGTCGAGACATTTGCAGTCGCGTTCTGCGATACCAACGCGAGAAGCAGAATGAGGGTGCCAAGTGTGCACACTAGCACCGCGAGGAACGGGAACAAGGTTGGCGAGAGTCCACGCTTGCGCCTGCTCATGCTGCTGGCCTCACTGAACGGTTTCGGTCCTGTTGGTCACTGAGCTGTTTTGATAGTTGGTCAACCGATCTCGCCAGGTAACGCATCGCTTCAGTGAGGTTTGCGCTTAAGTCATTGGACAATTGATGTTCGATAGCTTTGTTGCTTTCGCTGATTTGTGTTAGATTCGCGCTCAAAGTTTCTTGAAGCAGAAGAAGAGATTCGGTGTGCTCACGCGTTGTCTTTTCCTGCTCTCGCTGGTGAATAGCTTCTGCTGCATTGGTAGCAGATTGGAGTGAGTCAACTGAGGAAGACCATGACTGGTTGAGTTCGTGAAGGCGGTTGAGGGCTTCGTTGAAGATGTGCTCCTGACGTTCATGGCTCAACGAGAATGATTGGGCGAGTTGTTCAGCCATGTCCTGATGTGAAGCCAAGAACAGTTGCTGAGTATTCTTTTCGAACCTCTCTGAGGCATCGCCTATGTTTTTTGAGTGAACTTCTAGTCCCTCGCTGAACGCCCTGAATGCTTTGGTTGCGCCGTCTGAAAACTTAGTGATCATTGGCGATAACGCAGACTGAATCGCATTCCCGATTTGATCTGCATGACTGGTTTGAGTGTTCTTCCAGTGTTGATCTGCTTCGGAAATTGTTTCTCGCCAAAGGCTTACTTGCTGATTCATCGATTCCGCGATTGCGGTTTTCACCCCATTAATTAGGTAGGAGATTACTTCCGACTGGTCTCTGCTCTCATCAGAGTTAGGCAGATGCGATGAAACGAGGTTCCCGACTCTCGCATCGACCTTTGCCAAGAACCTTTGTTCTGCACGCTCGATTGGAAACTGAATAAAGATTGCAAGTACTGAAAGAACTAGCCCGACAGCTGTCGTATCAAAGGCGACATAAAGCCCGCTTTTCAGGTTCTCGACGGCGGCGGTGCCATTTGAAAAATCAAGTCCACCCAAGGTTTGGGTGATTCCAATCACCGTACCGAGAAAGCCGAGCATCGGGATGGCCCAACTGATAATCCGCACCAACCCGTATGAGTCGTGTGCCGCATCAGCATCCCGATGAGAAAGTTCTCTTAGATCATCCGCGAGGAGTTTGGAAGAGCCACGCTGGCTCTGGCGGTGAACGACTTCAACGAGACGTTGGATAAACAGGTTGTTGGTAAGTGTCGATGGTAGTTGCTCCAGCGTCTCGATCCATGCCGACGCCACATATCCAGCGTGATTTTCATTATGCCAAATCTCAGATGGCGACCTATTCAGGATTTCCGGGGATAGGTCGTCGTCTCGAAGGATGGTCAATTGTCGTTTTTGGCTGATCAACCAAAGCGACTTCAGCATGAGTACTGAAAAAGCAAACCAAAACAGCACTGTTGCAGTCATCGCAATTGGATGACCTAAGAAATAACGCTGTAGAGCCGATCCTTCAGGAGACAGGCTTGCTATTGTCAGGAAGGCACTTGAGAGTGCAGATCCAAGAAGCAAAGCAGTCAGGAAGGTAGATTCCGAAGTTGCTTCGTATTGCAGTTTCTTCTGTTTGGCCTGATCTGGATTATTCTGAATGTTATTGGATTCTTCATTCAGTCTCTCGGTTTCGACGGATCGGAACACGGTGAACGACCTTGCAGTACAAGAAAAGGAATGTTGACCGGCCGCAGGATGGTTTTGTTGACTCGCCTACGACGGAACGTGTCTGAGATATCGGACAAATCGAACTGAATAATCCATTCAATCGCTATATTTTGACATTAAGTCTATGGAAGACATCTGTTCGACAAAGATTGATGGGGGACAGGTCAAGTTAGAGGCGGTGTGTCCAAATCAGCATTGCTATTGGCTCAAAAGCCTGAATTCCTTCAAAGAGGAAGGCTCCAACTGGGAAAACCGGTTGGAGTTTCTTCTCTTGCGACGAACAAGCCTCGGTTCCTAATATCCGAAGTGCATCGATGTTGCTCGGCGTCAAGTTGCCTAGATCGATGTTCTGAAAGACGCTCACAACACACGTTTTTTCGGCGAACCCGATGTTCTTTGGCCTCAATCAACACAGCAAGATTATCCAACGCTGCACGTTCTACCTTCGGAAGGCATTGGGTTTCGTAGCGAATTACGCCAGATTTTGGTTTTCCATGGCGGTGTTGCTAATGCTCATTTCCTCAGGTGTCGGGCAGTACGCACCCCTCTCTGAGGGAGGTGCTTCGTCAGGGACGTCCCCCAATAATTCATCTCAGAATGCGACGGTAGCTCGCGTCGGGGCTGCGGGATCCGTGATCGGTTTCTCCGGTTGCACCGCCACAGGAACTCAGACAATTACCCTAGTTAATACCGAAAAATTTTGGATGGCTGTGTATCATATTGATTCTGAAGGCGAAATTCATCTCGTCAGTAGCCGACCAATCGACGCTGACTTTTCACTTCAGTTAAACGTTACCGACCCACTACCCGATGAGATTCGGGGGTTAAGTGATTAGCGATTTTTGCTCGCTTTGACCTTCCAGTCTCTCGGAACTCCGGGTTTTTGAGTTTCACAATCGAATTTTGGGTGTTGATCACTCCAAATCTCAATCAGCTCAACGCTTAGTTAAGAAATCACATGGCAAATTACCTATCGCTTGAAGAAGCCGCTAAAAAACTGGGTATTTCAACGGATCGCCTTGTGGATCTTCGAAGTCAGGGGCAGGTCAGAGGATTTAAGGACGGCTCAAGCTGGAAATTCCCGGAGGATGCCATTGCACAATTGGCTGATGACTTGGCCGATGAACTCGATTCATCAGGTGCATCCAATGACCTCATGGAATCGGGTGATTTGTTGCTAGAGAGTGAGGGCGAGGATCTGTTAGAGATTGATTCCTCAGAACTCAAGCTCGCTGATGCCGCCATTTCCCATGATTCAGCTGAAATAGATCTCTCAAGCGATCAGGTGAGCGATGGTGGTTCGGGAGCGAGCAGTCTCGAATTGATGGATGATCTTGATGTGCTGAGTGGCTCAGACGTTCCGTCAGGCAGTAGTCCCAGTAGTGGTGTGCTCAGCGAGTTGGATCTGCTTGGGTCAGATGATCAGGATGGTGCTGGATCGGATTTGCTAGCAGAAAGTGGTCTCGATTCATCTTCCGAGGCAGACGATGCGCTCGCAGAGGACGATGATTTAGTTATTGCAGCTGATGATGATGATCTAATGTTGGGTAGCGCCGGCAGTGATATTTCGATCGCCGGGGACAGTGGTATCAATTTGATGAGTCCGTCCGACAGCGGACTTTCACTCGAGAGTGAGCCTCTAGACCTTGCAGGGAGCAGCATTTCGTCACTGGATCTTGATGTTGAGCTGGCTGATGGTAGTAACAGCGGCTCCAAGTCAGGTGATCTAGCGGTTGATTTCGAGGCAGATGAAGAGTTCCAACTTTCACCTTCGGGAATCGGGTTGGACACTGATCTCGATAGCGGTTCGCAAGTGATCGAAGTAGAAGAATCAGAGGCAATTGGTGATGCGGTTGAATTTGCCGCTGATGATGCTTTCGGAGCAGCCGACGCATTGGACGAAGGCGTCTTTGGAGAGGCATCTGACGCTGGTGATGCACTCGCATTGGATGCAGACGATGAGGCAATCGCCTTAGACGACTCGGATGACCTTGGCGGACAAGTAGTGGCGCCTCGAGCCGGTATGGCATACGAGGTTCCCTTTACGCTTCTTCAATGTGTCACTCTCGTTCTCATCATCTGTGTGATGAGTGTGGGAGGAATGCTGATGACTGATCTTGTGCGAAATCTTTGGGCCTACGCTGAGCCAACCGCTCCGGTTAGTTCGCTTACGGACACCTTGATTGATATGATGGGTTGGTAAGGTCAAGATGAACCTTCATGTGCGTGTGCATCATCAGCTTCATTTTGCTTGCTACTCACACACGCCTCTATAATCCCTACAGCCCCTATTTTTGTAGCAGGGTGGTTTGTCCCGTCGCCGTTAGGCTCAGGTTGGGTACGAACTGAACTTATCGGCGGTTTATAGTATGGCCGCGGCCGGCGATAATTCTTTCCAGAGGTTCTTTGGGGGCAAGTTCGACTCGTTCGGACGTATCCCTTGTATTCTCTCTTACTGCACTTTCCATTTGGGTCGATCGAAAGATCGCTCCGAAACCTGTGTTACTAAATCAAACCCAGATGAAAAATCCCATTTTTTACGCGTTTATCGTGATCGCTGCGGTGCTGACGGCTAGCGGTGGATGTGGCAAGTCGGTGTCCATAGAGAGCTATGTGATCTCTACTGAAGTACCATCGGAGTTGATGCCTAAGAAACAAAGAATGCTTGGGGCGATGTTCCCACGAGGAGATCAAGTTTGGTTCTTCAAGGTGACCGGTCCTGAATCATCGATCGCAGCGATTGGGAGCGATTTCAAGAAATTTGTCGAGGGGATCTCCTTTGCTGACCAAGGACCACTGCTGAACGACCTTCCCGAGGGTTGGAGGCGAGCGGCTGATAAGCCGATGAGATTTGCGAGTTTGTCCGTCGAGACCCCAGAGAAACAGCTTGATGTAAGTGTCTCTTCGCTGACACGTCAGGAGGATTGGGATCAACAAGTCCTCGCAAACGTGAATCGCTGGCGTGGTCAGTTAGGGCTTGAAGCGTCCTCGGAGCCAATGGCGGGTGGTGAAGTTCTTGCGGCGGCGTCCTCGGACGGGCCGGGAGTGTGGGTGGATCTTACAGGTGAGCCTTCAAACGCTTCCGCTCCCATGACACCACCATTTGCGGGATCAAATCCGATGGCTCCCGCTGCAACTTTGAGCCAGTCCGCCGAGACCAAGGGGGCAACAACGAATCGAGCTTCGAACAACGATTCTCGGATTCAATACACGCGTCCGAGTGATTGGCGTGACGGTCGGGCGAGCTCGATGCGGTTAGCCTCTTTTGACGTCGGCCCCGAAGACTCAGTCGCTGAGATGACGGTCATCGTGGCAGGCGGCGATTTGAGGGGCAATGTAAAACGCTGGCTCGGTCAGGTCATACAGGGGGAAGCATCAGAAGAGATGGTTGACCAGGCGATTGAAGAGTCTGCTCAAATCCAAGTTGATGGTCGAGAGGCACAGCGGTTCTTACTGAAAGATGAGGACGACGATGCGGCGATATGCATCGATGCAACGATTGTTCCTCTGGATGAACAACAAAACGTATTTATTAAAATGACCGGCCCAGTGAAAACGGTTGAGTCTCAAGGTAATACGATTCGCGACTTCCTAGAGAGCCTTCAGTTTAAATTTTAAGTCGTAAGGTTTTCGTTCCGTAAAACAAAAATCCAATGTCAACAACAACACCAACTGTCGCCGTCTCATCCGAATCTGCAATTAGTCCAGCCACGATCGCCAAGGCGTTGGGATCGCTTCGCTTGACGGTCGTACTTTTTGCGCTTTCACTCGTGATCGTCATGGTCGGTACCTTGGCTCAAGACGAGATGAACATGCTTGAGGTGAAGCAACGATATTTTTTGTCGTGGATTGCTCCACTTCACCTCGATGATTTCTTTCCCCAAGCATTCTATCGACACGACACGCCGATACCGGGAGTGATTCCTATCCCTGGGGGTGCGATGATCGGGATGCTGCTGATGATCAATTTAGTAGCGGCAAAAGCTACCCGCTTCCGTATTCAGGCAAAGGGAACTAGGGCTCAAGCGGGCTGGGGTCTTATTGCCTTAGGAAGCGTCTTGGCTGCGCTGGTGATTTCAGCGGGTCACAGCAGTGATGGTCTGCAGGGCGTACCTCCGATCAGTTATCAAGTTCTCTGGGCGGTTGTGTTAGCCTCTTTAACGATATTCACCTTCATGATTGGGGCTGCGTCTAGCCGAGTGGGCAATTCCACCGTCAGGGTGATTGGTTATTCGATTGTTCTCATTTCTGCAGCCTTCATCGCGTATTGTTTAATGACAGGGTTTCGCGTTGGGGACCCGGGTTTGCGCATTGTTTGGCAGTTAACCAAAGGGCTTGGAGCTGGCATTGTGATGCTGATTGGTTGCCTGATGGTGTTTGGGAAGCAAGGAGGAAATGTCCTGTTGCATTTGGGCGTGGGGTTACTGATGTTCGGTCAGTTTGTTTTTGGTGACCGCCAGCTGGAGCAGCGTTTGACTTTGGTGGAAGGTCAATCCTCGAACACTTTGGTAAATCTTGACGAGATCGAATTGGCCTTTCTTCAAGAGGATGAGCAGAAGCAAGAAATTATCGTGACGCCGATTCCAGCATCGATGTTGGTGGCGGCAGAGAGATCGGGAGAGCTCATTCAGGATACTCAGCTTCCCGTTGATGTTCGGGTGAAAGCGTTCTATGAGAATTCGAGCCTCGAGGATCCAAAAGAAGAGCAGAACCTTGCAACCAAAGGTATTGGACTTGAGGTGATTGCAAGAGAGGCGAGTAAGTCTGGCGGAGCAGATTCAGAAATTAACCTAGCCTCAGCTTACATTGAACTCTTGGATAAAGATTCCAAGGAATCGCTAGGCGTGTTCCTTGTTAGTCAGATCATTTCCGATCGTGAGATTTTAGTGCCCAGTAGTACTTCCAAGGATCTCTATGATTCGGTCGACGTTGCTGGCAAGAAATATGAATTCGGTTTGAAGTTGCATCGCGAGGTCAAGCCGTACTGGGTACAGCTTGAAGACGTGCGGCAAGTGACTTACAGCGGCACAGCAACGCCAAGAGATTACTCATCCTTCATTCGAATCATTGATCCGGAGACTGGTGAAGATCGTCGTGAGAGAGTTTGGATGAACAATCCATTGCGTTATCGAGGCGAAACCTTCTACCAGTCAAATTACTCGGCGTTACCCGGTGGCAAGGAGATGACCGGGATCCAAGTGGTTCGTAATTCAGGCTGGTTGATTCCGTATGTGGCATGCAGCATCACTGCTCTCGGAATGCTTGCACATTTCATGGGAACACTGACAAGATTTCTGAGACGTCGAGAGCGAGAGGCAAAGCACTCGACTCAGCTTGCCACTGCCGATTCGGCTGATATCGCTTCTGGTAAACAGACTGGTCAAAAATTCTGGCTCTCGCCGTCTTGGATCACTATCGGTGCTTTTGTTTTGCTTGGCGTCTACATGATGGTGCCTTGGCAGGCGGTGACGTATTCAATGAGACCACAGACCCGACAAACGGAATTTGATTTCTACACTGCGGGGTCGATCCCAGCCAGTTTCCGCGGACGCGTCATGCCATTGGACTCATACGCTCGGCAAGCCCTTAAAGCGATAAGCAATCGAGAAAGTCTACCGCTCGATGCTTCAACCCCTGAGATCAAGAAGCGGGTCGCTGGCACGGGCAAGCTCATCGATACTTCAAGGGAAAAAGCATCTTCCTCAAAGTTATCCGCAATGCAGTGGTTAATGGAGGTAGCGATTGATAGTCCTGATTTGAGGCATTTGAAAATGTTTCGGATCGATGCTGAAGAGGTGCGCAGTGAACTCGATCTTGAAAGGAGGAAGAGCAAGCTCTACTCCCTTAACGAAATTCTAGCTAAGTGGGATGCCGTCAGTCCTCAAGTGGAAGCGGCAATGAAAAAAGAGCCACGAGATCGATCATTCAAGGAACGAAAACTTGTTGAGTTAGATAGTCGCACCCGACAGTACACACTCACCGCTGCGACTTTTGGGTTGCCTGAACAGTCGCTCCAAGAAATCCCAGCCGAGCAGTTTGAGCAGATGTTCCCCGGTGCTGATGAGCAAACTCGATTGCTTTTTGCTTTGAGGCAACTGGAAAATCGAATGAACGCTCTCAAAAGCATGAATGCACCAGCTATCGTCAGCCCATCTCCGGAAGATATCGAACTGGATCCTGTAGATCCCTCATGGATGGCTTTTGCTTCAGCGAGGTTTGATTATCTGCTTGATTGTCTGCGTGAGCAGGCCTCGGCAGATGACCCGAAAGCGGTTGTGGCAAAGCCAGGTGTTGAGACATTTAAGGATATGATTGATGCGTACGGTGAGAATGACTCGGAGGCTTTCAATGGTGCGGTTGATAGGCATCTTGAGTTGGTTGCCGCTTATCCAGTACCGGGCTATCGAAAAAGTATGGTGTCTCTGGAACGTTGGATGCAATCCAATTGGCCAACTGGTACCGCTTTGGTCCTTTACTTAATCGCTTTGGTGCTGGGTTTAGCCTGCTTTGCGAGGAACATGCCTCGATTGCGTCAGGGAGTTTGGGGCGCGTTGGTCGTTGCGTTACTAATTCATACCATTGCGATTGTCTGTCGGATTGCGATCACAGGCAGAGCGCCGGTCATTAACATTTATTCTTCAGCAGTATTCATCGGTTGGGCGGCAGTGCTGTTTTCTTTGGTTTTGGAAAAGCTGTTTCGCTATGGAATTGGCAATGTATTGGCCGCCGCCGCCGGAGTGTTAACACTTTTGGTGGCTTATGGCTTGAACACGGGTGATACGATGCCCGTTCTCGAAGCTGTCTTGGACACACAATTTTGGCTCGCCACGCACGTGATTAGTGTGACTCTCGGGTATGTTGCAACGATGGTTGCAGGAACGTTAGGCATTGCTTATCTCGTTGCCGGATGGTTGCGAGGCAGTGAAAAGACGCTTCGGGATTTGTACCGTTGCTGCTACGGTATCGCCTGTTTTGGGATCCTTTTCAGCTTCGTTGGAACGGTTCTCGGAGGTCTGTGGGCTGATGATAGTTGGGGGCGATTCTGGGGGTGGGATCCAAAGGAAAACGGTGCTTTGCTGATTGTCATATGGAACGCACTGATGTTGCACGCCCGTTGGGATGGCCTTGTTGGGGCAAGGGGTTTCTCACTGCTGGCGATTGGTGGCAATGTTGTCACTGCATGGAGTTGGTTTGGGACCAATGAGTTAGGGATTGGTCTACACAGTTACGGATTCACCTCTGGAGTTTTGATGTGGCTGTCAATTTTCATCGCAAGTCAAATAGCGATGATTGCAGTCGATTCTTTATTCCGCTGGCTCCGAATGCCCTTTGGCAAGACAACCTAGGAGTCGCGAGGCTGATAGACCGAGTCTGGTTTATTGCGGTTGTTTAACTGCGGGGCCATCTTGCCACAGACGCGCCGAGCGAATTCGCGGCGGTGCAGTTAACGTTGTGGGTGACAGTCGGCTCGGAGGTAAAAGGATGTTTGTTAGCCAGTGAGTTTGCTGAGATAGTGGTACTGGGACACTATGTGTTGGTGCGATTGTCGTAAGGAGTCGCAATGATTCAAGTGGTTCATCGGTGGTCTGAGCAAGCGGATACCCGTTAAGGATGATCGCTGTCCCGTTGGGATAATTCTCGTAACCCGCGTGGTTTCGACAAATCCCATCGAGTTGAAGTTGCGTTCCACTTATGTTGAACCCTAGGGAGAGAATGTCGTACGGTAAGTCGCCGGAATATTGGCTCCACAACTCTGTCTGAAACAATCTGATTTTTAAGTGATCGCTCGCCTGATGCAGTAGGTTTTTTCCGATCAATCCTCGGCTTGCGATTAGCATCCCAGAGATCTCACTCCGGTTTCGGTGTGGCGAAATTAGGCAGTGATCAAGCTGTATCGTTGCGGTCCCAGAGAGTCGATGCGACTGATTCTCAAAAAGTCGATCCAGTTCAAGTGATTCAAATCGGGAGCCACTAAGGTCTAGTTGCCATTGATCCACAGCGCACTGCCATCGAAGTTGACCCGTGAAGCTTGCTGTTTGGCCGAGTTGCTCAAAAGGTGTTACGAAATCGGCTAACGCGGAGCAGGGGAGGGGGGTTCCGTTGGTGTTCAGTGCGACGGTGGTTGTCAACGCTGGTGAGTGTTTGTCTTGGTTATCGCCCCGGTCTCTGAGGATTTTCAAAATCATTGGCGACTGACCGAGTTGATCTGCTAGTTGTAGCTGAGCTGTTAAGGATGAGGTATTCCCTGAATTCGCAAGTCTCGCGTCGAGATCGCTGAGTGTGAATGCTTGATTGCCGTTGTGGATCGTTAGATCATTGGCCGCAATTGAAATGGCGGATTTGAATTCCTGAGGACGACGCAGAATCTCATCGTGGATGGATTCCCAAAACATGGTGAGGTGTCTGGCTTCAATCTCTGGTTGCTCAAGTAGGATCCTTGAATCATTGGAGTTGTTTACCCAGTGGATCTCCCGTACTTTGCCAATTTGCTCCAACGTCTCTGGGTGTCTGAGTGTGAGGTTCGAGAGGATCCAACGATTCGGGGCCGGGTGCTGATATTTTTCGAATTCAACGATTAAACCCAATGAATGTTGGATTGAGGCTTCCAGGCCCTCAGTCGTGCGGGACTGATACCAGTCGCTATTGGTTAGCGTGATCCAGCCTAGGGTTAGGCAACTGGGGCACGCGCAGCATAGAACGAACAGCAGCCTAGCAATTGCTTGCTGGGTTCGTTCATGCATGAGCGTTCTCACAAGTCGGTGGCACCGGCCGCGATCCGGAGTTTTCTGGTAGTCTGGAATCGTTAGCAAAATCGACCCAAGCTTTGCGATTAACACCAGGCGTGGTTGGTAGTAAAAGTGAGATCACTATATAAGCTTGGCCTAATCCCATATTAGGTAGAGCGAACAGTTCGACGAAAGAGCGTTCCGGGAAATTGCGAGATGAGTTCTGCTATTAGGCGTCACTGGTTTCTTGTCTTGCTTGCCAGCAGTTTCTTGGTCGGTTATTTCCTGTCCGCCAAGTTTGACTTCATTCTCCAGTGGAGCGTTGTTCGGGATAGCATCGTCTTTGGAGTGATGTGGGCGATGGGGGTAACCCTGCCAGCGGACCAGATTCGCCAAAGCGTGAGGCATCCTAAGCCATCCTTGCTAGCAATATTTGTGAACATCTTTGCGGTTCCAGTTTTGGTGCTGCCTACCTGTTACTTGTTGACCGATGAGTTGTTTGGGGGGTTGTTTGTGACTGCAATCGTCCCCAGTACGTTGGCTTCCGCCTCGGTATGGACGAGGCGAGCGGGTGGAGACGATTCCATTTCGATGATGACCACGGTGGTCACCAACCTTGGGTGTGTTGTTATTGTTCCCATTGGGATTTGGTTGGTTTTAGAGCAACAGATTCAGGTGAATCCTTGGCTACAGGTTTCAAAGTTGTCATGGTTGGTAGCGTTCCCTTTGATTCTTGCCCAAGCAATGAGGTCTTTGGGAGCCTCAGGTTGGGCTGATCGCAATAAAACCAAGCTAGGCTTAGCTACACAGTTCGGCATCCTATCAATGGTCTTTTTAGGAGCCATTTCCAGTGGTGTCACCTCTGAATCAGACGCAAAAGGATTTGCTGGCTTGGCAATGATGCTTGCATTGACTGTGTGTACGCTATTGGTGCATTGGGTTTCTTTAAGACTAGGCGTGGGGCTTGCTCGGAGGATCGGTCTCGGTCCCGATAAGCAAATTGCAATTGGGTTTGCCGGCAGTCAGAAGACATTAATGGTTGGCCTTCAAATAGCGATTGATTGTGGAGTAAGTATCCTGCCGATGGTCATTTATCATCTAGGACAGCTTCTCGTTGATACGGTGATAGCTGATCGATGGAAATTGAAACTGGATCACGGTGACGCTGGCAGCTCCCCGTGAGGGGGGTGTGTCTTGGCGGTTAGCGATTTGAATCGCTTTGATTGCGCTTTGCGAGTCAGTTCTGTTTTGTTTTCTTCTCCATAGCCCTTGAATAATCGGTGGGTTCTGGAGTAGGCTTCTCGATCCTCGCGGCTGTACACACGCCAGATCGCGTCTTCCTCAACCATTTATGATAGATACAACGCCATGAAAGACGGCATCCATCCAAATTATCAAGACACTCAGGTTTCCTGCGGTTGCGGGAATTCGTTCACGACGCGAAGCGTCCAACCTGAGTTGAAGATCGATATTTGCAACGAGTGCCATCCGTACTACACGGGTAAGCTTAAGTTTGTTGATACTGCTGGACGTATTGACAAGTTCCAGAAGAAGTTTGCTGCAGGGTCGTACGGAAGTTTGGCCAAAAAGAAGAAAACTGCGAAGAAGTAGTTCGAGAAGCTGCTTGAGAAATCCATGGCCGCGTCGTTTGAGAATCTCAGACGGCGCGGCTCTTTTTGTGAATAAGTGCCTTGATTGAGGTACTCGCTAATCTTGTTTGAAGAAGACGCATGAGCTCGACGATACGTGACACACTTGAGGAAAAACTAGCACGCTTTTTGCAGTTGGAGCGTGATATGTCTGACCCTGAAGTTTTGGGGGATGGTGCTCGGATGAGCGCAACAGCCCGAGAGCACGGAGGACTTGCGAAAATTGCAACAAAGTATCGTGAGTTCAAGCGTCTCACAGATGAGATCAAGGGCTGCAAGGAGATGGCTGCGGCGGCTGAGGACATCGAAGAACGTGAGATGGCGGAGGCTGAAATTGAGACATTACGTTCTGAACGCGAAGCATTGTGGGAAGAGCTTTTATCACTCACCGTAGGCGGTGAGGATAGCCATCGTACTCGGTGCGTGATGGAGATTCGCGCTGGCACTGGAGGTGATGAGGCAGCATTGTTCGCTCGCGACTTGTTCGAGATGTATCGCCGCTATGCCGAGAAGCGAGGATGGAAAACGGAGATCATGGATGCAAGTGCCACGGAGATGGGTGGCTTCAAAGAGTTGACGCTCACGCTTGAGGGAGAGGGAGTCTTTAGGGACCTACAATACGAGTCAGGGGGACACCGAGTGCAGCGAGTTCCCGAGACGGAAACACAGGGTCGAGTGCATACATCCGCTGCTACGGTTGCGGTAATGCCCGAACCTGAGGATGTTGAAGTGGAACTGAAATCCGACGACTATCGAGTTGACAAATTTGGCGCGTCGGGTCCAGGTGGGCAGCACGTTAATAAGACTGAATCTGCAATCCGGTTAACTCACCATGAGACGGGTATTGTGGTTCAGTGCCAGGATGAGAAAAGTCAGCATAAGAACTTGGCGAAAGCCTTACGTGTGCTTAAGGCGAGGATCTACGAAAAGAAGCGTGAAGAAGAGGCTGCTAAGCAAGCTCAGGCTCGAAAAGGTCTGATTGGTTCTGGCGATCGATCGCAAAGAATTCGGACATATAATTTTCCGCAGAACCGACTTACCGATCATCGGATCAATTTGACTATTTACAAATTAGATCAGATCATGACTGGTGATATGGATGCAGTGACCGATGCGTTGATCGAATATGACCGTGATCAGCTCCGCGGTGATATGATCGTTTAGGTCCGTGTAGATTTTGTAGCTGCATGAGTGAGTTCTGAAGGGATATGAAGGGCTTTCATGAAGAAGAGCCACTTTTGGTGGAGCTCATTGAATTACCGCACAACCACCTTCAGGAAGCTTGAGTGAATCAGACTGGAAACAACAATTCAGGCAGTGACGATGCACCATGGACTGTGCTCCGATTGTTGCAGTGGACGACGGACTTCTTTCGGTCCAAGGGCAGTGACTCACCTCGTTTGGATGCTGAGATACTGCTAGCACATGCGCGTTCCTGCAGTCGCGTTGAACTCTACACAGCTTACGCTTCTGTTCCAAGCGACGACGAACGTGTTGCGTTTCGTGAGATGGTGCGTCGACGAGGTAGTGGTATGCCGGTCGCGCAGATCGTTGGTTATCGGGAGTTTTATTCGCTTTCATTTCGTGTCAGTGAAGCGACTCTGATACCAAGACCAGAGACGGAGCATCTGATTGTCGAGGCCATTGATTGCGCGAATGCAATGGGCTCATTCGAGTCCAATCCGTGGATCGCAGATTTGGGAACCGGAAGCGGTGTCATAGCAATTACGCTCGCTAAGCATCTCCCACATTCAAAGATTGTCGCAACAGACATCAGTGTCGATGCATTGCAAATTGCAAAATGGAATGCAGAGAAGCATGGTGTAAGTGAAAGATCAGAATTTGTTCAATCCGATTTGCTCAGTGAGGTGTCGCAGCCTCAAGATTTTTCTCTCATCTGTAGTAACCCGCCTTACATTACGGAGGATGAATACAGCGAGCTGGATCGGTCGGTTCGAGATTTTGAACCCAAGACCGCTTTAGTATCCGGCCCAAAGGGTACTGAGATTATTGAGCGAGTCATCGAGCTGTGCTGTGACCGCCTGATGTCAGGCGGTTGGTGTATTGTGGAAATGAGCCCAATGATTGCTGATTCAGCTATGGCGATCGCCGAGAAAGCGGGGATTTTTGCCGAGTTGAAATTTGTCAAAGATTTAGCCGGTCACCGACGCTTGCTTTCAATGCGTCGGCGATAAGGTCCTTATCTGACTATTCTTGTGAATCGTCAAATGAACAACTGGGACGACCTCACTCGCTTTGTGATTGTTAGTGAAACGCGGCCATCAAGCCGTATAATCAATTCCCCTGAGGTCGTTTGATGATTCAATTAGTTATCGCTGTCGTTAGTGCGGACATCTAAAGCCTTATCACTGATATCTTTTCGGCACCAACCGCCGCGCCAACGGATTTCTTTTACTGCCTTATAGGCTTGAAGCTTTGCAGTGCTGATGGTTGTTCCCACCGCGGTTACGCCGAGAACTCGGCCGCCGTCATTAACCACCTCGTTGTTTTCAAGGCTAGTGCCGGCGTGAAATACTTTTACGTTTTCAAGTTCATCAGCCGAGTCGATTCCTGTGATGACGCGCCCTTTTTCGTAGTTATCTGGGTAGCCCTCGCTGGCCATGACAACACAGATGCTGGGTCTTTCGTCCCACTGTAGTGTTTCGATCTCTGAAAGTTTTCCCTCTGCAGTCGCTTCAAGCAGATCAACGATATCGGTCTTGAGTCGCATGAGAAGGGGCTGGCATTCTGGGTCACCAAACCGCACATTAAATTCGAGCACCTTCGGACCGGAAGAGGTCAGCATGAGTCCCGCGTACAGAACGCCTTTAAAGGGTCTACGAGCCCGTTTCATGGCGTGGACGACAGGGACCAATACTTCTGCCTCAATTTTCTCCATCATTTCTGGAGAGACAATGGGCGTTGGGCAATAAGCTCCCATGCCGCCGGTATTGGGACCGAGGTCACCATCGTAGGCCGGCTTATGGTCTTGAGCCGCGGGAAGCGTGACGATGGTTTCACCATCGGTAATTGCCAAGACGCTGGCCTCCATGCCAATTAACTTTTCTTCAATGATCAGTTCGTTACCTGCAGTTCCAAACTCCTTGCGAGCCGCGATTCGATCAATCGCTTCGAGTGCCTCTGATCGTGTGTCACAGACAATCACTCCTTTTCCGGCGGCAAGGCCGTCAGCCTTTACAACTACTTGTGCTGAGTCTTCTGGTTCTGGGTAACGTTCTTTGATGTAGCGACTAGCTTCCTCAGCAGTTCGAAAGCTTTGGTAGGTTGCGGTGGGTATATTGGCTGTGTGGAGCAGGTTCTTGCAGAATACTTTGCTTCCTTCTAGTTCTGCCGCAGCCTTAGACGGCCCAAAAACCTTCAAGCCTTCTGCTTCGAAGAGATCAACTAGGCCATCGACTAGTGGTGCCTCGGGGCCAACAACCGTCAGGCCGATGTCGTTCTCTTTTGCGAAACGAAGCAGTCCTTCTTGATCCGTAACAGCGATCGGAACGTTCGTTGCATCTTTCGCCGTACCAGCATTACCTGGTGCGACATAGACGTTAGTGACTCGCGGACTCTGAGAGATTTTCCACGCCAGTGCATGTTCTCTGCCACCATTTCCAATTACTAAAACCTTCATGAATTCAACCTAGGCCTGATATGTTTTGACAGCCGGTTCGGGCGGCTGCTGTTTTGTTTGGTTAGATTTGCTGAGTTATCGATTGCTATTTAAAGAGAAATGTAAGCATTGGACGACGATCTCGACACCGCATAAGGGGCATAAGTGTCCGCCATCTCAGAGATTGCTTATTAAGCCCGGTGAGCGGTATGGCAATTCAGCAATCTTCGTACCGTAAATCAAAGCGGTTTATACCGCTTGGGCAAAATACAGGCTTGACTCGAATGTTTCAGGTGGATGCATCGCAGGTGCTAACGGTATTGGTGGAGTTTGCCGGGATGGCTCATTGGGGGGGATTTGTGGGAAGTCACGGCCGAATTTTATTTGCACCATCATGACAATGTTCTGGTTTTCGCCGTGGGATCAAAGAAATAACGGGGAATGGCGTGTGTAATTCCACCGCACCCGGTCCAAATAATTGACTACGGGGTTACACTTCTTAGAAGGTATCCGCGGGACTGCTTACGGCAAGTCTGTTTACAACGATCATCAGCTAGGTAGGTGTCGAGTCTTACGAACCGGCTTACTAAGTCGCCTGCTGGGTCGAGTGCAAGAGTTAGGTCGATAGACTTGTTGGATGTGTAACTTCCGAGGTCGGATACTGAGTAGGCAACAATGACAAGAATTATGGAGTGCGTCCTTTGAACAAGACAATTCACAAACTGACCGCGACCCTGGGCATTCTGCTTTTTCCAATTGTGGGCACTGCAGCCGATACCGGTGACTTGAAGATTCGTTTCCAATACGGCGGGGACGCGCCGAAGCAGGGCGAAGTCAAAGTGACCGCAGATGTGGCTTTTTGCGGTAAGCAAGGTTTGGTTGATGAATCGTTAATTGTTGATGCCGAAACCAAGGGAATTAAGAACGTTGTGGTTCAGCTGTACACCGGACGAGGTGGCTCCAAGATTGATCCGGTCGCTCCAGCAAAGAACGAAATTACTCTAGACAACAATGCATGCCGATTCGAACCGCATGTGGTGATTGCTCAGGTTGGAGATACTCTGAAGGTCGTGAACTCCGATTCGGTCGGTCATAACGCTAACCTGCAGTTTTTCAACAACGCTGCTAAAAATCCGATGATTCCGCCAAGCCAAGATGTAAAGGTGGAACTCACTGACAGCGAGCCCGGTATCGTTGAAGTTCGGTGTAACATTCATCCGTGGATGAAAGCTTTGCTGCTCGTGTTGGATCATCCATTTGCTGCTGTGAGTGACGCGAAAGGCGAAATTGTCATCAAAGGGATCCCTGTTGGTGAGCATACTTTTCGTGTGAACCATGAGTCTGCTCGTATCGGTGATGTATCAATCAACGGCGAAGAAGATAAATGGAGCAGAAGTCGCTTTGAGTTTGAGATCAAGCCTGGAATGAATGATCTTGGAACAGTTGTTATCCCCGCCGACTCATTTTCTGGTAATTAAGCAGGGGTGAGCTGGCCAAAGGCCATGCCCCCTGACTGAAGAGTAATTTTGGACGGCCAGCTTTTTGCTGGCCGTTATCCATTGGATCAGTCCCGTCAGGACTTGTCTGGCTACGAGGTTAGCAACGGCTGTCTTTTACGGTTCTTCAGAGAGATCTGTCAGTCGCTTGCTATGTAATAGATTGGATAAATTTGTGAATCGCCTGAGCCTTTTCAGCTTCACGGTCGCATGTGCCTGCTTGTTGGGGTGTGACTCGGAAATTGAGAGATTTAGCTCAAATCAAGTATTCTCACTGACCTTGGCAAGGTCAGAGTCCGCCAGCATGCGCGAGGCGGAGTCGGATGTTGCTGACGTGATGCATGCTCTCTTTGGCACCCCCAGCGAACCTGCCTGGCCGGTGGAGCTATTGCCTGCTAATGACTTGGTGGATCTTGAGTCACTGCGACGTGCGGCTGGTAGTGTTAGCAGTGAAAAAGATGGCACACATCTAGGCCTGTTTCGTGAGCACTGCGTGGTCTGCCATGGAATCTCAGGTGATGGGCAGGGGCCAGCGAGTCAGTTCCAGCTTCCTTATCCGCGTGACTTTCGCGCGGGTGTGTTCAAATGGAAGCTGACAGAACGTTCGGAGAAGCCAAGGCGTGAGGATCTGCGTAATGTTTTGTTGCGGGGACTTCCCGGAACAGGAATGCCGTCTTTTTCGCTCTTGCCTGGTGAAGATATCGATGCCTTGGTCGACTATGTGATCTATCTAGCTGTCCGCGGTGAAGTAGAGCGGAGATTACTGATGGGCTCGGTATCGGTTTTGGGGTACGGGGTCGAGCCTTTGCCTGCGGAGGAACGGCTGGTCTACAAAGGGGATCGTGATGATGCAGACATCATTGTTAATACCGTTCAGAGAGTCGTTCAGCAGTGGGAGTCTGCTCAAGACGCTGAAAATTTCCAACTTAACGCTCCTTCAAAGCCCGAGGATTTAGACACCTCAGATTCTGTGGAGCGAGGTCGAAAATGGTTCCACAGCAAAACGGCAAACTGTGTCGGTTGCCACGGTGCTGAAGGAGAGGGTGGAATCGAGACTTTGGATTACGACGATTGGACCAAAGAATACACGACAAAGTTGGGGATCTCCCCAGAGGATCAATTGGCCCTGCAGCCATTTAGGGATTTAGGCGCCCATAAGCCGCGTCCGATTCTACCTAGGAAGCTTCGAGGAGGGGCATTGCGCGGAGGTAATGATCCAGAACGGCTATTTCACCTGATCAATCATGGGATAGCGGGAACTCCAATGCCGGGAGTGGCGATTGTTGAAGAGGGCGACGGGAGAGGTTTGACTGAGGATCAGATTTGGGACCTCGTCAGTTTTTTGCGTTCACTCAATACATCTGAGTAGATCGTTGGGAACACGTCGGTTTAAGCGTAGTGGTTGTTAGAAGATCGATGAAAACAGAGCAGTATTTTCGGTCAGCTGGTGCGGTGACAGGACTGCTGTCTTCGTATCTTTTTTCAACCTCCATTGGGATCAGTGGGGTTACGTACCTAGCCGCTATTTGGGCAATTGCAACCGTGATCGGAGGAATTTTTGGTCAGCGATTCTATAGGTGGAAGTGCGGTTAGTAAGAGGCGTATTGCGGTGACATCAAGTAGCTATTTAACGGAAGGGACTAATCCGCCGGCGCGGACCGCTCATCGTTTGTCCGTTTTAGCGGTGTGCATGGTTTGGCCTTTGATTTGGGTCGGTGGTCTCGTGACGACCTACGATGCGGGGATGGCCGTACCGGATTGGCCAGGTACTTATGGTTACAACCTTTTCCTTTATCCGCTTGATACTTGGGTTTTGGGTCCCTTTGATCTATTTATCGAGCATGGGCATCGCCTTCTGGGCGCATTTGTCGGGTTTGTGGCAATCCTGATTGTGATTGCATCGTTACGCCATGAGCCGCGAAACTGGGTTCGAGCCTTGTCGGTTGGTCTCTTGCTGATGGTGATCTGCCAAGGTTTGCTTGGTGGAATGCGTGTTGTTCTGAGCGATCGAACCCTGGCAATGGTTCATGGCTGCGTTGGTCCTGCTTTTTTTTCACTTTGTGTCGCTATGTCGGTGATCACAAGCCGAATCTGGTGGAGATCGTTGGGGGAGGACATTTTCTCCACAAAAATCGGCAAACGTCACCTGTTTTTGGCGGGAGTAATTTTCGCATTGAGCTACACGCAGATTTTGCTTGGTGCGAAGGTCAGGCACGTTCTACCGGACGCATTACCCGCTCATTTCACCCTGACCGTTGCACTGCATATTTCGGTTGGCATGTTTTTATGGCTTCTAAGTGTCTGTGCTTTCGTTGGGTTTCGTAGGTGCGGCGATTTGACACTGTTCCGCCCAGTGTTCGCCTTGTTACTATCAGTGACGTTGCAGATGACGCTCGGAATCGGCACGTGGGTCGTTAATTATGGCTGGCCGGGAATTTTGGGAGCGAGTTTCATCCGTTCAATTCCGGGAGCTGCTGAATATTTAATCCAAGCCAAGGGGTTTTGGGACTCAGCAATCGTCACGGCACATGTAGCAGTTGGCTCACTGATTCTGGCCATTTCAACGATGTTAGCTTTGCGAGTAATGCGAACTCGCCATCTACTAATTCAATTCACGACCACAAAATCCTTAACGGAAACCGAGAACGCGGTCGTTTCGACGAGTAAAGCGTTTTCCTGAAAGATGACTACTGATACATTGACGATCGAAGCGGAGGCAAAATACCGAGATGCGGTATCTCGGGAGTCTGTCTACATTGGTGATACAAAAGAAAGTGCAGCACAGGCTGAGCAGCTCTGTGACATTGGAATCAAACATCCCCTCACTTTCCAGCCTGAGCGAACTACTGAGCAAATATCCAGCGATGTCACTTTTCCTTGCTCAGAAAATACTGAGGGCTTCACATTGAGTCAGCTTTGCAGAGACCTGATTGAGCTGACCAAGCCCCGAATCGTGGTGATGATTTTAGTCACAACTCTCGCTACTGCTTTCATCGGGGCAGGGCAACCCGTGCAATTGATTGATCTGTTTTTGTTATTGCTCGGTACTGGGTTAGTAGCAGCTAGTGCTGGGGCAGCTAATCAGATTTGGGAACGAGAAATTGATGGCAAGATGAGCAGGACTGCAAAACGTCCAATTTCATCCGGAAGGTTGCATTGGTTTCACGGAAGCCTTTATGCAGGATTTCTCGGGATTTTAGGTTGCGGTTTGATCCTCAAAGAGTTTGGCTTGGCGCCAGCAGCGGTCGGCGCATCAACATGGCTTTTGTACGTGTTGTTCTACACGCCGATGAAAACTCGTACATCTTGGAACACCACCCTTGGTGCTGTGGCGGGGGCTTTGCCAATGCTGATTGGCTACACGGCAACAGGGGGACAATTGACAGACCTTACTGGTTGGTTGCTTTTTGGGATTTTGGCGGCGTGGCAATATCCACATTTCATGGCAATTGCATGGATGTACCGCGAGCAGTACGAGCAGGCAGGTTTCAAGATGTCGACCACGGTCGACCCAAGTGGGAGAAGCGCAGGTATTCAGAGCGTTGTCGGGTCTTTAATTTTGATCGCCTGCGCGGTGGGGCTCTGTTGGATGCGATCAAATGTGATGGGAGCGATCTTCTCAACGCTTCTAACCCTGTTGTTTGCTTGGCCGATGTTGAATGCATCGATTCGTTTTGCGGGTTGCCCCGATGATCAAATAGCTAGATCTCTGCTCCGAAAGTCTTTGCTCGTTTTGCCGTTGGTCCTCGCTGTTGTCACTGCGACGTTGCTCTGGTGATGTTTTGGTCGGTGGGGCACCGAATCTCGAGCCCACCATGATCTTGTTACTTTGTTTTGGTCATTGATTAGCTGAGTCATCTAGTCATCTGGATGGGACTAGAAAAGATCACAAGTAGACTGAGCGAGTGTTTGGTTTAGTTTGATTATAAGAGCCGCGTCTTGCATCTTCGGATGGAGAATCAAAAATGAAAACGATCTCGCATGTCAGTCTGATTTTAATGACCGGTGTCGTTCTCGGCCTGTTGATCAGGTTTTTAGGTGGGCCATCGAAGACAATCGAGCCATCTGATGCGGAAGTTGTTTATTCGAATGACCTTGCTGCTGACGGGCTAACACAGGAGGAAGTGGAGGGCATCGAGAACCCCGAGGTAAGCCATCCTCCTGATGCAGAAACTTGGCTGAGTCGTTTCGAGTTGCTAGAAAGAAGCGGTGAACTGGTTTCGAGTGATGATCTACTAGGTTCACCATATGTGGTTAGTTTCTTTTTCAGTACCTGTCCAAGTATCTGCGTTCAGCAGAATCAGAAGGTTAAAGAGCTTCAGGAAGAGTTCGATGGCAAAGGTGTCCGGTTCGTGGCGATTTCCGTCGATCCAGAACATGATACACCAGAGCAGTTGCGAGAGTACGCGGCACGATTTAACGCTGATGCAGAGCAGTGGCTGTTTTTGACCGGTGATTTGAATTACATCCGTCGAGTTGGTGCCGAGGTTTATCGCCAACCAGTGAATAAGCAATTTCACACTGAGCGATTTGTATTAGTTGATCCTGCCGGGGAAATTGAAGGGTTTTATAATTGGCCCGAGCCCGCACAATTCGAGAAACTGAAGCAAAAAATCAATGATTACCTTGAAGCGGAGAAGACTTGATGACTTGGCAATTACTGGCGGGTAATCTCCCACATGTGACCGCCGGAATGAACACACTTGCTATCATTCTGTTGCTCATTGCTCGTGCAATGATTCGTAAGGGAAACCGAGAGGCACATAAGCGATTAATGCTATCTGCGTTAACGGTGAGTGGACTTTTCTTGCTACTTTATTTGCTGCACAAAGTCGCATTGTTCTTAGTAACAGGCGAACCAAATCAGCGATTTCCAACTGATGAAAATGTGGCACCTGTTTGGGCGCGGTACTTCTATTACGCTTTGCTCGCCTCTCACTTGGTTCTAGCCATTTCTGTTCCATATTTCGCTCTGAGGTCGATTTATTTGGCCATGAAAGATCGGATAGAAGAGCATCTACGCGTTGTAAAATTCGCGTATCCGATTTGGATGTATGTTTCGATAACTGGTGTGATGGTCTACCTCATGCTTTACCAGTTGTATCCGTCGAGATAATGGTCAGTGCGGTATTGGATTACACGCAACAAGACATCAGACTGCCGCGGGAAACGTTCGTGAAACTACACCGTTGGTGGATTTATCGGCACTCGGTGATTCCTTTGTGATTTCTCGCATTCACTTTGGTTGACATTTTCTCTACCTTTCCCATTGTTGAACCAGTCAGTGGAGCGGTAGTGGTTGAATGTGGTATCGGCTTTGTATTTCAATTTTGTTGAGCGTCGGAGTACCTGCGTCTAGCAGTGCTCAAACACCGATTGCCACTGAGGTTATCCAACAGTCGCTTTCGATCTCAGAACCAAATGAGGTTCAGAATGATGGCCGCGCCGACGCTTCCGAGTCTTCCCGAATTGGCAGAGATGCAAATGCGGAAAGTGTGCTGCCAGAAGGATTAAGTCTTGAGGCTCTTGGTGAGGGCAGAAACGCTTGGGTTAGTCCAGAGGGTCTAACTGGGAGCGTGCAAACGTTGATCGCTTTGACCGTCTTGAGTATGGCGCCTGCAATCCTGCTGATGACGACTTGCTATGTCAGAATTGTAATCGTGCTCGGTATTCTAAAGCAGGCGATTGGTTTACAGGCTTTGCCGCCGGGTCAGGTCATGACCAGCATTGCTTTGTTTATGACTTTGTTCGTCATGACTCCTGTTTGGAATTCTGTTTACAAAGATGCCATCGAGCCATACACATCCCAAGAAGTGCCGATGTCTCTAGAGGACGCATATGCCGCTGGAGTGGTGCCGATTCGTCGTTTCATGTCAAAGCAAATTGACGTGACCGGGAATCATGATGATGTTCATCTGTTTTACGACTACATGGGACAAGAAGTTCAACGGCCAAAAGGATTCGAGGAAGTGCCGATGCGCGTCTTGCTTCCGGCATTTTTGTTGAGTGAGTTAAAGACCGCTTTCCTTATGGGGTTTCAGATTTTTTTGCCCTTTTTAGTTGTTGATTTGGTAGTTGCAAGTGTGACGATTTCGATGGGCATGTTAATGCTTCCACCTCAGGTTGTCTCATTGCCATTCAAGTTGTTGCTGTTTGTTTTGGTCGACGGATGGCGTTTAGTCGTGCAGATGCTGATGGATAGCTTCGGCACGATATTTTAGGTCGCTTGTTGGTTGAGTTCGGGTGTTTCATGGACGCAAACACGGTCGTAGACCTGTGTCGCTACGCATTGATGTCGGCGGTTGTGATGGCCGCTCCGATGTTAGTAGCTGGGTTGATTGTCGGACTGATTGTAGGCTTGCTTCAAGCATTGACACAGATCCAAGATCAGACCGTCGCCTTTGTGCCAAAGTTAGTTGTCATGGCACTGGTGCTGGTGTTGTCGTTTCCTTGGTTGGTTAATCGGATAGTTGAATTTACGCGTGGGGTGTTTCTGTCGGCAGGTGCGCTGTGAGTGAAATCATCACTGCCTGGTATGTTGAGCAATTACTATTCGCGCTTATGGTTTTCGTGCGGCTAGCGATGGTGCTATTTGCAATGCCGACCATGGGATCCGTTTTGCCTCGCCATTTTAAAATTTTTTTGCCCTTGGCGATCACGCTGGTGATATTACCGTCGGTGTACCCAATCCAAGCTGCTCGCTTAGGTCTTGCTGCTATGGGCATTGAGGCGTTTATCGTCAGTTTATTCAAGGAGGGGATAGTTGGTCTCTTGATTGGTTCAGTAGTTCAATTGCTTGTGACTGGACTGCAGCTTGGTGGTGAGTTGATATCAAACGCCAGCGGGTTGCAACTTGGTAGCGGAGCCGCCCCAGGTGACACTCAGCCAATGCCTCTAATTGCGGTCTTTGTCGGTGTTTTTATAAGTGCGTTCATGTTCGCCACCGGTGGCCATCGGTTGATTATTGCTGCCTTATTGGATAGTTATCATGGTATGCCAGTCGGGGCAGTGGGATTGAATTCTGATATTTTGGAATTGTTGGTCAATCAGTTGTCGCGAGGTGTCGTTGCTGGAATCAAATTAGCGGGGCCAGTGGTGACCATTGTGGTACTCGCAAATGTCTTGACGGGCGTGGTTAGTCGAACGTTGCCCCAAATCAATATCCTCGCAATTGGCTTGAGCTTGAACATCTTAGGCTTGCTGGTTGGTCTTGCGTTGGTCTTAGGATCTGCCGGTTGGTTGTTCCAGTCTGAGTTAACACGGGCTGCTGTAGGTCTGAGTGAAGTTTGGTGATCTAGGTCTGAGAGTTAGTGGCCAAAATGAGCGGAGAAAAAAAACATCCTGCAACGGAACGCCACAGGCAGAGAGCTAAGGCTGAGGGGCGGTGTGCTAAGAGTCATGATCTAACGTCGTCATCGGCTTTGGTTGTGGCTTTCGTTGGCTTATGGTTTTTGGGGCCATCGATCTCAGAGCAATTAATGAGTTGGTTAGCCGATTCGTTGGCAGCGGTTTCAATCATTTCGTTTGATAGCGAACAGTTGGGGATGATGTTTAGCCGCGTAGTTGGAGGTTACGCTAAAATTGTTGGCCCAATTCTAATGATGATGTGTCTGACGATTGTTGCAGCAAGTTTTGGACAGACCGGATTGCTTTTTTTACCAGAGAGAGTTCGCCCCGATATTCGTAAGATCAGTCCGGTAAATGGGTTTCAGAAGATTGTTTCATTTGCAGGAACGGCGAGACTGGTTTTTGGTTTGCTGAAGATGCTTGTTGTTTTAGTTGTCGCTTGGATCGCTATTCAGCAGGACATTTCAGTTCTGTCAGCAGGATGGCAGTCAAATTTGGAGACAATGACCGTTGCCTTGGTTGGGTTCGTCACTGGTGTATGCCTGAAGGTTACTCTTGTTCTCCTTGGTTTGGCGGTGGTGGATTACTTCGTCCAGCGATGGAAGCATGAAAAAGATCTGATGATGACAGATCAGGAACTTCGGGAGGAAATGAGGGAGACCGAGGGTGATCGCGGGGTATTCACACAGAGATATCGGCAAAAAAAGTCGGTGCCCCAAGCTTCTCCAAGTCACTCAATTATGGAGTTGGCAGAGATCGTGATTAACAGCGATGCAGGCTTAGCGGTTTCAGTTGGTTTTGATAGCAAACAGCGGTCGATTCCGAAGTTGCTTAAAAAAGGCTTTGGAGAACATGCCGAAGCAATCAACCGGTACGCACAAGAGCAGGGGATTGTGGTGGCCAAGCAAGCTGCCTTGGCAAACGCCTTACATGCTTTAGTCGAGGAAGGACAAGTGATACCATTGCATTTAAGGAGGGATCTATCGCCACTGTTAAGGCAAGGTTTGCCATCCTGAGTGGTTCTGTCTGACGCAACCTGCATGAATCGGTGGTTAAAAAATAAAGTGTAAACCGTTGACGATTTGGCAAGTTGGTGCGTACCATGCTTAGATGGTACTACGACATCTGCTAAACGAACTGCTGCTACCGCTTAGACGCGGCTCGCGATGAGGGTTTGTTGAGATCTCGAGTTCAAGAGAATCCAAAAGCAACGACCCCGAGTCGCTATAAGGCGACTCGGGTTTTTTTTTACTTATTTTTGGTCATGATCGGCCAAATTGCACAAGGTGATCTCCAGATGGCTGATTCTGACACAACTGACGAAAAGGCAAATCCAGAAGACGCAAGTCACGCCGAAATTCGAGACATCAGAATTTTTGATACGACTTTGCGAGACGGAGAGCAGTCACCTGGTGCGAGCATGAACTTGGCTGAGAAGCTAGAGGTTGCTCAGTTGCTTGCTGAGATGGGCGTTGACATCATTGAGGCTGGTTTTCCGATTGCTTCACCGGGGGATTTTGAGGCTGTGAAGCAAATCGCGCAGACGGTTCGAGGTTCAACGATCTGCGGTTTAGCAAGATGCAACGACAAGGACATCGATGCTGCTTGGGAAGCTGTGAAGCATGCGCCGCAGGCGCGAATCCATGTATTTTTGGCGACGAGCGCCATTCACCGCGAATTCAAGTTAAGGATGACCCCAGAGGAAATCTTGGAGCGTGCGGTTGCTGGAGTGAGACGAGCAGCTAGTTACTGTGATGATGTAGAGTTTTCTCCGGAGGATGCATGCCGAACGGAATACGATTTTCTTTGCCGCGTTGTTGAGGCTGCAATCGATGCAGGTGCAACAACTGTGAATATCCCTGATACCGTTGGTTATGCGACACCAATTGAGATCTTTGATCGATTCAAGATGTTGCGGGATCGTGTACCTAATATTGATCGAGCGATCTTGAGTACTCATTGCCACGATGATCTTGGACTTGCGGTTGCTAATAGCTTATCGGCGGTCGCGGCGGGGGCTGGGCAAATCGAATGCACGATCAATGGAATTGGGGAGAGAGCAGGTAATGCTGCGTTAGAGGAAGTGGTCATGGCGATGAAGACTCGCAATGACTATTACCGCTGCGGGACGCGCATTGATTCAACCCGATTGGTTCCTGCTAGTCGCCTCGTTTGCAAAACAACCGGAATTCACGTTCAGAGAAATAAAGCAATTGTTGGAAAGAATGCGTTTGCACATGAGTCCGGTATCCATCAAGACGGCATGCTAAAAGAACGTAGCACCTACGAGATCATGAGACCCGAGGAGGTTGGTTTTTCTAAGACTGATTTGGTGCTTGGTAAACATAGCGGACGAGCCGCGCTTGCGGATCGAGCAAAGACACTAGGTTTCACGCTCACAAGCGAGCAACTACAGCGAGTCTTTGAGCAATTTAAGATTTTGGCGGACAAGAAAAAAGAGATTTACGACGGCGACATTATCGCCCTCGTCCAGCATCAAATTAGCGGAACCGTTGAGGAGCAGTGGAGTCTGGTTGATTACGAGGTTCGCAGCGGAAAGGACCATCATCCAAGCGTCAAATTGACATTGAAGCATGGAGATACGGAATACACCGAATCTGTTCAGCAAGGCGATGGGCCAATCGATGCAGCCTTCTGGGCCGTCGAAACAATCGTTGGTATTGACGTGGTGTGTAAAGATTTCCGAGTTCGGAGCGCGACGCTTGGTCGAGACGCAATTGGCGAAGTTAACCTCGAAGTGGAACACGAAGGTAGAAGCTATCGCGGAGTCGGTGTTAGCACCGATAGTGTAGAAAGTACGATTCTTGCGATGCTCAATGCAATCAACCGAATCATTGCAGAAAAAGCCTCACGCTAGCTTGTATGTTCGTTTGTTGCATCATGAGTCAATGCGAGGATAATCTGAGGTGTTGTGCACCGATGCTTGATGGTGCGGCTCGGGACACTGGGTAAAAACAAATTCCCCAGTATTCGGGTCAACGGTTAGATTAGTTGGCGGCGAGACCGTTGGCTCGCTGACTAATTTTTCTGTCCGGTTCAATTCGCCAGTGATTTCACCGACCTGCAAGAGGTCCTGATGGATTTCATCTTCCGATAGCTCAATTGGGCTAGTGAGTCTTAGCTCCACATCTTGTATCTGCAGGTCGGCGATCTCGGAAGGGCTAGGTAAGGGATCGGTTGGGAATGGCTTCACCTTGAATCGCCTCTTTACGGTTTATCAGTAGCTTTAGGTGCCGGGAAAGTTGTTGCCACATTGTCCTTTAGAACGCGACGACCCAAGGAAACGGCGCGTTCTTCACTCCATCCATTTTGGCCGACAAATTGTTCCGCAAGGATGTGAGCGAGGATGCGTCGATACATGTCAAATTTCGGGAAAACGAATTCTAGTTTGTATGCATCGCTGTAGTAGCCGATCTGCTTCGTTTGAGGGACCGCTTCCAGTCTGGCGGCTGCGTCTCTTGCGATGAAAGAAGGAGTGTTGCTGTACCACCAATGACCATTCGTGATGACGTTTGGGAAGATCCATGCGTAGCTAACAAGCTCCTGGTTCGTCACGCTCGCAAGAACGGAGATAGGAAACTTGACGTCGGGAAACGCATTAAAGAGTTCTCGGTATTGAATCAGCGAGACACGGCTATCGTAGAGATCTTGCCCTTGGAACACCCCATTCTGATAAACCCCGCGATTCACGCCGATCATTAGGTCAAATGGAAGGCCATGATGATCACACAATTCAGCCAATGTCCAGAAAATTTGATTGGACAATGCTTCTTGATTGGCGTGGCTGGCGTTCAAGCCATTTTGAAGGACATCAGATAGTGCAGTAGTGGCACGTCCATCACTAATGACTTGAGGTGCGAAGTTGGGTGGTAGCGATATGGCACATGCACGAGCTCCATTGGCGGTGAAGTGATCAAATCGCTGTTCTAGAGCGTTGCGTAAATTCGTGAGTGATCCATCTTGCTGGATCCCAGAACAGTGAGAAAGACGCTGTTGCGTGGATTCTTTTCCGAGGTGGAAAACAAGGTCGTCGGTTCTGAGGCATGGAATATAAGTTTGAGTGTTGAACCCGCTGAGTGCATCATCAAAATCATTTGTTAAGAAGACGGATTCGACGTTGCTTTCGTGGAGCACGGTGTCCGCCCAATCGGCGGATGCCATCTTGCTTTCTGATGAATCGTAAACAGCTTCCCAGTTGTTAGCGTCGAGACGTTCATCTTGAAGATCAAAAAACTTCTGGCAAATATCGATCAGCCAACCGTACTGAGCGGTGTTCTCGATCGGTCCTAAATGCTCGACGAGGCGTCCAACTTTTTCACGAGGCGAGATCCCTTCCTCTTCGATAAGATTTTTTGGCATGCCAGCCGAATGAGCCAGTTCTGTGTAGTAATGGTAGCCGAGAAGGTCAGCGAGAGTGGTTGATGCTGGCTGCAGAGGATTGATATGCGTGTGGGGGTCAACCAAACGAATAGAAGCTAACTCGTTGTAGATACTTTGACGGGCGGAGTGGGTCATAGGAATGAAAGTTTTATGGTGTTTTTTCTGTATGCTGAGAATGATTTCACATGAACACTGTAACGGTTGTCGTTTTGGGGGTAATCAACCATCTCAGCGATTGTTCAGGTAATTTGTCAAAAGATAGATTGACTGGTGGATTCACGTCAAACGGCCCACCGCTAAAGATCTTGAGTCTGATATTTTTGCAAGATTTCCCCTAATGTGAAGCTGTCCCAGCCTCATCGGCTGGTTTCAATTACATGACCTAGAAAAAAGCTACAAGTTGATGGCCTGCTCTTTACAATAGAGTAGACGGCAGATTTGTGAGGGGTAAGCCTTAAGTGCTCTAACCCAATCGTTCCACCTTGGTTGGGAGTTAAAGCTTCAATGGATCAAGATATAGATTCTTCAGGATATCTTGAGCAACCCAAGGCAAGTCTTGCCGAGAGTTGGGGAAGTGTAGATGCTTCCAACGTCGAGGATAATCCTGATGAGGGGAAGGGCAGGGGAGTTCAGTCGTTGCCAGCGGTGGTGGTGCAGCCTCAGCGTCGTCGGGACTCACTTACGCATGCATTAACGGTAATGGCCACCGTTTCAGTAATGCTACTTTTGGCTAGGTACGTGGTTCCGCGGATTGTGGAAGAAATGCGATATGCGTGGCATCGCGGCGAATTGAGAGCCGAATATCAATCGGGGCGTGAGGGATTGAATAATGTGTCTCTTGATGCTCTTAGCGATGCTTATCAGATGGTGACTTCTGCGGTGGGTCCAAGTGTTGCTCATATTGATGTTGAACGTCCAACTACCGAGGGTGACAGCCTTGCTCAGCGATTCTTTGGGAGTGGAATGCCGCCGTCGGATCAAGGTAGTGGTGTCGTGGTTGATAGTGATGGTTATGTGCTAACCAATCGCCATGTGATCCTTGGAGGTGAATCAATAACCGTCACCCTAAGCGACGGCAGGCAGTTGTCGGCTCAGGTAGTTGGCTCAGATGCACTGACTGATTTAGCGTTGATCAAGATTGATGCCTCAGATCTGTTGCCGATCGAGTGGGGTGATAGCGATCGCAGCAAGGTGGGGGCACCAGTTTGGGCTGTGGGTAGTCCTTTCGGGTTGGATCGTACGGTCACGTTCGGGATTCTGAGTGGTAAGCATCGGATGGTCAGGGCGAGCACTCAGTATCAGGATTTCATGCAGAGTGATGTTGCTGTTAACCCGGGCAATAGCGGCGGCCCGCTCGTCAATGCGCGAGGGCATCTGATCGGAATCAACACAGCAATTGTTGGAGATACTTATCGTGGTGTAAGTTTTTCAATACCAAGCAATGTGGCTCGGCAAGTTTACGAGCAGTTGCGATCACAAGGGCGAGTGGAGCGAGGTTGGCTTGGAGTAAGGCTCCAGGATGTGGAATACGATCCGGACTCCAGCGAGGATCCTCTTTTGCGAGGTGCGTTGGTTGATTACTTGATTGCTGCTGATGCCCCCGCAGCGATTGCAGGTATGAATTCTGGTGATCGAATTCGCTCGGTCAACGGAGAGATGATTGAAAATATGGCTCATCTGATGCGTGTGATTGGTAGCACCCTTGTTGGTTCAACAGTCAAGGTGGAGGTGGATCGCATGGGTGAGCCGATAGAACTGTCAGTTGTCTTGGGTGCTCGTCCGAATCAGATTAATCAGCAGTAGTATTTCAATTCGTTCAAGCTATTGTTTGCATCGCACTATTGAAGTGTATTCGGAGGAACCTCGATTGGGGCTACGGTCAACACAAAGTCTGCATTCCGCGGTATCGGTCCTTCAACTCCGGTCACAAGATCGCCGGATTGGGCCGCGTTTCCAGTTCCTAGGATTTCTTTGAGGAGTTTGAGGCCGCGAGGCAATTTTTTTCCAGCCGGAGTGGACACTTTCGTTGCTTCGCCTTGTTTTTGGAAACCGAGGAGTGTCTGTTCGTATCGGTTCTTATATGTTTGTTTGTTGAAAGAAGTAAATCCGCAGCTCATTTGGAAGTGTTGTTGGGAATCGGCTCCACAAATCAATAACGTGCTCCTACAATAGCACACGTGGTAATGGAGAGGCCTAGATACCTTTTTCAGCATTTGAGGTTCCTTGTCTCATTGTCCGAAGAGTGGTTCTTGGCTGATTCATCCTCTTTGGGTGTACAGAAATGGATTATAAATATTGCCACGTTTATCGACTGAAAAATTGGTTCCCCCGGTAGTCCAATGAAAACTTATAGAGTGATTGCTTTTCTTGCCTTGTCCTCGGCCGTTTTCTGTGTTGGTGTCGCTGATGCAGAAACCCTTGCGATAGGTAGCGGGAAACAGCTCGGTGTAGTGGCCGAGAAACCAGCTGACGGCCCAAGTGTGAAAGTTGCTAATGGTTTTATGGTGCCTTACACATTGACGATCCCTGGAACCGATGTGACCTTGGAAATGATCCCTATTCCAGGTGGCTCGTTCGTGATGGGAAGTCCTGCTGATGAAGTCGGTCGGGCTGAAGACGAAGGGCCGCAGGTGAAGGTGATTGCTGAGCCAATGTGGGTTGGAAAGCGAGAGATCACTTGGGCTCAGTACAAGCCGTATATGTATTTGTATGGCATCTTCAAAGAATTTGAATCCAAGGGCGAGCGGAAGGTTACCGAGGAAAATCGTATTGATGCAATCACTGCACCAACCGAGCTTTACGATCCAACATTTACTTTTGAATATGGTGAAGAAGATAACCAGCCTGCGGTGACGATGACGCAGTACTCGGCTCAGCAGTACACTAAATGGTTAAGTCGAGTTACAGGGCAGCAGTATCGTCTTCCCACGGAAGCAGAATGGGAGTATGCAGCTCGAGGCGGAACTCAGACTGCCTACAGTTTTGGTTCAAGTGCGGATCAAATAGATGACTACGCTTGGTCGTTTGATAATTCCGGTTTAGAGGCTCCAATGGTGGGCGGTAAAAAGCCGAACCCATTTGGCCTCTACGACATGCACGGCAATGTTGCGGAACTAACCGTCAATGAGTACACCGAGGACGGATATGCTCGCTACGTAGACAAGCAGCCTATACGAGCAGCGGAAATGGTCGTCTGGCCAGAGTGGGCCTATCCTGTCGTCGCTCGAGGCGGCAGTTGGGAAATGGAAGCCGAGCAGTTGCGGAGTGCGGCAAGGTTGGCATCAGACGATGAGGTTTGGAAAGAGGACGATCCAAATTTCCCGAAGAGTCCTTGGTGGTTCACGAATGACCCTGCTCGAGGGGTAGGTTTTCGTCTGTTCCGATCCTACGATCCATTAGGAGATGAACAAATCAAGAACTTTTGGGAGTCCACTGCCGAAGACGTCAATGACGATGTTCAAGCACGGCTTGACGGTGGTCGTGGTGGCCTCGGTTTGGTCGATAAGGGATTGTCGGAAGCGATTGAGAAGATGAAGAAGTGAGCCGATTTAGGGTCGGGTCGACCACAATCTGTAGCGGCTTGCGACAGACGGTTGGGCATGGATCCAAGGGTGATTTGTGAGTTGTACCTCTGCTCCCTCGCGAAAGCGTTATTTCTTTCCTCGATAAGAGGATCTTGCGAGTTGGTGGAAGTCTGTAATGATGTTCAACCCCTGAGGTTCTGAGGGGACCCGTCGATGGGGATGATTTTCTAGATTTCAACCGTGTGAAAGCTGTGTACGAAAATATTGCTCTTGTTGGTGCTACTGGTGCTGTTGGTCGAATTGTTCTAGAGCAGATTGTTCAGCGACAACTGCCTTATCGCTCACTCAAATTACTCGCATCCCAGAGATCCGCAGGGGCCGTTGTTGAAGTCGGCGGTAAATCGCTGACTGTCGAGTTGTTGAGCCCCGAGGCCTTCGAGGGTGTGGATCTTGTGATCGCCAGCACGCCGGATGAAGTATCCCAAGAATTTGCGCCCTGGGCGGTTGCCGCCGGTGCGGTTGTCGTTGACGAAAGTGGTTACTGGCGGATGGATCCAGAGGTGCCGTTGATAATTCCGGAAGTGAATCCAGAAGCAATCGTCAATCACCGCGGTATTATTTCTAGTCCCAATTGCAGTACGACACAGATGGTCGTCGCTCTGTCGCCCCTGCATCGAGCAGCAAGAGTAAAACGTGTTGTGGTAAGCACGTATCAAGCGACCAGTGGGGCTGGAACCGCTGGAAACGAAGAGCTTTTTGAAAGTGTGCAGCAGGCACTAGAAGGGAACACTGCCTCCCCGAAGACCTTTCAGCATCCCATTGGTTTTAACTTGATTCCTCAGATTGGTTCGAACAAGTTTGAAGGATACACCAGTGAAGAGATGAAGATGGTCTACGAAACACGGAAGATCATGGGCGATGACGAAATACAGGTCTGCCCTACCTGCGTTCGTGTTCCAGTTACCATCGGACATAGCGAGTCTATTTTAGTTGAGACCGAGCGTCCACTCACGGTGCAAGAAGCAATTCAATTGTTCTCAGAAGCGGATGGCGTCACGGTTGTTGATGATCTTGCGTCCCACCAATACCCGATGCCGCGAGATTGCGAGGGTAAGGACGACGTGTTCGTTGGACGAATTCGAAAAGATATCAGTTGCCCCAATGGTTTGGCATTTTGGTGTGTTAGTGACAATCTTCGTAAAGGTGCAGCTACGAACGCAGTGCAAATCGCGGAGCTGTTGCAAAGAACGTCAGTCTAGAGCAAGTATGGCGTTTTTACGTCTGACCTTGTTTCTGCCGGTTTGAAATGTTTTGGCGGAGACCATTGTTTTGGATTCTTACCTGCGTGCCTTTAAACTTACGGTCGCGTATGAGGGCACTAACTATTTTGGTTGGCAGGTGCAGCCCAATAAGCCCACGATCCAAGGGAAATTGCAGGAAGCCATTCAGGCGGTTACTTCAACCTCGGTGGCTGTTGTGGGAAGTGGCCGAACCGATACGGGTGTGCATGCCTTGGGGCAAGTTGTTAGTTGCCGTTTGCCGTGGAGAGGCTCCGCGCAGCAGCTCGGATTGGCCTTGAATACGAAACTTCCTGCAGATATCACGATCCGCGAATCGGTAGAGTCCGTGCAGGGATTTCACGCAATTCGGGATGCCATTCGCAAGCGTTATCGCTACCAGTTACAAGTCGGTGGCGTGGTGTCACCGTTTGAGCGACGTTATCGCTGGCGCCTGAAAACAGCCATCGATTTTCGGCAAATGCAGGACGCTGCACAGCTATTTGTCGGTGAGCATGACTTTGCAAGTTTTCAAGCAGCCGGTGCCGAGCGGCTCTCGACAGTCAGGACCATTTTTGACTGTTCTATACTTCGGCAGGCTCAGCAAGATGATTGCGATGGAGAATTGGTTGCAGTTGAAATCGAAGCGAATGGCTTTTTGTATAACATGGTTCGCAATATTGTTGGGTCTCTGGTTGAAGTAGGCAGTGGGAAGAGAGACAAGGAGTGGCTGCAGTCAGTTTTTGTGGCGAAAGATCGCTCCAAAGCAGGACCTACTGCGCCGGCTCATGGTTTGTGTTTGCTTCGTGTTGATTATCCCAAAGAAGTCCTCCTTTAGGATTTGTGACTTCAGCAAGGTTGGGTATTCCTTGCTGTGCACTGGGGGGCCCTTCCTGTGCACTGGGGGGCATCGGGGAGAGAGCTTTAGAAAGAACAAAGATGATTCACTGCAGAGGTTTGTGGTTTGGATCCTAGCCAAAGCGTTCTGTTGATCGATGGTTACAACGTCATTGCGCCCGTGGCTCCGCCTGGACGTTGCGCTGATCCGCTATGGTTGCACAGGGAGCGGGAACGGCTTCTAGGGCGACTCAGAGATCATTTGCCTGAGCAGGTGCGGCGGCTCACGATTGTGATCTTTGACGCGGCTAATCCACCGATTGTTTCTGGTCATCAATATTCTGGTTTTGGTGTCGATATTCGCTTTGCGGTTGGCTATCCCGAGGCTGATGACCTAATTGAGGAGTTGATTGCGGCTTGCGCAACCCCCAAGAGGCTTGCCGTTGTGTCAAGCGATCACCGATTGCAGGTGTCAGCTAAACGACGTTCAGCCACGGTGTACGATTCAGAGGCTTGGTTAGACCATTTGGTGGCCGGGCGAGTGCGATTGGCGCCGGGTGTATTTGATCGTCTCGTAGTCCGGCAAGAAGAAAACAGCGAGCAAGAGGAGAGTTCATCGCTACCGTCTCCGAACGAAGTAAATGCTTGGCTCAAAGAGTTTGATCTAGAATGAACTGGGGTACTTTCTGACTGAATTTGCCATCGTGGTAACACAAACGGCTATGCATGAAAAATACGAAAGGGGGAATTGTGATGGCCCGTTTCATTCTCCGGTGGGGGTAGCAATGGCATCATGCATTCGCATATTCAGGCTGGGTGGCCGACGATTGGTCGGATGTCGGAGAATCTTTACGAATCACGGGAACTGGGAACCTTCCGAAGTTGCGGTCACATGCTTACAATCCGCAATCAGGTTTAATCACGGTCGACCGTACTTTCGGTGATCGCCATTTCCACACGCACTTTTGCAGTATTTTTGGGAACCACAAAACGATGACCGCCAATGCGATTGAGCAACGCGTTTTCAATTTCTCGGCAGGGCCCGCTACCATTCCCGTCTCTGTTTTGGAATCCGTGCGAGACGAATTATTGTGCTATCCGGGAGCGGGTGCGTCGGTGATGGAAATCAGTCATCGAAGCAAGATTTTCACCGAAATTGCGACTGATGCTGAGGCGTCTCTCCGCGAACTCATGGGCGTTCCCGAAGATTACTCGGTTCTTTTCCTTCAGGGCGGTTCAGCGTTACAGTTCTCCATGATTCCAGCGAATCTTCTGAGGGGAACCGGTAAGAGTGCCCAGTATTTGGTGACCGGTTCGTGGAGCAAGAAAGCAATTGCAGAGGCCAAGAAAGAGGGCGAGGTATCAGTAGCCTTCGACGGAAAGGATGGTAATTACAGCGGACTGCCTGTTGGTGGATCGTTGAATGTTCCTGCTGATTCGGCGTATCTCTACTACTGCAGTAACGAGACCATTCAGGGTGTCCAGTTTGGTGATGAACCAGAGTGTCCTTCATCGGTTCCCTTGGTATGCGATGTATCGAGTGATTTTCTGTCCAGAAGATTAGACATTTCCAAATATGGTCTGCTTTATGCTTGTGCACAGAAAAATGCTGGGCCTGCTGGGGTAACCGTTGTTGTGATTCGGAAGGATCTGCTGGAACGGGGAGACGATGCACTTCCGGGTTACTTAAATTACCGTAATCACGATGAAGCAGATTCGATGTGGAATACACCGCCCACGTTTGCTGTTTATATGCTGGGTAAAATTGCACATTGGCTGCGAGATGACATTGGTGGTCTCGAAGCGGTGGAGCAATTGAATCATCGCAAAGCGGAACTGCTTTATGCCGAGATCGATAAGAGCAACGGCTTTTATCGTGGTCACGCGGAGGCTAATTGTCGATCAAAAATGAATGTGACCTTCAATCTTCCGAGTGAAGAATTGCAAGCCAAGTTCATTTCTGAGGCTGCTTCCAATCGACTTGACAGTCTTAAAGGACATCGTAGCGTGGGTGGCATTCGGGCGAGTATCTACAACGCGATGCCTCTCGAGGGAGCTGAAGCCTTAGCGAGTTTTATGAAAGATTTTGCTTCGGCAAATTCATAGGTTTTTTCTAGGGTTCCTTGGTCAACGCTTGATAGTTCGTAGATCTGTTTTTTTGCATTGATCAAGTGCATGAATGAACCATTTGCTTTTTAGTAGTCAATCGCAGCATCATATTTTCTTCTTCATTCAAAGTATTGAACCGAACTGATGTACAAAATCCTGACACTTAACAACATTTCTGTACAAGGCTTGCAGCGTCTACCGCGAGAAAACTACGAGGTTGCCTCCGAGATTAATCATCCCGACGCGATCATGGTTCGTTCGTTCAAGATGCATGACATGGAGATCCCTGATAGCGTTGCGGCAATTGGGCGAGCCGGAGCAGGAGTGAACAATATTCCCGTTGCGGCAATGACCGACCGGGGAGTTCCGGTATTCAATGCACCGGGGGCTAATGCCAATGCTGTGAAGGAACTGGTTTTGACTGGTCTTTTGATGGCATCCCGTAACGTTCCCGCTGCAATGCAGTTTGCGTCAGGCTTGAACGGATCAGATGCCGAAATCAGTGTCGCCGTTGAGTCTGGAAAAAAGAATTTTGTCGGGTCCGAACTGCCTTCGAAGACACTTGGTGTAATCGGGTTGGGAGCGATCGGTCTCCGCGTTGCTAACGCGGCATTGTCTCTTGGAATGAAGGTCGTCGGTTATGATCCGTTGATTTCGGTTCAGAGTGCTTGGCAACTGTCTAGCGGAGTGCAGCAAGCCGTAAGTATCGATCATCTGTTCTCCCAATGCGATTGTGTTTCCGTGCACGTGCCGCTGCTCGATGCGACCAAGGGCTTGGTCAGCGCCGAAAGAATCAAAATGATGCCCAAAGGTGGAATCCTTGTGAACCTTGCTCGCGGAGGTATTTGCGATGAGGCCGCGGTCGTGAGTGCATTGGATTCAAGTCATCTACATGCCTACGTCTGTGATTTTCCCTCTGGATCAATGTTGCAACATCCAAAGGTTTTGGCATTTCCTCACCTTGGGGCTAGCACCAATGAGGCAGAGGAGAATTGTGCCGTAATGGTTGCTGATAGCCTGCGGGATTATCTCGAGGATGGAACCGTTCGGAATTCGGTGAACTTCCCTGAGGCCATGATGCCTCGCAACGGAGGGAGTCGCATTACTATTGCAAATGCGAATGTGCCGAATATGGTCGGCCAGATCTCTACAATTCTGGCAAATGCAGGATTAAATATTGCTGATTTGCTTAATAAATCTCGAGGAGAGATTGCTTACACGATCATCGACTTGGATGGTGGTATTGATGAGCCAACTCTTGATGCCATTCGCGGGACAAAGGGTGTGTTAGCTTTGCGACACCTGCCAGCTAAGTGAGGCTCCAACAGTTAACTTCTTAGTTTACTGATGCTCCTCCGTGGTCTCGTTTCGATTATGCTGTCTTTTAAAGTCAGTGGACATTCATATTGAATCGAGGTGGGGAGTGACAAGTTATTTTTTGCTGGTCTTCTTGATAATCTTTTCTGGCACTTTTGGCTCAGATTCAAGTGCTGAGGAATCAAGAGCACCGCGTATTGTTTTCCTCTGTGCAGAAAAAGAATACAGCACAGAGGTAACATTACCGCGGTTTGCGAAAGAGCATCTTTCTGATGAAGAAGTGGAGTTTGTTTTTGCGAAGGAGGACGAACGTAACGCGTTAATTTCCCACCTCCCAATAGTCAGTGCTGACCTTCTGGTTATTAGCGTCCGTAGACGCGCACTTCCCGCGGAGCAGCTTTTAGCAATCAAGCAGTACGTGGCCTCGGGTAAGCCGGTAATCGGTATTCGCACAGCAAACCATGCATTTGCCTTGCGCAATGATCAGCCGCCTGTCGGCCACGCGGTTTGGGCTGATTTTGATCAAGTGGTTTTTGGCGGGAATTACACAAACCACCATGCAAATGATTTGATCGTTACTATCAATCCGTCTGCACCAGAAACGGACCTCACGCCATTGCTGCTTGAGGGGGTATTGCCTTTGAAAGAAGCAAAGTCGAGAGGTTCGCTGTATAAGGTTTCACCAATTAACCAAAAGGCAAATGTTTTGCTGACTGGTGAAGTGATGGGGCATCCTGCCGAGCCAATTGCGTGGACTTTTGTTCGAGATGATGGGGGAAGATCGTTTTATACATCGCTTGGGCATCCAACAGATTTTGATGGAGATGTGTTACCTAGGTTGCTGTTGAATGCGATTGGCTGGTGTTTGGGGAAGGTGGAGTCATGAAGAGTATTGAGGAACTTCGTTATTTCCGCAACTTCTTCATTATTGCTCTATCCCTCTCGCTGATTGCAGATGGCGATCTTTTACTGGGCAAGAGTGTTGAGCCTAATATTCTGCTTGTTGTTACCGATGAGCATAACTTTCGAACTCTTAGTTGCTATCGAGAGTTAATGCCAAAAGAACAGGCGGAAATGTGGGGGCCAGGTACTGTTGTCGACACTCCGCACTTTGATAGTATCGCCGCGGGTGGGGTGATCTGCAGCAGAGCTTATGCAACATCACCCGTTTGTTCTCCGTGCCGTGCATCGATGATAAGTGGACTGTATCCACACCAGGCAGGTGTTTCGGCGAACAATCAAGTGTTAAACGAGAACGTTCCGACCTTGGCTAGCCTGCTCCGCGATAAAGGGTATCGAACCGGTTTTATCGGAAAATGGCATTTGTCTGGAGGTGGTAAACCAGAATGGGCTCCGGAGAGAAATGGTGGGTTTGAGCACGTTCAATACATGTTCAACCGAGGACATTGGAAAAAGCTAGGTCTGTCTGCTCTCGGCGGTGAAGTGGCTGCGAAAGATAGTCAGGGGCGACCAAGCTACGCGGTCGATCGAGCGGATGCAAAATCATATGCGACTGATTTTCTTACCAATCGAGCTATTGAGTTCATTGAAGCCAGAGATGATTCACCTTTTTTATTGGTAGTCAGTTATCCGGATCCTCATGGCCCCAATACAGTCCGAGCTCCCTACGCCCAGATGTATGATCATTTAAGGTTTCTACCCCCGAGAACTTATGGAGTAGATGGCTTACCAGTGCCGCTGTGGCTCGGTGGTCCAAAGAATCACGCTTTGTTTCGTGGTGAGCAGATGAGTCAATATTTTGGGATGGTTAAATGTCTTGACGATAACTTTGGGCGATTGCTCGACACACTCAGGACCGCTGGCATCGAACAGAATACGCTAATTATGGTCACATCTGATCATGGAGACTTGTGTTACGAGCATGATCGATTGAATAAGGGAAATCCCTATGAGGGATCCGCGCGAGTGCCCCTGCTAATTCGCTTCCCGAAGGGTGGTCTTGACGTTGGCGCTTATGATCAGCCTGTTGCGACCGTGGACATAACCCCGACTTTGCTGAGTTTGGCGGGGTATGAGTCGGGAGTACAGTTTGAGGGGAGAGATCTTTCGGAGGCATTTCGAGGCGAGCCAGTCGCACCTAATCAGATGGTGTTTCTTCGTAATGCCGGTTTGAGTGCCGAGTGGGTCGCGGCAGTAGATGCCCGATACAAGCTCATTTTATCTGTAACGGATCGACCCTGGCTTTTTGATAGCTATGAGGATCCCGATGAGTTGCACAACTATTACCAGAGACCAAATACTCGCGATATCACACGACGATTGGCTCAAGGACTCCGTGAGTATCAGAAAGCTAGCAATGATCCTTTTTTGCAGGATTCAAAGATCCTCGAGTCGCTGAAGCGATGCTTAGATTGAACAGATTCTGTCTTCCTGTTTCGAAGCCCGAGGTAGCGGATGGGGGGTGGGGTGTGTTCTTGAACTCAGCAATCGGAAGGGTAGGGCAGGGGACTAATAAGATCACTTCTCGTTTGTTTCGGTGTCCTTTCTTCTCTAGACCGCTTGGCGAGAATTTCTGTAGGGTTGCGGTTTCAAATGATCAGCTCAATGAGCTCGATCCATCATTGGGAAGTCGGCCATGCAAGCAATTATTCGCCACCGCGATCTCATTTTGCCAGTATCCATTATTGGTTGCTTGTTTGTAATTCTGGTGCCGCTGCCAACGCCAATTTTGGATTTGCTACTTGCTAGCAATATAGCTGTGGCGCTATTGGTTTTGCTAACGACGATACACGTTTCCACTCCATTAGAGTTCAGTGTTTTCCCAACATTGCTTCTCGCTACCACACTTGCTCGACTCGTCTTGAATGTCGCAACGACGCGATTGATATTGACCGGTGCAGATCGGGCAGGAGCTAGTGCTGCGGGTAATATGATTGAGAGTTTTGGCACTTTTGTAGCTGGAGATCAGCTTGAAGTTGGGGTCATTATTTTCGTCATTCTTATAGTGATACAGTTTGTTGTTATCACGAAGGGGGCAAGCAGGATCAGTGAAGTTGCGGCGCGTTTTGCGTTAGATGGTATGCCCGGTCGGCAGATGGCCATCGATTCTGATTTAAACGCTGGCGTGATTGACGAGGAGACGGCCAGGAGCAGGAGAGAAGAAATCTCCGAGCAGGCCGATTTTTACGGAACCATGGATGGTGCTAGTAAGTTTGTCCGAGGTGATGCAATTGCGGCCATAATCATCACGATTGTGAATATTTTGGGGGGACTCTACGTCGGAGTTGCGCATCTTGGCATGTCGTTCGGAACAGCAGCAACAACCTTTACAAAGCTTACGATCGGTGATGGTTTGGTAAGCCAAATCCCAGCACTGTTGATCTCACTTGCGGCTGGTTTTTTGGTCACCCGAAGTAGTAGGCGGAGTGATTTGCCAGTTCAGTTGCTGCAGCAACTCTTGAGTAATACCAAGGCATTGTCCATCGCAGGTGGGTTTTTGTTGCTTCTTATCCTCACGAATCTTCCTGCGGTTCCTGTTGCAACGTTGGGTAGTGGATGTGTTGGGCTAGCGTTGATTTTGTCGAGACAACAGAGGCGAATCAATGATGAGGAGCTGGCGAGGGCCACAGCGGTTGAAGAACAGAAAAACTCTTCAAAGGTATCACGTATTGAGGATTTTCTCGTAATTGACCCGATGGAAATATCGATTGGGATTGGATTACTTGACCTAGCTGATCCAACGCGAGGTGGTGATTTGATGGAAAGAATCACGTCGGTGCGGCAGGCGATTGCGGCAGACCTTGGGATCATTTTGCCAAAGGTAAGAGTGCGAGATGATCGGTTGCTTGGAGACTATGAGTATGTCATCAGAATACATGGCAACGTGGTTTGTAAAAGTCGTCTGCATACTGACTCAGTGTTGGCTGTAGAATTAGGAATTGTGACTGGTCATCTAGAAGGCGAGATTTATCGCCGCTTTGACGGAACGCATGGGGGCGTGTGGATTGACAGTGATCAGAGGGAGCAAGCAGCCATTTTCGGCTACTCAATTCAGGAACCGATCGAAGTTCTCGTTTCTGAATTGGAGCAGACTGCAAAAAGACACGCAGATGAGCTGCTGTCGCGAGATGCAACAAAGCATCTCTTGGATGAGGTTCGTTTGGCGTCACCCATGGTTGTGGACGAATTGTTGCCGGATCTTATGAAAGTCAGTGAGGTTCAGCATGTCTTGCACCTTTTGCTAAGGGAAGACGTTCCAATCAGACAGATGGAATTAATCCTCGAGACGCTGGGGGATGCGTCAACCTACACGAAAGACCCTGAAAGATTGGTGGAGCAGGTGCGGCAAAGGCTGTCTCGCACCATTAGTGCTCGGTATCGGGATGATTCGGGAATGATTCATGTTCTCACCTTGGATCCAGCGATTGAGATGCAGCTGGCACAGGGTATGGATAGCTCAGGATTTGGGACTGCCATCAATTGGAGTCCAGCGAAAGTGGAGCACCTAACAAGTTTGATTCGGGAGACGATACAAAGAGACTTTCCTGCTGGAAGGACACCCGTGTTGCTTGTTGCTCCAAAAATTCGCTTGTGCTTACAGAGAATGGTCGCAGCAACATTCCCGGAAATAAGGGTGCTCTCCTTTGGTGAAATATCAGATCAAACAAGAGTAGAGTCGCATGGTCTCATCAGTCAGGAGGTCCTTGCAGCCGCTGGGTGATCCTGAAGTTGTTGAGTGAGTCTGCGAGGTGCGACTTTGAGTAGTGTGGCGGATATTTAGATGCTAGGTGGGAACTGCACTTTTGAAAGTTGGTTGTGGAGCAAGAAGACAAGTGCCACTCAAGGTTTGGCGGGTAGCAATTAGGGCAGGGCAGGGTGCCGTATCGCCGAGGTTCTTTGGTTCAAGACCTGCTACAGGTTAATCGCATTCTCTGCATTATTTGTGGCGGTCTTAAACAAGAAGATCTATCGATGACGAAAGTGAAAATAACCGACTTATCACCTGCAGAAGTTGAAAGTTTATTAAGGAATGAATATATCGGAGCCGATTACATGAGTAGGAGCAGCTCGTTTTCTTCCAAAGTAACTTGAATCTTATTGAAGAAAATCGTGTTGTCCCGACTGGGAAACTTATTTTTCCCGCTTTTTCGTATTGTGGATCACGAGGCGAAGAAGTTATTCAAAACCTTGTGAGATTTAGATCGAGTCAAAACGTTGCAGACGGCTGTCCCCCGAGGGGATGACGCCTGATGATGTTAAATCTTAGAGGTGCGAAGTTTGACCTTGTTTTGGATCGTGAATTTGTCATATCCAAACTTGATAAAAGATCAACGGTGAGCGATGTCAGTCCTTTTCTTCTACTGGTTGTTGGTGAAGATGATTGGCAGAGAGGTTCGAGCTGACAAAGGCAGCATGGATGCTGGTTAGAGACAGCTTGAGTTGAGGTTTCTCATTGAGAAGCCCAGCGGACGATGAGGCGACAAGACGTTGCCTGTTTTAAAAACTATCACGGAGGATTGGATGGCAGCGACAGCCACGGCGGACGATGAAATCCTGCAGGTCTGGGTCGAGTTCAAGGAACTCAATAAAGAATCGCCGAATTATGAGAGTCTCCGTAATCGCTTGGTTGAGCGTTACATGCCACTCGTGCGGTACAACGGCGAGCGAATTTGGCAGAGATTGCCAGATGGAGTTGACCTCGATGATTTGATTAGCGCTGGAATCTTTGGGCTCATGGATGCGATTGATGCCTTCGACATGGACCGGGGCGTCAAATTTGAGACTTACTGCGTCCCACGTATTCGCGGAGCGATGCTTGACGAGCTTCGCACAATGGACTGGGTTCCTCGCTTGGTACGGAGTAAAGCGAGCAAGTTGGCTGTTGCACGAAAGGCACTGGAAACGAAGCATGGTCGTCCACCGACGGTGCAGGAACTTGCTGACCACATGGAAATGCCGGTCAAGGAAGTCGAGAAGATGCAGTCGGACGCGAATGCTGTCGGTGTGGTGTCGCTGAATAAAAAGTGGTACGAAACTGATAGCTACAAGGATGTTCGGGAAATTGATATTCTCGAAGACAAGAAGGGTGAAGATCCAACACGCAGGGTTCAGAAGAATGATCTCATGCGGCTTGTCACCAAAGGCCTGAACCGTAACGAGCGATTGATTATCATTCTTTACTACTATGAAGAACTTACGATGAAGGAAATTGGAGCGACGCTCGATCTTTCTGAGTCCAGAGTCAGTCAGATGCATACTTCAATCGTCAACCGGTTGCAGCAACAACTTGGCTACCGTCGAGTTGAATTCGGCACATAGTGGTGCCCGCTTGGTTATCGATCATCAAAGCGTTCTGTCATGGCAGAACGCTTTTTTTTTGCCAAGTATTGATTTGGTAATGGTATCGATGCTTAGAAGGATGGGTGGGTCATTGTCTTACTTATTTCTCGTTCGACTAGAGTCATAACTTCGGTAGATAGAGTAGGAGTTCAAAGAAGAGATCGATGCGCATTGCTCATTTAATTACAAGGATGATTGTAGGCGGTGCGCAGGAAAATACCCTCTTTAACTGTGTTGACCTGCAACGCGAATACGGTGATGAAGTATTGCTGATAAGTGGCCCATCATTGGGTCCGGAAGGCGACCTTTTGTGTCGGACTGACGGAGATTTGGGTATTGAGATAGCGATGGTCGATTCACTTCGAAGATCCATCAATCCCCTGCGAGATTCTCAGGCCTACTTTCAGATAAGGAGGTTGATTAGTGAATTCAAACCTGACGTAGTGCACACACATAGTGCCAAAGCAGGCATTTTGGGACGAGCTGCAGCATGGAACCTAGGAGTTCCCGCGATTGTTCATACCGTACACGGCGCTCCGTTCCACGAGTATCAACCACACTTTGCAAGAAAGCTTTTTCAGCTGGCCGAAAAGTGGGCGGCTAAAAGGTGTCACCATATTATTTCTGTCGCTGATGCGATGACGCAGCGCATGGTCAATGCGAACGTGGCGAAAGAGGAAAAATTTTCGACGATTTATAGTGGCATGGATGTAGAGCCGTTTCTGACATCAGGTTCGTTTCGATCACGAATACGTGCAGATTTTGGGATTAGTGACGAGCATGTTGTCATTGGTAAGATAGCGAGATTGTTTCATCTCAAAGGTCACGAAGACATGATAAGATCCGCGAAGCGGGTCGTTTCGAAATATCCCAATGTCCGTTTTTTGTTTGTTGGCGATGGATTACTTCGCGATCAACTAGATCGTCAAATTAAAGACCTGGGGCTTGAGGAGTATTTTTGTTTCACTGGCCTGGTGGCTCCTAGTGAAGTTCCCAAATTAATTGCGGCGATGGATGTCTTGGCACATGCGTCTTATCGCGAGGGTCTTGCGCGTGCTTTGCCCCAAGCCTTGATTTCCGGCGTACCTGCGGTTAGCTACGACATTGATGGAGCCCGCGAGGTGGTGCTTGATGAGATTACCGGGCTTCTCGTACCGGCGGGCGATATTGAGCGTCTTTCCGATGCCATTGAGAAGTTGGTCGAGGATGCATCATACCGGCAGGCGTTGGGTGCTGAGGGAAGGAGGCGGTTTGCTGATCGGTTTCGACATCAAGTTATGACTCGTGAGATTCGCAGTTTGTACGTCAAACTACTTGAATCTTAGCTGCATTTTGAGTGTTTCAGCGGCTTTTTGACGTCGGGGGAGGGCAGTGTTGTGCATAAAAAACACTCAAACACTCCTTGGAACATGTGCTTTCCCCGATTCCCTGTTGACCACGATTTTGGGTGGACTACCGAGGTTCCAGTTACTTTAACTATGATAGGGCTAGTAATCGGAGTGAAGCTAGAATGCTGGCGTTTATTTATTAGTGACTTTGGACCCTCAAGTTAAATATGACGAAGACTCGCGACTTTTTGGGACCCTATCGCCTGACCCGTCTGATCCGTGTCGGCAGTACAGCCGAGGTCTGGGAAGCAATCCACGAATCAAGCCAAGAGCGTTTTGCACTCAAAGTGCTCAAGCAATCGCTATCCGGCAATAAAGCAGAGATTGCGTTGCTGAAGCATGAGTACAACGTTGCGAAGGATCTAAGCAGTCCGCGTGTTGTCAAGATTTTGGAATACCGTGAAGAGGCGTCACGCCCAATGCTGGTTCTAGAGCTCTTCAGCGAATTGAACATGAAGCAGGCTTTGCGAAGGGGACCTGAGTCGCTGGCCTTTATGCTCGATAAAATCGTCGAGCAGTCCGCGGAAGGTCTTTATTACATGCACACGAAGAATTGGATTCATCTGGACGTGAAGCCAGACAACTTTCTTGTCAGTAGCGATGGCACTGTAAAACTAATTGACTTCACAATTGCACAGAGGAAAAAGACGGGTCTCGCGAAATTGTTTCACAATGTTAAGGTTGCGAAAGGAACTCGCAGTTACATGGCACCTGAACAAATACGCAAAAAGGTTTGCGATGAAAGAACGGATGTCTATGCATTTGGGTGTGTGCTTTATGAACTGTGTACGGGAAAGCCTCCGTACACAGGAGACAATCCAAATGACTTATTGAACAAGCATCTCTCGGCGTCGATACCTAGTCCAATTGTTCACAATGACAATGTCACTAAGGATTTCGCTGACTTGGTGAAGTCGATGATGGCTAAAAAACCCGATAGTCGACCGCCATCCATGTGGGAATTCCTGAAGGCATATCGAGGCATTGAAATTTTCAGAAAGAGACCTCGCAAGCCAGAGATCAGCGTGTTCGAAAATATGCCGGGTATCAAAGGTGCGGACGATATGATTCGGAAGGGTGGGCAGTCTACTGATTTAGGCGATGAATGATTGCGTGACGAATCTTTGGAATAATGCTGGGTTGACCCCATAGCAGTTAAAATAGAGAGCGAAACATGAGTAATGGACCAGGTCTAGATTTCGAAGTTCAAATCGCAGAGCTCGAAGGTCGGATTCAGGAATTAGAAAGGCAGACCGAGAGGACGAATGAAATTGAGGCAGAGATTCGTTCGCTAAGGTTGGAGTTAGTACAGCAATTGAGAGATACCTACGGTTCACTCAATCCATGGCAGACCGTCCAGGTTGCTCGCCATAAGAATCGACCTTACACCAAAGATTATTTAAATCTGGCTTTTGACGAATTCGTTGAATTGCACGGGGATAAGCACTTTGGAGACGATCGCGCGATGCTTTCGGGCTTTGCGAAGATTGATCGCTTCAAGGTTATGGTTCTGGGGCATCAAAAAGGTAGAACCTACAAGGAGCGTGCAGCTTGTCATTTCGGGTGCGCTCATCCTGAAGGCTATCGGAAGGCGATGATCAAGATGCGATTGGCTGAGAAGTATCAGTTGCCTCTTATCTGTTTTATTGATACTCCGGGAGCCTATCCAGGAGTTGGTGCTGAAGAACGTGGTCAGGCGCAGGTGATCGCTGAGAGTATGTTTAAAATGAGTCGGCTCAGAATCCCGGTGATTTGCGTGGTGATCGGCGAAGGCGGTTCTGGTGGAGCACTGGGGATTGGTGTCGGTGACCGTGTGGCAGTCCTGCAGCATGCTTACTATAGCGTTATCAGTCCAGAAGGCTGTGCCGGTATTCTTTGGAAGAGTCACGAGTATGCGCCCAAAGCTGCGGAGTCACTTAGGTTCACCAGCGCGGATCTCTCTCGTCTTGGTGTGGTTGACGATGTTCTCGAGGAACCTCTTGGTGGTGCTCACCGTGATCATCATCAGATGGCCTCACGAATGAAGACATACTTGTCAAAGACCCTCACCGCATTGGAAAAAAAGAGCCCTGATGAGTTGGTGGCGGAACGCTATGACAAGTTTCGCAAAATCGGAGTCTTCGTTGAGTCTCCCGAGAGTTTTGCTTCGTGAGTTCTGCAATCAGTAGCTTTTTAGTTAATCGCATTTTTGGCTGTAAAGCACCATCACAATCGCACTTCTCTAACGTCCGATAATGCCTCTTATGTTGTATTCAATGTTGCGATAGCCCCGTGTTTTTGGCACTTTTTGATTTTCGCACTCCCCTCGGATGATTTTAAATCGTCTGTGGTAATTCGCGGCTGAGTGGTTCCAATGCCGTGGATAACTGCGTTGTTTTTATTTGCTATCAAAACAGCGCTTTGATTTGGTCTCCCGATTCCTCTCCACATCGATTGCCAAGTTGTTTTAACATATAAACAGCAGTGGTTTTGCTGTCTCGATTAGCTGTCCTTCGCGGCTTGTGCTTCATCGATTTTAGTTTCTTCTTTTTGCTTGGCACCCGTGGCCGACTTCAAGTCTCATATCACCGGCAGCACGATCGTTGGCCTTGCCTACGGGTATTGGGGTGTTTCTTCGCAATCCATGTCAATTGAGAGTGGAATTGTGGCTGCGGGCCTGTGTTCTGTCAGCGGTATGCTTCCAGATCTAGATAGTGACTCTGGTATACCTCTACGGGAAACGAGCCTTTTTATCTCTGCAGTAGTTCCGATTTTGATGATCCATCGATTTCGAGATCTTGGATTTACGGCAGAAGACATGGCGGTCGCGTCGATGCTGCTATACATCGCAATTCGTTTTGTTGCGGTAGAGTTTTTCAAGCGATACACGGTTCACCGTGGAATGTGGCACAGTGTTCCTGCTGCTGCTGTAGCCGGTCTGATCGCTTACCTGGTGATGCCATGTCAAAGTGACGCATTGCGAGTGTATAAATCACTGGCCGTTGTCTTAGGTTTCATGGTACATCTCGTGATGGATGAGATCTGGAGCGTGGATACAAGCGGGGGTATCCGCTTTAAGAAATCATTTGGAACGGCACTGAAGTTTTTTGGTGGCGACACCCTTGCAAACGTGTCTGTCTATGGCAAGTTGATGCTGCTTCTCGCCTTGGCCTGGGAGGACGGGGCGATCGTTGACAGGATCAAGGAACGGAGTCGACAGGAGTCGACGTACATCGCCCAGCCATATTTTGACTTTGACGAAGTGCAGCGATGGATCACACGTTAAGTCACTGCAGGTTTAACCTGCTCAGCCACTAGGTTCGCGATCAACCAAAAGCGTGACGGGACCATCGTTGATGAGTGATACTTGCATGTCAGCAGCGAATCTGCCGGATTGGGTGGTGATCTCGAGTTTTCCGATGCTCTCAATGAAGTTTTGATAGAGCTGGTTCGCAAGTTTAGGGTCTGCAGCATTGGTAAAGGCAGGTCTTCGGCCGCGCCGGCAATCCGCTAGTAGTGTGAATTGACTCACGATAAGGATAGAGCCCTTTACATCTAGGACTGATAGGTTCATCTTTCCGTTGTGGTCGTCAAATATTCGCAATTGCGAAATTTTCTCAGTAAGCCATTGAACCTCCAGATCGGTATCTCCATGCTCAACACCCAGTAAGACGAGAAGGCCGTGATCGATAGCGCCTATCGTTTCTCCGTCCACAGTGACACTAGCGGATTTTACTCTTTGGATGACCGTTTTCATGTTCTTGCTTTTTTATCTGAAGGTCACGCGGCAGCAGGCACGACAATGCCCTGCAACCTAGGGTGGGCAGCAGGGCATTTGAATGAAAACCTAATGAAATCGCGAGGCGATGTTTAGTACTTTCTTGGAGTCACCGTGCCCTGAACGCGTGATGGCAGTCCTTGGATGCGAAGGAACCCTTCTGCGTCGTCTTGGTTGTACGAACCGCCGCCTTCCATGGTTGCAATTTCTGCGTCGTAAAGGCTATTCGGGCTACTTCGCTTATCAACCGAAATATTGCCTTTGTAGAGCTTAAGGGTTACTTCGCCTGTGACAGGTTTTTGTGCTTCATTAATGAAAGCGAGCAATGAATCCATTTTGGGTGTATACCAGAAGCCATAATAAACCATCTCAGCAACTTCAGGGGCGAGTCGATCTCTGAGGTGGCACAGGTCTCGATCCATCGTTAATTGCTCCACGTACATCAGAGCGTCGTAGAGAACCGTCATACCTGGTGACTCATAAACTCCCCGACTCTTCATTCCCACGAAGCGATTTTCAACCATGTCAATGCGGCCGATACCATTACGTCCTGCGATTTGATTGAGGCTCTCCACCATTTCGAGTGCATTCAGTTTTGACCCATTGAGGCTGGTGGGAACGCCGGATTCAAATCCAATTGTTACCGATTCACTCGCATCCGGAGCTTCCTGCGGGCTGACTCCCATGCCGAAATCTACTAGCTCAACACCATTAACATCTAGTTCTTCTAGTTCGCCTGCTTCGTAGCTAATGTGCAAAACGTTTTCGTCACTACTGTAAGGTTTTGCCGCTGAAGCCTTGACTGGAATGTTCTTGCTGTTGCAGTAGTTAATGAGTTCGGTTCTTCCCGGAAACGCCTCACGAAATTCTTTAATCCGCCACGGGGCAATGATTTCAATGGTTGGGTCGAGGGCTTCCGCTGCTAGTTGGAATCGACATTGATCGTTACCCTTCCCCGTTGCACCATGAGCGTAGGCGGTGGCACCGACCTCTTTTGCCACTTGCAAACAGACTTTACTGATAAGGGGTCGCGCGATCGACGTGCCGAGCAGATATATTTGTTCGTACTTTGCCTGCCATGCTAGGACTGGGAAAGCGAAGTCACGGCACATTTCTTCTCTAGCGTCAATGATGCGAGATGAAACCGCACCTCCGTTCCTCGCTTTTTCCATGATTGCTTCACGGTCTTCACAGGGTTGTCCGAGGTCGACGTAAACCGCGTGGACTTCATAGCCCTGATCTTGTAACCAGCCAAGGATGACCGAGGTGTCTAGACCGCCCGAGTATGCCAAAACGCAGCTTTTCATAAGGGAGTTGTCCATGGAGTTTGGGAGATGCAATCTGTAGGTACCTTGATTTGAAGACTGATTCCACTCGACCGCAACCCATTATGACACTCCCCTCCCCTGCTCTTGCAAAATTATTTTCACAAGTCCTAGCTGGTGAGATGTCGATCTCGGATTTGATCGATGCGATTCAGGATCTAGGGACAGATTCCCAATCCTCGTCGATCTGCACAAGTACCCCAAAAAAACAGGCCGCTGATGGCAAAAGCTTTGAAGTTGAAGAGCGAATCTCTTCTGAGCAGAGTGTTTTTTCAACCCCGGGGGCAAATGTGGATTTGGGGCGTAAGTCACGGTGTGGGTTTGGGGAGGTAATTTACGGAGAGGGCAAAGATCCAGATCTAATCTCTAGAATCATTCAATCCCAGCTCGATGCGGGGCAGAATGCACTCGTAACAAGGGTGAATCACACAGCAGCAGAAACACTTTTGGAGGTCTTTCCGCTGGCCCATTACAATTCGTTTGCTCGAACTTTGCGAATCGAGCAGCGCTTAGCAGAAAAGGTTCAACTGCTATCTCCTGAAGACGCTGATAAACAGATCCATGCAGCAGTCGTGACGGCTGGTAGTACCGATCGATGTGTGGCGGAAGAGGTTTCCGAGACGCTTTGCTGGATGGGGATCCCGCAGAGGAGGTTCGAGGATATTGGCGTCGCGGGTCCACAGCGATTAATTACGGCACTGCCTGAGCTACGAAAGGCATCTGTTTTAGTGGTCGCTGCGGGCATGGAAGGCGCGTTGCCTGCGGTGATAGGTGGTTACCTATCAGTTCCCATTTTTGCGGTGCCAACTAGCGTTGGATATGGAGCCAACTTCGGTGGCTTGAGTGCTCTGCTTTCAATGTTAAATACGTGTGCATCTAACGTTTCAGTTGTTAATATTGATAGTGGTTTCAAGGGGGGGTATCTGGCCGGTCTCGTTGCGAATCAACTCATTCAACTGGAACGCAGCCTGCGTACTTAGGCAGGTTATTTATGACCGGTTCTTTCCAAAGGCTAATCGAATCGATGGATCCTGTACCTCCGGCCACGCTAAGTCGACGTGAACTCGATTCGCACAAAGGAAATTTCGGCCGTCTTTTGTTTATCGGTGGCTCTCGTGGTATGGCGGGTTCAATCGCGATGTCCGCTATGGCAGCCTTGCGTAGCGGAGCGGGGTTAGTAACGGTTGCGACTCCTTCTGCGTGTCTGGACACGGTCGCGGGATATCATCCCGCTTACATGACCATTCCATTGAAAGACGACAAGGAAGGTCGGTTAGCACCTTTGCCAGCCAACTTTTTTGCGGAATTGTCGTCTCAATACGATGTGATTGGGTGCGGGCCAGGATTGTCTGACAGCGAGGGTGCTCAGGAGGCCGTTAGGCAAATGATTTCTCTTTCTGAGCCTTTACGGGTATTAGACGCTGATGCTCTGAATGTGTTAGCGAGAATGCCTGGCGACTTAAAGTCTTATCTTGATACCGCTGGTGCCATTGTTTTGACTCCCCACCCGAAAGAAATGGAACGCCTAACGGGGGTTTCTTCAGGTGATCGGCGTGGCCAGATTCGCGTTGCTGAGCTCCTCTCCCAATCGACTCAAGCGGTGTGGGTGCTAAAAGGAGCTCCCACGGTGGTTATTGCTGATGGATTACTCTGGACAAACGACACGGGAAATCCCGGAATGGCTACTGGTGGGAGCGGTGATGTATTGACGGGAATTATCACTGCACTGATCGGTCAGGGGATGAGCCCTTGGGATGCCGCGAGAGTTGGGGTGTGGGTGCATGGGCGAACGGGCGATCTAGCTGCTCAGAGGCATGGCTACGCGAGTTTAATATCGACAGATTTGATCAATTACTTGTCGCGAGTGATGAGGGAGCTGGAGAATTTCTAGGCATTTATTTCGCGGGAGACGACAATAAACGGTGCCCTACGAAAGTTCTCTTTCCTCGGTAATAATCACAGTTTCATACGATACTCCTTGCCCCGTACTCCCTGTTCCAAACTCGTGACTGAAATCATCCACCTCAGCTCATTCGATGAAATGGCGATGCGGAGAATATCGCCGGAGGGGTTACCGTGGATAAGTGAAATACAGCAAGGGGGAGTATTAACGATCGGAAACTTTGACGGTGTGCATCGAGGGCATGCATCGCTAATTCAGCGAGTTAAGCAACTTGCCAGTGATGCAAGCCGTCCCGCGTCGGTCGTGAGTTTTGATCCACACCCCGCGACTTTATTAAGAGGTGGAAATGCTCCTAAACGTCTGATGTCCATGGAGCGGCGGGCAGAGGTGATGAGCGACTATGGAATTGAGCAGCTACTTATTTGTCCAGTAACACATGATTTTTTGCAGCTCTCAGCATCTCAATTCTTCAATAGCTTGGTTGTGGACTGCCTGTCTGCTTCCGCAATGGTGGAAGGTCCCAATTTCTTTTTTGGCAAGAATCGTGAGGGAGACCAAGTCGCATTATCGAAGTTGTGCCAACTGAACCAAATTGACCTCGAAATCATCAGTCCGACAGAAGATGATGATTTGATTATTAGTAGTTCGAGGGTGAGGGAATTGCTGAGCGGAGGCAAGGTGGAGGCAGCCAATGCGTTGCTAAGCCGCCCGCACCAGATTGAGGGAACCGTCATAGCTGGTGCTAGTCGAGGTCGTCAGCTAGGATTTCCCACTGCGAATTTAAATCAGATAGATGCCTTAGTTCCATCCATAGGGGTTTATGGCGGAACCGCATCCGTTGGTGGAAAGCTGTATTGCGCCGCGATTCATATCGGTCCTAATCCTACGTTTGATGATCAAACCGGTAGGAAGATAGAGGTGCATCTACTCGACTACCACGGAGATCTTTATGGGGTTCAGATGAAGGTTGACTTCTTGACCCGTTTGCGAGATGTCACGCGTTTCGCGTCCCAAGATCAATTAATTGACCAGTTGAACCGTGACATCATTGCGGTTCGCAACCACTTCAAAACAGAATCAGCTTAGTAGTTGAGCTGTGCGAACTCGCTACATCCAAAGATAAAGGGTTTTTATTCATGGCGGTTAATTGGAAAGCTTTTATCAATCAAATCTCGCATTACCAATCTTTTGTATTGGTTAGCCACATTCGTCCTGATTGCGACGCATTGGGGAGCGAGTTAGGAATGGCCGAGGTGCTTAGGGCGATTGGCAAGGATGTTCGTATTATCAATGCGCATCGCACTCCGTCTGCGTTACAGTTCCTTGACCCGGCAGGAAATATTGAGGTGTTGGGGGATACGGTTGAGCCAGAGGACATCACGGCTGACTGCATTATGATTCTCGATACAAGTGCTTGGGCGCAGCTTGGTGATATGGGTGATGTCATCCGTGGGTCGAGATCTGACAAGATGGTTTTGGATCATCACGTCGGCGAAGACGATCTCGGCGCAACGATGTATAAGGACTACCAAGCAGAAGCGACCGGGCATTTGGTTGTTCAGGCGGCAGACGCTCTTGGTGTTTCGCTCACGAGAGCTGCCGCGATGCCTCTGTTCGCCGCGATCGCTACAGACACCGGATGGTTTCGCTTTGGGAGCGTCACCGCTGAAACCTATCGTGTCATTGCTCGATTGGTTGATGTGGGTGTTGTGCCCAGTGAGGTTTATGGTGATCTTTATGAAAGAGACACTCTCGGTCGACTCAAATTGCGTGGCTTGATTCTATCGCGGACGGTTGCAGAATTAGATGGTGATTTAATGCACACTTATGTTCGAAGAGAGGATTTTGCCGCTGTTGGTGCAGAGCCAAGTGATACAGAAGATGTCGTTAATGCAACGCTTAGTGTCTCAGGTGCCAAGGCTGCTGTTATCTTTGTTGGCCAAGTGAGAGGAGGGTTTAAGCTCAGTTTCAGAAGTCGGTGCCACCTAGATTGCAATGAGGTCGCGCGGCAATTTGGGGGCGGCGGGCACAAAGCAGCTGCGGGTGCGTTTCAAGAAGGTGATCTGGAGGACGTTCAGAATCGTGTTTTGACTGTAGTGCGAGAAATGCTACAGCAGGGCTGATGATAGCCCCCCTACCCTGCCCCGCAGTGTCTAAGGACACTGCACTTGTGACTGCCTATTGGCTTGGCTGAGAGATCGAGACATCGCACGGAAACAGAGGCGTCACGGTTGTTGTAACGCCTGTATCTGGAATACTGCTTGCACTTACTTCAGTAGAAAGCTCGTTAGCGACCAGCCATTCTCTGTGGTCTCAACGAAGCTACCACCATCTGGGAAGTATTGCTGAATGTCCTCAAGGGATGGCAGTTTGCTAACGTCAGGCGGTTCAGCTCCTTCGGCTCCTTCGGTTTCCAAGAATCGCCTGTAAAACGAAGCGAGCACGGAACCGCTTTCCTTGAGCTTGCCCATTTTAAGTAGCTCATACTTTGCTCTTAACGCTAGTTTGAGCCTTACGCAGCGGTCAAGCGATGGCGTTTTACAGCCAAGCTCTTTGTGAGCATCAACCACTCGCTGGATTGATTTTTGTTCGGCAAGTCCATCGGGTTTTCCTTCACTGATTCTTTTCGCAACCTCAACAATCAAATCAGCGTTGTTTGAAAACATCAAGTAGGGAGATTCTGAACCGGGGCCTTGGTCCACAGTAGCAATCGCCCAGTTGTCGAGCAGCGGTGGAGCCTCTTCAACGGCTTCTTCTTCAAAGCCTAAATCTAGATCATTAAAAAGGTCTTCGTCAAAGTCGGCGTCACCACCACCTCGTTCCACTTGCCAAATGACGGATCCTTCGAAGGCTTCGACTTGCTTGGCATCAGGTTCAACTTCCATTGCTTTTCGAATGACTTCTCTGATCGTTTTCGCATCGCGAATTTTGACCGCTACCAGCATGCGTTCTGAGCCAATGTCGATCGGAAGCGTATTGTCGGTAATGATAACAACCTGATTGTCTAAATTCGGTAGAAGGTCTTTAGCGATATCGATCTGTGGTCCATCTTCGTCGTCCCGAATACCGTCGATGATGTCACGAAAAATGTCATCTCCCAACGCCTCGTTAATCAATGTCTCAGACGCCCAGAATGCTTCTTCGATCTTGACATTCATCCGACTGAAACTCGCAGTGGCTTGGTCAACCCATGCAGGGATACTTGAAAGTGGAGCATTTGGGAATTGCAACATTCGAGCAGCTAATTCGTACTTGCTCGGCTTATCTGTTACGGGTGGGGCGAGTACGTAACCGCGATGCAAGATGTCATAAGGATCACCAGCGATTGCCAAAATGCCACCAACTGCCTTGATCGCATCGAAACCTTGGTTTTCCAGTAAATTTAAAATGTCAACGTCATTGCCACGGTCCACTTCAAGGGACTCGCGAATGATACGACCCATCTGAAATGGTCTTGCAAACCACTCACCTGAAACCATCGCTCCGCTTGCTTTTATCGGTGCGTTGATTGCTTCTTGTGATTGCCCCATGACGATTTGAAAGTCATCTTCTTGAGAGATTGGCGTAATCGTTGTTTTACCATCAATTGCATCGAGGATATCTGTCACGACACTATCGCGGTCAGCCGCAATAATTCGAGCATTGTCGATTAGGATCGCTATTTGCTCAACCTTCAGTTGCCCTGGTTTGGGCTTGTTGTTGTATACGCGAATGTCATGTCCACGATGTTTTAAAGAGGACGATTCCCATCCAGCCTTCAAGAGGTCTTCGTGGATCTTATCTCCTACTTTCTCCGCATTTGCTTGCCTGCCTCTGATGTCCGCAACAATGCATAGTGCGAATGGGCGCCGCGTATCTTTGGCGAACGGAAGCCAGCCAATGACTACTTCACCCGAAGAGATATCCTGCAGGTCCTTTGCCTTAAGTCCAACTTTACTGCTGATGTTTTCTAGGTAGCCAATCGCCCTGTCTTTCTGGGACTCAAGGTAAGGCTGCATCGCCTCGTCCTGCAGGAGCTGTCCAATATTCGTCTTTTCCCAGCCACTGGAAAGTTCAGGTAGGTTCGGGATTCGTAGTAGCCCTGCGACAGAGCCAGGCAGGAGATCAGTCGCGGAAATGTACGCTTTTCCATCGTCCCCTAGCTCCTCGGCAGTACTCTCTTGAGCGTGCGTATGAGCGGTCGATGTCAAGAGGGCGGACATGACAAGGAGGCATCGCGAGATATGGCTAGCCCATTGCTTGGCTGAGAGAATCAACATGCGGATTCCGAGGAATTAAAAGGCGAAAGTATCGTTGTATGATTGCGAAGTTGCGAACACACAGTAAGGTAACGAGCGTGTCCGAGGCAGCCATTGCTGCTAATTGAAGATCCCTCACTTATGAGGGTTCGTGGGGAGAATCCCAAAGGCGGTGGGATGATGTCAAGCTAAGAAATCGTTTCCTAAAACTAACATCACTGCCCTGCTTTACCTAGCTTGCCTGTTTTTGCTTTATTTCTCGTTTTTTCTTCAAACATGGAGTTTTCGAGTGCCTTCGCAGCTTCCCAATATCCTTGCTTCTCGGTACGCCAGCCAGCAAATGGTTGAAATCTGGTCGCCGGAGCAGAAGATTGTCCTTGAGAGGAAATTTTGGATAGCTGTGATGGAAACGCAGCGAGAGCTCGGGGTGGAGATTCCTGAGGAAGCAATTGCTGCGTACCGAGCGGTTTCAGGGCAGGTTGATCTTGGCTCCATTGATGCTCGAGAGCGTGTGACCAAGCATGATGTTAAAGCGAGAATCGAAGAATTCAATTCGCTCGCGGGTCATGAGCATATTCATAAGGGTATGACTTCCCGCGATCTTACAGAAAACGTGGAACAGTGCCAAATATTATCGTCACTTCATTTGGTGCGGGAGCGTTTGGTTGCAAGCCTTGCAATGATGGGTCAACGAGCCGCTGAGTACGGTGGGTTGGCAATTGCCGGCCGAAGCCACAACGTTCCGGCGCAGATAACTACCGTTGGAAAGAGATTTGCTAACTGTGCAGAAGAGATATTGCTTGCCTTTGAGTCATTGGAGGCGTTGATTACTCGTTTACCACTGCGCGGGATCAAGGGACCCGTTGGGTCTCAGCAAGACATGCTAGACCTTTTTCAGGGGGATGTAAAAAAGCTAAATATTCTGGATCAGCGAGTAGCAAGGGAACTTGGATTTGATCGATCATTCGACGCAGTGGGTCAGGTTTATCCACGTTCATTCGATTTTGAGGTCGTTTCACTTCTCACTCAAATTTCTTCTGGCCCCGCAAATTTCGCGAGAACTTTGCGATTAATGGCTGGGGCAGAGTTGGCTACGGAGGGCTTTCAGCCTGGGCAGGTTGGCTCTTCGGCGATGCCACACAAGATGAACGCAAGATCGTCTGAGCGTATCAATGGTTTTACCGTGATACTCAGAGGGTACTTGTCGATGATTGGAGGGCTTCTGGGGGATCAATGGAATGAGGGTGATGTTAGTTGCAGCGTTGTTCGTCGCGTGGCATTGCCTGACTCATTTTTGGCAATTGACGGGCAGTTAGAAACTTTCTTGACGGTACTGAGTCAGTACGGAGCCTATCCGGCTGTGATCGAACGCGAGTTATGTCGATACTTGCCGTTTTTAGGTACCACGAAAATTCTGGTGGCTGCAGTTAAAGCAGGCGTTGGTCGCGAAGCAGCACATGAAGCAATCAAGGAGCATGCTGTTGCTTCCGCGCTGCAAATGCGAGAGTCTGGATCGGAGGAAAATGATCTCCTTCAGCGACTAGCAGACGATCCCCGGATACCCATGGACTTATCTGCGTTGAAAGATGCTATGGGAGATCCCAAGCTCTTCACCGGGAATGCGCAGTCTCAGGTATCCGTTGTGGTTGATAAGATTGAAAAAATATGTGAGCGGTATCCCGATGCCGCTAGTTATCGTCCTGGATCCATCCTTTGATAGCTTGCAGCGAGTTCAATCAGTCTCCGCTTTCCGTTTTCGGCCGATGAGGTTCGAATGTCTGGTACTTTGCATTCTTTACCGAAGAAGCTGCTTCTTGCGCATTGATGTAAAGTTTGTGTTGTGATTGATACCGCTCATCACGTGATTGAATGCGGGCATATGATCCATCGGGATGCATTAACCAACAGTTGGTATTGTCTTTGAAATAGCATCGAAGAGTCTCTGTCAGCTTTTGCACGCACTGATGATCATGGATCGGTATTAGAAGCTCGATGCGTCGATCTAGATTTCTAGGCATCCAATCAGCGCTACTAATGTAGACCTGAGGGCTTCCACCATGTCGGAAGTAAAGGATTCTCGCATGCTCCAGGAATCGATCGACAATCGAGACGACAGTTATGTTTTCACTGAGCCCCTTAACACCTGGACGCAGGCAACAGACGCCGCGTATGTTGAGTTTGATTTTGACTCCCGCCTGACTGGCTCCATAGAGAGCCTCGATGATTACAGGGTCAACCAACGCGTTTAGTTTCGCGATGATTTCTCCTTTTTGTCCCTGTTCAGACCGAGTTTTTTCTTGCTCAATTAAGTTGAGTAATTTTGGGCGAAGCGAATTCGGTGCAGCTGCTATTTCTTGCAGGTGCCGAGGTTGGCTTGCACCGGTTACCGCATTGAAAAATGAAGTCGCTTCAGTTCCCAGTTCCTCATTGCAAGTCAGGAGAGAGATGTCGCTATAGAGTTTGGCGGTCACTTCATTGTAATTGCCGGTGCCGAAATGCATGTACCTAGCAATGCCATTGGGTTCGCGTCGTACAATGATGCAAACTTTGGCGTGTGTTTTGAGGCCATGTATGCCGTAGATCACTTGGACGCCGGCACGCTCCATTTCACGAGCCCACTCGATGTTTCTCGCTTCATCAAAACGAGCCTTTAGCTCCACGATGACGGATACGTATTTTCCATTCTGTGCAGCACGTTTTAAGGCCGAAACAATTGGGCTTTTTTTACTTGTGCGATACAGAACCTGCTTAATTGCGAGCACATCTTTGTCAGTTGATGCTTCTTCAATAAGCCTGACCACTGGATCAAAGCTCTCGTAGGGGTGAACCAAGAGGTGATCGCGGTCAGCAATGTTTTTGAAAATGGATTGTGCGGGATCTAACTTGGGGGTGATTTGGGCCGGCCAGTGAATGTCGCGGAGTGCCTCAAATCCCCGTAGCACATGTAATCCGAATAGATAAGTTAGATCGATCGGACCGTGAATTGGGTAAAGGTCATCTTTCGTAAGTTTCATCTTCTTCTTCAGAAAGCTTACGACTTGCTCACTCGTTCCGACCGCGTACTCAAGGCGAATGACACGGGATCGACGTCGACTTTCAAGCACCTCTTCCATACCTACCATCAGATCAGCAGCAGAATCTTCGCGAAGCTCAACGTCCGCATTACGAGTTAGTCGAAATGGAATGCACTCGAGTACATCGCGACCTGGGAAGAAACGGTGAATGTTCGCGACCAAAGCATCTTCAATCAGAACGTAGTCATAACCTGACTCAGTTGGAATCGAGATGGTGCGAGGAAATGCTTTGCCAATAGGGAGGATTGCAAAGTCATCACCAGATTCAACGGGGGCCTCGGTTACCTGCTTCGTGTCATCTGTGTTCGGTGAACTTTTTAGTCGTACACATAGATGTAAGTTTAGTCCTTGCAAAAGTGGGAAATTGGCATTCTCAGGAACGATTTGTGGGGAGCAGATTGCCTCAAGTTCCTCCAGTTTCTGTTCAACCGTTTGAAGAGCCACGGGACTGCAATCGGAAATTGTTAAACGCCGAATCCCAGATTCTCGCAGTGCAGATTCAATCTCGGATGTGTAAAGCGAGTTTTGTTGATGTACTAATTCGCGGCATGTCGTAATGACTTCACGAAGTTGTTGCGTCACGGTTCGGGATGTTGGGTCATGGGCTAGAGGGTTTTGTTCCATCTGAAGCTTGAGACTGCCCACCCTGACCATGATGAATTCATCAAGATTGGAACTGGTGATTGCAAGAAACTTAGCGCGTTCCATTAATGGAACGTTTTTGTCGTATGCTTGCTCGAGAACCCGTTTGTTGAATTCAAGCCAACTAAGTTCGCGGTTGATATAACGTGAATCAGTTTGAGCCGGTGGCGTGGTTGCAAGAGAAGATTTCATGTTCCGAGGCTTGCTGTATTGATCGGAATATTGGGGGATGTGATCGGTCGGCCACGGATGATGAAAGAAGGATGCAGGATGAGTATGTATTAGCGTATGCTCAGAAGGGCGAAAATGCTTATTCCTGGCCTTGTCCGATATCTGTCTCTCCGGCCGGCAACGCAGTTTCATTCGATAACTGGTTTGGTTCCGTTTCGCCTAGGAGAATACGTAGGGCCCGAGGGTAGAAGTCTTTTCCGTAACTCATTTCGCCACCTTGATGCCCAACGGCACCAATCATGGCTGCCGATACCAGCAAGCCAACTTTCCATATCTTGGTTAATCGCTTGCTCTTGGTAACGAGCGACAAAAGTGCAATCAAGGCAAATACCGTTGAAGCCACAGAAACAACGACCGCACTCCATCGATGCATGTCTACTTCGCGATCAAAGTCCAATGAAGCCCAGTTGTTCCCGTATCCTTGTTCCGGAGCAAAAGCCCACCCCATAAGAGTTGAAACGATTGCGGAAGCAGATCCCAATAGCAGAGATGCAAGAGGGATTTGCGTACCAACAGCCGGCCATTTCCAGCCAAGCACAACAAAAAATCCTCCAACCGTTAAGAGAGCGATTGGGAAATGTACTGTTGCGGGATGTAAAAATCCTTGAGCCATCCATACTCGCGTCTTCAAATCGTAAGGTTCGCTGGGCTCAGTTGAGGTGGACTGATCTGCCGCCTGCTCGACTTGAGAAGTGAATGTGACATCTTCAGGCCACTCTGCTCCCTCATTGATCCATACGCGTATCAATGCAAGTTCTGTGGTGCTTAAGGGGCCACCCTTTGAAGCTGGCGGCATAAGCATATCTGGATCATCGGTAGTCAGGTAATCAGTGTAGAGAGAACTTGATTCGGCATCACCTTCTTCGATGTAGTCCATCATTACGTCATGATCATCGACGCGAAAATCATTTTTTGCATCATCGGGTCCATGGCAGGAAAGGCACTTCGCTTTTAGGATTGGGACAATGTCTCGCTGCGCATCAATGAGCTGACCGTCTTTGTTTAAAGCACCGGCCTGATTTTCCGCATTTTCCTCTGCTTCAACGTGGATCTGGTGAGTTAGCAGTGAAGCTAAAATGAACAGGACTGATCGTGCTGTCATGCCGTTGCAAAGTTGGAGCATGGAAAGTTGTCGCATGTGATGTTGAAAAAGTTTAGCGATTGGCGTTTTGGTGAAAGAATGGACTTCAGCCATGCCGAACGGTATCGCCCATTTTCGCAGCCTTCTGTTTGCTTTTCAAGCTAGATTTGTTCCAGCGGTGTCTGATCGATTTCAAGATACAACACGATGATTACTTGGCGTTCACGCTCGAAATATCTAAATCAGTCGCGGTTGGATAAATCGAAAATAGATGGTGTTCGATCCGTCGCTTAGACGTCGAGTTTGATACCATCGAAAGCGCGGTTCAGTCCTAGTAGTTGAATTTCTTCTTGGATTGATTCAAGCGAATCTCCAGACAGGGTTTCGCATATTTCGTCCGCTAAAATTTGAGCAAACTGAACTTTTGCTACCGCGAGAATTTCCCCAATACGCTCTTCGGGGATCTTAATATCGATGGCCGTAGCCATTTGGACCCTAATCATTGCGAGAGTGGTGTTTGGCTGTGTAGAGGAGGCATGTAGTACAGAGTAAGCCGGTATTTCCGGTTCAATGTGTTCTGCTCTTTCTAGCGAACGCCAACTTCTTTCTAACAAGCTGTCACGCCATGCTCGCATCCAGATGAGTGATTGTGGATTCAATGCCTCGGTGATCCATTTGGTGACCTCCTCCGAAGCAGCTGAGCAATTGCTTTGAGTGAAAAATTGGTCGACATGGTCTTTGATTTTCGCAATCAAGTAGTCTCTGAATTTTGCTGCTCGTTTTCCTTCATAGCCGTTACTTACAAGGCTCTGGATTAAGGTTTCTAAGATTTGGTCGGTAGCATCTTCGGAATTCAGCCCGGAGAGGAGAAAACGGCGTATAGCACAGGTGTAACGCAAAACGAAACTCGCGGGGCTTTCCGTTCTATCCCAGCGATACTCTGATTGATTTAACTGGATGCCTCTAGGTTGTTTCATGTAGATCGCCCGCACGCGGGAGTGGTGAGGTCTCAATGTTCGGATGCTTCTCGCTAATTTAAGTCCGCTATCGATGCGAGAGTCGTTGGGATTAGTTGAAGTAAATCAGCCTAGTCGAAGAGATTCGCTAGTCCGACTGCTTGTTTTCACTTGCCTGTTTTAATGTGATTTGTGTTTCAATTCGTTGCACTGATTCTCCGCTTGGTGTTTGTAGCTCGAATGTGACCTTGTAGGACTTAGCGTCGAGTTCATCAGTTAAGAATTGGATAGTAAAGTTTTCCACTTTACCGCTCGTTGGTAAGCGGGTCGGCGAAAATTTTACTGCGAAGGCAGGGCGAGTTACCACATTTGAGCCAACTGGGTTTAGATACGTCATCACTTGAGTGACAACTTTACTCGACGAGAAAATACGTTTTGGATCCAACTTGGAGCTGTCAGCATTGTTTTCGATCATCAGATTGAAAGTTGCCGCATTAGGTATTTCGATAACATCCTCTTTTTGATCAGCAAACTTCAGCGCTAGCGGCTCTAGTTTTGCCGGAGTGATCCGTATTGTTTGCGGCTGGTCTTGTGTTGACTTCACGGAGACCGGCGTTGGTTCGCTTGCGATTCGTTCACCAGGGCTTCTGAAAAAGAAAAAGGCCGCAGTTGCAACGAGTGCTATTGCTGGTGCAATAAAGATCCCTAGCTTTCGATTTCCTGACTTAGAATTGGCTTCCTCGGAGACGCTTTTTGGGATGCTGCGAGTGGGGGGGTATTCGTTTGTGCGAACGGCGTCATTGGTAACAATCTGCAATGCAGCACTACTTTGGTGATCAAAGGCTTCTTTGGCCTGGTTAATCAGGGTAATCAGCTTTGAGGCGGATCGTGGCCGATTTTTTGGCTCCTTCTCGAGTAATTGATGGATGAGGTCAGTAAGAGGACTCGGAAGATCTGGGTTGATTTGAGGGAGAGATACGGGGGTCTTGCAAATATTTGCAATCAGTTGGGAGGGAATGGTTTTGCATAGGTGTGGCGGCCGTCCGACACAGACTTGGTAGAGGACAACACCTAAGCTGTATAGATCGGTTCGGTCATCGAGCGGTTCACCGCGAGATTGCTCAGGTGAAAGATAGGCAGGACTGCCAAGAACGGATCCACGATGGGTGAAACGATCCACGTTAGCATCAACAATCGCCAGTCCAAAGTCGAGTATTTTGGCTCTCCCCGATGGGGACTCAATCCAAATATTTGCTGGTTTGATATCGCGATGGATAATGCCTCTTTGGTGAGCTGCCGAAAGTCCTGACGCTACTTCTGAAGCCAACCGGAAAATCTCATCGAGAGTGAAACGATAGTTTTCTTTGATGAGTTGATTGAGGGGTTTCCCTTCCAACATTTCCATCGCTAAAAAAGGTGTGCCCTCATGAATTCCAACTTCAAAGATGGTGGCAACGTTGTCGTGATGCACTGCGGCCATCGAGCGAGCTTCTTCAACGAACCTTTTTCTGCCGATCGGAGAGGTTGACCATTTTTTCCTCATGGTCTTAAGGGCGACATCTCGCCTTAGTCGATTGTCCTGAGCGCGGAAGACAGCACCCATGCCACCCTCTCCAATCAGATTGAGAACGCGGTAAGGGCCGATGCGGCCCAATTCGTCGTCTGATTGCGGGGGCTCAAGGAATTCGAAATTCGATGATTCAACGGGCATCTGGGGTTACCTAGCCAAGTGGCGGAGCTCAATCATGAATATAGCGTTTATTCTAAATAAACGTACTCGACTAAAGAGCCAAACCATTAAAGTTTGTGGAGGTTCAGGGGTTGTCAGGACTAGTCTTTTCAAGACATGTTTGTGTGGTTTTCCCCTGCTGCTACTGCCCTGCCCTTCTCCGAAAGCAAAAAATGTCGAGTAAACGAGTTCCAATTACTGATTTAAGTGATGCGGTACAAGTGGAACAGGCCTTTCGAGTGGCCGACAAGCAACTCAGAGTAAATCGACAAGGTGGTAAGTACATTCTGCTTCGTCTTGAGGACCGAAGCGGCGTCATCGCCGCGATGATGTGGAATGCTGACGAGAGAGTTTTCGACCGGTTTGACCGCTCTGATTTTGTGCATTGCTGTGGGAGAACGCAGATTCACAATGGCGCACTGCAGTTGATTGTCACTTCCATTGAGCGAATGGATGCTGCTGAGGTTGATCTAGCTGATTTTGAACGGTTTGATCACTTGAAATCAGAGGGGCATCTGGATCGTTTGCGGGAGATCCTACTCGGTCTTGAGGATCCCGCACTCAAGGCTATAGGCAAAGCGTTCCTTGATGACCATGTTTTTGTTGAGGCATTCCGGCGTGCTCCAGCTGCGATTAGTCATCACCATGCGTACCCGGGGGGGTTGCTGCAGCATACGCTTGACCTAATGGAACTCGCTGCGCTTATTTCCGTCCGTTACTCGGAAGTGAATAAGGACCTCTTGATCGCCGGAGCATTCTTACACGATCTCGGCAAGATTAGTGAAATGTCAGACTCTGGCGAGGCGACTTACTCAGACCGTGGGCAGTTAGTGGGTCACATTGTTATTGGGGTTCAAATGCTGGGACAGAAAATCGAAGAAGTCCATAAGCACAGTGCAGGCCTAGTGTCCGATGATACCAGATACCACTTGGAGCACTTGATTGTTAGTCATCATGGTTTGATGGAGTATGGAAGCCCCAGAATTCCAGTTACGTTGGAAGCGTTAGTCTTGCACCACCTTGATAATTTGGACGCAAAGCTCGCTTCTTATCTTAATGTGCTTGAAACAGATGTCTCAGTGGGAGGCAATTGGACGAATTACAGCCCCAGTATTGGTAGGAAGCTTTGGCGACGGTAATGAGTCTGTAGTTCCTTTCGCTTTTGTTGTTCGAGTTTACTTATATCAGAGTTAAGGCAATCTCTATTTCGCCATAGTCAGCATGATATCTATAGGGGCTTGGATCTTGACTTTACCAATTGTTTCATCAATCACAGGTATTCGCCCACTGGTGAATGCAGCAGTATTCGTTGTTTCCATCACTGTGTCTCTAATAATCTGCAACTGCGGTCACAGTCAGGAAATACCCGCGGGGAAAATCGACTTCAGTCATGAGGTGGTTCCAGTGCTTCGTCGACACTGTGCTGAGTGTCATACCGGAGATCAGGCAAAAGGTGGATTTTCGATGAATGACCAAGGAATGCTCTTGCGATCATCCTCAATAAAAGTGGGTGTATCTGGTGAATCTGAAATGATTGCAAGACTCACTGACTCGGATGCCGACGTCAGGATGCCGCCTGGCGAACGCCCTGCCCTGTCGGCGCAGGAAATTGAAGTACTAAGTCGTTGGATTGATCAGGGTTTACCTTGGGAGTCCGGGTTTCGATTTGACAGAAAGTACTACATTCCTTCGTTGAGTTTAAAGGCAGCAGCGCGGAGTTACGCTGTCCCTGATGGGCGGAATCCAATTGATGTAATCATTGAGAGTGATTTACCAGCAATCAAGGATATGAATAAGCAAGAGTTGACGGATTCGGAATTCTATCGTCGTGCTTCATTAGATCTCGTTGGCTTGCTGCCAGAGGTCAATCATTTGCATGATTTTGTAAGCGACCAAGGGGCCGATAAACGTAATGTTTTAGTTGATAGCCTGCTCTCGAACTCCAACGCTTATGCTGAGCATTGGCTTAGCTTTTTTAATGATCTATTTCGAAATGATTACGCAGGAACAGGTTTTATCACCGGTGGTAGACGACAGATAAGCAATTGGCTTTATCAATCATTGATTAGCAATAAGCCTTACGATGTCATGGCACGCGAATTAATTGCTCCGGCCAACGATGACACTAGAGGATTCATTGATGGGATTCGCTGGCGAGGTGAAGTTAGCGCGGGTCAAACGGTAGAAATGCAGTTCGCACAAAGCGTGGCACAGGCTTTTTTGGGAATCAATTTAAAATGTGCTTCTTGTCATGACAGTTTTATTGATCAATGGACGCTAGATGATGCCTATGGATTGGCCGCAATTTATTCGGAGCGTCCTCTCAAGTTGTATCGTTGTGATCAGGAAATCGGTCGTGTAGCAAAGCCAGCGTGGCTATTCCCAGCACTGGGCAAGATTGAGCAAGGACTTAATCGTGAAGAGCGTTTGAAGCAATTAGCTCAATTAGTCACAGCGCCAGAGAATGCCAGTTTCTCTCGCTCGATCGTGAATCGTCTTTGGTATCGCATGATGGGGAGAGGGATTGTTCACCCTCTTGATGCAATGCAGAGCGAGCCATGGAGCGAAGAATTGCTCGATTACTTAGCCGGCTATTTGATTGATCATGAATACAATCTCCAAGCGTTGTTACGGCTCATCGCAAATTCTGATGCCTATCAATCACGCTCTGTGCAGATTCAGAAAGATGTATCCAGGGGATACAGTTTTGAGGGACCAGTTAGCAGAAGACTTACAGCAGAGCAGTTCTTGGATGCGGTTTGGCAAATTACAGAATCGGGCCCAGTTCATTTTGATGCGCCTATTGTTCGGGGTGATCCAGATCAAGTAGACGAAGATCTCCGTCAGTGGAGTGGTGAGTGGATATGGGGAGCTTCCGCAAGCAACGGCGGGATACCACTAGCCGGAGAAACACTCGCAATCCGCCGAGTTATCGAGGTGCCATCTGGCTTGGTTGCCGCCGCGGCTTTGGTGACTTGTGATAATTCATACAAGTTGTTTTTGAATGGAGAGCAGGTAGCCTCCGGAGATAACTGGTCAGACCCAATTGGGCTTTCCATTCATTCGTATATGAAAGAGGGGAGGAATGAATTAGTTGTGATTGCAACCAATGCTGGCAATGCCCCAAACCCCGCAGGTCTTTTTTTCGAAGCTCGTTTCGATTTTTCGGATGGGTTAAGAGAACGTATTGTGTCTGATGCGTCTTGGTCCGTTAACAAAAATGCACCAACGATATCTGACGGACGTTTGGGAGATTTTGTGGGTTCATGGGAGCCTGCGACGATAGTGGATGCATTGTCTGTTTGGGACCAAGCGGTAAAGCAGCATGGGCCACTCGCGATGCAAAGAGCGCTCATGCAGAGAGATGTCTTGGTTCGGTCTTCACTAATGAAAAACGACCCTCTCATGAAGGCGTTAGGCAGGCCGATGCGAGAGCAGATTGTTTCAATGCGGCCAGAATCACTGACAACGCTCGAGGCGATGAATCTGTCCAACGGCGACGCATTTGCAAATATCTTATCGTCTGGGGCACGTAAGTTAGTGCGTCGGTACGCTGGAGATAATGATCAGATGATTGTTTATCTTTACGAGTTCGCTTATTCCCGTAAGCCTAGTAACGCAGAGTTAGCAGTCGCAGTTTCTTATCTTGGTGAAACGATGGGTGAAGAACGAATAGCGGATTTGCTCTGGTCAATCTTCATGAGTCCCGAGTTTTTGCTTGTACGTTAAATTAAACTTTTTCGTGGTAACACGTGGTGCCTGTTCGGTCTAAGTCAGTTGGAATCTACAAACATCCAAGTGTTGACTTCGGAGTCTTATTTTAGGGCGAATTGCAGACGTGATTAGATAGAATGCTGGTGGTAAGTAATGGGATTCGAACGAGACAATACCGCGTCAGAGGAAGTCCTAAGGCGTGATTTTTTGCGACAGATTTACGCCGCTTCAGCTGCGGCTTGGATGTCCTCCGAGCCCAAATCCCTAATGGGCTCTGAAATTAAGGAGACAGAGAACACGGGTGGTGCTCTTCGAACAGAGCCAACCGCGGATGCTTGCATCCTACTCTGGATGGGCGGTGGGATGGCCGCACCGGACACATTTGATCCAAAGCACTACATTCCGTTCCGGAAGGGTTTGCCTGTAAGGGAAATGCTCAGTACGTTTCCGGCAATTGATACCGCGGTTTCTGGACTGCGTATTTGTCAGGGTTTGGAACGAATTGCGTCTGTGATGGATCGCGGGACGCTAATTAGATCCGCTGTGCAGGAAGATCTGGGCAGCATTTTACACTCGCGGCATCAGTATCATTGGCACACCGGTTATGTGCCGCCACAAACCGTAGCGTGTCCTCATTTGGGCTCGTGGATCGCCAAAGTACTCGGCAGACGAGATTCAGTAATACCTCCATTCATTAACATTGGTCAGCGGTTGGAAGGTGTTGGGGAAAGCGAGGAGCTGAAAGCATTTACCACCGCCGGTTTCTTTGGTAGCGAGTACGGTCCGATGAATCTTCCAGTTCCAATGGACGCGGCCAAAGCCGTGCTTCCGCCGGCTGGAATGACAGATCGACGTTTTTCGGAAAGAAGGAATCTGTATAAGCGGTTGCTTGATGCTCAGGAGTCTCGAGATCAGGTGAGCGACTATCAAACCAGCTCGATACTCAGGTCAATCGATAATGCACATGAGTTGCTGAGTTCCAATGACCGTCACGCATTTGATTTGTCTCGAGAAGACGAAGGCAGTCGCAGGCGTTACGGTGAGACGCGGTTTGGGCAGGGGTGTTTACTGGCTAGGCGTTTGGTGGAATCCGGAGCTCGGTTTGTTGAGGTAACGACTGAATATGTCCCTTTTCTGCACTGGGACACACATGCTAACGGGCATGAGACCGTTGCGAGGATGCATCGAGATATCGATGCTCCGATTGCCCAGTTAGTCCTCGACTTGGAATCTCGTGGGTTACTTGATCGAACCTTGGTGGTTATTGCTTCAGAGTTTAGTCGCGATGCCCTGATTGAGGGTGTACCGGGATCAAATGCTGCAGATCAAGCAACCGAAAAGGTCGAAGCCGTATCCGAGATGAAACACTATGGTCTCCACAGACACTTTACTGGTGGTACGAGTGTCGCATTATTTGGGGGTGGTATGAAGCGAGGTTTTGTTTACGGTAAAACGGCAGATCAGAGACCTTTGGTGGCCGTTGAGAATCCTGTGACGATTGCCGATTTGCATGCAACGATACTCACCGCGATGGGCATTTCGCCTCAAACGGGATTTGAAGTCGAGGGGCGACCTTTTTACGTTACAAAAGATGGGACGGGTAAATCCGTTAATGAATTATTCGCTTCGTCCTGACGGCGAGGTGAACACGTTGGTTGATTTTAATTTAGATTCTTGAAAAATATTTTGGCTATGGCAAACAAGAAAGCGGTCGTGCTGTTGTCCGGTGGCTTAGACAGTGCTACCTGTCTTGCAATTGCAAGAAATGATGGATTTGAACTGCACGCAATAAGTTTTCAGTACGGGCAAAGACACAGCTATGAATTGGATCGCGCTAAGTCACTTGCCGAGCAATTCAATGCAGTAAGCCACCAGGTTGTTGAAATCAATCTTGGTCAGTTTGGTGGATCCGCATTAACAGATCCCAGTCTCGCAGTGCCAAAAAGTAATGATGTGTCTGGAATTGGTGTTTCTATTCCGATCACTTACGTCCCTGCTCGTAATACCGTTTTTCTTTCTCTTGCGCTCGCCTACGCTGAGACCATATCCTCCAAAGATCTTTTCATTGGGGTCAATGCATTGGATTACAGTGGCTACCCAGATTGTCGCCGTGAATACATTGACGCATTTGAGCGGATGGCGAATCTTGCGACGAAGTTAGGCGTTGAGGGCGAGAATTCCATCAAGATACATACACCGCTGGTTGCCCTCACCAAAGCTGAAATCATTAAGAAGGGCCTAAGCCTGGGTGTCGATTACGCTCGAACACTATCATGTTATGACCCAGGTCCCGATGGGGTTCCCTGCATGCATTGTGACGCTTGTCTTTTGAGGCTGAAGGGTTTTGCTGAAAACGGAATTAAAGACCCGTCAGTTGCTTGATAGAGGGGCCTATTGGGCTTTCTTTAGTTCGGTGATCACCTGTTCAGAATGACCTGCTGCCAAGCCGACATTTAGGGTGAAAAAGCGTGCTTTAGCCGAAGAGTTGATAGTCATCAGATGCCTCAAAAGCGGAGATGAAATGTCGAACCTCAGTGGGTTCCTTTGATCCTTTTGGCCATCGAATACCGATCACGTCAAAGCGGCATTTGCGATCAAGTAGTTTTTTTCGCTTGAGGTAGCGGAGAGCGGCGTGGGTAATTCTTTTTTGTTTTCTTCTGTCAACGCGATCGGTGGGGTTCCCGGTTTTTTGTGTATGGAGTGTTTTGACTTCGACAAACACAAGCGTACCGGTCGATTCATCTTCAGCAATAATATCAAGTTCGCCAGCTGAGTCGCGTTCGCCCATGGTAACAATGCGATAGTGATTTGCTGCGAGGTAATCAGCTGCGTAGGATTCGCCCCGCTGACCACTGTGGACAAATCGCTTTGGCTGTGGATTATTGGCCTTGGTTGGTTTGCGAAACAATTCCAGCATCTTGTTTTAACGTTAGCTTCGTTTTGACTTAGCAGTGGTTGGTTAACAAAAAAAAACCACCCTAGGTTCTAGGGTGGCTTCATCGTATGGATTACTCATCACTAAGGCAAAATCTTTTACCTTGGATAAATTGGGGATTACGAACGACGACGCTCTTTTAATCGGACAGCCTTGCCCACTCGATCGCGGAGGAAGTAAAGCTTCGCACGCCGAACCACGGCGCTGCGTTTTACTTCTACCTTCTCAATTCTTGGGCTGTGCAGAGGGAACTTACGTTCGACACCCTCGCCAGCAACAATTCGTCGTACGGAAAACATTTCGCGACTGCCGCTGCCACTACGGGCGATAACAACTCCGCTGAAAACCTGAATTCGCTCTTTATTGCCCTCTAAAATCTTTAGGTGCACATCTACGGTGTCACCGATGTCAAATTGCGGAGGGTTTTCTTTGAGGTAGGACTTTTCAACAAGATCTAAAATTGCCTGAGACATTTCAATTACTCAATCAATGGTTAGGTTTGTATTCATTCGAGTTCATTGTCGAGGTCAGATTCGTTGAGCAGTAAGTCACTGCGTCTTTCCCTTGTAATTTGAAGGCTCTGCTGTTCTCGCCATTTAGCGATTGCAGCATGATCTCCTTCAAGAAGTACTTCGGGAACTTTGTGGCCTCGAAATTCTCTCGGTCGTGTGTACTGTGGAAATTCAAGTTGCCGGTTACCCTGACTAAATGAATCGTCAATATTACTCTGCCGATCTCCCAGCATTCCCGGAATCAGTCTAGCTACGGCATCAATGATTACCATCGCGGCAGCCTCGCCCCCGTTAAGGACGAAATCACCAATACTAACTTCCTCTGGTTCCAGAATGTCGATCACTCTCTGGTCGAACCCCTCGTAGCGACCACAGATTAGCGAGACCCTGGAGCTCGAGGCTAGGTCTTCGGCCATCCTTTGGTCAAACTGCTTACCTCTCGGGGTTAGCAGTATCTTACGCATAGGCCGCGGGTCATATTTTTCCACGGTTTCAACGCACGTGACGGTTGGTTCAACTTGGATCAACATCCCAGGTCCTCCACCGAATGGTTTGTCATCCACCGGTCGATGAACACTTTGGGGAGCCCAGTCCCTGAGGTTGTGGCGATAAATTTCGATCAGCTTTCGCGTGATCGCCTTCTCGATCAAACCTTGAGAGACGTAGCCATCAAAGATCGTAGGAAACAGCGTGACAATATCGAATCTCATTTTTGCTCGATCAGAAAATGCTGAAAATCTTATGGATAGTCTCGCGATTCATTATTGAACGCGTTGCAAATTCATGAGTCAGAAATGTGGACTCAATATTGGTTGCTTCCTTGTGTTCTTTGATTTACTCGCTGGCAGTTTCTTCCTGAGTTGCCGCTGCTTCTTCCGTTGCTGTTTCCTCAACAGCATTTTCTTCTGCCGCGGGCTCTTCAGCCTTTGGTTCTTCTTTTTTCTTGGCTGGCTCAGGCGGTGCTGGCGTATATTCTTTGCGTTTGCCTAATCTTTCCAAAGCTGCATCACGGGCTTCGAGATGAGTTCCGTTGGTGCCGTACTTTTTGATCAAGACGCCTACTTTGTCACTGGGTTGAGCCCCAACACTAAGCCAATAATCAACTCGATCACTCTTTAGCGAGACTCTTGCGTCAGTCTCAGGGCACATGGGATCGTAAGTGCCAAGCTCTTCAATGACTCGCCCATCACGTGGGCTTCGCTGATCCATCGCACAAACGCGATAGAATGGTCGATGGGTACGTCCCATCTTTTTCAGTCGAATTCGAACTGCCATAGGTTGTTGTCTCCAAAAGGGTTTGGGGTTCAACGTCAGTCAGACTGCCTGAGATTCGGGATTGGCAGATCCCGAATGTCGGGTCGGTGCTGGTACATCCAACACTTCAATGATTTATTCGGCTGTTGAAGTTTGTCGGTTCTTCTTAGCCTTCTGGTCCACTTATCTCTTACCTCGCTTCATGCGGCGAAGTAATTTGTCTCGGTCTCGCTTTTGGCGTGCTCTCTCTGCAGCGGTTAATCGCTTGCCAGTGCTTTTTTTCACCTTCATGCCACGCATGGATGGGTCTGACATAGCACCACTTGATTGAAGTTGCTGCATCATCTTCATCCGATCGCCTACGCCCTGCCCCGCCATACCTTGCATCAGAGGCTTCATCACCTCAAATTGCTTGATCAGCTGGCTGACAACCGGTGTCTGCACTCCCGCGCCTTTGGCGATACGGTTCCGACGGTGTGCGTCAATGATCTTGGGATTCCGACGTTCTGCCATTGTCATGCTATTGATTGCACCAATGGTCTGGCGGATACCTCCCGCAGCTTCGTCGCTCTCTAAGACGTCTTTGAATTGATTCATCCCTGGCATGAGGCCCACCATCTTGCCCATCAGGCCCGGTTTAGCCACTTTTTCCATCATTTTTTTGAAATCATCGAGCGTGAAATCACCAGAAGCCATTTTAGCTTCGAGTTCTTCACGTTCTTTTTCATCGACGATTCGGTGAGCTTCTCTCGCTGCGGCGACAATATCCCCCATTTGGAGAATTCGGCCGGCCATTCCTTCTGGTCGGAACGGTTCCAACGCATCGAAGTGCTCTCCTGTCCCAATGAATTTGATGGGTACACCCGTGACGTGCTTAACAGAGAGCAATGCACCGCCGCGTGCATCACCGTCCAGCTTCGTCATGATGACGCCGTCTAATTCCAGTGCGTTGTTGAATGCCCCAGCACTGTTGACCGCGTCCTGCCCCGTCATGCCATCCACGACTAGATAGACCTGATCTGGACCGACTTTCTTGTCGATTTTCTGAAGCTCAGCCATCAACTCTTCGTCAATGGCAAGCCGGCCAGCGGTATCCAAAATGACGACTCGGGCGCCCTCTTGCTCGGCTTTTTCAACGCCCTGTTGGCAGACTTTGACTGGATTTGTATTTCCCGGATCGCTGTAGACCGGCACTCCGAGTTGTTTGCCGATGACATGAAGCTGGTCAATCGCCGCCGGTCGCTGAAGGTCGGCAGCGACTAACATTGGCTTAATGTTTTCTTCAAGCAGCAGCTGTGATAGCTTCCCGCATGTGGTTGTTTTACCGCTTCCTTGAAGACCGCACAGCATGATGATCGTCGGCCCATCTTTTTTGAGATGCAGCGAAGGATCAACAGGGCCTAAGATCGAGGTTAGCTCGTTATGAACGATATTGATGAGTTCTTCGTGAGGCCGAAGACTTAAAAGAACCCTTTTCCCCAACGCCTTCTCACTGACGTGGGCCATGAAGTCTTCGACCACAGCGTAGCTGACATCCGCTTCCAGCATGGATCTCCGCACGATGTCGAGACCATCGCGCATATTGCCTTCAGTCAGCTTGCCTTTTCCAGACAAGCTCTTAAAAGCGGATTGGAGACCTTCGGATAGAGATTCAAACACGACTTATGGTTTTTTTCTGAGCATTTTGGGCTGCACGCGACAAATGTTGCGTGCCTAGGACGTCAAACAACAGAGGGGTCGGTACGATCCGTAATTCGCACGACCTTGGCAGTCCGTCCTTGAAGCAAGCCGCGTAGTCTACGCTTACGCCCCACGATTTGTAAATGCAATCGATCGGAAAACCGCAGAAATCACGACTGTTTATCCTCTCGCGTTTGCAGAATGGATAGTGCAGCTTGGTGAACCTTACCGTTACTACCGACGCCGTTTCCCCCCGAATGGGTGTTTTGGCCGTTCCAGTCCGTGAATAAACCTCCTGCCTCCTGCATAATCGGGATCATGGCTGCCACGTCCCATGGATTGCATATGGCGTCAACCATGACTTCAGCTCGGCCTGTGGCTACCATCAAATACCCATACCCGTCGCCCCAGCTTCGGCTGACCCAGCAGGTATCTTCGAGTATCTGAAACGCTTCGCCGGCTTTGCGTTCACGAAAGAGATCAGCTTGGCTAGTGAGAAACACAGACTCTTTCAGGTCTTGTTTGTCGGATACTTGGCTTGGCTCCCAAGTGCATTGCTCCGTTTCTCGATACCAGCATCCTCGGTCTTCGGCGGCAAAGACCATTTCCCCTGTTGCGGGGATATAGATTGCCCCCGCAATCGGAATACCGTTTTTTTCCAAAGCGATAAGTGTGGAGTACAGGGGTACGCCGCAAACGAACGACTTGGTGCCATCAATTGGATCAATGATCCATCGATATTCAGACGTTCCGGATTTCTCAGGAAATTCTTCTCCGTGAATGGCATCCTCTGGGAATTCATTGGAGAGTTGCTGCCTAGCTAATTCCTCTGCTTCGCGATCCGCAACAGTCACAGGAGAATCGTCGGATTTTGCCTCGATCTGAACATCCGATTTGCGAAAGTACTTAAGAGTATGGTTGCCTGCCATCACGCAAATCTTAATCATTCCCGCAACTCGTCCATGGTGATCGCGTGCGATGTCCGGAACGCGTTCTTCCGATTCAATGTTTTGCTTTGTCGTCATGATTTGCTTTGCTCGAGCCGTTGGGAAGTCACAGTTCGCAGCGAGGTTTCAGGGGAGTGTTCCTCTGCTGTGTGAGTTAATTCGCGGTGATTTTCTAATCCACTTTTTGTTCATTGCGTGGGTCAAGCACCAATGATTGGTAAAACAGCATGCCTGCTCCCAAGACTAGAAGCGCGTCGGCAATATTGAAATTTGGCCATGGATCAAAGAAAGGTACGCCTTCGAGTCGAAATAGGATCCAGTCTCTAACTCCGCTCTTCCATTCCAGTGGAAGGTGCTCAGCCCACCAAAAACCAAGTCGGTCATAAAGATTTCCGAGGATGCCACCTGATATCAGCCCAAGTGTCACTGTGAGCCAAAGTGACTGATAGCCTTCAAACCGCAGCATCCAAAGGATGATTCCAATAATGGCAAAGATGGAAAAGGCAGCGAAAACAAGACCTTTTCCTGCTCCTAGCCCAAACACGGCACCTGGGTTAACGGCGGTTTGAACGCCAAAGATTCCATCGATAACCCAAGCCGGATCGGATTGGCCAGGTAGTCCCATTCGATCAAATGCGATTTGCTTAGATGCAAGATCGGCGATCAAGCCTATTATCAGCAATGCGGTGAAAATAGCCATTCGCCTGACGGGGTTCGAGACGGGGCTGATTTTGTTATCTGATTCTCCGTTCGGCTCACCAAGGTTCTCGCTTGCGTCCGATGCAGCCGTCCGTTGAGTGGCTGAGGTGGAGGTGACCGATCTATTCATGAAGGAGTTAATTCCGCTAATTTACGCTGGGATTCAACGTTCCGATTTGCCGTCTGTCGCGATGAGAATAAGAAATTTCTCTGCTTACAGTCCGAATTGTCGCACTAAACCGCGCATGACGGAAGAAATCACATGTACCAAAAATGCAATCTCACGACAAATCAGAACGGATTGTTTATTTTGGGAGCTATTCCTGATAAACCTGCCGACGGCAACTCTGCTTCCTAACTCTCCCTACGGACGAGCTTCGTCATGTTGCAAACTGCGACTAATCATAACGCGAAACAAACAGACCTAGCAGTTCAGCGATGTATCAATCCGAGTTGTGGTGCTTCGTATGAGTCGAGGAGCGTGCGCACTTCCTGCGACCGATGTGGTGATCTGCTCGATATTGATTATGACTGGGACCGTATCGCGGTGCCGGATAGCCTTCGGGGATTCGAAGAAGCTTGGAGTCAACGGACCAACCCTGTTCGCTTTAGCGGCGTTTGGCGTTTCCACGAGTTGTTGCCGTTCGTGCCTCAGGAGCAAGTCATTACCGTTGGCGAGGGGCAAACACTACTGCAGAAGGCAAACCATGTAGGTCGCTACGTGGGAATGAATCCAGATCAACTTTACTTGCAGTACGAGGGAATGAACCCTTCTGGTTCATTCAAAGACAATGGGATGTGTGCTGCGGTGACTCACGCGAACATGATGGGTGCGAAACGCGCGGCATGCGCTAGCACCGGTAACACCAGCGCCTCCTTAGCGCTTTACTGCAGTGCAACTCAGTTGATGCGAGCAATCATCTTTGTTGGAAGCGGGAAAATTGCTTATGGCAAGCTCAGCCAGGCGTTGGACTACGGAGCACTAACGGTTCAGATTGCTGGTGATTTTGATGATGCGATGATTCGAGTCCGTCAGGTTGCGAACGAACTCGGGATCTATTTGGTCAATAGTGTGAATCCATTCCGACTCGAAGGTCAAAAAACGATTATGTTTCGAGTGCTCGAAGCGCTTGGTTGGGAGGTGCCTGATTGGATTGTTGTGCCAGGTGGTAACCTCGGTAACAGCAGTTCTTTCGGAAAGGCGTTCATGGAGCTCAAGAAATTGGGATTGATTGATCGTATCCCGAGGCTGGCGGTAATCAATGCGGGTGGTGCAGATACGCTTTACGAATTGTTTGAACGCCGTGGTGTTCGTTGGAATGACGGAAAGGTGCAGATGGATCCGATCATCGAATACAACGACATCATGGATCGCGAGTCAATCAAAGCAGACACAATCGCAAGTGCCATCGAGATCAATCGTCCTGTTAATCTGAAGAAGTGTTTGCGAGCACTTCAGTGGATGAATGGTGTCGTACGTCAGGTTAGTGATCAGGAGATACTCGATGCTAAAGCGAAGGTGGGGGCAGGTGGATTTGGTTGCGAGCCTGCCTCTGCAGCGAGCGTAGCTGGAGCAAAGTTGCTCCGAAGAGAAGGTGTGATTGCGCCGAGTGATCGAGTGGTCTGTGTTCTCACCGGGCATGAGCTCAAGGATCCGACAGCTACCGTTGCCTATCACACAACCGATCAAGAGCTTTTTAATAAAACGCTCGGTAGCCGTGGGGTGAGTAAAGCCAGCCACGCAAATCGAGCCGTGGCAGTGCCCAACGAATTGGACGATATCATCAAGGCGATACAGCTCTACGCGTGATTTAGCGTTAAGTTCCTAATTATTGTGCGTGGGTTCTTGCTGGATGTCGTTTCAGCTGCAGTTCTAATCGAGGCGAACCGTGCCAGGTGTGGGACGTGTTTTGATCGGGTTGATGGCTTTGGTTTGCTCTGATGGATGTCTCGTTTTGGGGCGGTCTGCTCTTTCTTATGCGTTAGTGGCATCGTCAATAGGTCAGTGGCTTCGCGTCCGCCATCAAATCGCTTAGATTGATCAGTGCAAAAGTGGTGTGCGATCCACTTTCACCGTCTCTGTTTAGTATCGTAACTCCTGTCCTATGGAAGCGTCATGTCTCAGTCGATTCGTTTAGCGGTTCATGGAGCAGCTGGCCGTATGGGGCGACGAGTGGTAGCCTTGGCTTGTGAAAGCCCCGATTTTGAATTGGATGCCGCCATTGAAGGTTTGCAGTGCCCTTTGCTTGGTCAAGATTCCGGTATCGTCGCGGGTATTGGGTCGACCAATGTGTTGCTCTCTGACCAGTGGTTGGATTCCACGGACGTTGTGATTGATTTCTCTTTGCCGTCAGCGGTGAGCGGCTGTGTTGATCAATGTGTCGATCGTAAACTTCCTCTTGTTGTGGCAACTACTGGGCTGACGGACCAGCAAAAGACTCATTTGGAAAACGCTTCAAGATCCATCCCGATTGTGTGGGCGCCGAGTATGTCTTTGGCTGTCAATTTGCTAATGAAGCTTTCTCAGCAAGCGGCTCGATCACTGAAAAATGTTGGAGGCGGACTGGATGTTGAAATACTTGAGCGTCATCACCGACATAAAGTCGATGCTCCCAGCGGCACAGCTTTGAAGTTTGGTGAACTCATCGCATCCGAATTGGGACCCGATATCAAGCATGTACATGGACGCGAGGGAGAGACTGGAGCGAGAAGTCAAAGCGAGATCGGGTATCACGCAATACGCGTGAGTGATAATCCGGGGGAGCATACAATCGTATACGGAATGATGGGTGAGCGTATTGAGCTTTCCGTTGCGGCGAGTAATCGCGACTGTTACGCGTCTGGGGCACTAGCAGCTGCCAAGTGGCTAATGGGCAAGAACGCTGGCATTTACAATATGTTCGACGTTCTGGGTCTTTCCTGAACAAAGCATGTAGCCTTTTCTGATGTCGTTCAGCGTCACCGATGTCCGATTTAGGATCCAGGTTTGCCTTAACTGATTCAGTTTGCCTCAAATGAAATCAAGGTGTGAAATCGTGCCAAAGTCTATGCTCAATCGCGGTTTCATGTCGCTTATTGCGACCCAGTTCTTTGGAGCAATGAACGATAATGTGCTGAAAGGTATTCTCATCTTTATGGTGATTCGCGGGGCTTGGTCTGGCGATTTGGGTAAAGGTGGGCAGGGTATTGTCGGAGTCTGTTTCACCGTTCCCTTTATTCTTCTTTCCGCCTTTGCGGGCCAACTCGCGGATCGCTTTTCCAAACGGACCGTCACTCTTTGGGTCAAAGCACTTGAGATACCCATCGCCGCTCTTGCCGGTTTGGGTTTCTACATTGGAAATCTGTGGGTGACCCTCGCCGCACTTGTTGCATTGGCGTGTCAGAGTAGTTTCTTCGGACCTGCAAAGTACGGAATGATTCCTGAGTTGGTGGGCGATGATCAGTTGAGTCGCGCAAACGGCACGATCAATATGTTGACCAATGCAGCGGTCATCGTGGGGACCCTTGTGGCTGGCGTTGTTAGCGATCGTTACAGTCCGCAAGTCGAAGTGTCAGGGGTTTCTTGGTTGCCCGCGGCAGCGTTGTTGGTCATCGCGGTTTTAGGGTTTGTCTCGTCGTGGTTCTTGACTGACCTGAAAAGTGGAGATCAGTCGATGAAGTATGAGTGGAATCCTTTTGCAGCTTATCTCTGCACCATTCAAGAAATGGCAAAGACACCTCTTTTGATGATCATGCTCGCATGGGGCTATTTTTATTTGTTGGCCGGCATCGCTCTTTTCATCATCCCGGAATATACCATTGTGTTGGACATTTCTCGGGCAGAAGCTAGCATCTTGATGGGTGTCTTAGGGATTGCGATCGGAGTTGGTTGCGGTGTTGCTGGTTTTGTCTCCGGACGCCACATCGAACCTAGGTTGATTCCAGTAGGTGCAATTGGGTTGACACTGTTCTTTTTCCTCTTGGCCTATGTCCCGCCGAGTTTATCGAGCGGTGAAGGCTCAGCAAGGATTGCGTTTAGCAACGTTTCTTGGTTTATCCTTGGAGCGGGTTTCTTTGCAGGTTTTTATATTGTTCCGCTTCAAGCGTTATTGCAGGGACTATCCCCTGATGCAGAACGCGGTCAATATCTTGGAACCGCCAATGCAGTGTCATTTGGCTTTATGACGTTGGCCTCTGTTTTCTACTGGCTCGTTCGCGATTACTTTGGTAACCAGCCTCAATTGATCTTTTTCTTGTGCAGTGCACTGATGGCGGCCGGGGCAGCTTTCTTTATGTGGCAGCTAACTGGCATCCGGCAATACCTCGAATCACAGGTAGGCGTCGATGAGGTTGAGTCACAATAGACACCGCTGTTACTGGGAGTTGATTCTCTAATCGATTGGTGTTTGCCGGTTCAACAGCATGGGCTTGCACCACGGTCTCAGAGTGTCTTGAGGTATTCAAGCAATTTGCTAAGTTCTTCTTCGCTCAATATGTCCCCAAAAGTATGGCCGCGGTTGCTTTTGCCTTTAACCTCGGTGTTGAAATAATGTCTTCTGCGGGCGATGTCAGTTTCCCTTTTGGGTATCTCGTTGACAGCCTCATACTCGAGGCCGATATCAAGTTCATTGATCATGTCAGAAGTCCTTCGCCAAAGAGTTGGACGTTCTTCTGATCGTAATACACCTCGGATTGTGGGAACGCTTCCGTTGTGAAAGTACGGTGCCGAGGCCCAAATTCCATCAAGCGGTGGGGCGACGTATCCGTCGGGTTCAACGACTGTCATTTGCTGATCTTTTTCGCCCGCATGCGCAAACCAGCTGTGCGCATATTTGCTTCTTCCTTCCGTGCTCAAGGATTGTAGGCGAACAGGATCGGTGTTGATGAGTTCGAGTGGAATGCGGCGATTTGGATAAGTCCAGTCATCGCCGTAAGTACCATGGCACTCCGCACAGTGCTCGTTGAACACAACGCGACCTTGGTCTGCAAGTCGAGTATCAACTTTCCGAGTGTAGCGTGGAGGACGCAATGAGGAAATGTACGCATAGACGTCACGAAAATCATCTTCGTGTTCGCGGAAGAATTCAGGACCATTCTCTGGAATGAGCATGAATTGCATCAACCCACGGTGTCCTTTTTCGGCAAAACCGTCGATGTACAGTCTTTCTCGCTTGTAAAAATACCACCACGGCGGAGCATCCATATCGTGGTGTACAAATTGTCGTGGGGCAGCGGGGATATAGTTGAGCTCTGTATCTCGCTGATTCATTAATCCCATGCCAAAGACTACGGCATTGGTGGTGCCATGAGTTGTCCCAAGGGGGATCAGCAGAGCACCAAGGTCCATGCGAGACAGCGCTGCGCCAACACGAAATTTCGTCGCTCGTATTTCTTCGGTTAATGTTTGGAGCCCGATTTTATTATTCGGCGCTCCAGGATACGGTTGTCCATCCACCAATCCGCCATGGCAGGCGAAGCAATTCATCGTCCATTTGCCATTTTCAGAGACAACGTATTGCAGCGGTTGATCGGTTTCATCTCCAGGGCGGCTAGTGAGGCCGTATCGATCGAACGCGATTTCTCGCCGCTGTGTTTTGGGTAGATCGTTTGTCGCAGCTTGCAGGTCTGCCGGCCATGATCTCCAGATTTGATCAAATGTTTGTTCGTTAAAGTCACTGCTCAGAACTGGGGTCTCGGTTAAGACTCGGTAACCTCTTGCTTCCGCCGAATCGGTGGCTTCGGACACTGAGTAGTTACATAAAAGCAGAAGAATGACTTGAAATGCTCGCATCAGTTTGACCACAGTTAACCTCGCTCTGAGACGTTAACAGGTTAGCTAACTGGCAAGCGAGGTGATTTCACATCCTTCAAAGTGAGGGAATTATCGCTTACTCAGTCTGGTTCTCTTTTTGATTGCTAGTGAATGCACATGAACAAGTTACTGAGACCCTGAGGTTTGTTTTGTTTCCCAGCAGGCTGGGGTGATTCATGTTGACCCAATTCGGTCGTGGCCTGCGGTGGTGATTCACTGGCTTTGATTCAGGGTGATAACAGTGACGTTTCCAAACGATTTTAGTTGGTTGGATACTCGAAGGTTTTTACTAAATCGGTGGGCAGGGGTTCGCGACAACAGGATGTCTCTACCTTGTCCACTTTGCTGTTTGCCTCGGTCCTGCCAAAGCTGAAACTTTGTTTCGATGGCGTAGGGGCCAAAACTTGGGTAGAGCAAATAGGATTGTAGAGAAATTGTTCCGTAGACGCCTCTCGTTTCATCTTCGGATTCTAATGAATCCGGTTGATACAGATTTTCCTCGATCAAGCCAGGTGCTAGCCAGAGCGAATCAGAGGGGGATGAAATGCTTGATATGTATTTCATTGCCGCTCGCCAGTCTTCACCGCGTTTCGCATAGGCAATCGGATAGTGATGTATTCTAGGGAGCGTGTTTTGGCTCCAGGCAAGACCGGTGAGCATTAAAAAGCTCAACGCCCAAGGGTGGAGAAGGCATTTCTGAGCGAGAGATAGATCTTTTGCGTTTTTATGGAGACGCTCCAAAAGCAGAATGCTGAGTCCCATCAAGGCGGAGAAAACAGGGAGTAATCCAATGAAGTAGCGGCGATGCCATAGGGGAGCGATGGGTGGATAGGAGATCATCCAAAATGCTACGGTTACCATGACCGCGATCAATGATAAAGTGATGATCGCCCGAATGATTTCTGCTTGATGGCTCCATGACTGCTTCATCCCCGACGTGACCAATGCGATGAAGCTGATGGAGACGGGAATGCCCAGTAGCCAGTTCCACTGCCAAATGCTTCCGACTTGAGCAACCGATTCAGAGGTGCCGAAGCTCTGCCATAATCCTCGTTGACGCCACGAATCAGCGATTCCCGCATTCATTGCCACCACGCCGCCGAGCATGATAAAGCTCAATCCGTAGCCAAGCCATTTTTTTAGAGGGAGGTGTTTTTCATCTTTTTGGCGGAATTCTTTTTTTTTCATCTGAGATAGGAACGCAAATATAAGAACGATGGCAGCGGATGTTACTTGTATGGATACAGCAGCAAATACCGAAATAAATATCGATAGTCGTGCTGATTTTTGCTGCCTTAATTCTTCGCTGCTCAGTACGCGTAGATACCCGAGGACCACGATGGTCGAAAGTAGGATGATCGATGCGTAGGGTCGTAATTCGGTGCCAAAGAAAATCGAGTTCTCCTCGATTGCAAGCACCATGCCCGCGGTGAAACCTGCTGCGATACTGCGAAAGCTTGTTGCGATGACATAGCTGGCGATGCCACTTGCCAGAGAAACCGCCGCGACCGAGATCATTCGCAAGGCAAATTCGGTATCACCAATAAGCTGTTTCCAGATCCAAAGCATCCAATAGAACAAAGGTGTTTGATGTCCTGCGGACGCACGCGGTTCGACATCACTGAACCCGTCCCAAATGCACCATGCTGAGTGAAGTTCATCCAGCCAAAAGCTTTCATAACACGAGGGAGCGCGAAGCAGGAAAGCTGAGCTTGCAACCAACACAGAGATTAATGCGGCTATGAGTCTCAGTTTGTCACGCTGATACAGGAGAGTAGATGACATCAGTGAAGATCCGTTTAAGGCTAGATCGCCCTGAGAATATCGCAGGCCCTGTCTACTTGTGATTGTGATACGTCAAGATGGGTTACAAAGCGAATGGATTGTTTACCGGTTGTTAAGCATTTAAGGCCTTGCTCTTCCATGGATTGAACAAGGTTCTGGGCGGTTCCCTGTTTTGGATCGACATCACAGAGGATAATGTTCGTGTCGATACGGTCTTCTCGAACACGGAGCGAATGGCTTTGTCTGCAAGCCTCCCCAATTTGCTTCGCACGGGCATGGTCATCCCGGAGACGATCTTGATGATTCTCTAGGGCGTATAAGGCAGCCGCTCCAAGCACACCTGCTTGTCGCATGCCTCCCCCGAATAGTTTTCTTGCGCGACGAGCATTCGCAATGAAGTCTTTGGGGCCAACCAAAGCAGATCCGACGGGGGCGCCGAGACCTTTGCTGAAGCAGACGCTGACGGTGTCAAAAGGTGCAGCAAGATCGCTCAATTCAAGACCTGTGGCTGCAGCGGCATTCCAAAGGCGAGCTCCATCGAGATGGGTTGCAAGTCCATTTGACTTGGCCCAAGAGCAAACTTTGGCAATCTCCGCTTGCGATTGCACCCTCCCGCCCCACCTGTTGTGGGTGTTTTCTAGGCAGAGTGCTGAGGTTCTCAAAAAATGCTCGTTATCGGGACTGATGGAATCTAGCAGGTCGGCAACACGAAGCGCACCGTCGGAACTTGGTATGGTTTTGGCGACAAGGCCTGACAACTGAGCGTAGGCTCCTTGTTCGTAGTGGTGAATGTGGCACTCTGATTCACACAAAAACTCCGTACCGCGGTCGCAATGAATCCGGATCGCAATCTGGTTAGACATGGTGCCGCTGGGCATGAAAATGGCCGACTCTTTTCCGAGAATCTTCGCGGTTTGAATCTCAAGTTTTTCTAGGGTTGGGTCGACATCAATGACGTCATCACCCACTTCCGCATCATGCATCGCTTGCAGCATGCCGAGGGTCGGCTTGGTGACGGTATCGCTACGGAGATCAATGATTTTTTGGGAATTGGTCATTGATTTGGCTCTTGTTGGTCTGTCGGTAAGCGGTCAGCTCGCTCAGGTTGTTGGATTTTAGCTGATCCAATACGGTTACTAGATTGATTTTCTATAGTTTATTAGACCTGATGTTTCACTCTTGGGGGTAAGAGCGACTTCGGTTCAATGAGTTGTTTTCTAGGATCTAATCGCGGGTAGAATGGTTCCCCTCGACCAGCATGTGGCTCTCGGGATAGGCTACTACTCCCGATCGGGTGATCCATCATCTTAGACCGTTTCTTTTCCAAGCAAATATCGACATTCTGACCGTTATCAAACCATGACAAATGTTATCAATATTCAGCGAGTTGATGCGCGAGAGGGCAACACTGCTGTTTTGACGGAGTTGAGAAACAAGCTGAGTCCTCGCGGAGATGTTGTCAGTCCTCGTGGAAAAGCACTTACTGAAGAAGTTTTCGGAGAACCTCTTTCGCCAGTTGAGGTCGTGCAGAAGATTTGTTCCGATGTCCAGGCCGATGGGACTGCTGCTCTACTGCGTTATACCGCTTCGCTTGATAAAGCTACGTTATCCGATGACCAAGTCCGTGTGTCAGAAGAAGAATTAGCTGACGCCCACGCGCAGGCGGATCCTCTGCTATTGGAATCTGTGCGGCGAATTCGTGACAACATTGTTGAATTTCAAAGTGCCATTCTGCATCAAGATGTGAAGGTTTCGACACGATCGGGAGTCAACTTATCGCAGCGTTATGTTCCGATTAAGAGAGTTGGTGTTTGTGTGCCCGGTGGTGCTGCCGCCTACCCTTCAACGGTCCTAATGACGGCGGTTCCTGCACAGGTGGCGGGTGTTCAAGAAATTGCAGTCGTCGCACCGCCCACGCCATTTGGAGCCTACAACATAGATATGCTTGCTACCTGTCATGAGGTCGGAATCAAAGAGGTCTATCGAGTTGGTGGTGCGCAAGCAGTCGCAGCACTGGCGTACGGTACGGAGCATCTGCCGGCAGTTGATAAAATTGTTGGTCCCGGAAATCTCTTTGTTGCACTCGCCAAAAAACATGTTTTTGGTACTGTCGACATTGATTCCTTTGCTGGCCCTAGTGAGGTCATTGTGATTGCGGATGGTACGGCAAGACCCGATTTCATTGCCTCGGACCTGCTAGCTCAGGCCGAACACTCGCCTGGTTCTGCCATACTGATCACGTGGGATCACAAATTGCTTGAACAAGTCCATGTGGAATTGGTGAAGCAGCTTAACGAACTAGAACGTCATGAGCTGACGTTGGACAGTTTGGAAGCTTTTGGCGCATTGATTGTGGTTCGGGATGAAGCACAAGCATGCGAGTTAACAGATCAATTCGCTCCGGAGCATTTGCACATCCAGACGGAGAATCCGCAGCGTCTGATGGAGAAGATTCGAAACAGCGGCGCTGCATTTTTGGGTAGCTACACACCTGTTGCTCTGGGCGATTATGCGGCCGGACCGAGTCACGTCCTACCAACAGGAGGAACGTGTAGCTGGGCGGCAGGCCTGTCAAGCAATAGCTTTTTGAGGAGCGGAAGTGTTACGGAGTTTAATGCTGACGCATTGCATGATATTGCGGAGGATGTGCTCCGCGTTGCATTCAAAGAGGGTTTGACTGCACACGCAAAAAGTGTCTCAATTCGCTGCGAAAAGGCGTGATTCGGTTGCCGATAGATCCGGCGGAATAGTCTTGTTTCTGCCTCCGAGTCCTCTCACTTGATTCATGGACCATTTAAAAACAATCATTGAAAGCCATGGTTAATCGCAAAATGTATCGACCGGCCGTGACAGCCCTTGCGGGTTATGTTCCTGGTGAGCAGCCACCTCCCGGAAAATACATCAAGCTCAATACTAATGAGAATCCCTACCCGCCGCCCTCAGAGGTAGTGGATGCGATTAAACACGCCGCGGAAGGGCCTCTCAATCGGTATCCAGATCCGATGGCGAATGCTTTCAGGATTGCCGCAGCCGAAGCTCTTGGTTTGCCAGGCCCCGAGTGGGTGCTGGCTGGTAATGGAAGTGATGAAATACTCACTTTATTGGTTCGAGGTTTTGTGGGTGAAGGTGAAAAGCTCCGCATGCCCTTTCCTTCCTACATCTTGTATCGGACACTTGCTGATATACAGGGTGCGGTTTGGGAGCAGGTCAGCTTTAACGATCAATGGGAACTCCCAGCAGAATTCTCTGACGCGGCGGGTAATCTTAAGCTTGCTCTTTTACCAAACCCAAATAGCCCCAGCGGCACGGTTGTTTCACGATCCCATATTGTTGAGTTGTCGGATCGGCTTGAATGCCCATTGGTGGTTGATGAGGCTTACGCAGACTTTGCAGACGAGAATTGCGTGAGTTTGGTTTTAGAGCATGACAACATTCTCATCACCAGAACGCTAAGTAAGTCTTACGGTCTAGCTGGTATCCGATTCGGCTTTTTGATCGCGAAGCCTGAAGTCGTCGCTGAACTCTCGAAAATCAAGGACAGCTACAACTGTGATGCGATATCAATCGCAGCGGCAACCGCTGCGATGAAATGCTCTGGTTGGCTTGCTGAAAACTGCCGGAAAATCATTGCGACCCGCACACGCATGTCGGTGGAATTGGAGAAACTTGGATTTCTGGTCACTCCGTCTCATGCCAACTTTGTTTGGTGCAGACATCAACAGATACGACATGCCGAGATCTATGAATTCCTGAAAAGCCAGCAGGTCCTCGTGCGTCTAATGGATTTTGGTGAAAGCGGTGACGGACTGCGGATCTCTGTGGGAACCGACCAACAGATTGATGCAGTGTTGCACTTACTCAAGAGCTACCTGTCCTAGTCGTATCAGTTGTGGATAGCTTCCTTCGTTCTACCTGTCGCCTGAAAATAAATAATTATTGATGACTCAACCAATACCCAAACCAAGACAGTCATCCGTCGAGCGTAAAACAGGTGAAACTAGCATCCGCTTAACGGTGGATTTGGATGGTTCCGGTGTGGGAAAAAGGAAATCAGGAATTGGCTTCTTGGATCACATGCTTGATCTCTTCGCAAGGCATTCAATGATTGATCTATCAGTGGATGCTGAGGGCGACCTGCATGTGGACGATCATCACACTTGCGAGGATATTGGCATTGTGTTGGGGCAAGCCGTGCATGAAGCTCTCGGCGATCGGCGTGGTGTTCGTCGATACGGTCACTTTACCTTGCCAATGGACGAATGTTTGGTAACCACGGCAGTCGATATGGGAGGTCGTTACGCTTTTGAATATGACGCACCAATTGCAGCCAGTAAAATAGGTGCGTTCGACTCCGAATTAGTGGAGCATTTTTGGCAATCTTTTGCGGCCAATGCTCACTGTAATTTACACGTCGTTTTGCATCATGGACGCAACGCTCATCATATTTCAGAGTGTATCTT
>JBMHCO010000139.1:0-52463 GCA_049889895.1 Rubripirellula sp.
GTGTCCGTGGACATCGGTTAACCGCATGTCCCGACCGCTAAATCGAAATGTGCTTTGAGTGTGATCAATCCCCAAGAGGTGTAACATCGTGGCGTGAAGGTCATGGATTTCAAAACGGTTCTCCACCGCTCGGTAACCCCATTCATCGGTCGCACCGACACTCGCCCCGCCCTTCACTCCTCCGCCGGCCATCCATACCGTGAATCCGAAGGGGTTATGGTCACGGCCATTTGATCCCTGCGCGAAGGGTGTACGTCCAAACTCGCCTGCCCAGACCAATAACGTCGATTCAAAGAGGCCGGTTCGTTTGAGATCCTTAATTAGTGCTGCGATAGGTTGGTCAACGGTAAGGCAGTTCTTGTTATGCCCATCAACGAGACCGCCATGCTGGTCCCATCGGTCGCCGTTTCCACCCGGGCAGGTCAGTTCAATGAAACGCACCCCACGTTCTACCAAGCGTCTCGCGATCAGGCATTGTCGCGCGAACGTTTTCGTGTTGTCGAATTCTGCATCCAAGCCGTAAAGCTTCTTTGTCTCTTCAGTTTCTTGGCTGAGATCCATTAGTTCAGGAACAGACCGCTGCATTTGATAGGCGGTTTCGTAGTTGCTAATCGCGGCTTCGATCTCTGGTTCGCCACCCAATGAATCGTTAAGTTCTTTATCAAATTGTCGAATCAGTTCTAGCTTGTTGAGTTGTATTTGATCCGTTTTCTCTCGACGTTGAATATTTGGAAGCGGTTGATCCTTGGGAAGGAAGATGGATCCTTGGTACGCCGAAGGCAGGAAACCGGAACCAAAGCAGTCCAAGCCGCCGGGAGGAATTAAACCTCCGTTAATGACCACGAAACCCGGTAAGTTTTGGTTTTCACTTCCGAGTCCATAGCCCATCCACGCCCCCATGCTCGGGCGACCTTGCAGTCCATTGCCTGTGTGCAAAAAATAATTCGCAGAGGTGTGTTCTGAAAACTGCGAAGTCATTGACTTGATGAACGCAAGATCATCCGCGACTTCTGAGAGGTGAGGGAAAAGCGAGCTAATCCAATGTCCGCTTTCGCCGTGTTGTTTGAATTCCCACGGGCTTTTTAAAACACTGCCGACTGCATCAAATTGCGTTGGTGCGAGGTTTCCGATCACTTCGTGTGGATTCTTGCCGTTGTACTTTTCTAACGCTGGCTTGTAGTCAAAGGTATCGACCTGCGAGGGGCCACCATCCATGTAGAGAAAGATGACGTTTTTGGCTTTACCCGCAAAGTGAGGCTTCTTGGGAGCCCAAGGGTTCTTTTGAGTCGAGGGAGATTGCTGAGAGGATTCGGCGGCGTCCGCTCTTGAGTGAGACTGCAGGCTTTGCAGGGCAAGTGCACCAAAACCATTCGCGCACCACTGCAGCATTTCTCTGCGGTTCTGTGGACGATTGGCGAAGCGGCGACAGTGATAACGGCCATTTTGGGTGGTCATGATGGCTTAGCGATTTTGTTGCGTGGCTAGAAAATAGATCGATCGTGCGTGCAGGCAGCTATTTCACAACAACGCCCTGTCGACCTGAGCTATTACCGCGATTTGTCTTTCGAACCAACGATTCCGTTTCACGACACGGCAGATAACTTGGCTATATTGTAGCAGCGGTCGGATGGAGTCGCACGAGAGATTGCCGTTCTCGCGGTTTGTGCCGTGCTTCAAAAGCCAAGGGGAAATCCCTCTTTTCACTTCTGTGAGACTTCTCTTTCAAGGTATTGCACGTAGACACGAGCCACGTCACCCATGTAGTGGTGCGGTGCATCGGCGGCTGACTTCTTTAACCAGTCCAGAGCTTCTTTGGTTTCACCTTTCGCGTCTGCGTAGAGCCCCAAATAAAAATATCCATAGAACTCTGCACGGCTTTTTTCGCTCGAAGTCACTGGAACCGATTGGACTCGCTGCTTGACCCGCTCCACGTCGCCATCTTTGAGCATCAATAGCACTTCTTCCATTGGAATTCTGGGGTCATTGGGTGCGGGGAGCACCAATTGGGTCGCCTTTGCAAAGGAATCTGCCCTCGCAAGGCAAAGAAAATGCCATGCTGCGTTTTCAACATCATTTGGGTTCACGCTTCGGTGAACCTCAAACTGTTTCACACCCGCCTCATATTTTCCGGAGAAGTATTGCGCGATGCCCCTTTGCCACAGGTAAGGACGTGCATCAGGTTCATCCTTGAGGTAGCGATCAAAATACTCAAGCGACACTTCAGGCTTGCCGCACCTCAGGAAGGTATCGGCTGCAGTTAAGGTTGCAGCAGGCGAGGATGGAAACTGTTTTCCAAGTTGTGTGGCTGCCTCTAAGGCAGTTTCCGTGTCGCCTTGTCTCAACGCTGCGATGGCTTTCGTGCGGACTTCTATTTCGGTCATCGGGCGTTCTTCTTCGGGCACCTCTTGAGCGTCACTTAAAAACGGCGATAGGGCACAGAAAAGGATCGCGATGAGAGTCAGAGCGAGTGGCTTCGAGCATTTGGCTGATTCAAGCATCATGATGAATGTTCTGGTTCGCTCGTGTGACGAGAAAAGAGTTTCGGCTGGTCTCTGTCGGCGATGTTTCTTACCGCTATTGATCGCTTGGTAACCGACGGTAATTAGCAGCAGTTTACAATCTCCAGGAGTTCAATCGCCGGCATGCGGTCGCAGTGGATCAACGCGGTGCGTCCGTAAAGGATGGTTCCTTCAGGTTGATTCATTTTTAACGCGAGTGATGGACCTGCTGTGACTTGCCATAGTCCGCAGAGTTCAACTTCGCGAAGAACGTTGTGTTGTATCAATACTCGACCCAGAGGAATGTCCTGACTTTCGATTTGTTGCCAAACGATTGGGGCGAGTTTGGTGATGTCGAGTCGAACAATTCCGTACTGCACCACTCGTTGGGTTTGCTGAGTCACCAATGTGATTTCTCTGGCGTACCACTTCTCACGCTGATGATTAGCATGGACTTGCACGTCAACCGATTCACCCGCGTGCGCTTCAACCGTTACCGTCATATGAGCGCGGTGATCAAGAAGATTGCTGTAGGGTTGAGAAATCGATGCTTGCTTGATGAATCCACCGAGTTCGGCATGGCCGATTGGGTCTTGGTAGAACTCATCAATCAGTTCATGAAGGTTCACGAGGGATTCAGTCGGTGCAGGATCTTCTTTGCTCATGTGCCCTTCCAACCTCAAACCGTCGGTGCGTTGATACCGAGAGTCACCACGGGCGGCGAAGGGATTTCAGGGCGTTCAAGAACAGTGTCGACCAAGAAGTAGAACAGACGTCGTAGAGCATCGATGTCAAGGTCATCGGCAACCTGTTCCGCTCGTGCTTGGTGTTTGTCGACCAGTTCAAGTGCGGTTTCAAAAACGTTAGCCTGGTCATACAGTTTTCGGACGCGAGCAATACGCTGTTGATCGGAGATGTCTCCTTCGCCGTTTGCGAGCGATTGGAGTTCTTCGGCCTGCTCCTCGGGAAGCGTTTGTAAAGCGAGCGCCCAAAGCAGGGTGGGCCGACCACCAATGACATCACCACCAGCGAGTCGCTTGTTGGAGTCATCACCGGTCCAGTCATCAATGTCGTTCAGAATCTGGAAGGCGACTCCCATATTTCTGCTAAATGTTCGGATAGGTTCGCGATACTTTTCGACGTCACCCGCCAATCGAATACCGCTGATCAGGGCTGCTTCAAACGCAGGGGAGGTTTTCAGTGCGTAAATTTTCAGAGCATCGAGTGGACTGAGTCGACGATCTTTGCCATCGCGCCAAAGGAGTTCAGCACCCTGCCCCTCCGAAAGTCTCATGTGTGCCGTAGCAAGGGAATCAAGCACATCGGCACGTGCCTCAGGGCCGACTTCTGGGATACCCTCTTTGTCCTTTTCCGATCTACTGAGAAGCCGATAACCCAGGCCAATTAGATAGTCACCCACATTAATGGCTGTGGCGAGACCAAAACGTCGATGGACCGCAAGTTGTCCGTAACGAAATGCATCGTCATCCTGGATGTCATCGTGAACGAGACTTGCCTTGTGGAAAGTTTCGATGCTCATTGCTGCTCGGTAGACCGCATCGGGGATCTGTTCGACCGCTGATGTGTTACCGGGATCGGTACAGTGACCACCAGTCATTGCGTCATAGGCTGCCAGCGTGATAAAGGGTCTGGAATGTTTGCCACCGCGACTGAGAAAGTCGTAGGCGATATGTTCGGTCGATGAGATTCGATCCATCGATTCGATCATGTCGGCGGTGACCGCTTCTTCGCTGAGCGGAGCTCTACTTCGCAGGCGGGGCGCATGTTTGTCGAGCTTTTCAGGTTTGAAAAGATCCTCGGCGGCTCGCATGAGGTGAACGTAGGTGCGGGCTCCTTTGGCTTCGGGCTGATAGGGAGTGCGAATCATTTCGTCCACCCAAGGTTCGTCCACTTTTGTGTTCCTGCAGTCACTGCTTAAAAGTGGAACTGCCATGCAAGGAATCCCAGCAAGCAGTACTTTGTCAATGGCTTTTTCTAGCACGTTTAGGCATGCGACGCCGACTACCGCATCTACGTACCCGCCGACAATGATCTTCATGACCACCGGTGAACCTTCGGCGACCAAAACCCGATAGCCCATCTCTTCCGCAATTCCACGGAAATCGGCGATGCTGCAAGCTCCACACTCTTTGCAGTTCATACCGAACTGGTCGTACTCAGCTGGGCAGCCCTCTGCATGTTTTAGGCAGTGAGGTAGAAGGAAAAGACGTCTCTCAGGAGGCACCGCAGAGAGAGGACCTTTCCAATAGGCTGAGCTGATCATGACCATTGTCCAGCCAAGGTACGACTCAGGTAGATCCGCCTCGGCAAGTGTGGCGCGAGCAATTCGCTCCATTTCGTCTTTGTTAACCGGCACTTCCGGATCAAGACGGCTGGCCACTTCTTCACATCTCGCGCGCAGGCTTTCACGGAGTTCCAAGGTTTCCGGAACATCCTTCAGGTGGCTCGTCTTCCGACGGCTCGGACGATCCGACGCAGACTCGAGATCCGGTGAAGACTCGCTAGTGGTGACTCCGCTCGACAAACCATGTACCTCAGATTGTGGTGGAGTTGCTGGTGGGTGATGTGGGAGGACGCTAGAAGTGTATGCCCGAGACTACGCGGGCCACTGGTCTTCTGGGGTTGGTGACGAGATACGCAGGAATTTTCCTAGTGCACTCGCCGTAAAAATGTGCGGGTAGAGTTTTTCGTGGTACCACAGCTTTGCAAAGTAGAAACCGATTGGCCAAGGTATTCGGTGGTGGCCCGAATCAATCCCTGCAACCAAAAACTCGACTCCCTGAATTATAGACTCGCTCAGTGCCTCCTTCACAGCGTCTTGCGAGGCCAAACCTACCGTTTCCTCGGTAATACCTCCTGCGAGCCTCTTTTCTGTGTTTTCTACGGAAACTTTAACGGTCGATCCCCCCGCTGACGGTAGCGATTCGGGGGTTGAGATGGCGGATGACGGCATCGGATCCGACTGGGGTCGAGGGGACTCGCTGAGGTCGCTGGGTGTTTTGGTCGGGCAGTTTTGAGTGGAGTTGTTAGTAAAAAGCTTGAGCTGCAGCGATTTTGCGACCGTGATGAGTGCATCCACAGCGAGCGCGGTCTCCTCCATGCTGCTGCTCACATTCAACATGGATGAGCCAGAAACTGTTCGATTTTGGTCAAGCCATCTTGTGACGGAATTGCCGCCGCCCCATCCACCGTCGGGGTTTTGTTGCGATAGCAGGTAGCGATACCCGCGTTGGACGACTTGATCGTCCAGGAAATGAACCGCTGCTGCGAGTACTTTTGCTGTACCGTAGATCGGGTTGCTTTCGTCTTCACGGTCTTGGTTGCCAAACCAGAGAGGAAGCCAGGAGCCATCGGCTTGCTGGTTCTTGCTAAGAAATCTTTTGGCTCGCTTCAACGAAGCTTCTTCGTGATGTGTGATTCCGAGTTCGGTGGCGCCTTTCATCGCACGAAGTGCGTGGGCTGTGAGGTCATTGCTGCTACGGTCAAACGGGAGTTTTCCCCAACCACGACAGAAAGTTGGCCAGCCTCCGTTGCGATTCTGTAAACGCTTAAGCCAGCGAAGTCCATGTTGCATTGCTTGATGGATCTCTGATCTCTGCTCGGGCCGCCAGCGTGTTGCCTCGCGCAGTGCGAGTATGGCAGCAGGTGTGTCGTCACTGTCAGGAACCGCACCACTGAGATCGCTCCAGCCCCAGCCACCAGGTTCAGCACCCGTGAATGGATGCCGCTTGAGGTGTTGGCATTTCAAGTGCCAGTTAAGGAGTGATTCGGTGCACCAACTTCCGTCATCCTCTGGGTCACATGACAGGGCATGCATTGATAACGACGTGACCCATGTTGCCAGGTTGGTATCGATTGGCCACAGTCCATGATCGTTTACCGAATTCAAAAGAAACCTTAGGCCGTTTTGCGAAACGGTATGATTGGTTCGGCCGGTCACCGCTAGGCTCATCACAACAAACGCCGTGAGCGGTGTTGCTTCAAGAAAGCCACCACTCTCTGGCTGCATTCGATCGAGAACCTTCATGGTGCGATCAATCATTGCAGAGCGAATCGTTCGCATCGGTAACAATGCTCGCGGGCCGTGGTAGTGTCGAGTCTGCCCAATTGCAACCAACGCAGGGATGGCATAGCTCACGACGGGCATTCTCAATAATCGATACATCGACTGTGGGAATGCCGCCGCTTCGAACGGTAACGCGGGGACTCGATCCCAGGAGACCAATCCCGCGATAGCGAGATTCGTAAGGATCGGTACAACAAAGGTTTTGTCGGTGCCGTAGCGTTCCTTCAGTGCGTTAAACGCGCCGGTTTTTTCAATGTAGTCATTAAGTGATTGAAGTTGTTCTTCACTTAGCGAGCGATTAACGGCTTGACCAGCCAAGGTGGATGCGGCGAGGACGAGATAGCTGGTCGCTATGTTGGAATGACTCCGGTCAGTATCTCCGAAGCCTCCGTCCTCGTTCTGTTGTGATTTGAGTGCGTCTATGCCGGAAATTGCCGCAACGATCAATTCTTCTCTGGGAATAGAATCCAAGGTCTTGGTTGCATTCTTGGTGAGCGTCTCATCGGTGCCCGAATGAATTAGGTTGGCCGCAATCGCGCTGACTGCCGTCGCGGTACTCAATGCAGATGGAGAGAGTTCACCCACCCAGTACCCACCGGCGACCCTCTGATCAAGAAGCTCTTGCCGCAGTGAATCAAGCGACTGACGGGCGCGTTGAACGATGGATTGAGCTGGGGACGTTGAGGTGGTCATCTGTGTGAAGCCGATCCGCTTGGTCGATTTTAACGATATTTCAGTGTCTGATCGTACCGTGAACGGTCGAGTTGACGGTTATGAAATGATAGGAGAGGTGGTAAGTCCGTTCCAGTGATGCAGTGCACGTACCTTTCTCGTAGGCAGTGATTACGTCACTGATTCGTGATGGTGCGCTGAGTTTGGATCGTTTATCTTGCTCACTCGTGAGCCAAACCTCCTTCACCCCTGCATTGAATATTTTCAGAGGAATTCATGAGAAGACGCAACTTCCTTCAGATCGCATCCTCCGCACTTGCGACGACATCGATGCCAGCCATCGCTCGCGAAGCATTCAATCGCAGTGGTGGCCCCCGTTTTCAGCTTGGACTCGCCGCCTACTCATTGAGAAGCTACTTTTCGTTTTCTCGAGGCAAGAAACAGGAGCCTGCGCAGGACGGTAAACCATTGGATATGTATCGCTTTATCGATTACTGCGTTGAGCAGGGATTGGATGCCGCCGAGCTTACCAGTTATTTCTTTGATCCTGCGATTCAGGATGAAACATTTCTCGACATCAAACGGTACGCTTTCGTTCGTGGCGTTGCGATTTCCGGGACTGCAATCGGAAACAATTTCACGATTGGCGCCGGTCCAAAGCTAGACGAAGAAATCGCCAAGGCGATGACTTGGATTGATCGTGCCAGTTTACTCGGGGCGCCTCATATTCGTTTTTTCGCCGGCACTGGAAAGCAATTGCAGCAGGATCCAAAGCGAATGGATGAAGCATGTGCGGCGATTGAAAAGTGTGCTCAGCACGCCGCGCAGCGTGGTGTGTTCATCGGTATCGAGAACCACGGAAATCTAACAAGTGACCAAATGCTACAGATTATGGATCGAGTTAAGAATCCGTGGGTGGGTATCAATTTAGATACCGGTAATTTTTGGTCCGACGATCCCTACGGTGATCTTGAAAAGTGCGCGCCCTACGCCGTGAATGTTCAAGTCAAAGTCAGCATGAAAAAACCTAACGGTGAACATTACCCAGCTGATCTAAATCGAGTTGGAAAGATTCTCAAAGAGGCGTCCTATCAGGGATACGTTGTTTTGGAATACGAGGACGCAGATCCGTACAAGAATATTCCCGCATCCTTAAACAGCTTGCGGCAATCGTTAAGCATGTAGATCGTTAAGCACGTAGGTGGGCGCTGAAGTGGATCGCTGAATTGGCCGTTTAACTTAAGGCGGTCGATGTTAGTTTTTTTCTGTCTTGGCTTCCGCTGCTTCGTCGTGCGATGGATCTGATTGATTCGCCTCATTTATTAATTGCTTGATTAAACGCGACGGTACTAGCTTGGAGAGCTTTGCCCCGGATTGGTCGTTCATCACTCCGATGTACATCCCAACGACTGCTTCGCATGTCGCATCATCTGCAGTGATGATCGCGGGGCCACCGCTGGTGCCCTGCGCGAGCGGTGGGCTTGAAAAGATAATCGGCTCAGTTCCCCAATCGTTCTTCGCAGGAAGCTCTTTTGAAACGATGTGTCCCGGCACGGCGAGTGGTGAGAGTGTGCCTGAACTCCCAATTCCAAGCGGGAATCCTATCGTTGTTATTTCGGTTCTTCGTTTTGACGCAGTGGAGGCTAGGAGTTCTTCATCAAACGCTAGTTGGTTCAAATGCGAAATATAGGGTTCGTTACCTTTTCTCTGGATCAGTTCTGCCACTGCGAGATCGGAAACGGAATCACGATTCCACGGATTCTTTGATGGCTCAACAATGGATTTAAGCGTGACCCACTGCGGCTGATTTTGCGGGTCAAGATAATGTAATTGGCTCTCTCCATTGGTTTCCGAGGATGCATGGCCAGCGGTGATGAGAAAGAGGCGATTGTGCTTGCGAATCATAAAGGCGCTGCAGAGTCGACCCGTCTGTGGATTGCTTGCGTCGCGACTTTTAATGCAGACCACGCGATCCCATGTTTCTATTTCCTCTACGTGCTTGGAGGGCGGGAATTCTAGCGATACTTCCTCAGCATTGGATGGATCGATCTGGAAAGCCAGAATGTAGAGGAGAGTCATGGGGATGAGGGATCGTGACTTAATCATCGTTGTTCTCTGGTCGCTGGGGTTTGTTCTCTGGTGGTTGGGTTTCGCTGTTTCGCTGTTTTGCTGCGACATGCAACTAAAATAGCGGTAACGGATTGGAATCAGCATCGTCTAACCACCTCATGCTTGTATTAGATTGGGTCGTGCTTGTCGACGGATTGAGTTTCGGAGAGAGCGATATTGCTGGCCGAGCTTGACGAAGAATTGCCGGTTTTGGTAACGAATTAGACTGTGGGAGTTTCTCGTTCGATTGGTTGGACGCAAGCGTGAAACACGCTGCATTGGAAGATGTTTCGGCCACGATGTCATCAGGCGAATCAAGTACTTTGGATCCTTGTGTTTCTTGGGTCATACGGGGTCGCGTGCGCACAGGAGACACTTGAAGCCACATGGCGTTCGGGTGTATCTCGCTGGAATGGTGCTTCGTACGAAAATGCACCCGTAGATGATTTGCCGGTCGCAAATTTGTCCTCGCCGACCCCTTATGGTGATCTTTCAGCGAAAGTCCCCGAGATTCATAAATCTCAGTCGGAGCTTTCCACTACGGCGTCCATGCAGGGTAGCTCCGTGGAGCCGGTGACGAATCCGCAAAACGATGCGGCCGAGTCGACGACTGCAGCCAACTCAATTGATTCACCTAGCGTATCGGTTGCATTGAACCCTGCAGAGGATGCTCTCACACTTTCCGAGGAGCAGCTTGACGTTGGGGCGACCGACACCGAGGCAACGGATCTTGCTGGGATGAGTGTGGCAGAGGTGATTGAGGGGGAAGCAAAACAAGGTTGGCGATCTCGATTTGGATTTTTCTTGGGGCAATCGACTTTTGATTGGTTGCAAGGTTGGGACTCTCAGGCTGAGCTGGGGCTTGATGGGAGTTCTGGTAACGCGGAAACACTTGGCGTGCACACAGGTTTTGAATCAAAAAGGTCAACCAAGTACTTTGATCTTGAACTCGATGTTGATTACCGACAGGCGAGAAATCGGCAGACGACAACCGAGGACAATGGGCGGATTTCGAGCGACTTTGACCGCATGTTCAACGGCACTTCTCATTCTGCGTTTGGGAAGTTTGGAACTGAGTGGGATCGATTCAAGGCGTTTGACCTGCGGATTAACCTGAATGGCGGCTACGGGTATCACTGGATTCGTCGAGATGATGCATCACTTGTGACACGGTTCGGGGCCGGTGCATCGCGAGAGATTGGTGCGCCCAATGACGACTGGATTCCTGAAGCTGTTTTTGGTGTCGAGTCGGAACGTAAATGGTCAGCTCGTCAAAAGATGAAGCAGAAGTTGGAATACTTTCCTGCTTGGGAAAACTTTGGCAATTTTCGTCTCGTTGCCGATCTGTCGTGGGAAACGACGTTGGACGAAGCGGATAAGTTGCGGCTGAAATGGTCGATGAATAACCGTTACGACAGTACGCCTCAAGGTGCGCGTCGCAATGATTTGTATTACTCTTTGCTGCTGCTCTATAAGTTTTGATCTCTGAAGGTTCTGACTTGCCGTCCGATTGAGATCATCTGAGGAAAACGAATAGCAGGCCACCGGGCTCTGGACGTTCAATGACGGCATCGAGAAAGTTCGGTGGTCCCGTCAGGCCACGAGCTTCACGAGAGAATCCGTATCTTTCTGTGGGAATGCCAAATCGATTCAGTGTCAGTTGCTGGTCGTTGTTTTCATCATGGTAAGCAGCAACCGCAAATTGGTTTGGCAAATTTTCGATAGGAACTAACCACAAACCTTCTCCATCTTGCAGTTCAAGTGACTTTGAAATCAGTGACTGGTCACCACTGTTGAAGGTTGTCGGGTTCGCATGGATTGCTACCTTGATGCTTCCACGATTGTTGGGAGCACCTGCGATTCGAATCGCAATCATGTTCTCTTGCTGAAGGATGGCTTGGCCATCTTCTTGGAGTTGCTCAATGTTTTGAATCATCTCGCCATCAGGGAATCGTGGCGGTACAAAACGGGTTTGTTGGTACCAGATCACTAGAAAGCCAACGCCAACAATCGCAGCAAAGACGAAGAGCAGCAGGGAGCCGTGGTTTTCTTTCCAGCGACTTAGTGTGGCTGTGTTTGCGGGTGCTTGCTCGGTCTTAAAATCAGTCATGACGTGGTGTGATACTGATCCTCCAGCGAACCCATCGGTTTCCACTTCAACGCCATCTGTATCGTTCAACTCGCTGTCTGGATCATTGGACATTGCTGATCGGCTTCTCTTTGGACGGTTTTAAGTCACTGACGTTCTGAAACTGACGTTCTGAAACGGAACGATGCATACTGCGTGAGTTTAGTGGTTCCGACGCCCCAATACATCGGGAGTCGGTGAAAATCGCTAATCGGGGAGATCAAAAGTGATTACCGAGTCAGGTTGTACTCAAGCATCCGCAGCAACTTTTGTTTGTCTTCAAGCCACGCATCCCCAAGATGATCATGGTCCATCCAGCGAACAAGCAGTTCGGACTGTGGACCCAATTCTGGCTGCCGGTTCAACACCTTTCGCAACCCAGCAATGGCTTGCAGCGTGAAAGCCTTGAGATCAACTTCTGGATTTTCTGTTATCCAGCGTTGGATTGATCTGGGGTGAACGCGGTTATTAGGTACAAAGCCGGCGATAATCAACTCTGCGGTGCAGAGTACGCCGACGCATGCCAAGTAATTGAGAGACTTGGCGTTACCGAGGTCTAGGCAGTGCGCAAGAAAAACGACTGGGTCAGAATCATTCAGATCCTCAATCCAGTCGCAGGCAATTTCATCTTCGAAGGTATGGATTCCCCAAGGATGCATGCTGGCTTTCGCTCTCCACCGAACTTGAAGCTTCTGAGGCTTGAAGCTTCTAAGGCAGTTCCTAAAGTTCCTTGGCGTGGAAAGTCAAGCGTATGAAATGCTTACTTGTTCCACCACCAGCGATTCCCAGTGGATGCAGCAAGTGCTTCCTCACGAATCTTAGATCCACTTGGGTCCGCAACTTGATTTTGCACGACTTGGAATCCGTTGATGTCTACCCCGCCTGACGCGGTCACGACCCAACCTGCACGGCCTCGGATGAAGCTACAGTGCGGCTCGACAGCTTTCGGTGTCGTGTAGGATGCAAGCTGAAGGGCGTCGTTCTCTGCTGCGAGAACCGAAAGATCCAATCCGGCCTTATCAGCAAGACGTTCTTGAACGATCAAGGTAGCGACAACGGTCAGATCCATCATGTTTTGGAGCTCAGAGAAGACCGGCATTTCTTTAGACAAATCGCCGTACGATTCGGTCATCTTGTCCGCCCAAGCCTTCGCCATCTTGTCGACGCCGCCACGCTTGACAGAGCCGTCCTGATTGACGACATCTTGCTCGGTCATGGTTTGAACACCCTGCCCTGAAAGCTTCCAGGCAAGCCCATCTTCGCTTTTTCCGAGCGAGTCGTAGTTGCAAGCCATCCACCAGCGTGGATTTTGATTCTTGGTTTGTTGGCTGTTGCGAGACATTTCCAGATAGCTTGGAAGAGTCGCGACGGGCGAAGGTGTGAGGCCCATTGCAACGCGTTTCATTTCAAAGTCGGCAGCTACAAGCGTGCGTGCGAAGCGACTGTCGGTGGGAATGCCACTGAGGTAAATCATTTGAGGACCGAATGCTTCACGCATCGATGCTTCAAGAACAACTGGGCTTTGTCCTGGGCGAAGCTTAACGCGATTGAGCAGTTGCTGGAGTCTTCGTCGGCCTTCCTCGGTTGGTTCGATGGAGCAGGTGATGCCTTCCTGTCGAGCATTTTCGACACTACGAAGTGCTACCGTTAGATCAGCAAGACGCATGGTTGCACCACCGGTGACCGTTCCAACGACGAATCCGTCTTCTCGCATCTTCCACGGTTCTGCTGGTCCAGCGACAATCACGTCGTGGTTTTGTTGATCGACAAACACATATTCAATTCGTTGCAGGCCTGCCATGAATTCCACTTCGGCTGGAATCTCTTTTCCCGCAGCGTGGCTTTCGGCAACGGCCGCCTGAAGGCCTTTAAGAGAAACCATTCGCATCTCGGCCGCTTCACGCAGATCGCCGTTGAGGACTTGATTCGCGTTTTGCAGTTGGTTTGCCAGTTCTTCACGATCCTCAAGACTGGCTGCTCGAACCATTCCGGCAGGGTCGATCACAACACCGCCGACGGTGCGTCCACGCGAGCCAAAGCTGAGGCCAGCGTGAAGAGCGGTCGCTAAAGAAAGGACCCCGAGGGATAGGGTCGCTAGAACGATCGAAATACGTTTTGAGTCCGAATGGATCACAATGGATCTCCGCAGCAAGCCACCGACACAATGTCTCGGCGGTCGTGAAAGGGATTTAAGCCGACAAACTGTTCCTTATTGTGACCAGCGTTTCCGAAAATTCGAGGAAAAAATGCTCGTCCAACAAATAGTTGTCGTCAGAATAGTTATCGTCGCAATCTAGGGCAACAGAAGCTTTCTAGCGTTTGATGCCCCTCCGCGGCTAGGGAAATCTTAGGTCGAAAAACGGTGAACCGTTAGAAAAGTCGAATTCTCTCTTAAAAAGCGACCGCAGAGGCCACATCCTCCGAGGTGAAAATGGGTAAGTGGCTTTTTTTGTCCGTGGAAGCTTTGTTCGATGATCCCAAACGGGGGGCAGCGGTAGAGCTTGTATCGAGAGAAATTGCTTGAGTTATCCTGCAGGTTTTTCTAACATCCACCCGCATCTTCTCTTTTTCACTGCTCTCAAGGGGGCGATGGCGTTTTGACTGCTCAACCTCCTCCCGCAGACCCCAACTCCGATCGAAATCCTACTGCCGATAACGGAGCCTATCTCGTGCTGCGATCGGCAGGGCGTTGGAGTGATGTTTTTCGGTTGACACCCCCTGTTGAGGTGGTTCTCGGGCGGGCGTCCTCAAATCAAATCGTGATTCGCGATCAGCAAGCTAGCCGCCATCACGCCAAGGTTTTTTGGAACGGGACAGCGTGGGTTCTGGTCGATCTTGGTAGCGTGAACGGGACGTTCCTGAATCAGAGTCGCATTTCGAGCGATCAAGGGCTTCACGATGGAGATGTCATCCGCGTCGGCGGATGCGAGATCACTTACTCGGTGAACATCCCTGGTCTGAGTCATCCCGTCGCAACTGATCAGGGGCAGGCGACAGATGATCAGATGACGGTGGAAATGGATACCGGCATGATCACTGAACGCAGACGCCATAGCGCTTACTTGAGTGGTGGAGGCGTTAGCGAAGTGCCGGAAGCAGGAACTTCAGTTTCCGGAAACGCCGGTTCTCGTGACGCTTCTGAGGAAAGCGGTTCGATGTCTTCACAGGTCGACGCGTCTCACCGCCTGCTGTTACTTGCTTTCCAACTTGCGAGAGCCGACGAGCCTTCTCGTCTCATCGAGATGGTACTTGATGACCTAGCTGGCCAAATTCATTTTGACAGCGCAGGGCTTTATTTGGCGAAGGCTGGTTCTGCGAAGCGAGGCCAATCTGAAATCGCTCTGGTATCAACTCGTCAGTCGGGGCAACGTAGTTATCGGCGTCCACCAGATTCGCTTACCGCTTCCATTTCAAGTGGTGAGTCGGAGGCGATTTTGGCTCGGAATATCTTGGGAGATCCCGAGATGGCGACTGAAAATAGCCAAGGTGAGATCGACGTCGAAAGTCTGATCCTGACGCCACTGCGTGATCGCGATGGTCAGTGTCGAGGAATGATACATCTCACAACCTCTCGAGGGACTCAGCCGTTACAGACTCGTGATTTAGAATACGTTGTGGCGGTCGGAGAAATTCTTACTGCGTCACTCATTCAATTGAATGACCGTCGCAAACTCGCAAGATCGCTGCGTCAAACCAAGCAGCAGGTCAAGGAGTTGCAGCGTCGACTTGGTGACAAGGTTCGAATTCTCGGTGATAGCCAATCGATTCAGGATTTGGTCGAGAAGATCGGACTCGCGGCCCCGACTCCCGCGACGGTTTTGGTGCGAGGTGAATCCGGAGTCGGTAAAGAGCTTGTCGCTGCGGCAATCCATCATGCGAGTAATCGATCGGACGGACCGCTGATCTGTTTGAACTGTGCAGCACTGTCCCCGACACTGCTGGAAAGCGAGCTCTTTGGGCACGAAAAAGGAGCATTTACAGGCGCGACCGAACGCAAGAGCGGCAAGTTTGAACTCGCCAATGGCGGTACCCTGATGCTTGATGAAATCGGGGAAATGGACATCGAGATCCAAGCGAAATTCTTGCGTGTACTTGAAGGGCATTCGTTTGAACGAGTTGGTGGGCAGGAAGCGATACGTGTCGACGTTCGAGTGGTTGCTGCAACCAACCGTGATCTCCAGCAGATGGTGGATGAGAAGCGATTTCGCCAAGACCTTTACTATCGTCTGCATGTGGTTGAGCTTCTGATTCCACCGTTGCGGGAGCGTGGACGCGACTGCCTGTTGATTGCCGAGCATTTCCTTCAACAACTCAATCATCAGATGGGGCGCAAAATCACCGGATTCAGTGATGAAGCACAGCGGAAACTAATGAGTTATCCTTGGCCGGGAAATGTGCGAGAACTGCGAAATGTGGTTGAGCGAGCGGTGGTACTCAATACAAAGTCAATCATTGATTCAGACGACCTGTCCTTGTCTCCGACTCTCGGATCTAACCTCGCTGGAGCGGCCACGAGTGGTCAATCGGATCGTTCGTCGATTGACGAGGATTCGCCAGAAATCAGTTTGGCTGATTTGGAAAGACTGCACATTAACCGCGTGTTGCAATCCACCGGCGGCAATAAAAGTCGCGCCGCTTCGATTTTGGGAATTGAACGCAGCACCTTGGATAGAAAATTAAAGCGTTACCAGCAGTCTCGTTGAGTAAGAGGTCACGCGATCAATGAGGTGAATCGCGTACCGATTTTTTCTCTCTTCGTGCTGCAACGATCTCTCTTCGTGCTGCATCGATCGGTTGAAGACTGCTTTTAACTGCGATTGTCCGTAAACTGTTTGAAGGCGATGTTTTTGTCCAACGCAGCGATTCGTCATTAAGGTGCGGATTCACCATGTCCTAGCCAACGCTATGGTGGTTGCTATGCCGAGAAGTCAAGTTGTTGTTGGTGCGAATCGCTCGGACTGATTGAGTTGTCTTGGGTTCGTTTTTGACTGTTTCCTTTGTGACTGGGTAGGCTTTGAATCGCAGGTGCCCTAGTGAGTTGGGAAATTGCACCCCCCGGCGGCTTCAGTGGATCGTTGGTTTGATCGAGAGAAATGGGCGGTGAATTCGCATGATCACAGACAGTTTTATGATCAGAGGCAACTTCATCTTGGTTAGACCTCTGGAATTCATCCAAAGGATGACGTCCATCTGGGTTCCGGTCACCGGTCGCACTGCTCTCGGTGATTTCGGTGGCACGATCACTTTTGTTGTCAAGTTCGCTCGCCGCGTTCACTCGATCCGTGATCTCTTGATCGGCAGCGTCTCTGGTTCCACCTTTTGAAGCCGCATAGGGGACGCCGGCGACGGATGAAATCATCGAGTTATGAATGTGCATCGCATTGGCTTCGGGTTGGAATGAGTGCTCATCTTTTGTGCGACACGAACCTAGCGTCGCTGGCTATCCGTCATGCCCGGCAACAGCCACTCCAAAGTTTCACTGACACGCTCGAGTGCCTTTCTTTCAATTTGCGGAGAATTCACTGGTCCACGTACGTTGATTGTCCAAAGTGTGTACCGAGTCGCACCAAGTGGTCGGATCAGTTGAGTGAAGGTGTTTTGTGGGCTGACGCGAGTATTAAAGGTCAAGTCGAGTTCACGTCGCCTATTCAAGGTTCCTCCACCTTGTAAGGCCACGAGATCGCCCCACATCTGAATGTCGTGGAACGTGGTTGTGTCACCGTAGAATGAGAACCGGATCTGTCCATCGGTAAACGCAACATCCTCAGTGGCTTCGAGTCGAAGTAAGTTGAGGATTTGAACGATCAGGGGCAGTTGATAAACGTTTGCACCACTTACTCTTGCGGTTCCCGAGCCACGTAAAAGGTCAATTGCACCGAGGTTGCCCTGCAGATGGGTCTGCCCGCTGAGAGTGCCGGTCAGGTTTTGATCTGAATGACCGAAGTCCGCTAAAAGTGTCGGAAGTTGTGCATAGTAGGTGTTAATGTCCACGTCGAAGTTGCCGTTTGATAATACGACATTGCCGTCGAGATCGATCAGGCCACCAAAAAGGTTTCCGCGAATTGCGGAGAGAGGTTGTTGGGTCTGTGAGTCGTTAGGGGATCTGGCTAGGCTACCGAGTGATAGCAGGTCATTTTCGATGGAAAATGGACCGCGAATTCCGGTGATCTGAATATCGTTGACATGCATTGAGTCAATCCGGACTTCTCCGAAAGCCCGGATGGTGGATTCATCGCGTAGTCCTTCGATGGAGAGCTCGCCGCGAAGTGAATGCACCGGCCCGACATCCGCAATTCGATTGCCCTCGAGTTGCAACGTGAGATTCCAGTTCAGTGTCGGTTCTGGGTGCTTGGCATCGGGCATCGCAATTTTGGTTTGGCCGCGAATATTCAGTGGCCCTCGCATTTGCAAAGCGCGCATTGCTGCACGCATTTGTTCCGGTAGTGCCGCGATGAGTTCCGCATCCGGGTGAAGTCGGCAGCCACTATGCAGGTTGAGGAATAGTTCCCAGCGTCCTGTTGGATCCTCGACGCAGAAACCATCTGCAGAAAAACTGGATGCGTCATGGCGTCCTCGAATCGATTCAATCGTGACGGTCTTGCCATCAAAGCGAACTGAGCCTCCGGTGACGTCCAATCGATACGGCAAGCTCTGCGGACGCAGGCTGAGAGTTTGGCTGGTGATCTGCGGGTTGTCTCGCTGAACCGCGTACAGGTCCAGTTTGAGCGGTGCTCCTTCGCCGGTCTGACGCAGGCCCACGCTCATTTCATCCAGCGTCCCACTTGGTGCTAGCGAGTCCCATACTTGCTGGCTTTCAGATGGTAGTGAGATTCGGAGCGATTCATCCATCGGAATGTCATTTGCATGGAATTGCAAAGCAAGATCAGAAGGCGTTTGCTCAACCCCGTTCACGTCTCGTTGCGGCATCCTGTAGGTGCCATCACAGCGGATGGTACCCGCGTTGGCGTTGCTCGCACGCATTCCCGCAAGGGTTACAAGGTCGTCATCAACAAGAAGTGTTCCCGTGACGTTGTACAGGGGATACGGGAATTTCTCGTAACGCATGTGACCGTCCATCACTCGCAAGTCCACCCGCTTGGAGAGATTTTTATTGGCATCGATTTCGATGGAGGCGGAAGTGACTTGGATCGACCCTCGAGGGTGTAGAGATCGAACAAACGACTCCAGCTTTGATTTCGGTTCGCCCCTCGGTGTCAATGCAGCGAGCAAGGTTTGGTCGATGGGAACCGGGCCATCGGTTGCCAACATGAAAGACAGACGCGAGTTTTCGGTTCTCTCGATCGGAATCTGAAAGGCGCACTGAATTCGGTTGTCACCGACGCGACCGCTGAGTGTGTCGGCGGTGATGAGATTCGATGCGACCTCAATCTTTCCAACGATGCTTTCCACCGGGTATGGGAACCGCTCATATCGAACATCCACACCCTTGCAGGTTACGGATGCCTCAGGGGTCCAACCATTTTTGTCGTGTCTCAATCTCGCATCAAAATCAATGTGTCCGCTCGGTAGCAAGCGTTCCCAAATGATCCTCGCCTTTTCCGGCAGGGTTACAGCGAGTTGTTGATCGAGCAGTAGACCTCGAGCTGAGAGCTTCACATCCATTGGGCTTTCCGGCTGGTAGCCGCTGATCTCACCAGTGGTCCTCAGGATTGCCTCGCCAAGGTTCGCCTGCGATGCTTCAATTTTGATGCCATCATGTGAGAGGCTGACCATGCCTCGCAGGTTGGAAAGTGGGCGAGGTAGGATTGGGTGATCGATCTGACCGTCATGAACCGTGGTCTTTGCCTCAAACTTCCACGCTTGGTTGGGACTTTTGGAGGCAGCGATCGAGATGTCGCCTTGGCAATTCAGGTCTCGGATTCCAGTGAGCCTTTGACGGAGGTTTGCCGGTAGTTGGTCTAACACGGATCGATCAACTTGAACCCCATTGATGGCGCTACGAATATCGATGCGGTCCGAGACGGTGCTGATTTTTGCGGTGATCTGATTTGCGATCGGAGAATTTCCTCGGATCGTAATGGTTCGGTTGGTGGTTCCGTCACGTTTGGGAAGGTTGTCGATAACGATCTCGTCGAGTTCACACTGCAGTGGTCGTTTTGCGTTCGGGTCACCCAGAAAGTTCAGTCGCGTTTGCCGAACGATCATTTTCGGGGCTTCTGGCCCCAGTTTGGGAAGTGGCAACAGCTTTGCGATCGCAAGTTGACCCTCGTTATCAATCCATGTGTTGGCGGTCACACCCTCCAAGATGATTGCCTGAGTGTTGAGAGGCAGGCTTTGGTGGAGCAGTTTCTCGGGGTCAATCTCAGCCATCACCGTTAGGCGATTGATGAGGATGATCTCGCGTTTTGCTGTCCGGTCACTTGATTCCAAAGATTGTGAGTCGCCTAAACCACTGGCGTTCAACCCTTTGGGGCCAACGCCCTGAGTGATGCGAATGTCATTGAAGGTGAGCCCGATTCTCGAATCGAAGTGGCCCCTGCCCACCGATACCTCAAAGCCCTCGTAGTGTTGTTGCAGGTCACTTTGGAACTTACGACGTGCCGTTTCGCCGATCGTTTGCGGCGCGAATGCCTGAATCACGAAGTACAGAATGCTCAGTGTCAGCGCAAGCTGAAACAGCCGAGACAGTTTTCTCGGTCGGCGCGCATCGACATCCGGCGTCTTGCCGCTCAATTCGCAGACCTTCCTTGGGGCATTCTCCTGAGGTTGAATTCATTTCCGTGAATTCAACGATCGCCAGTCCAAGCGATCGTACCGGTGAAAGTCTAGCTAGCGATTCAGACCTCAATCCAGCCCAAAAAGAGCCAGAACCGATAGATCCATGGTGACTGCCACGGAGTTTGCAGGGCAGTTGATACCGAGAAAAGACTCATTGCTAGCAAGGCAATTGCCGCCAATCGACCTATTCGCCATCGTTCCAGTTGTTCAAACGCAGGAGCGATGACCACGAGCCAAAGAGGAGCGAACCATAGCAGCCAACGGAAGCAGACGCTCACACCACCGTAGTTGCGATCGATCAACGGTCGATTCAGGTAAAACAGAAAGCAGACCAAAGAAGCCAAGAGTACAGCGAGATGGAACCAACGTAGAGGGCGATTGCTTGCGCTGAGGCCAAGTATCCAGCCCAGCGGTAGTAGTGCCCAGATTGGAGTGATTGAGAAAAGTCCATGGTGACCGACTGTCAGATTCATTAAGTAAGTTGTTTTACTCGGTTCACCACGATCCACACCTTGGCGATTCCCATCTTTCCAGTAGGTGCCGGGGTATTCGTACCAATCATCCCAGCGATAAAGACGCCAATGCTGATCTTGTAGCGTTAGAGCGTATTGAATCTGACCGTTTTTCACGAGCCAACGATCTGGCTCGTCGGATTTTGTAATGACCAACGCATCCAATGTTGATGCACCGAGTCTCTCAAATTCTCCTAAATCTTGCAGCTTTGCCGAGATGGTTTGCAAGATCGTTCGGTCGAGCAATGGATCAGACACCGCAACATCGGTGGAGGAAGTAGCTGCGGATGATTCAAGTGTGGCAAGTAATGGACCGTTGCCGCGATGTGCGTAGGGTGGCCGAAGACTTTGGTGAGCAATCCAATTGGTACCAAAGAAGGCTGCTGCGATAACGAGTCCACCGGCTAGAAATGGTATCCAAGACGAGCGATCTATGATGAAAAACAGGCATCCCCAAAGAGCGGTCATTGAAAGTGCGGGCAGTTCATTTGCTGCTCCCAAGGTCGCCGCAGCTCCAGCAATGGAAGTCCACACAAAGGTTGCGGTCTTAGATGGACTTGCTGCTTCGTTGTTTCGTTGGTTGGCATCGTTGTGGTTGACATCGTGGTCTTCACCAGCGTTTGCTTGGTCCGGACGTGACCTGAGGTAGATCCACATTGCAACCGCCGTTGCTGTGCAGGCCGGTAGATGATTATTGAGAGAAATGCTGAATGGCAGCACCATGGTGCCAAAGCAAACGCTTGCTGCAGCAATTTGTCGGCTCCAGTCATTGCGAACAATCCGATGGATGGTTGCAATCGTCGCATAAAAAAAAGCGGCCAAGAGTGGCAGGTTAAAGAGCATTAAGAGCAAGCGAGGGACGTAGAGCGGATGCTGCGTGAGTGACAGTCCGGTGACTTGGTACACGATCCAGTAAAGACCCGCGACGACCGTCGCCAGCAGTGGTGGTTTGCTGCTGTAGTAATGCTGTTGCCCATCCGCCCCAAGGTGCCTGACCTTGTCGATCGAATTCCAGGGTCGTCGATTTCGGTGAATGGGATTCGCGATCGCAATCTGCTGATCGATGACGTAGGTACCCCGTTCGACCAAAGAGGCAACCGTCGCCCAACGGCTGCGATCGTTCGCGCTCAGGAAAGCGGTGTCTCCCTCGCGGCTGGTCACCATGGCTATCCGTCCTGCGGTCATCGCCAAGGCGAGAGCGACCATGAGATGGTAGTTGGACCAAACGTTATGCCGGGATTGCAGCGACGAGGCAACTGGATGTTCAACCCCTTCAATTTGGCTCATGGTTCTTTTCCTTCGATGCATCGACGGATGTGCCACTGATGCTGTACCCCTGCTCTGCTGAACGTGTTCGAGAAACAAAAAGTTCCGCGAGTAAGCCAGCGAGCAAGAATTGCGACCCCAGCAGTAAGGCGAGGATGCAGTAGTAGAAAATGGCGGTTTCATGCAGATGAATCGCTTCGAATCTTTCAACGATTCGTGTCACGCACCACATCAGTGAGAGGTAGGTGATCCCGATTCCACCGAGGCCGAAAAAGAACATCCCAAATCCACCGATCAGATGCAGAGGACGCGATGAGAAACTGGTTAGCAGGTAGATTGTGATGAGATCGAGAAAGCCTTTGAGGATGCGGGAAACTCCATACTTGGATTGCCCGTGTTCTCGAGCATGATGCTCAACTTCTATTTCACCTACTCTCCAGCCATGCGAGGCTGCGAGTACCGGGACAAATCGGTGTCTCTCTCCATAGAGTTGCACCTCGTCGAAAATTTCTCTGCGATAGGCTTTGAATCCGCAATTGTGGTCGTGTAGGTGGACTCCGGTCAGGCGGCTTACGAGCCAATTGAAGACACGGCTCGGTAGAACTTTGTGCCACGGGTCGTGACGCACCCTTTTCCATCCACTGACAACGTCGCAGCCGACATCAATTTTTTCAATGAATCTTGGGATCTCTTTCGGGTCATCTTGAAGATCGGCGTCCATGGTGACCACCAGTTCACCTTGGCATCGGTTGAAACCTGCGGCGAGCGCGGCAGCTTTGCCGAAGTTGCGTCGAAACTTAATCGCTTCGGTGTTCGGGTGGTTCTCGCAAAGTTCCTGCATGACTGACCAAGTTGTGTCGGTTGAACCGTCGTCAACAAAAATCAATTGAGGCTCGATCGACTCCGCCTTGCAGACTCGAAGGATTCGTGAATGAAGCTCCGGAAGAGAAAGTTCTTCATTCATCGCGGGTATGACGAAAGAAACTGAGCGATTCATGATGTGGGTCGTTACGTAAAATGAGTTGGGATACCGCGCGTAAAATTCACTGCAGTGGTTTCACTGTCAGGATGAGGTGCCCCAAATGACAAAGGCGGGAAGCCACCGGCTCGACGCCGGCGTAAACGTCTCCTGTGGCTTTGAATGAAGGATTGATGGATTGTAGCTAGGGACTCAGGACTTGGAACTAAGGAATTGGGGTAGGGGGTCGGAACGTAGGATATTAGATCGTTGGCTGTTGCAAGTGTGAATGTAACCCATTTGCATCGTGCCTGCCTTGTTCGATGCATTCAATCAAACGCGAATTTTTGTGGCTGCGAAGTTTAGTGGGGATGTTTCGGAATGATTTTGCGCCGAGTAGAGAATTGTTGATCCGGCTAGATCTGACACGATTCATTCCGAGTTTCTGATTTTTTATCGGGATTCGGATAAAAATTTGAAGTGGCTCCCCGCAGCACATCAATCTCGTTTATAAATTCCGCACCTGTTCCAAACCCAAGGGATTTGTAAACCCGCCACTGGTGTGGGACTTTATGGTTTCTTTCATTCTCTGCGATTAGATCTGATGAAAACATCTGAAGCGATTTCGCCAGAGCGACAGTACAACACTAAGTTAGGCCTGAACCTCTTTATTGTTTATCTGTTGCTCTATCTCGGCTTTGTACTCGGCAACGCATTTTTTGCTGACTTGATGGAAATCAAGGTGATGCTGGGTTTGAACCTCGCGATCGTCTACGGGTTTGCACTGATCAAAATGGCCTTCATCTTATCGCTGGTTTACGGCTTGATGTGTAAAAGTGAACCGGCGTCCGGTTCGGCCGAGAATGCTTCACCGGCAGCTAGCACAGAGGTCGACGTGAATGTTCCTTCTGATGAAAGTCTTGATTCGAAGGAGGGCGATCAGTGATTTACGATCCAGCGCCGATGGCGATTGTTATCTTTTTGTTATTCGTGGTAGGTACGGTTGCGCTGAGTTTTTACTTGGGGCGTCGAGCGAATTCTTCTGAAGGTTACTTCGCTGCCCACGGTCAGATTCCTTGGTTTGTCAATGGAGTCGCTTTTGCGGGCGACTACCTCTCAGCCGCTTCATTCCTCGGGATTTGTGGGATGATCGCTGCTTATGGATACGATGGTTTTCTCTACTCCATCGGTTTCTTGGCAGGCTGGATTGTCGCGCTCTTTGTGATCGCGGAGCCGATGAAGCGTCTTGGACGATTCACTTTTGCGGATGCCTTGGATGCTAATTTTGATTCGCGCGGAATCAAAGCGGCGGCCGGTATCAGCACCCTCGTCGTCAGTGTCTTCTATCTGATCCCGCAGATGGTGGGTGCCGGTTCTCTGATTCAGCCTCTACTCGGTTACCCGCACTGGGTGGGAGTTGTTCTGGTCGGGATCGTGGTGATCACCATTGTGGTGACTGCTGGTATGGTATCGACCACGTGGGTGCAGTTTTTCAAAGGGTCGCTGTTGGTGATCTTTAGTGCCATCTTGGTAATGATGGTTCTGGATAAGGGATTTACCGTCGATCAGGAAACCTTTGAACTGATCGGTCCTTTTCCTCGAAGCGAGCTTGCAGCTGACAGTATTGCAGGTAGAGATGTCTTGGCCGCCGAAGATGGCTGGGAAGGTACTGAGGATCAAGGCGGCGGAATGGTTCAAAAGTTCGTGCGTCTCAGGTCCGCTGATGGACTTGGATTTGATGTCTTCCACATTGAACAATCCGCCGATGCGGCAAGCGATCAAGTTTGGTTGCGTCAGGGACAAGCAATTACGGTTGCCAATGGTTCCACAATGATCGATGGAGCACCAAAAGGGGTTGGGGAAGATGAAAAGCAATTACTTCCCGTCGGACGTCTCTCCCAGTTACCTGACGGGCAAACCTCAACGGGGCCTTTGGGGCCGGTGAGCTACTTCACGACGCTGTCCGAAAGTGAAGTGATGCTGTGGGGTAAAGAAACGTTATCCCATTCGGATGGTTCCACCACTACCGTTTACTTTCAAAAACCGACCGAGGGCAGTCGAGTTCTGCGTCCGGGTGAGCATCCCAAATTTGCAGGCATCCGCGGTGGAGAAGTTAAGGATCGGCTCAATTTCCTCTCTCTGATGCTGGCACTGTTCTGCGGGACAGCATCCCTCCCTCACATTCTGATCCGTTATTACACGGTCAAGGATGGAGCGGCTGCACGTAAAAGTACCATCGTTGGAATTGCCACCATTGGTTTCTTTTATGTTCTGACTCTCTATCTGGGTCTTGGTGCCATGACCAGTGGTTCGTTAGACCTGACAGATACGAACATGGCAGCACCACTCCTCGCAAGAAGTATCAGCCCCTGGCTCTTTGCAGTTATCTCAGCCATCGCTTTCACGACCGTCCTTGGTACGGTGAGCGGCTTGATTCTCGCCAGTAGTGGTGCCGTTGCGCACGATCTGCTGTCCGGCGTTTTGGGCTTGAAGCTTACCAGTGACCAACAGGTTCGGATTGCTAAGATCGCTGCAGTGGTCGTCGGAGTGATTGCCATTGTGTTGGGGATTTTGTTCAAAGAGCTTAACGTCGGTTACCTCGTTGGTTGGGCGTTTAGCATTGCCGCCAGTGCGAACCTTCCCGCGTTGGTTATGCTGCTGTTTTGGAAAGGAACGACGCGGCAAGGGATCGTCGCGAGCGTTCTCGTTGGGATGATCAGTTCACTCGGTTGGATCCTACTCTCGGCGGACACCTACAAGTCCGTTTATGGGTTAGACCCCAATGATGCTCTGGCTCCGTTTAGCCAGCCGGGCATTGTGACGATTCCCTTGGCTTTCATCACGCTAGTGGTGGTCTCCAAGCTTTCCAAACCTGCAGTGCCCAACTGATTGGTATCCATTCGAGGAACTCGTGTAACCGCCGTTTGCTTTGCTAGCTTTGTCGGCGAGTGAATCCGACTTGGCCTTAGTTAACAAATCTCGTTAAACTACCTACCTTGCGCAGCTGTGAAAGCTTGTGCTTGCATCGATGGATCATTCATCTTTGTAGTGATCAAGCGTGATGCAGGCGGTTGGTTTGGAGGCGGATTGTCGTAAGCAGGGCATGGAGGTTACCCGCTTTTGGAATGCAAGCGAACGATTGCATTCAAATGTGGGCTTTGGGATAGGTTACACGGAGAGTACCCATGGCGGACGAATCGTTCCGATTTCTGCATGCCAGCGATTTTCATCTCGAGCGTCCTTTAGCGGACCTTGATGAGCTTCCTGATCTTTTGCGAGATACGATTCTTCAAGCACCACGTTCGGCAGTTTCGGCGATCGTCGATGCTGCAATCGCCGAAGAGGTTGATTTCGTTATTTTCTCTGGCGATCTTCTCCATCCGCAGTCTGCTGGGCCTTACGGGGTTTCACTGTTACTTGAGGCCTTCGATCGATTGAATGAAGCCGGAACGCATGTGTACTGGGCGGCAGGTCTTGTTGATGATCCAGATCTTTGGCCGACCGCCATCACGCTTCCTGATAACGTGACGGTGTTTCCGAAGTCCGAAGCTCAGTCATTAACGGTGCGTCGGGCTGAGCAGGCACTCTGTCGACTCGTTGGACGCAGTTGCGATGGGACTGCAGCGGTAGATGTCCCGAGTTTCAAAGTTGCCGAGTCAAATATTTGCACCATCGGAGTTGCCTACGGTCAAGTAACAGCAGAGACGCTATCGGATTGTCCATTCGATTACTGGGCGTTGGGGGGATCTCATCAGCGGTCGGTTTTTGAACATCCTCATGGTTGGGTTGCTGCCTACAGTGGAACTCCGCAGGGGCGATCGCTTGAAGAGGTTGGTGAGCACGGATTTCAAATCATCGAGGTGGGTGCTGATGGGTCGATGACAGTTCAACACCGGAATGTGGATTCATTCTGCTACTGCCGCGTGAGTCTCAGTGATGATGAAGTCGCTTCGATGGGTGGTGTTGAGAACTTGATTGGGGACAAAATTTACCGTCTCCAAAATGAGCATGGTTCTCAGCATCTTTTGATTGCGTGGGAGTTAGAGCTTTCGGATACCGAAAGACTTGGAGCACTGAACGACCTTGAACGAGTATTGAACTGGGCTCGTCGAGAGTACGGAGCGGGTGACCCTGCTGCGTGGTCACTGTCGCTTAGTCTCCGCCCACCGGATCTGTACCCGAGGGTCTGGTGTGAGGAGGAGACGATTCTGGGTGATTTTCTGCGAGCTTCTGCGAAATACCGAAACGTGGAAACCGGCTCGATCAATCTCATGCCGATGATCGATCAATCACCTCCGCTCCAAGCAGCGATTACCTCGCGTCTGGTCAATCTTCCCGAATCCGAGTTGAGTGAAGCGTTGAAGAACGCGACCAGGGTTGGGGTGGAATGGTTGCGTGGTGGCGTTACCGACGGGAGGCATCTTGGATGAGAGTCAAAGACATACAAATCGATGGGTTCGGTGTCTGGACCGGGCTTTCGGTTGAGTCACTCAATGACAAGATGACCCTGTTTTACGGCCCTAATGAGGCTGGGAAAACAACGTTGATGCAATTCATTCGAGCGATGTTCTACGGGTTCTCTGAGGATCGGTTTGATCGTTACTTCCCGCCCGTCTTTGGCGGGACACGAGGTGGAGCGATCCGAGTCGCCGGTACGACGGGAGGGTACACCATACGCCGGCACCACGAAGCGGGAAGCGAACAGCACCATGAACAGGTTTCGGTTGTCGGTCCGGGAGGATCCGAGCAAGGCCGTCAGCAGATCGATACTTTGCTGGGATCGATTGATGAATCGATTTTTACGAACGTTTTCGCAATTGGATTGAGGGAGCTTCAGGAACTCAGTTCCCTTGATGACACCGAAGCAGCCGATGAACTCTACAAGCTCTCAACGGGACTCGATCGCGTTTCGCTTGTTGAGGTGATACGCGGACTCAAGCAGTCTCGCTCAGAGTTGATAGGAGTCACTGATGGGACGGATTCAGGTCAGGATGAATCGCTGCGTCGATTGATCTCCAAGCGTGATCGTCTTCGGCATGAAGTTCAGACATTGGTACATGGCGGGCAGAGGTGGGTCGAGTTGGCTGCCAAAAGGCAGGCTCATGAAAAAGAGATTCGCACGTTGGATGAGCGAGTGATTTCTTTGGAGCAGCAAGCACGATGTGTTGAGATTGCGACGAGCGTTTACGAGACATGGTGCCAGAGGGATGAGCTCGCGCAACGTATTGATCTCCTGTCTGCCGAACCGTTGCTCCCTGATGATGCTCCCAAGCGATTGAAAGAGATTGAATCGCAAATTGATCAGCAGCGAGTTAAGGTTGAGGAGATCAAAGAGAAACGCCGGGGAATTCGTGTTCAAGCCGAACAGTTTCCAATTCATCGCAAACTCGTCGAACTAAAGCCGGGGATTGAGTTCGCATCGCAGCAAGCTCCTTGGATTGAGACACTCGAGGAGCAAATTCGCTCACTCGGAGAGCAGTTGGATTCACTTCGGAATCAATTGCGGGAGGATGCGCAGCGATTGGGTTTCAGTCATCTGGATGATGTGGCAGTTTCCAGTTCGTCTTTACTGCAATTGCCTGTACTTTCTCGAAAATCGATCTCATCGCTAGCGGATCCTGCGCGGAGAGTGAAGCAGCAGTTGTTTCTACTTCGGCAATCACGCTCACAAGCAAACGAGTATCAAGAAGAGGTCGATCGACTTGGAACGAAACTCTCTCGCACACTTGAGCGTGCGTCAGCGGAGGATTTACAGCATGCAATACGTCAGCAGAGTGTCGAGCTGAAAAAACTTCGTGATCGGGTGCACCTTGGCGAAAGGTTGCACCAGTTAAAGCAACAGTTTCGTGAGCTGGATCAGGAGACTATCGAGTTAACCACCGCTGAGGCTCTCCCGGTCGATCGTTTGCTCTTATTAGCGGTGCCATTTGTGTTCGGTTGTATGGCCGTTATTTACGGTGTTGCTCATCTACTGAGCCTGACGTTCTTGGTCGACCAGCCCGATTCGACTTGGGGCGCGCTATGCGTTTTGATGGGAGTGATCGGGCTGATCTTGTTTCACTTCGGGAGAGAGAGTGGGCAGGGACGTACAGAGGCGGAACGCGAGAATTGCGAACGGCAATTGATTTCCATCCGAAAGCAGATTCGTGAATTAGAGTCTGAAGCTCACGGTCTCGATTCACAGATTACCCCAAGAGAGGAGTCTTTGGAGTTTCGTGTGCGCGAGAAGGAAGCATTGCTCGATGAACTCGAGTCGACTCTTCCGCTCTATCACCAGCATGAAGCTGCGAAACAGGCCTGGAAGCTCGCTCGTCAGCGATCGCGTGCTGCGGCAACCGAACTGAAAAAAGCACGCAAGTCGTGGGGTGATGCGCTGGAGTCGATCGGCCTTAGCCGTTCAATGCCGCCTACGAAGGTGAAACTGCTAAGTGGGAATTACGAGCAGCTGCAAAATGGTATCAAGCGGATGAAAGAGCTTGAGAGCGAAAGGCAGTTGCGTCAAAGTCAACGAGATGCGATTGCGAAGAACATTGAGACGCTCTATGAGCAAGTGGTTCACTCAACCTTTAGTGCGTCGATTCCTGAAGGTGAATCCAATGGCGACAACTCGGTCGAGGTCGGTCGCCGCCAAGATGCCTTGGGGCAGTTGAATTATTTGCAGGATGAACTTTCTCGGCAAACGCACTGGGTCAAGCTTAGAAGCAAACTGAAGGAAGAAGACCTCGATTTAAAGAGACAGCAAGCAGCATCGAGCCGTGCCGCTGCGTTGGCCGAGCAGCAACAAATCGCTTTATGGACAAAATGTGGCGTTGGATCCGCTGAAGAGTTTTACCAGCAGTTGGACTTGAAGTCGGAGTTGCTCGACTCGATCGAGCAGCACGACAACCTTGAACAGACGATCACTAAAATGATCGGAGCTCATGTCGAGCGTTCACTGGTGCAAGCTGAAATTGAGGATTCAACAACCGAAGATCTCGAGAATCGTTGGGAGTCGTTAACAGCTAAGATCAGCGATACCGAGTCCACCGTTTCGCAGCTGCGCACTCAGCTCGGTGAAATCAATCAGGAAATGAAGCATCTCAGTGAAGATGCCAGCCTGGCAACACAGCAACTGGAATTGGCTTGCGTCGAACGTAAGATTGAATCGGAGGTCAAGCGTTGGAAAACATTGGCATTGGCGAGTTTTCTTCTTGAGGACGTCTGCGCGACTTTTGAAAGAGAAAGGCAGCCTGAGACCCTACGCGAGGCATCTGGTTTTCTTGAGCAGCTTACCAATGGAAAATACCAGCGTATTTGGACACGTCTCGGAACAAATCAGCTGCAAGTTGATGACCATGCCGGTCGAACGATTGAGATTGATCGCTTGAGTCGGGGTACACGCGAAGCGGTGTTCATCGCCTTGCGACTTTCGCTGACGGCTGTCTACGCGAGGCGCGGAGTGACGTTGCCGTTGGTGCTGGATGATGTGCTTGTGAATTTTGATGGTGATCGCGCTGCTCACGCAGCCAAAACGCTCGATGCCTTTGCAAAGAGAGGGCATCAGGTTTTGATGTTCACCTGCCACCGGCACATTGTTGAAATCTTTCAGTCGATTGGGGTGGAAACAAGAGTGATGCCCCCGCATGGCCAACCGGGGCGAGCTGAGATTCTGGATGCTACTGAGACGGATCTGATTGCTCGGCAGAAGACTGTAATCACGGAGGTTCTCTCAGTTGACGGCACCGAGAATGATACGCCAGTGGAAGAAGAAATTCCTGGGACGGTGGCACTTGAATCTGGCTCTGCCGAATCAAAGGCACAATCTGAGACCGCTTCAGATGATTCCTCCTCGGTGTCTTGCGACAGCGACCAAGGAGAATCTGAGGTAACGCATGCGCAACTGACATTTGGAGACTTTGATAGCGCCGAGCGGACTGAGCAAGAAGATCACGCTGCAAGGAGCGTTCAGGGTGCGGTGCAATCAACCGAAGCCACGCAACCAAATGATTCTCAATTCAAACCACCAAAATCAGTCGGCATCACATGGGCTTGGTTCGAGAAAGAACCTGCGGAAATGTTGAGAGAGGTTGAAAGTTCGTCAATTGCTGAGGCAAACTTTGCTGAGGCGAAAGAAGAAGATTCGATCGTCAATTCAACAAGCGAAGAACAGCTGTCTCCCCGTTCATTCAATCCTGTTTTAAGTACTCAGTTGAAACGACAAGCTGAACCAAGTTCTGCAATTGAAACCGGCTCGGATTCTGCCAGCGATTCCTCAGTGCTTAATGATTCAGAGATTAATGATAACGCCGAGACCGAACTTTCAAGCGACACTCAGCCAACCATCCCAGGTGATTCGCTAACGGTAAACGACGAAAGCGCCGAGTACGAGGAGGAAGACTCTGAGTACGAGGAGGAAGACTCTGAGTACGAGGAGGAAGACTCTGAGTACGAGGAAGAAGACTCTGAGTACGAGGAAGAAGACTCTGAGTACGAGGAAGAAGACTCTGAGTACGAGGATGTAGACGCTGAGAGTGAGGACGAAGATGGCGAATCATCACTCGATGAGGAGCAGCAAGATGTTGCTTAGGTGATTTTGCTTGATCACATTTGTTCGCCTCCGATGCGGTTTGGCCAGAGGCATGATGCTGACACAGTAACTGGAGAAAAACGGATTGTTTCGACAGATTTACCAATGGATAGAATCAAAATTCGCACCAACGAACCTCGGCGATCGATCTGAATCGCAAGGCCTTGGTCGGGGCGAAGCAACGCAAAGCAATGTCCGCGTGCTTTGTCGGGTTCAGCTTCCGAAGAGTATGGAATCGCAAAGTTCCCCGAGTCCAAGTCAGATTCCGAGGATCGCGGATCCGGTGTTGTCCAGCCATGCAGGGACGATTGATCAGATGCCTCTGCAGCGTCTAAAGCTTTTTTCCGCGAAGCGGTGTGCGCAATTAGAGGAGTTGGGAATCCTAACTGCCGGACAATTAGTGAGAGCCGACGCAAAATGGATTGCTGGACATTTTTCAGCGAGGAAAAAAGCTCATCGATCAATTCGGCGTTATCAGCAAGCTATCCGAGTCGCGGCATCCGTCCCAGAGATGTTGCCGCATCACGCGATCATGCTTTTTAGTATCCACCGCAAACATCTAAAAAGTCTTGCCGTTGAGACCCCATCGAAATTGTTGCGTGATTTGCAACGGTATTCAGAAAGTACCAGCGGCAGGAAGCATCTACGCGGACGTGACTTGCCACGAGCTGAACGCATTAAGGTGTGGATTGATCATTGCTCGAAAATTGAAAGCTTTGAGTTTCAGCAAAATATAGCTGGATGACAAACTAAGTCTGATTCAATCGGTCAGCCGCTGAGGCGAGGTGCAGTTTCTAGGATCAAGAAAGGCGGTCGATCATCCGCAGCCATTCTCCGGTCGATACTCATTCACTTCAAGTAGATCTTTAGGTTGCTTGATTTTGCCACGATCCCCCGAACCTCCAGCAAGCTGATGGACGCGATGACGTTTTGTGCAGGAAGCTGAGTTCGTTGAATGATGGTATCAATTGAAGAACCCTCGGGAGCAATTGCCTCGATGATTTTTTTCTCTGCTGGACTACACCGTGTGATCAAAGCGGAAGTCATTTGCGGCGAGGGGTTTCCTGAAGTTTTTCTTCGGCTCCCTGTCGACTGATGGCGACTCAGTGAACCGGTTACCGATCCTGAATCCTCTCGATGGCTTACCCGTCGAACCCGATGGTCACTTGGTATTTCTTCGAGAATATCATCTACATCTTGCACTAGCTTCGCGCCATCACGAATTAAGTCATGACAGCCTCGCGACATTTCACTGGAGATTGGACCGGGAATTGCCATGACATCGCGATTTTGCTCCAACGCGAGTCTCGCTGTGATCAGTGAACCGCTTCTACGCGGAGCTTCAATCACGAGTGTGATCGTTGATATTCCGCTAATGATTCGATTTCTTCTTGGGAACGAATTTTTATTTGGTCTCTGATTCGGAGCATACTCACTCAGTAATGCACCATGTTGCCGAATTTTCTTCGCAAGGCCACGATTTTCTGGTGGATAAATTTGCCCCAAACCACTCCCGAGGACAGCAACCGTCTGACCGTCTGAATCAAGGCATGCTTGGTGTGCAATCGAGTCGATTCCTCTCGCTAGCCCGCTCACGATAACGATTCCTGCTTCGGAGAGTTGCTCGGAGAGACGTTTGGTTTGTTTGCAGCCGTAGGCTGTTGGATTTCGTGTCCCGACAATTGCTACGGCGGGAGATGTCTCAAGGTTTTGGACCCCTTGGTGGAAAAGGACAAGCGGAGCGTCTTCCACTTCTCGCAAATGCGTGGGGTAATGGAGTGAGTTCTTAGAATGGATTCGGCATGCATTTCGTTCACACCATTTCAGGATCTCCGCAATCGGGACTGTCCTTTTTGCGTACTGGATCGAATCGACTAGCTTGTTCCCAATGCCCGGAACTGAGAGCAGTTCTCTGGGCGTTGCATTCAAAATCTCGTTTGTGTTTGCAAATCGACTAAGCAGTCGGGTGATGGTGCGTGGCCCGATTCCAGCGGCTAGTGCTATAGTTAAATCATTCAGAAGCTCGGTCTGTCGATGTTGATTGGAACCAAGCAAACCTCCTTTTGGGATAATCGACGCGTTGGGGTTACTCGTTCGAGTTTGGCAATCTTTTTGATCTGGATCATCGAGGGAATTAGCCGAGTAGGCATGATTCCGTCCGAGCATAGAGCGTGTCTTTCTAAGGAGTGAAATAGGATTGTGGTTGTTTCAGTCAAATGAGAGACAGCCGTCGGTATCTGAGTTTCGAGCGGTGATGCTGCGTTGGTTCAGAGCGAGATTTCATCTTGCTGTGGAGAAGTTTGCGATCTTTTTACGTCGGTAATATTCGCAACACGCCGTTGATTGGCAAATCTTTTTACGTCTTCCTGATGCACAGGATTGCACCTCGGTTTTGCCGCTGCGAACCACAGGTAGCCATGAGGCTGGCTAGAGAGACCTTAGAATCTTTGGCCCTAATTCACCGCAAGGCCGTGTCTTCCTAGATTGCCTGTCTTGGCTGCTTTATTGCTGTCTGAGTATGAATCGAAGTATCGGCTTGGTGGCAAAACAGCTAGGATGACGCCTGCTTATCAGGGAAGACTCTCCGTTTTCAGCAATGAGTGAGCTGATGGATTCGCGGGGATCGGTCTGGACCGCGTATCTTTCCGAATGGTGATCGAGACTTTTTATTTCGCTAGGACCTGAAGATCATTTTTCATGGGTAAACGAGCTAGTCATTCCAGCAACAATCCGAGTGCATCGACCGCTGGCAAAGAGAGTGAGACTCTCGATCCGGCAGTAGAGCGTGCAGAGCGATTCCGCGTTGCGGCACAGCGAGAAACGGTTGAGGCTTTCGTCGTTGCTTTCATTCTCGCTTTGCTATTTCGTGCGTTTCTTGCCGAAGCTTTTGTGATCCCTACCGGTTCGATGGCACCGACCTTGATGGGGGCGCACAAGGATATTTCCTGTTCGCAGTGTGGGACATCGTTTCAGTGTGGTGCAAGTCGTGAACGAAATGGAACCGAATCGAGCTTGGTCGTTGTTGCGGGGGTCTGTCCGAACTGCCGATACGTGAATGGGCTGGATTTAGAAAACGATAAAAATCATGCAACCTTCAACGGGGACAGAATTCTCGTCAACAAGTTCACCTACGCTTTGAGTGATCCTGAGCGATGGGATGTGATTGTTTTCAAGTACCCGGGCAATCCAAAGCAAAATTACATCAAGCGTTTGGTAGGGCTACCAAATGAAACGTTAACGATTCGCCACGGCGACGTCTTTGTCCACCCGACCGGCACTGACGATCGAGATCAGATTGTGCGAAAGCCCCCCGATACTCTGCTCGCTATGAGTCATCTGGTCTACGACACTGATCATCAATCCGAGACTCTGATTGCCTCCAACTATCCCAGCCGATGGCAGCCGTGGAGTGCCGGCGGCGATGCAGTACCAACCAACTCATGGAATGTTGAACGCAACAGTGAAGGCTTGACCGCGCAGGTCACTGCTGACGATCAGGAGCATTGGCTCAGGTACTTTCACAGGTGGCCCACTGATCAGCAGTGGCAACTCGCTGCTCAGGGTGAGTCCCTCGGGGAGGTTGATCCATACTCGAGCCGAGCAATCACCGATTTTTATGCGTATGACTCATACGTCCACGTGAGTTCGGGATATGTGTACCAACAGCGGCCATCGATGATTGCCGGAGGACGTTTTGAACGCATGCTCAACGGCGGCTACTCGAAAGGCGTCTTTTCGGAAAGCTACAAATCCGGCGTCGGACCGCAGCAGTTTGGTAGCCTCTCTGAATGGGGAGGGCAGGATTCACGAGGCCAGCAGATTGGGCGTGATGGTTTGCACTGGATCGGTGACTTGATTTTTGAGGTCGACCTCGAGACTGATGCGGACTGTAAAACGGCAACACTCGAGCTTGTTGAAGCCGGCGTAAAGTACCAGTGCGTGATCGACTTGTCGTCAGGACAAGCTTCTCTCTCAATTGATTCCGGCGAGCCACAACCGTTTGTGAATGCCTCAGGAAAGATGGTGGAGCGGCCAAGTGCAGAGACATCCGTGCGAGCGGGCGAGCGAGTTTCGCTTCGATTCAGTAATTGTGACGATCAACTATTATTGTGGGTCGATGATCGACTGGTTGATTTCGATGGAGCAACAACGTTTGATTCACTGCTGTATCGATCGGATGAGGAAAATCGTCCCTACTACACAGCGGAGCATCCGTTAGATGCGAGCCCCGCAGCGGTTGCCGTCAGCGGCGGGAAGGCGACGATTCGGAATCTGCGAATCGATCGCGACAAGTATTACATCGCAAATAATGACAGTAGTCTTGCGATGGTCGATTACGACATGAATGAACTTTGGGCCAAATCTGGTACAAGTGTTTCGATTAAGGATTTTCAACAAGTCTTTGCCGATCCTTCACTTTGGGATGAATTTCAAGGTTGGGAGTCACGAAGGCGGGTTTCCTTTGAGATGGGTGCGGATCAGTTTTTCCCCATGGGGGACAACAGTCCCGAGAGTCTCGATGCTCGTTGTTGGGCTGGATGGAAGGCACAGACTCCGATGCCCCGCGGTTCTTCGAGGAATGATGCTAAGAATAGAGATGCTTGGCTGTGGGCTGACAAGTCGTTTGTTCCTCGCGACCTTCTCGTTGGGAAAGCCGTGGTGGTTTTCTGGCCGCACTCTTGGAATGCACCGGTACCGTTTATACCGAACTTCAAACGCTTTAAATTGATTCGCTAGATCAGGAGTCTCAGGAGAATGGATTCTCAAACGATAACGGCTCCCGTGAGAAGCGAGTCGAATCGATCGCCTGAACCCGTCATGCAGGCGATTGATCTTCAGAAGACGTATGGACGCAAGCGAGTGGTCGATGGAGTCAATCTGCACGTCGGCCCCTCGGAGATTGTTGGCCTTTTGGGCCCGAACGGTGCTGGCAAGTCGACCAGTTTTCGAATGATTTGCGGAATGGTCGAACCGGATCACGGTCGTGTATTTCTAGCGGGGAAAGACGTGACAAGTTGGCCGATGTTTCGCCGCGCCCGAGACGGCCATATGGGCTATCTGCCTCAGGAACCGAGTGTTTTTCAAAAGTTGACCGTAGAGCAGAATATTTCTTCGCTCCTTGAGCTTCTTGGAGCCGATCGTGCTCGCAGAAAGCAACGCACCGACGAATTGCTTGAAGAATTCGGTATTGATCACAAACGTAAGGATTTAGCACATCAATTGAGCGGTGGTCTGCGACGGCGGTTGGAAATCGCCAGGTGTCTCGTTTCTGACCCGAAGATTGTTATGCTTGACGAACCATTCGCTGGAATTGACCCCAAGACGGTTCAGTCGATTCAGGGAGTGATTGAGCAGTTGAGGTCCAGCGGTATCAGTGTTCTGATCACCGATCACGCGGCCCGCGATATCCTGGAGACGGTTGATCGCTGCTACGTGATTTACGAGGGTCAGGTGCTGATCGATGAATCACCTGAGCGAGTCAAGCAGCACCCTAAGGTTCGGCAGGTCTATCTGGGCGACATCGATCGCTCGGGCGATTCCGGCAACGTCAGTATGGCTCGGCCGCATTTTCGCTCTGATCGTGGCAGTTCGACGCGTTCAAGACCGGCGTACCGTCGAACGGATCTCTGATTCGTGTCTCACCGGAGATCGGATCAAAAAATATTTTGCGGCGGGATGTCGGTTTCGTTACGAATGAAGCTTTGGTAAATTCTCGCCTCACGCAGGTGTCATGGATTTGGTTGCAACTTGTCAATGCAAGCCGGGGTCAGTCAAAAACACCAAGGTGGGCTCCCGCAGGGGTGTACCGACTTAAAGTGAACTATCAAAGAAACGGATGGGTGGCCGAGTGGTCGAAGGCACCAGTCTTGAAAACTGGCGTAGGGCAACCTACCGTGGGTTCGAATCCCACCCCATCCGCTCTTTTCTTTTGCCTCACACCTATGGCTGCGTCGCCAAAGATGACGCCCTGATAATAGAGGCCGGCTGAATGCAAGAGACGCCCCAATAAAAAACCGCCAGAATGATCCGGCGGTTTTGAATTGCTTTTGGAATCAAGTGGTTGGTCTAACCACGCTTCTCAATCGGCACAAAGTCTCGCTCGTTGTAGCCAGTGTAAATTTGGCGAGGACGATTGATCCGTTTTGCTGGGTTGGCATGCATTTCTCTCCAGTGGGCGATCCATCCAGGAAGTCGACCAATAGCGAATAGTACCGTAAACATCTGAACCGGAATGCCGAGTGCTCGGTAGATCACGCCTGAGTAGAAATCGACATTCGGGTACAGCTTACGCTCGATGAAGTACTCGTCTCTCAAAGCGACCTCTTCAAGTTGCTGTGCCACTTCGAACAAGGGATCGTCGAGTGCGAGCTTATTGAGAAGCTTCTCACAACTTGATCGGATGATGGTCGCTCGGGGGTCACGGTTTTTGTAAACACGATGACCGAAGCCCATCAGCCGGAAATTGTTATCCTTGTCCTTCGCCATATCCACGTACTTCTTGACGTTTCCACCATCCTTGGCGATTCGGTCGAGCATGTTCACGCAAGCCTCGTTGGCTCCTCCGTGAAGCGGTCCCCAAAGGGCACCGATCCCGGCTGAGATGGATGCGAACAGGTTGGCATTGCTACTGCCAACCATGCGAACCGTTGAAGTGCTGCAGTTTTGCTCGTGATCAGCATGGACGATCAACAAGAGGTTGAGTGCTTCGGCGAAGTCGGGATCAACGAGATATTCATTCGCGGGTGTGGCGAACATCATGTGAAGGAAGTTTTCACAGTAGTTCAATTCATTGTTGGGATAAATGAAAGGCTGTCCCATCGACTTTTTGTAGCTGTACGCTGCAATCGTTGGCAACTTAGCCAAGAGTCGATCGATTGACACGGCAACCTGATCTTCATCTTGCGGATCCATCGCATCTTGATAGAAGGTCGACAGGGCGCCGACCACACTACTCAAGATAGCCATTGGATGTGCGTCACGCGGAAATCCGTTGTAGAACGATCGCATGTCCTCGTGGATCATGGTGTGTTCGCGGATACCGGTTCGGAACGCTTCAGCCTCTTTCGCAGTTGGAAGTTCACCGTGAATCAACAGGTAAGCGGTCTCGATAAAGTCTGATTGAGCCGCGAGTTGTTCGATCGGGTAACCGCGGTATCGCAGAATTCCCTTTTCCCCATCGAGGTAGGTGATGGCACTTCGTGTGCTACCGGTGTTCACGTAGCCTTCATCGAGTGTCACTAGGCCTGTTTTGGCTCGCAGTTGCGAAATATCGATTCCGCGTTCTCCCTCCGAGCCTTCCACCACTGGCAGCATCAGTTCCTGATCGCCATAGATCACTTTGATACTATCGGCTTGTTCGACTTCGAGGCGGGCGGGGTTTGACATCAGCGATTCCAAAATGGCTGTGAGAACGAGAGGCGAGTGTCGCGAGTACCTTTGCCGAGGGGTGTGGGAGGCTTTCCGTGCCATCAAACCAAAGCACCTTATCGGCTTTGCTAGCAGTGTAGCGGCGCTGTCCAGAAGCGGCAATCAGACACCGCCCGTTTTACCGGGTGAAAGCTGGGTGGAAAATAAACAAAAAACTGTAAAAAGACGTTGGCTGCGGCCTTTTCCCCGCCACTCGGGGCTACGGCATGATCCTACCCCCGAACTTTGATGCGTCGTCATCTGTTTTACGCTCAGGATCCAAATTCCAGCGGATCGACAGTGTGTCGGATTCTCATCATTTGGATCTTCTGATGGTTTGCCTGAAGGATCTCGATTTCGGATTGGCCAATGTGTAGTTGTTGGCCCATCTCAGGGATTGTGCCAAGGTGGTACAGGACGTAGCCGGCAATGGTTTCATAGTCATCTCGCTCGGGTAGATTCCATCCGGTGATTTCGTTGAGATCATCCATCATGACGCGTCCTTCGACGCGAACCGTATTGCTGTCGATCAGCTCGATGCCAAACTCCTCCTCTTCGTCCGATTCATCAACGATTTCGCCGACGATTTCTTCGAGCGCATCTTCAATCGTGACGACGCCCACCATTTGTTGGAATTCATCAAGAACGATTGCCATGTGGCTTCGGCTATTGAGAAACTCCATTAGCAAGGCTTCCACGTCACGATCAACGGGTACCGTCCACGCATGTCGCATCAGGTCGACCAGCGGCTTTTCCGGGATTTTCTGCTGAGCAAAAAAGGGAATTAGATCTTTGACGTACAGAATTCCAACCACTTGATCGAGGGTTCCATCAAAAACGGGGAACCTGGTTCGACCGGACTCGACAATCACATCCATGATCCGTCCCCAGTCCCAAGAAACATCAAGCCCATCAACATCACCTCGTGGGGTCATGATGTGGCCAATGGTATCTTCGTGGAGCGTCATCACGCCTTGGATCATGTCACGAACACCGGGGCCAAAGAAACCTTCTCGTGTCCCCGCGGTCACAATCGTTCGAATTTCATCCTCCAGTTGCTCTTCCTCTTCGTCCTCACTTTCAACGGTACCGGTGACTCTTCGCGTGATCAGTTCAACAAAATGTCCCGGTGCTGCGAGCGGGCTCATGAAAATGGAGTTGGCGTACCAGAATGGCCATGTGTGATAGAGGACGCGTCTCGAGGCAAATCTGGTGACCGCGGCGGGGAACCAAACGTGAACCATCATCATCATGACGACGGCCCAAACGCCCCAGGCAATCAGCGACCAGTCGTTGCGGACTTCGTCCGTACGGTAGGACGTCATGGCGACCGTCCCCGCGATGAGGAATAGCACCGTTCCCATCATACGAAGGTATTCACTACCTCGAATGGCGGCGTCCTGATGATCCAGGACTGCTCCGAACCTGTCGCGGTTACGTTTTAGGCGACAGTAGGCTTCGAAAGGGCGACCCGCAAACCGGTCAAGAAGTTCTCCGCCAAGGCCTCCGATGCTGCTAAACAGGAAGCCGATGAGCGAGAGTGTCCACCAGATTTCAGAATGGCTCATCGCCTCCCCCAATCCGGAGATAACTCTTCGGGTAGATCAATTTTGAGTTCTTTCAAAACCTCCCGCTCAGCTTGTCTCATCTGAAGCCTTGATTCCGGATCTTGATCGTCCATCCCGGCAATGTGAAGGGTGCCATGAACGATGTAAAGCGTGAGTTCATGTTTGACGTCCCACTCCATTTCGTCAGCATTTTTCTTGGCCGTATCAACGCTCACCACCAATTCCCCGTCGATTGTGTCATCGCAGGACCCATAGTCGAAACTGATCACGTCGGTTGGGTAGTCGTGTTGAAGGTGAGTCCGATTGATTTCGTGAATGGTCGGGTCATCGGTGACGCGAACGCCTATTTGTCCACGATCAAACCCGCGGAAGGTTGCGGCGGCGGCGACGACCTTAACGATGCTCTGCGGATTGAGCGGGCTACGGATCACGGGGTCGATGAGAACGTCGACAACGATTTCGTGTGCGGGCACGTGATTTTAGGCTGCAATGAATTAAGCGGTTTGTTGTCCGGGATACTTTACCCGAGCATGGTAGATAGCGGTTAAGGACTTATGCAGGCTGCGTCGGATGATTGCGAGTTGCTGAAAGGTGAGTCCACACTGATCGAACTGACCATCAGTCATTTTCTTTTCCGCGATCTTATCAACCAAGCCTTGGATTCGAGCAGGGGTGGGGTCAACCAATGTCCGACTGGCGCTCTCCACCGCGTCTGCCAGCATCATTACGGCAGCTTCCAAAGTTTGCGGCTTAGGCCCCGGGTAACGAAAGTCTTGATCGCTAACCTGTTCTGCATCGGGATCCTTTTCGCTGCGACACTTTGCTTCGCGATAAAAGTATTCGACAAGGGTTGTGCCGTGGTGCTGCAGGATGAAGTCAATGATTGGCTTAGGGAGATGGTGGCTGCGTGCAAGGTCTGCACCGTCTTTGACATGCGCGATGATAACCAGAGTGCTCATTGCCGGTTGCAATGAGTCGTGTTGGTTCACACCTTCACTTTGGTTCTCGATAAAGTATTCCGGCTTGAACATCTTTCCGATGTCGTGAAAGTAGGCTCCCACGCGAACCAGCAAGCCGTTGGCGCCGATTTCATCGGCCGCCGCCTCAGCGATTGAGGCAACGTTGATCGAATGGTTGTAGGTGCCCGGAGCACGTTGAGCGAGTCTTCGGAGAAGTGGATGACTGGCATCGCCAAGCTCGAGCAGACTCAGGTCCGTCTGTACTCCGAATGCTTTCTCAACCAGCGGGAGCAGGCCTGTCATCGCAGTTGCGGAGACAACGATGCAGAAACCGGACCAGAATGCATCTCGAAATAGCGTCAAGACCACAGTGTCAAATCTTGGGACTTGGAACTGCGGCGTGAGTCCACCGGAATCGACGCCAGATAGGGTTGTTCCGGTCACAATCCCTACTCCCACCACCGTTAAAACGGTGATCACAGCCGCGGTTGCTCCGACATAAAACAGATGGGTACGCGTCCGAATTCTTCCCAGCAGGAGGGTGCAACTGGTGAATGCTGCGGCCATCATCACCAACTGTTGTAGTCCTTCACCCAGCAGAAGAGTCATGCTAACGCTGGTAGCTGCCATCAACAAAAGCGCAAGTTCTCGACCGTAGACGACCGCCGTTAAGATGGACGCGAGGACAAGGGGAACCAGTTCGCCTCGCCACTGATCGGCCGAGGCAAAGTGACCCAGAACGACCGTTGCCACAATGATCGACAGCAGTTTCGCCAGCTTGACGCGGTCCTGCAGTAGACTGCGATCATCCACAAAGAAAATGTAGGAGCCACAAAGCAGGTATAAGGCGATGATCATTCCGGCGTAAGCAACAACCCTCGAAGCTTTATCTGTCCGGCTCATCTGCTCAACAAGTGTGCTCCATTCTTTGTGAAGCAGCAGCAATTGTTCATCACCCAGAGGCACACCAGCTTCGGCAAGCGTGTCGGTTCCGGTGCGGTACGTGGTCATCACCGGTTCCACCTCAGCCGCAGCCGTTTCGCTCGCTTCGACGCTGCGATTTTCATCGTAAGAGAGCGTCTGGTATTCGGGCAATCGTTCAACGAGCCAGTCGCTAACCATCACGGCGACTTCCTGACTCGCTTCAGCCGGGAATTTCGTGCGAAACTCTTCTTTCAGTCGTTTCTCGATCCCCGGTGCCGCCTCGGCAATCCGAGCGTTCTTCATTTCAACGAATTCGATGTCTTCAGGATTGCCATCCTGATAGACGCGGATCATTGCCGGCGCACTTTTCTCGGGTGAGTGTTCGAGACTCTGAATCAAGCCAAGACGGTAGTTGGGCTGAAATGCAATCTCGAGTGCCCGTTGAAAGGCCTCAAGTTTTGGGTCTGAGGCGAATACCTTTTTCATCTCGGCAAAGCGATTCTGCGGAGTTTCGTCCGAGGTCGCAATTGCTCGAGGTTTGAATTGAGAGAACGCTGCACGTTCTTCGGGTTTCATTTCGTCGTAATTGGGAGCAGCGAGAACCACAAAAAGTTGGTCTCTGAGGGCTGCCTGCAAATCATAAAGCGGTTTGGGGCGATTGCTGTAGAAGGCAAGTTGCTCCCTCGCCTTGCGGTCGCGAAGCGCTTTTGTTTGATCGTTGTTTTCGACCTCAAAAGTTACTCGTGTCACAAAGTTGTGGGTCAAGATATCTTGCTTGCGGTAAGCAAACTGTGGGCGCCATGTCTGACATGCCACTAGAAGCGTAGCCGCAGCAAGCACAGCAAGACCGACACGGATCATGAAATCCGCCTTGTCGCTGTCCTGCCACCACTGCAACAACTTCGGTTTTTGAATCCCGAGTGAATTGATGCGTTCAGGACGGTTTCTTTGTTTGTTGGATCCGCTCATCGCAGTGGATTCATCATTCAGCCAAGTTTCGTGCAGGTTTGTTGCACCAACTCGATGAAGTTAGCATTTGGCTAACGCGATCAATCCTGTCGGCTCCTATTGCTTTATTCGGGTTTCGAGCATCGTGTTGGCCTGAGGCGATCATTCAATCGCTGCTCAGGCTATCTATGACGTTATTGGTCGTCTTCGTAAGCCTCAACGATCTTTTGGACCAGTCGATGGCGAACGATGTCAGACGCTTGAAGTCTTACCGTTCCGATCCCATCGATTTCGCCCAACCGTCTTAACGCATCACGCAATCCGCTCGTGATACCTCGAGGCAGGTCTTGTTGCGTTTCATCCCCGCTTACCACCATTTTGCTTCGTTCGCCCATGCGAGTTAGGAACATCTTCATCTGCGAAATGGTCGCGTTTTGAGCTTCATCCAAAATAATGAAAGCGTCATTGAGTGTTCGTCCACGCATGTAAGCCAACGGAATCACTTCAATCGTATCCTGCTCCATTAGATGCCGGGCTTGATCGTAATCAATCATGTCGCCCAAGGCGTCCATTAGGGGACGCAGGTACGGGTTGAGCTTGGCTCTGAGGTCACCGGGGAGGAAACCTAGGTTCTCGCCTGCCTCAACGGCCGGACGAACCAGTACGATTTTTCGAACCTCCCCAGCACGCAAGCTCTCTACCGCCGTCGCAACGGCTAAATAGGTTTTTCCACAGCCTGCGGGACCGGTTGCAAAGGTTAGGTCGTATTTTCGGATCGACTCGACATAGCGAGATTGACCCGGGGTTCGCGGTTTGACCCGTCTACCCCCGTGCTGCAGCTGGATCTCGCCCGCTCCGGCAAAGGATTGCTTTTCACGGTGATTGCCGCCCTGATGGTGACTGGAAGTACGATCTCCACCGACCAAAGCCCTCTGACGCTGAAGGACCGATTCTGGGTTGTCGATGGCAGCGCCCTCGTCAAATGCCGCTTGGTCCACGTCACCGGGGCTAATCCCACCATTTTTCCGTGAGATCTTGCGGAGCTTCTCGAGGGTCCGTGTCGCTGACTGGACCCCGGGTTGGTCGCCGGCAATGCGGATGCTGCCATCACGTTGAGTGATGCTGACATCGAAAAGTCTGCGAATACGGCGTAAGTGTTGATCGCGAGGCCCAAAAAGATCCAAGATCTCTTGCTGGTTAGCAATCGATAGCGTCGCTTCTGTCATTCGTCTCCCAATGGGGACTCCGAGGAATCAATAGGTGATCAAATCGCTCCACGCTCTCTTACACCACCCACTATTGTATTCGCCAACTGGGATCAAAAAGAAAGGGGGTAATTTCAAGAAAGATCGAAGTGATGGGCATCTCGACGGCAGGTAGAGAGAGAGTTGAGGGTTATGGTGTCACGACCCCCGCCACGCCGGATGCGAAGCAGAGAAACGCGGGAATAGACGCAAAAATCAGGGAATCTGTCACATCCCAAACTCCACCTAAACCAGGGAGTAATTGTCCACTATCCTTGGCGCCACATTCGCGTTTCACCAACGATTCAGCAAGGTCTCCTAGCATTCCCGTGATCGCGAGTAATCCGCCGAGGACGATCGAACCGATCAGTGGGTTGGCTAATGCGGCGATCGATGGACTGGATGCTGGAGGTGAGGATGAGCCGCAGATTGCCGGAAAGAGCCATGTCAGGCAGGCGTAGGCAACAAGCATCGCCGTGATCACTCCACCAATTGACCCTTCCCAGGTTTTGCCCGGGCTAAGTCGAGGGATTAGTTTATGTTTCCCAATTGCCTTGCCGGTGAAATAGGCTCCTGCATCGGTCGACTTGGTCACTGCAATGGTGGTCAGTAGAGCTGCTAAGCCCCAATTTCCTGTCCCAAGACTTCTGAGTGCAACTAACAAGGCGAGCGGTAATCCCACATAGATCGCGATGAAACTGCCGTTTGCGATCCGCCCCAAGGCGACCATTGATGGGCCTTCACCGCTCGTTTGATTCTCTGACTTCGGAGCATTTTCTGCGTCAGCGCGTCCTCGTCGCGCCTCGTGATCCGCTCCGTAGCGAATCATTTCCTTTCCAATGATCAGGAATATTCCTGCTGCGGTTCCGATCACCAACCAGCCCAATCGACCCACAGGGCAATTAGCTGGGTATTCGTCTCCCATCAACGGCCAGAGGTGTGGGATGTACCCCATCGCCGTGATCAGAGCGGTGGCGATGAGGGTGGTGAGGCGATCCACACACTGGCCGCTTCGAAGTAACATCGTGGAAGCATCATGGCTGGTCCCCAATGCAAAGAACATCAGCACAGGGAAAAGCCAGAGTCCTTCCGCCCCCGTTAAACCGTGGTTCCGATCGAGGTAGATCAGGATTGATATGATCGTAATGAGAATCGCAGAGCTTCTTAGCCGATCTTTCAGCACGTTTCGTCTCCGGTAAACCAATGGCTATCGTGGTGGCAAAAAGATCTCAGTGAACTCGTTCTACTCGTTTACGTTGAGCCCACCGAATCGTCTTTGCCGAGTACTGAATTCAATGATCGCTGAGGCAAAATCTTCCTTCGTGAATTCTGGCCAGCATTTTTCCGTCATCCAGAATTCGGCGTAACTCAATTGCCAAAGAAGGAAATTGCTCACTCGCAGATCACCCCCGGTGCGAATCATCAGGTCGACCTCCGGAAGTTCGAAGGTGTAGAGATGGTCGCTGACGGTGCTCTCCTTCACGGCGGAGATCTCGAGTTGACCGCTTTGGACTTTTTCGGCAATCCTGCAAACCGCCTGAGTGATTTCATCGCGACCGCCATAGTCGATGGCGAGTACCAAGCGAGTACCCGGGTTTGTCTCGGACATGGAGATCGATTGATCCATCTGCCGAAGGACATTTTGAGGTAGGCGGTCGCGTCGCCCAATGACCCGCAAGCGGAGGCCTTGCTCCATGATTGCCTTGCGTTCCTCAACCAAATACTGTTCGAGGAGATGCATCAGGAAATCAAGTTCTGCCTGCGGTCGCTTCCAGTTTTCACTGGAAAGGCAATAGAGCGTGATCGTGTCGACACCGAGTTCCGTCGCCACTTCGCTAACCATACGCACAGTGCTCACGCCTCGACGATGCCCCTCGATCCTTGGTAGGTCTCGGTTCTGAGCCCAGCGACCATTGCCGTCCATAATGATCGCGATGTGACGAGGAATTTCCCCCGCCTTGGCATCGCGAATCAACTGGTCAACGTGGTCGAGTGAACCCGAGTTTGACATGACAGGAGGCTAATTCTTTAGTTCGAGTGCGTCAGCAGCTTCGGTAAAGATGGTTTGGGCGCGATCCGGTCCGACGGAGAGAACACCGACTGGAATTCCCACCAGTTCTTCGATTCTCTTCACATAGTCCAGTGCTCCACTGGGGAAATCACTGACTTGTCTGACATCATCCACGGGCTGGTTCCAACCAGAGATCGTTTCGTAAATTGGTTTGCAACGACGCAGTTGATCCGCGTGAGCGGGGAATGTTTCGAGACGCTTGCCATCGAGTTCATAAGCAACGCATACCTTAAGTTCTTCAAAGTGTGCGAGCACATCCATCATCATCAGAGCGAGTCGAGTGACACCGCTGAGTCTTGCGGTGTACTTCAAGGCAACAGCGTCGAACCAGCCACAGCGACGAGGTCGGCCGGTTGTGGTTCCAAACTCATTACCTAGGGTACGAATCTTCTCACCAGTCGCATCGTCGAGTTCCGTTGGGAAAGGTCCTCCGCCAACTCGAGTGCTATACGCTTTGCAAACACCCAGCACGTGGTTGATCCAGCGAGGTGGAACACCTGCTCCGGCACAGACTCCGACTCCGCTGCTGTTACTGCTGGTGACAAACGGGAAAGTACCGTGATCAATGTCTAGCAGGGCGCCTTGCGCTCCCTCGAAAAGAATCTTCTTATCCGCTTCACAAGCCGCCAGAAGCATTTCGGTCGTATCACCGATCATCCCCTCAAGACGCCCCGCCCAGTCTGCAGCAAGTGCGATCACTCGCTCGGGTGAGATCGAATCGAGTTCTTCTTGGGTCGCTCCCATTTTGGTTAGCAGTTCAACCTTTTGAGCTGCAACTGTTCCAATTCGTTCATCGCGAGAATCCTGAATCAGGTCGGCCATTCGAATCGCGTGCGTTCGACCCACTTTGTCTCGGTAACACGGCCCGATGCCGCGATTGGTCGTACCAATGGATTCCCCGCGAACTGCTGTGCTGTTGATGATTTTGTCCTCAGCGATGTGCCAAGGCATCACCAGATGCGCACGCTCGCTGATTCTCATGTTTTTTTCGCAGTGGATGCCTCGTTTTGCCAAGCCGTCAATTTCATCAAGCATGGTTGAGGGGTTAATCACGACGCCCGGCGTGATGAAATTCTGAACTTGCGTGTGCAAAATTCCACTAGGGATGTGATGCAACTTGTAGGTTTGATCACCGGCAACAACCGTGTGCCCGGCATTGGCACCACCTTGGTAGCGGACAACGAGATCAAATTGTGGCGCTAATAGATCGACAAGCTTTCCTTTTGCCTCATCGCCCCACTGCAGTCCAATCACACACGTTCCAGACACCATGCACTCCAAAAGTTCAACGATCATTACCCTCAGGAAGAGTTCCCGAGGGCATTCGCGCAAACGGCAAAGACTAAGCCGCTGCGGTCAATCTGACAAGCCACCCCAAGTGAATCCAATCAAAGGAGGGATTCGTTTTTCACCTACTTCGCTGCCATCCAAATTTGTTCATCAGCAGCCTGAATGAGGGGGTCGAATTCAGGTATCTCCGACGCATTGTTGCCTTGTTCGTGTTTACGAAACAGAAAAAGGTACGTCTCATTTTGAGGGCGGTACCGATGAAAGAAGAGTTGGTTTTTTGCGACGATCTTTGTTTTCAGCAGAGGATTCTTCTCGGCAGACGCCTTGCCACCCACTAAGCGATCCGCCAAGGGTTCGGCGAGGTGCTCAAATCCCAATTCGCTCGGATGCAAACGATCCTCGGTCAAATCCGCCGTTTGAGGCACCCAGTTCGTGATGATTACCGGAAGATTCCTCGATTTGGCAACCGATCCAACGATCTGCTGACATCGGCTCATTGATTGGTCGTAGCCGGGTGATTGGACCCCGGGCATTGCAAACGGACTCAATAAAATGATGCGGCGTTGCTGTTTGCTGAGCTCATCGAGTAGTCGGTTCAGCCCTGGCTCGAAACGATCGACTGCCGCGGCCCCATCACTTGCTTCGGCAAAACCGTATGCCACAAGCACCACGGTTGGGTCAGCGGTCTGAACATCTCTCAATAACCTCGCAAACCCAGCCTCGGGGTTGTCAAAGACTTTTCTTGCCAGTCCGTGAACGTCGTCCCCTGACCAGCCGAGATTTCGGACGGTGAGTTTCCAGTCTGGACGTCGAGTTTGTAGTGCTGCCTCGACCGCTCCACTACTTTGCATCCGCTCGATGAGAGTTCCGCCGAGGATCGCTACACGATCGTTGGGCTTTAGCAGTGGTTCCTGAGCCAGAACGCTTGAGTGGCAGTGATTGATGGCGATTCCGAGGAGGACAAGAACGAGCAGGGATGACCGACACAGGTGGGCATTCGATCGACGGCAAATCACGGTTTGCATGAAGCTCTCTTGCAATGATTGAAAAAGGATAAAGGGTCAACCGCGTTGGGGGTGACTTCCTGAGGCACCGACCCCTAGGCACTAGCCCCCAGCCATTGGCAAACCCTCAGGGCGTTGGCATAGTTTAACGCGAAAATTGCGTGGGTGTGTGCCGAGGTACCAATCGCAGTGATTTGCCGAGATGTAGGCCGGTGTGCCAATGGCAGTAAGAAGGTGTAGGCGGCGAGTCGATGCCGCCATCTCTAATCCTCGCAACGACAAACCCCAAAATCTAATCCGCCGGGAAGTCAGCGTTCACGGGGGCATCGGGAACGCCGGAAAGTCGGTGGTCGCAGGGAAGTCGGTGGTCGCAGGGAAGTCTCAAAGAGCGGTTCATATCGAGGTGACCGACGGAGCACCTTGAGCGGTGTTCAGCCGGTCACCAATCGATATGCCACCGAGAATGATGAGGTCGGCGCGGGGGATTGGCGCCTGCTCGATCTGAAGACCGCACAAGAAGCGTACTGGTTAACCTCGCCAGTTCGCTTGTTCCTCGTGCCAGTTATGCTCGGCAAATGCCAAATTTGCCGGAATCTCCAATCAAATGCTTACTTGCCCAGTTCAGCTTCGACTGCCTTGACTAGGTCAGCATCATCTGGCTTGGTGCGTGGAGCGTAACGACCAACGAGCTGGCCATCACGGTCGATGAGAAACTTTTCAAAGTTCCAGCTGATGTCGCCCTTACCAGCTGGCTTGGTGTCTTGGCTGGTGAGGTACTTGTAAATTGGTGCAGCTTCGCCGCCGTTGACATCGATTTTGCTGAACATCGGGAACGAGACGTTGTAATTTGCGCTGCAGAACTGCTTGATCTCTGCTTCGGTTCCAGGCTCTTGACGGCCAAACTGGTTGCAAGGGAAGCCAAGGACAACAAATCCCTTGCCTTGGTACTTTTCGTACATCTGCTGTAGGCCAGCGTACTGAGGGGTGAGACCACAGCGGCTAGCAGTATTGACGATGAGCACCACTTTGCCCTCGTAATCCTCAAGATCGACGGTCTTCCCATCGATCGTTTTTGCTTTGAAATTGAGGGCACATTCGTGGTCGTCGGCTGATGCCATGCTGAGGAATGCTCCGAGTAGAAGGGTCATTGAGAGGGCGAAACGCATACTGATCGCTCCGAAGAGGGAAGATGGTGAAGGGGAACCGCATGAAAATGCGACATTTTTTACGAACTGAGGCAGTATAGCGGCACTCACAGTAGCAGTGAGAGCCTCGTGCGGGTACGTTTTCCGCAGGACGAAAATGTGCCTAAAGGAAGAATAGCGTCAGGTCAAACTGATTGGTGGTGTTTTTTGCGCCGCAAGACGCTCCTCCTTGTCATTCCTTTCTCTATGTAATTCTGAAGGCTGAGGCTGATGAGTAGCACAACAAATACGGAGATTGCCCCCAACGCAAAGCGTTTGCTTTGGGCTGGTTTTATGGCAATTCTTGCCGCCGGCGTTGGTTTTGCCATTCGCGGTGGGATTTTGGACAACTGGGGTGGTGAGTATGGTTTCACCGCTGCACAACTCGGAGCCATCGGTGGCGCCGGTTTCACTGGATTTTGTTTCGGAATCATCATCGGCGGTGTGATCGTCGATAAGATCGGGTACGGCTGGCTGGTTGTTCTTGCTTTTGTAGCCCACGTGGTCTCAGCGTTTGTGACATTCGCAGCAACGCCAGACAATGCATACAACATGCTCTACCTAGGGATGTTTATCTTCGCGTACGCCAACGGAACACTTGAGGCTGTGGCCAATCCGCTTGTTGCGACGCTCTTCCCCAATAATCGAACACACTACCTCAACATCCTTCATGCAAGTTGGCCGGCAGGTATGGTGCTGGGCTCCATGTTGGGTTGGGTTCTTGATGACCAGCTCGAGTGGCCTTGGAAGTGGCAACTTGCCTTTTATCTCGTTCCGACCGTGATTTACGGTGTAATGTTCATGGGACAGAGTTTTCCAAAGAGCGAAGCATCCGAGAAAGGTTTGCGTCTTGGCGAGATGCTCAAAGACGTTGGGATGCTCGGTGCAGCGGTCGCATGTTTCATGCTCGGCCTGTTCTTCTACGGCGATGTGGCGCCACTCGTTCTGGGCGAGCCTAACTTGATACTCGGCGTCATCGTTGGTGCAGTGCTTTGGCTTGCTGTCGGCGGCATGACTGGGTTTTCCATGGGGTCCGTTCTTCTGTTTGTTCTTTTTGCGACTCACGCACTTGTCGGAGCGGTAGAACTGGGAACCGATGGTTGGATTCAGAACATCACCGGTAACCTGTTCTCGTCAGAGCAGGGTAAATGGCTGTTCATCTGGACTTCTTCCATCATGTTCGGTCTGCGTTTTGCCGCTCATTGGATCGAAAAGAACCTTGGTTTGTCCCCCGTTGGCCTGCTCTTGGTCTGTTCGGTACTCGCGATTGTCGGCCTGCAACTTGCCAGCGGTATGCAGACCTTCACCATGGCACTGATCGCGCTTGGGATTTACGCAGTTGGAAAAACCTTCTTCTGGCCAACGATGCTAGCAGTTGCTTCGGACCGTTACCCGCGAACAGGTGCGGTTGCGATTTCCATCATGGGTGGTATCGGGATGCTTTCGGCTGGAATGATCGGTGGTCCTGGATTGGGATACGCAAAGGATCGATTTGCGGCCGAAGCGCTTCAATCGAGTAATGCAGAGCTTTATGCGTCTGTTAAGAACTCAGAGAACCCTTCCAAGTTCTTGATCTTCGAATCCGTTGAAGCGATTAAGGGAGAAGAGCTTGAAGCCGCCAATAAAGCGGAAGAGCCAACAGCAGATCAAGCTGCGATCGCTAAAGCTGGTCAAGATGGTGACCGAATGACGCTTAAAGCGGATTCGGCAATTCCTGCGACGATGGCGGTCATCTATCTGCTTATCATGCTCTACTTCAAAGGCATTGGTGGTTACAAAGTTGTGACCATCGAGGATGAAGCTACTGAAGAGCCAGCTGCCGAATAATGATCGAGTGAGCAGATTGATCTGTCCTCTTCTTGTCGGACAATGCAAAACCCTGAGGGAACCCCCCTCAGGGTTTTTTCTTGATATTGCCTGTCATAGCCGTTGTCGAGAGTTTGTCTAGCGATCGCATTGATCTGCAATGTCCCATAGGTCGTGGAGATGACCTTTCCGATTGCTGTGAGGACGATATGATGGTCGCTTCGTTGCTCCTACTCATTCTCACCTGAAATCCCAGCAAACTACCGTGCTACGCACCCACACCTGCGGACAACTCCGCAAGACCGACGTTGGAACCGAAGTGACTCTCTGCGGATGGGTCGATAGCAAACGAGATCACGGCGGGGCTGTCTTTATCGACTTACGAGATCGCTACGGACTGACTCAGGTTGTCGTGGGACCGCCCGAGTCGAGTGCCGAGCAGATTGATGAGGCAGGACGGGTGCCAGCGGAGAGTGTGATTCTGATTCGGGGAATCGTGGCGGATCGTCTCGAAGGGAAAATC
>JBMHCO010000140.1:0-10104 GCA_049889895.1 Rubripirellula sp.
TGTCCGCAGCGTGCAACCAGGAGGGTCGGGTGCTGGGAGTGATGAAGGGACGATCAATTCGTACCAAGCTATCGTGGGCTTTGGTACTTCTGATGCTTTGCGTGGCAGTTCTTCTGGTCACGTTTATCGTCGGCCTACATCGCTATCGAGAGTTTACCGAAGCGATGAGATACGGTTCGGACGAGTTTCAGAAGGCACATCAACTCTACAGAACCGCTTTGGATCTGAAAGCGACGAAAGAACGCATTCACCGTTACAACCGCGGCGAGATGCTCTCTTCTTCACCCCTAAGTGATCCGCTCTTGGATCTTCTCGATTTGACCGATTTGGAAACGGATAGTTACTGGTATTTGATGAGTTCGTTCGACGATCAATTGACTCGCCAGATCGATGAAGTGGAAGAGCGTATCGCGGAAGGGACGCCGATGATTTTTGCCGCGGATCATCGTGACCGTCTGATGTCGATTCGGTCCACGTTTGACGCATTGGTTCAGAGTCGTCGAACCATTCCGAATGATCCCAATGATTTCCATGCCATGATGCAGCGTCGCCAGGATATTTTACTGGAAGTCACTCAGAATCATCTTGATGCGACTCGCGAATCGATTGATGCCTACAGTTCCCTTATTCGCAAGAGTAGTCGACACTCGCTCAACACCGCGTTGGTCTTTGCCATTTTCGCGATAGCCTTAACGATCGCCCTAGCCATTGGCTTTACGTTACTGGTGGTCAAACCATTCAAAATTTTGCTCGATGGTGCCAGGAAGGTAGCCAATGGTGAACGTAGCCACCGGATCCATTTGGGAACCGGCGATGAACTAGACGAACTTGCGTCGGTCCTCAATGAGATGACGGCGGGCTTCCAAGCGAAAATGGAAGAACTTCGAAAAACTAATGAAAACCTAGATCGAGCGGTTCAAGAACGAACCAATGAAGCGATCCAGAATGAACAACTTGCCAGCGTTGGATTTCTCGCGGCCGGGGTAGCTCACGAAATAAATAATCCGTTAGCTGCAATCGCCTGGAGCGCTGAGTCGCTGCAATCGCGGATTCCGGAATTATTGGCGGACTCTCCCCAAGCGTCTGCGGAAGCAACTCAGGATCTTTCCGACGACGATTTAGTTTCGCCCGAGTTAGGTGCACCTGAGCCGGAATCCATTGGGCACGCCTTTAGTAAGAACCTTAAAACGATTGAAGACGAGGCTTTTCGCTGCAAAGCCATCACTGAAAAACTCCTTGAGTTCAGTCGACCTGGAAATGCTGCGCGCGTTCAGACAGACCTCACCGCACTCGTTGCTGACGTGGCTCAGATTGTCGGAAAGGTGAATGATTTTCGTCAGATCCCGATACGGATTCATTCAGATTCACCGACATTTCTATCGGTGAACCCGCAGGAAATTCGTCAAGTTGTCCTGAACCTGATCACCAATGCACTTCAAAGCCTTGGTCCAGAAGGCAAAGTGGATGTCGAGATTCTTGCGAACGACGATGCAACAACGATTCGTGTGATCGACAACGGCTGCGGTATGGCCCCGGAGGTTCAACGCAATTTATTTGAACCATTCTTCACCCAACGGAAAAACGGCGGTGGAACGGGCTTGGGCCTCTGTATTTCGCGAAGAATCGTGATGCAACACGGTGGGTCGCTACAAGCCAATAGTCAGGGAATTGGATTGGGATCCGTTCTCGAGATGACGTTGCCGAAAATCGCTTGCGAGAACGACCCCAGCTCGATGAGCCATTCGAGCGGATACAGCACCCAACAGGAAGCCAGAGAGGATCGCGGGAGCGTCAGTCTCCTGCGCGACTCTGGACACGGAAGGAACGATGAGCAAATCAAAGCAGCTTAAAACAAACGGAATGAAGATCCTTTTTGCTGACGACGAAAGAAATCTGCGCGAGATCATGCGGCTTGAAATCCCTCGCATGGGACATCGGGTTGAGGTGTGCGCGGATGGCCTATCTGCACTCGAGACGATCAAGCGAGAACCGTTTGACTGCATGATTGTCGACCTTGATATGCCGGGCATGAACGGGCTGGAACTTGTAGCGAAGGCCCAAGAGATTCGCCCCGAAGTCGAAGCCATCATCTACACCGGGAAACCGAGTCAAGAAACCGCCATTGAAGCGCTTCGTCATCAAGCCTTCGAATACCTTACAAAACCATGTCGACTTGCCGACCTTGCCGCAACGCTAGGTCGGGTCGAAGAAAGACGCTACTACAAGAAACAACTCGCCGCTCTCCGCTATCGCCTGCAAAAAGTTGAAGGTGACTCCGAATTGATCGGGTCGAGCAAAGCGATGCATCAGATCAGTAAACTAATTGAGAAAGTATCGCCAACAGACAGCACCGTCCTCATCCGTGGTGAAACCGGGTGTGGTAAAGAACTCGTTGCGCGTGCCGTCCACCAGGCGAGCCTAAGATCTGATGGCCCAATGGTTTCAATCAACTGCGGTGCTTTACCGGAGAATCTGATCGAAAGTGAACTCTTTGGGCACTGCAAAGGTGCGTTCACCGGCGCCGACCAATCGCGGACGGGACTATTCGAGGTGGCGCATGGTGGCACGATTTTTCTTGATGAGATTGGAGAACTTCCTCTCGCCATGCAGTCCAAACTCCTGAGGGTGCTCGAAAGTGGTGAGATTCGGCGACTGGGGGACAACCAGATCGTCAAGGTGGATGTCCGTGTGGTTGGAGCGACCCACCGAGATCTTGAAACCATGGTTGAGGAGGGATTATTTCGTGAAGACCTGATGTTCCGCATCAATACCTTTGAGATCCATGTGCCGGCTCTAAGGGATCGCCCAGAAGACATCCCCTCTCTGGCAAATCACCTAATACGTCGCCATCGATGGGATGGCAAAGATGGTGAATTATTTTCGCCGGACGCGATGTCAGCTCTGCAAAACCACCAATGGCCGGGCAACGTGAGGGAACTGGCAAACGTTGTAGAACATGCCGCCGTTCTCTGTGAATCGCTTCCCATTGACGTGACGGACCTACCTATCGGATTCGGCAAGCGGCAACTAAGGAAAGAGATACGAGAAGCAGGACCGCTCACACTTCGCGAACTCGAATCAATTGCGATTGAACGTGCATTGGAACGCAACGATGGCAACAAACCAGCGGCCGCAGAAGAATTGGGTGTGAGCCTGAAAACTCTCTACAACAAAATCAATTCACTTGATGAAAAGCAAAAAGCTGCCTAACCAACTTAACATCCTCCCTCACACCCCGACGTTTGTTGATCGATTTACGCACGGGTCGAACGAAAAGAAAACGCCTTAGGCCTCGCGTCCTTTTGAATGACGCGTTAGTCCCAGCTGTGCCATTGCGTTGACAAGCTTCTGGATGTCACCCATTTCGTTATAGGCTTGAAAAGAAATCCGCATGAGCGTCGTTCCAAGAAGCTCTCCATGGGCATCTCTAAGCCCAGCATAAACGGGAATCTCAATTCCAAAGTCCTCACGCAGGGTTCGCCCCAGCCACTCGGCTCGGCTGGGTTCCACGTTGCGAATTGGCAGAGTAAGCATGCTTCCGAGCATGCTTGCAGGCGATGGGAAATCAATTTCCGCCGCACCGCACACCATCTCGCGCACGGACAGCAAACGTTCTTGGTTCCTCTTCAGATGCTCCTCGAAGCCACCATCGTGCAGTGAACTTAGAAATTGCAAAGCGGCAGGAACCGCCAAGATAGGGGTCGGGTCATAGGTGCCCACCCAATCAAAGGAAGCGGTGAATATCGAGCGTCCGGGCCGCCGCGTGTTGTAGGGGTGACTGATTACAGACGGTTGAACCTCGTCATGGAATTTTGGGTCAACATACAGGAAGCCCGATACCTTCGGTGCGCAAAGCCATTTATGGTGATTGGCGGTGTAGTAATCTGGAGCCAGCTTTTCGATCTCTAGTGACAACATACCTGCTGCGTGTGCTCCATCGATCATGATTCGAGCACCGCGATCATGCGTCAAAGCAATCAATTCTTGGATAGGAAACACGAGCGCCGTTGGACTCGTCACATGATCAATCAGAACCAAACGTGTACGTTGACTCATCACCGCATCAACCGAGTCGATCACCTGCTGTGGTGATTCGATTGGAAACGGTATTTCGGCGACCCGAACCACCGCACCGGAACGATCTGCCACGAACCTCGCAACATTATTGCACGCGTTGTAACCATGATTCGTGATCACAATTTCATCGCTACTAACCAATGGCATCGACCGTAACACGGCGTTGACACCATCAGTAGCGTTTCGAACAAAAACCAGGTTCTGCTCGCCAGCGCCCACCAACTCAGCGACTCGTGCTCGAACCTCGTCAAGCTTGGGTTCCAGATTCCGTTCAGGAGCCAGATATTCAACGGGGTCTCTTTCGAGATCCATTTCTAATTGTCGCCGCGTCTCGCTCACAACTCGAGGCACGGCACCGAAACAACCGTGGTTCAAGAAGGTGAGCGAAGGATCCAACTGCCAGGCGTGCTTGAGATTCATGGGTTAATGATTTCGCAATCAATTTCAAAGAGGCGGGCACGGCCAACGAGTCGCTCGCTCGGCCCTATTCCGATTATTCGCTTTGTATCAGTTATAGCGGATATCCACACATCTTCCGCAACCATCAAAACTACCGCAATCAAAATTCCACTGCGGACTGTTGTTTCTTACCTGAAAGATACGCCTTTGGCTTGACTTAGCCGATCCGCATCACACCTTTCATTCGGAACTCTGCGCGCATCGTTCAGAACTTTGCGTGCTCCGCGTGAAAACACTGACACATTACCGCCCCCGCTCATTCTGACTGCATGACTTCTCCATTAGTTCTTGTTGCCGACGACTGCCGAACGCTGCAAGTCATCACCCGTCGCTACCTTGAAGCGATTGGATGCGAGTGTGTCGTCACTGCAAGTGGGGAAGATGCGTACAAGCAAGCCAACCTCATGAAGTTTGACTTGTTGATCTTCGACCTCAGAATGCCCGATGAAGACGGACAGAGTTTACTCTCGAGAATTAGACAACCGGACCAGAGAAACGCGACGACGCCACACCTGTATATCTCGTCGGAAGACCCAATCGCCCTGATGAATCGCGGGATTACAGAAGGTGAAGTGATCCGCAAGCCGATTGAAGAAAGTCTCTTCTGCGACCGAGTCACCAATGCTCTCACGAGTTCTGTGGAGGGCTTACGGTGCTAGAGACTACGAACCAAATCGAAGCGATTCCGGTCTCGGTTCCCACCACCAGCGAGTCGCATCCCAAGCATTGCATGTTCCGATGCGGTGATGACTGGTACGCACTGCCAGCGATGTCCATTGGTGAAATCACCTCCGCGACGCCAATCACAAAAATACCAAACAGTGCCCCATCACTTCTGGGAGTCTGCCATCACCAAAGCGAGTTCATACCGGTCATCTCACTGACGAAGATCCTAAACCCTGAACACCAACAGACAACCAACCCGAAGCATCAGTATCTCTTGATTCTCGCCAGCAAGCCGCGATGGGCAATTCTGATCGACGAAGCGGGAAATTTGGTCACGATGGAAACCATCGTCCCGAATGAATCAAGAGAATTCGCAGCATCACACACCCCGCAATCCGGCACTGCAATCATCGACGGCAAGATTGTCAAACTGCTCAACTGCCACCAACTCTATAACCGAGTTTTATCCGATCTGGCTGCAAAGTGGTCTCTTCTGAATCAAGCAACCAGAACAAGTGACGATTTGTTGAAAGGAACGCTTCATTGAAACTGAGCACCTATCTTCTCTTCGTCAATCTGCTTCAAGTGCTACCCTGCTGCATGGTTCTCGTTGCCACCCAGTCTTTCGCTGCGTGGGTACAAACAACTTGCGTCATCGTCACCGCGTTACTTAGCGTTGCTTTCACCACGGCACTATCCCATCGAAAACTGCGACGAGGGATCCACCTTCTCGAAAACTCGCTGACCGAACAATATCCAACTGCGATCGCGAAAGTGGGGATCTTTGAGTTTACCCAGGGATCGCTAGCGATCACCTGTCAGGCAGAAGCATGGGAGAAGCTTGAAAAGAAAATTCGCCATCAATCCGAAATCCTCAACACCATCTATCGTCGCATTGCAAGGACGACGTTAGACACGCCGCTGACCGGTGAAATCATTGATCGCCAACTCTCCATCCTCGCACGTGATTTTGCAACACATCTCCATCGCTTTCAGATCGCCGCCGCTCAGGTAGAGGACATCTCGGATCGACTAAACGAGAACACGGAGACTCAAGGTTGTTCTGTCGTTAAGGCTAGCACCTATCTCGAGCAACTCTCGGGTGTCATTGAGTCTATTCACACTCAGGCTGACACCGCCATTCGTGATAGTTCGCAGGCGACCTCATCGATTGAAGAATTGATCAGTGCAATAAACCACGTTGAACAAGGTCTACAAAATCTTGAATCGGACCACCGATCCTCAGAACGCAAACTTTCTGATCTGGGAGACCCGACCAAGCAGGCATCCAGCATCATCGGTGTCATTAGTGAATTGGCGGCTAAAACCAACCTCCTAGCTCTCAATGCATCAATTGAATCCATTCGAGCGGGTGACCAAGGCCGAGGCTTCGCCCTGGTCGCGGACGAAGTTCGCAAATTGGCCGAACATGCGAGTGAGGCATCTCGTGAAATCACCTCATTACTTGATCTGATTGAATTCACGGTCAAAGAGGCAGCCAAAAGCATCCAATCAGATCGCGAACGACTTCAGACCGAGCGACAAAAGGTGACGGAGATTGCGGAGCTTCTGCGGGTCATTATCCATAACGAGCAACAGCCGCAAAATAGACTTCATACCGTTCGCGAGTTGACCACCAACCAGCTATCTCTCGCCAACGACATTCTGCAAGAGATTGAATCCATCTCTGATCAGGCACGAGACAATCGACAGCAGCTACAGAACGCGCATTGGACCGCCAAGTCCATCTCGCAAGTTGACCAGAAGCTTATGTCAACCATCGACCAAATGATGAAAGGCATCAATGAAGCAAATGGTACTTCGGACGAATCTGGCACATCCAATCAGCCAATCGAAAGCGGATATCAACTTGCGACTGAAACACTCCCACCTCCGCTTGAGCGGAAACCGCCACTTGGGCAAAAACCGCTGGAGGTGCATGAATGACCACGCCATCCCAGAACGGCACAAATCCAACACCCCCGCCGTCTGAAACCAATAGCGTTCACCACTGGAACAAGGACAGCACTTGGGCCAGCGTGTTGGAAACCATCAACCAGTTAGACGCGGAACTTCGTCAGGCCTTTGTCGAAGACGCTAACCAATGCGTCAACTCAATTGAACGCACGCTGCTTGATCAGACGGGAAAGCACGACACGTTAGGGACGCAGAACGAAATCTGTCGCGACCTCCATAACCTAAAAGGGGCATCTGCGAGCGTCGGGCTTGTTGACTTGACGAATCTCCTACATGAACTCGAAGGAGCGTTTGATTCCTCGGGCAGATTGAATCGTTGTGATGAAACGGGGACTCTTTGTGAGGGATCGGGGACTCCCAACGACAAAACTGCAGATCTCTACACTGCCATCGACCGAATCCGGCAATCCATTGCGCCGCTAGGAAAAGAATCAGAAGCAGTCAGCAACCATCTCAACAGTGATCTCGTCACCTCAGCTCAATTAACCATTTCGCCCGGCATCGACAAATCTGCTTTTAAGCATGACAACACGACGGGGTTGGTGCGAGTTGAGGTGGAAAAGCTCAATCGCCTAATGGATCATCTAGCTCGATTGGTGATGCTCCGCAATCGCCGCGAAACAGAGATTGCATCACTGGGGTCTCTATTCGGTGAACTCGTTTCGACTGCCTCGAAAGTTCGATCTCTCGGAACCTCCTTGACTGATCTCGGACAACTTGAAGATGCGGCCCTCGCATCCGATGTCGCCAATGATCTTCATGAGATCCACCGAACGCTCAACCTGCGAATCCGCCCTCTATCAGAGGGAAATTCTGCGGTCACAACCTTTATCAGCGATTTCCGCCGAGAACTAACTTCACTCCGACGAACGCCTCTTTCGGGACTGGCGCAGCGGATCCATCGAGCCGTCGTTGACGCTGCACAACTCGAGGACAAAGAGGTTGAGTTCGAATTCGTTGGCAAGCAGGAGCGTCTTGAGACCGATCTTCAGCAAAAACTGCTCGATGCGTTGATTCACGTTGCGAGAAATGCGGTTTGCCACGGCATTGAACCGGCTGACCAACGCGAACAAGAGGGTAAGCCTCGAAGGGGAACGGTGACCGTTAGTGTGACGGCGTCCCCCGAATCCCTTTTGTTTGAAGTGAAAGACGACGGACGCGGGCTAGCTTTCGAGTCGATCCACAAAAAGGCAATCCAGCTTGGTTTAAGCGACCGAAACCAGACCTTGGGTCGTAATGAACTGGCACGACTCATTCTCCGACCCGGCTTCACCACGCGGAATCACGTCAACTCCGCCGCTGGCCGAGGTGTTGGCTTGGACGTTGTTGCCTCAGATATTGAAAAGATGCGGGGCTGGGTGGATATCCAATCCAGCGAAGGGATTGGGACCACGGTGCGACTCCACATTCCATTACCTTCGCTTATCCAACACGTTCTCCTCCTTCGTCATCAAGGTCAGTGCTATGGCATTCCGATGCACAGCGTGAGGTCAACTGGCCCCAGCAAAACGAATTCGCCCAACATCGATCTCAGCACCGCGTTCGACTTGCCGCATATCGAAAACGCAGTTGCAGTCTTGATTGAGAACCAAACGCAAAATGCTGGAGAACCGAGCGAGAAGATGCTTGGCCAATTCACTCTTCTTGCTGAAGAAGTGATTGGTCCAGAAGAGATGGTGGTACGACCATTACCGGAGATGCTTAGAAGTCACCCATACATTTCCGGCATCACTCTTTCTGGAGCCGGTGAATCGGTGTTGTTGCTCGACCCTCACCTGCTAGCGCAATCCGAACAAATGTGTGAAGTGAAGTCAGATCAAGCGGCGACTCTGACACCACAATCAATCGCTGGCAACTCGGTTTCCAGTCCTCCAACCACTGCCACCGCAATCGTTCTATCAGATTCGATCAGCACCCGCAGGACGGTACTCCGAGCCTTAGAGCAAAGTCAGTACCAAGTCAGGCAATTCACCAACTTCAAAGAAGCGTCACATTTTCTGCGCAAGCATCCAGTGCAACTCATCTTTTTTGATGATCGATCTCGCATCTCTCACCTCATCGATTCAGTTCAAGAAATCTCCGATTCGTCCTCGTTGGAAGCTACTCAGTTCATCTCCATCGGCCACTCATCACCTGCATTCATCGCAGAAGCAGGGTTCGCAATTAAAAACGTAACTCGACCGATCGATGCGATAAAAATCCGCGAAGCCTTGAGGACTCTTGAACGAGAGATTTTTTCATTAGCCTCATCCGATCATCAATCAAAGGTGAAGGCATGAACCAGCCCACGAATCACAGCACCAACCAGCAGACGGAAAGGTTTTGCAGCGTCTTCCTTGAAAGAAAAGCAATGAAATTTACGCATGCATTTCAGTACTCCAAAGCGGCATCCGCAAACGGGACGGCCAAATGAACACCGGAACAAAATTTGGAACCGAAGCTGAATTACAGATCAAGAATGCTCAAGGCGATGAGCGAAGCTACACAATCAAGTCTGCTCACGGGGTTTTCGTTGGCAGATCCTCAAATTGCGGCATCCAACTTGATGATTCATCCCTATCGGACATTCACTGCAGGCTAGAACTCGACCAAGGATCACTACGACTACAAAAATGGTTATCCGCAGGCGGGATCAAGGTAAACCATCAAGAGATTGATTTTGAGGTTTCCTTGGCTGTCAATGATCTAATTCAACTCGGAGATTATGAGATCAGAATCGTCAAGCGAGCCAACGCCGATGACCTTGCTTCACCAAGCAAGCTAGAGAAGTTGCATGCTCACCGAACTGATGGGAAGCACTTAAAGAATCCACTTTGGATCGAAAAAGAATCTGAGACCTCAACTCAGGTCCAACCGAGTTCACAAATTGCCGCTACAGACTCGCTGGAAAAACTTCAACATTATCTAAATGAAATATGCAGCGAA
>JBMHCO010000141.1:0-15914 GCA_049889895.1 Rubripirellula sp.
ATCGGCAAGCATGGCAAAAGCAAAAGAAAGTAATAACCCAGCAGGAAGCTAAAACCGAGTGTCAGTAACACAAAACCGAGCCACAACCACCAAGTGTCTCGCCACAAACCGAGTAATTGTTTCACCATATTGAAGCATCCAAATTTGAAGGTTTTGCGCGGGTTTGTAGATTATGAAAACTGGTTTGATCGCGATAGGTCGTAACAAATGACTTTTGATTTTTGAAATACTCGCAGCCATGCGACATCAATCAGAATGACTCATCTCAGGTGATGGAACTTCGAAAACGACATTCGAGTAATAGTTCAAGATGTTAAGAATCCGTTTCGTGCAGAATGATTAACATGCGGCTTAAGCATCTGAAGAGACGAGATGCAAGTCACCTGCGTTGATATTCACCACAAAAAATTTCTTTTCAGAACATTTTCAATTCTTTGCTCTAGGGAGGTCGCCAACCGTTTTGATGATCTTTACAATGCGGCCTCGCAAGTGAATGGAACGAACGATTCAAGGCGTTGAACGATGCTTGATCTTTACGACAAAATTCAAGACGCATGCAAAACCATTCGCGAACGATTTCCAGTACAACCAAAAGTCGCTATCATCTTGGGCACTGGTCTGGGTGATCTCGCAGAAGAGATCGAAGTCGACGCAGCAATTGACTACGAAGACATCCCACACTTTCCTAAGTCGACAGCTACAAGCCACCGAGGACGGCTGGTATGCGGGCATCTCGCCGGTGTACCGGTTGTGGCCATGGAAGGCCGTTTTCATCTTTATGAGGGTTACCCTCTAAAACTCATCACTCTGCCAGTTCGGGTTTTCAAAGAACTGGGAGTTGAATTGCTTGTGGTGAGTAACGCGTGCGGAGGTCTCAATCCGTACTTTAACTCGGGGGACTTGATGGTGATTGAAGATCACATCAATCTCCTCGGCGATAACCCTTTGATCGGAATCAATGACGATCGTTTGGGCCCCCGCTTTCCCGACATGTGCGAACCGTACGATCAGTCATGGGTTGATCGCACGATCAAGATTGGACGCGACCTCGACCTTACCATTCACAAAGGTGTCTTTGTTGCAGTCGCCGGACCCAACCTAGAGACTCGAGCTGAATATCGCTTTCTACGAACCATTGGTGCTGACGTGGTCGGCATGAGCACGGTACCTGAAACGATTGTGGCTGTGCATTGTGGTCTTAAGACGGTCGGCATCAGTGTGATTACCGATATGTGCTTGCCGGATGCTTTAAAACCTGCGAACGTCGAAGAAATCATTGCGGTGGCTGGTAAAGCTGCCCCCAATCTTCAGGCGGTGGTTAGAGGAATTGTCCAAGAGGCGGGAAATCCTCGGATCGCTTGACCTGTGTGTGAACGAATCAACAACGCAGCCCAAAAAGCCGTCCAATTCATTCGCAGTCAAAGCGTCGCAACACCTCAAGTCGGTGTCATCCTCGGAAGTGGCTTAGGCGGTTTAGCACAACGCGTTGAGAATGCAATTGAAATCCCTTACGACTCGATACCTGAATTTCAATCCACGCGTGCGCAGGGGCACCGAGGGCTACTTGTGATCGGGTCTCTTGAGAAGACTCCGGTTGTGATGATGGCCGGCAGATATCATCGCTACGAAGGATTCTCGAATCAGCAGGTGACTTATCCCATCTCAGTGATGCATCAACTTGGAATTCAACAATTGATCATCACGAATGCTGCTGGTGGACTTCACCCAAAACTTCGTGTTGGTGACCTCATGATTCTTGAGGATCACATCAACTGGCTAAGTCACGCCACCTATCAAAACAGAGCTGGGCAAACACTCTCATCGATACAAGATCCGATTGGGTCGATCCCTGCCAATCTCATGAGAACATCGGATTTCTACCCTCAGCATCTCATCCAATGCGTGCATTCCATAGCAAGATCTCATCAGATCACGCTTCACAGTGGCACGTACCTAGCAACGCTTGGCCCGTGTTACGAAACAAGAAGTGAGTACCGGATGATGCGTCGCGTAGGTGCAGACGCAGTCGGCATGAGTTCCATACCCGAAGCGTTGGTGGCGAAAAAACTCGGCATCGATCCGGTTACTTTATCAATCATTACTAACGTCGCTAATCCTGATCAGCGTCACCGAGCGGACCATCAAGAGGTGCTCGAACAGGGAAAGAAGACCGAATCGAATGTTGAAATCCTTATTCGTGGCCTGATCCGCTATTTTGGCAATCTGAAGTCGACTGTGAACACATAGATCATCTGGCACGCTTGGACGAAATTCCCCTAAGCTATTGATCAGCGTCGCTTTGGAACCACGAACTGCTGGGCCCCGTTCTTCAATCCACAACAAAATCAATGAGCGAATCCACTGAGTCTCAGCCACTGCGGTTGAATCTGAACCATCTGAGCATCAATGCGGCAATGGAACAGATTCGCAAAATCGAAGTGGAAGAAGAAGCTGAAAAGTTGCCCGAGGTGATAATCGATGCTGCCGCGGGACAAGAACACGCATTTATGCGACTTTCACACCCCGTCAGATTAATCCTTGAGGGCAGCCTCGGTAATTACGCGTTTGCCTTCAACGACGAGACTGACGTGCAGATGACGGGGAATGTTGGCCATGGCGTTGGCGACGGAATGAAAAGTGGTGCGGTGCGAATACGCGGCAACGCTGGAGATGGAGTTGGTTGCTCAATGACCGGCGGGACGCTCGCGATCTACGGAAGTGCCGGTGATCGTTGTGGCGCTGCGATGCGTGGTGGAGGCATCTTTGTTCGGGGAGACGTTGGGCAAGAAACCGGAATTGGTGCACTTGGTGGTACGATCGTGATCGGAGGAAATGCCGGCGTGAACCTAGGGGATGCAGCAAGTAACGTGACGATCTTTATTCGTGGACGAGCCGAGAGCCTTGCTGAGGGTGTCGTCGAAGCACCACTAAGACAAAAAGAACAGGTTCGCCTCGGTCTACTATTGATCAATGCTTCGATCCGCGGTGACGCGAAGGATTTTCGTCGCGTTGTTCCTGAAGCGATGCTCGAAGCGGAACAATCTAAATCAGGTGAATTGAATCCCAACTGGCGGTAAATCGCTACTGGCCAATATCACGGATCGTAACGACACAATGTGTCTGCAAACTCTCCACCATCATGCGGCAGAGCGTTGAATAACATGCAAGCGAGATTAGAAAAACTCAAATTCACTTCCCCCAAAGCCGAATCCCCATGGACTGGCCCTCCAGCCCCATGGCAACACCCAAGTTTTTCCACGCTAGCTCTTAATGAAGCAGCCGAGAAACGTTTCAAGGAACTTCTACCACTGTTCCTACACGAGCCGAGATGGCACGATTTTGAAAACGAGCAAGCCAACGCCATCGCTGTTGCTTTAGCTGAGATTGAAATACCTGTGACTGCATTGCGAAGTGAAGTGAGCAGCAGCAACGGTGACTCAGCGCTTCATGAAGCGACCGGTCCAGATTCGACCTATCTGCCACGAATTATCCCCTATCGACCAGAACGTTACGGTCTCACCGTTGACGATTTTGACCATGCAACGATGGTCGATATTCGACTCACAACCCATCGAGACGAAACGGGACGCTTTGCGTACTCCGCAGATCAATTGGCGCGTTGGGACGTCCTAAAAGGAGAAGTACCGATCTCAGGTGGAAGCTGGGTTCCCTCTGCTACCTTTCCCCCCGACGTCCCTGCCATCCATCAACTCGGATCAAAGTTCTCCCAGCTTCGCGCCTTGGCACCCAACGCCGCACTTTTTGTAACGCTTGAACCTTTCCATCTCGAGATTGACTTGCAAGGCGTCCTTGCGGCGCAACCCGACGGATTGATCCTGCAACTGGATTCACTTGCCTTGGATGGACTGGAGCTCGCAACCATGGTTCACAAAACACGTGAACTGATGGATCGACTCGGCAAGCAAACGACACCGCTGTGGATTTCACCTGGCGAAATTGGAGCAGATGATGCTGCCAAGCTCATTGCCCTAGGTGCATCGGGAGTCGCAATTGATTCATGGTTCGAACACCTATGGGACGAAATCGCAGCCTCTTCCAATTCTGGTTATGCCTCACGAGGCCATCATCTGAATCAAGCTCGACGTCTTGCCAATGAAATGCAGTGGTACGCCAACCGCACCATGGGGCTATTGCACTCCCTGAACCGCTTGCCAAAACACGAACGACTCAGCAGCCTTGACGTCACTTGGTGTGAAGCACTCAATCTTAAGAAGATGGTTTCATGGGATTGAATCGTCCATGTGGAAAGCGTCATCTTCACCAAGTCTTACGAAAGTGATCCGACAACTGCCTCTGCAGCAAGACGACCCGACTGCATTGCGCCATTGATTGACCCATTAGTTCTGTAGTCGCCACAAACGTACAAATCTCCACTCAAGTGTGCTGGCTTGCTTGGCGGATCGAACGATGGAGACGATTGGTTGGGTAGGGCTCTGGTTATTTGATCCGTCCTTAGGTGCCTCCACTTCTTAGCTTCGGTACCAAACATCGCCGCGGCCTCGTCGATGACAGCAGCAGGCAGTGATTCAGGATCAACGCCTTGCTTGAGCACCGATATTGAAATAAGGGATTGGCCATCGGGTGCATACGCGGGTGCGACATCACTTGGTACACACAGATGATTGATCACACCTTGACCCGTTCCGTTCAGCATTAACATTCTTTTCTGACATGGCGATTTCTCAGCAGCATAGTAGAGAGTCGTAGCAGATCGCGACTTACGCTGACTTGCCAACTCGGGAACAAGCTTGGCAGCGTGATGTTGATCCAAAGCTAAAATCACGCGACTGCCAGCAACGACCTCTCCTGACAAAAGTGTCACCGCGTTGCCGTCGATCTGCTGAACCGGTGCATGAAGCCTAATCCGATCCGCAGGCAACGCGGACGCGAGTTGTTTTGCAATTGCACCCATTCCGTAGGCGGGCAAAGTGGCATCGCCTTGGCTGAACATTCTGAACAGGAAACAGAGCATTCGCGACGACGTCTCAAGTTCTTGCTCAAGGAAAACACCGCCAAAAAAGGGGCGCAAAAATCGATCAATCATCTTGTTCGAAAAACCCGCACCCTCAAGCATCTCTAGCGATGATTGATCGATGCCTTCGAACAAACTCTCAACACTACCACGACTGACGCGATTCCTTAGTAGTGCAATCCTAACTTTATCCGCCAAAGTCCCGACCGGCGAGAAAGCCGTTTGAAATAATTGAGAGGGTCTCCGCCATGGATCAACCAACGAATGGAATTGCTCACCAAGCCACACCAGCGAACCCGGCTCAAAAGGACAGAGTTGCAGTCCGGAGAAATCGAGCAGACTCTTTGCTTCGGGATAGGAATTCAAAAATACTTGGAAACCTCTGTCCAGCAAAAAGCCATCCACCTCGTCGGTGCGTGCCCGCCCGCCGACATCATCAGATGCCTCCAGTATCAGCACCTCAATTCCTTGCTCCTGCAGTAACTTTGCGGCGGTTAAGCCAGACAAACCAGCTCCGACAATCACCACTGGATCAGACATGCAAACAAATTCCGACAATTAGGAAGAACTCAGTTCGAGCTTAGGTTCGAAGATCAACGTGTGAGCACCTAGGCACGACGACGTTTTGTCGTACCCCGTAGACGCACCTCATCTGGCACCGCCGCTGTGGTCATGCCGTCAGCGTCTCTGCGTTTATGATAGTAACTAGGCCATCCATGCTTCGTCTACGGCTTGGAAAGTCGCTATGCACTAGGGCAGATACAACTGCACTTCCTTGATTGCAGTACGGCGAGCGCTGCTACAATTTTCAAGGACGCCATCTTGAGCGTCTGGGATCAATCAACAAAGCCATCACCTTTCGGCAAAACATGATGCCGCAACGGACGTTGGTTAACGATGAGGAGGTATACCGTTGTCTGACAGTCGATTGATGCTCCCACGCTTTCACCGAAATCTTGCAGTAGTCGTTTCCCTCTTATTCCTCGGCGATGCTCAGGCTGACCTGATCCCGCCGGGCCACAAAAGCATCACACACCAGCTAGTTTTTTTAGATTCGCCTCTTCTGACGGAACATCGTTTAATTGCCGCTCCGGTGCGAGGCTTTGGCGGGTTTACCGAAGTGAAAGCGGGTTATCCGTTTTATTTCTCTTCAAAATACGGAACGAAAATCTATGCCGTCCCAAAGGATTATCAACCGCCCACTCACTACTCCCCTGGCGAAGCCCTTCCTTTTCCACATAGTGAACCACCTACCAACTCGATTACTTCTGTCTCATTACTGCAGAATACGAGTCGGATCGAAACGCATTGCAGATTAGTAGCGGTCACGGAGACGTCACTTGAAATAGAAGTGACTGAGGAGATTCGGTTTGATGAACTTAACAATGTGACGACTGGTGGACTCAGTCTATTGGGAAAAATTGCCATCTCGTTAGTTGGACTCGCTGGCTGCCTTGCATTGTGGATAGTAAAAAAATTTGGCAAACGACAGAATTCAACGGAAGGCCAGATGCATTGCGTTGGCAACTCGCAGACTAGCGAATGACCCGTGAAATCAGACCCCTACTTTTTACTGTTGACTATCAACCTTCTGATGGAATCCGTCATGGCAGCATGCCTGTTGCCATTGCTCAGAAAGATTCAACGGGAGAATTTTAGCGGCCGGACTTTTCTCGCCTGCTGCGTGATGGCGAACCTAATGACGCACCCACTTGCCTTCATCGCTATTGAAAAGCAATTTGCGTGGTTCACGGTGGTGGAAACATTCGTTTTCGTTGCGGAAACCATTTCCTACCGCTTGATTCTTGATTTTCGCTGGACAGCTGCGTGGACCGCAGCAGCTGTAACGAACGCATACACGCTTTTCATTGGGATGCTGATGTAACAGGAATCCGGCGGGTCAATGCACGTGGCAATTTCTGGAATCAAACTGAAACCAAAAGGGAATTCCACTGTTCCCCCGAATCACACCTCCCGAACCCCGCAAAAGTTGCTTACATTACTGCCGGTGTTCGGCGATGAAGGCACCGCTTACCATCCGAGGCGGAAATGTCGAGTTTTCCCCACTGATGGCATTGGTTGCGTTCGCTACCGACGTCAAGGGGCTGTAGCTCAGTTGGTTAGAGCTGGGGACTCATAATCCCTAGGTCGCGGGTTCAAGTCCTGCCAGCCCTACTTTCTTCCATCCATACAATCGTTCTAAATCGCCTTCTTGCGGTACATTGGAAGACGGGAATCACTCGAACCAAATGTCCCCCGTTTGGTCATTTCCATGAATTCCGATGAGAATCCTTAGTGAATTTCGCTCATATCGCGGCTAGGCTGCGTTGGATTGGAAAGCCGCGATCCTCTTGGCAAATGAGGAATGAGACGGTTGTGAATGCAAGTACCGTGGTGAGGTTACTCAACATTCACGCGCGGCACGGATGCAACGGCACAGGCGACGGTCTTTGAAGTCTCAGAGATTAGATTGATTTCAAACCGCGTGGCAACGGAAACGAGTCACGTGGAACACCGACCACTGTGTTGGCTTGATTGAAGCAGCAAGACTGGTAGCAGTCCCCGCCCCCTTGCATCTTGGTCCTATGAATATGTCAGCTTTTAGTCGAATCCTTTTTGCGTCTTTAGCATTTGTGATTTCGTCTTTCTCATCATTCACTGAAGGCAAGAATGTCTTTCTTACGATCGGTGGTGGTTACCTGCCATCTGGGAATCAAGCATCGCTAGAACGCAATGTTCTTTACTTTCAGAGAACCCTAGAGTCTCAGTTTTCAACAGAGATACAGCACGACATCTTCTTTGCTGACGGAAAAGACTCGGGGGCTGACTTGCAGGTGATGGATCGTGATCAGGTACCGGAGCCCAACCGCATGATGGCAGAGTTCTTCGGAACTCAAAGAAACCTCGGCCTCAGCTATCGCGACCATGGCATCAGTGATGTGCGAGATTCGACCAAACCCGACAATCTTAAAAAGTGGTTCAAAGAAGAGGGTGCTAAACTGCAACCCGGTGACCGCTTATTCATCTATGTCACGTCACATGGCAATGGAAGCTCTAATAAAGAGCAACCGCACAACACAACCATCGCAACTTGGGGTCGCTCATCTCTGTCGGTCAAAGAAATGGCAGAGAGTCTCGAGCTAATTAACGATCAAGTGAATGTGGTCGTTGTCATGGTGCAATGCCATGCAGGTGGTTTCGCAAGACTCATCTACAAAAATGCAGACCCAGAGCAAGGTCTATCCAACCAGCGTCGAATCGGATTCTTTGCAACCGTTCATGATCGACCGGCGGCGGGATGCACACCCGACATCAACGAAGCGAACTATGCAGAGTACAGCAGCTACTTTCTTGCTGCGGTATCTGGGACCGACAGACTCGGCAATACCCTAGAGCGACCAGACTACAACAAGGATGGAGTGACTTCACTAGAGGAAGCACATGCCTATGTCATCCTGACCGCGAACACCATCGACTTCCCAATCAAAACCTCGGACATCTACCTGGATCAATACAGTGAATTTGGTGAGGGAGAATCGGAACTCCTGCCTGACGATCTCGCGTACGACAAGGTACTGGAACTCGCAACACCCACCGAAACAGCGATCCTTGAAGGCCTCTCGCAACAATTAGAACTTTCCGGTAACAACAGACTGGTGGATGCCTACAACATCTTGCACCCAGAGAAAAAAGAGGGCGAAAAGAGACGTCCGCGGCAGCCTCCTGAACATGAAAAACTACGAGTCAAAATCCGCGAAGATCTGCGTAAACGCTGGCCGCAACTCTCCAATCTCCTGAACCCAGTTCCCATCGAGCTCATCACAACCCGTCAGAATGAGTTTCTCGACGCAATCAAAATGCATCCAGATTACGCGCGCTATCGGGAACTGCAACAAGCTTCAAAAAGCGAACTGAATGACGCGGAACGCAAAGTGAAATATGACCGATTCCTGCGAGTCGCAGACCACATTATTTTGCGAGAAAACCTGCATCGAAAAAAACAAGATGATCGAATCCAAGAATTCAATCGAATCATTGAACTTGAACAATCATCTTTTTAGAGACTTCAAAAGGTTCAAGTAAGCATCACCAATGGGCGATCAAATTCACGATCCACTCAATCGCTCGAATGCTTCGCGGTACTTCGCCGCTGTCTGCTCAATGATCTCAGCGGGTAACTCAGGTGGCTCACTGTTCTTGTCCCAGCCACACTGGGATAACCATTCCCGAACAAACTGCTTATCAAACGAAGGCTGTGCCTGACCAGGCTGGTAGACATCTGCACTCCAGAATCTAGAGCTATCGGGGGTAAGTACTTCATCGATCAGTACGATTTCCTCATTCACTAAGCCGAATTCAAACTTCGTGTCAGCGATGAGAATCCCTTGGGCCGAAGCGTGGTCGCAGGCGGTTTGGTAGATATGAAGACTCAGCTTTTTTAGCTTCTGTGACAACTCTGCGCCTAAATCTTCAATCATACGATCAATCGATACATTCTCGTCGTGACCCTCCTCTGCCTTGGTAGCAGGAGTGAAGATCGGCTCAGGAAGTCGATCGCACTGCACAAGATTTGCCGGCAGAGGGTTACCGCAAATAGCCCCAGTGCTTTGGTACTCACGAAGCCCGCTGCCTTCCAAATAACCTCGAACCACACACTCAAACGGAACAACACTTGCTTTTTCGGTCAGCATGATCCGTCCACGAAGGGGTTCGGTATCAAACTGAGAGGAAAACGACGGGAGAATCTCGGTACTAATCAGGTGATGTCTAACTCCGAGCAATTGAAACCAAAACTCACTCATCGCTGTTAGAAGACGCCCTTTTTCCGGAATACCACTCGGCAGAATGTAATCAAAAGCGCTAATGCGATCGGTGCTAACAATCAGCAGATTGTTCCCGAGATCATAGACGTCACGAACCTTTCCGCTACGCTTCGGGAAAGGCAGGTTGGTACCAAGAAGCGCCCCATTGGAATCAAAACGATAAAGTTCTTGATCTTGCGACTGAGTCATTTCGGATATTCCTAATAATTTCGTCCGATCTCACCAAGAAACCTGCGTCCGGTCGCAGGCGCATGGGAGAACGAGTAGGATACGAGGCTTCAGCCATTCGCGGGAGTGCCACAAACGGTGATGAAATCACTTTTCTAGGTCGACCGACTGCATGACCCCATCTCCAACATCGTACTGACAACGCGAAAAACATGGGTCAATTCCAATTCCAAGTCAGCAAAAGCCTGCTCCAAAGCCTGCCGGACCATGTCTGGAACAGCACGCATTTTTGCGGACCGCACGGAACCCCATGGCAGTCTCTGACGTCACGCAATGATGAATCGCTCACGATTCAAACAAAAATGCCTGCGTCCGGAAAGATACAGATTCAGTGGCCAATCGACGGACTGGGAACACGCCTTCTTTCAACCTGTAGCCTCTCATCGTCGGATTCAAAACAGTATCACCTGTTAATCGAGCTTGCACGTGGAAGTTGCTACCGAGCAAGAACACTCGGTGCCGCATGGGAACAACTTGGTGCGCCGGCGAATGAAACCTTTGATCAAAAACTTAATGAAGGTACACGCTGTTTTCTTGAGGCAATCAGCAACCTTTCAAACGGACAAGCAGCAACTGAACTCGCGATTGAAGCCATCGCACTGCTGGAACAATCCTTGGATCTCATCGCTCAAGATTATGCCAGTCGCTCTATCTTGCAGCGCAAGCAGCGCGACCCAAAGCTTAGCACCTTGCTAGCCGCATCCGTCCTTGTGGGCATTGATCGCGATGCATTTGTCAATCGCCCCGAGTCTCAAGTTATTTATACAGAAACTTTCAATACTGGTGCGATGCGTTTCAACTGGCGGGACGTCGAACGTGAACGCGATCTATTTGATTTTACACCTGCTAAGAAGACGGTCGAACAATTTAGACAAATGGGCCTGCGAGCCATTGCGGGACCGCTGATTGATTTTGAAAAAGAGTTCTTGCCGGGTTGGGTTACAAACCTCGAGACTGACTTTGATTCATTGCAGCACGTCGCACTGAACTACATTGAACAAACCATTTCACATCTCAAAGGTTCAGTGCAACTTTGGAACTGTATGTCCGGGATGAACACCGGTGGACCTTTTCAAATGGATGATGAACAGATGATGCGACTCAGCCTCGCTGTTCTGCAAACGGTTCGAAGAACGGACCCCGAGACACCAGCCGTAATCTCGTTTGATCAACCCTTCGGGGAATACATGCGGCATGCAGGTGGAGGCGTACCAGCATTGAAGGTCGCAGAAACACTCGCCCGATGCGGACTCGGCATGGCCGGCATCGGACTCGATATCAAACTTAATTATGGCGATGCTGGATCGATGCAGCGGTCCGCGATGGATTTTTCTCAACAACTTGATCGCTGGGGAAGCCTCGGATTGCCTCTGCTTGTGCAACTTGCTGCACCAGCAAACTCAAACAAAGATCCACTGGCGTTAATGGATCACACTGCCGAATTAAAACCCAACGATCACTCTTGCAATCAGCAAGAAAAGATCATTGAGCCCCTCCTGCCGATCCTACTCGCAAAGCCCTACATCCACGGGATTGTCTGGAATGGATGGTCAGATGAAGGAGATCATCTTCTTGCCAATTCAGGATTGATCGATGCCGATCAACAACCTCGGCCCCTGCAAAAGTTACTTGCGAAGATTCGCTCCGACCATTTAGCTTGACCACCAGATGAGTCGTCATCAAATCATCCGAATGCGACTACATTGCCAAGTGATCCTTGCTGGAATGAATCTCGCTATAATCCGTAAGAAAATTGGTTCGTGCCAAACTGAAATCACGGATGCAGCGAACCATTGCCTTCGAAACAAAACACGCCCATTTCCTCCTACAACCTATTTCCCAGCAGATGAAACGATCCACATCATTTACCGTTGCCCTCTTGATTTTTATGCTTCCGTGTTTGACCTTGGCAGAGGATACCATTCGACCGGAAGGTGAGGTCGAGACGGTCAAAAAAGGATTTACATTCACTGAGGGTCCTTCTTGGGATCCACAAGGGACTCTCTACTTCACTGACATCCCCAACACTGCGATTCACGCGGTAGCAGCGAATGGAGAGGTAACGGTATTCACCAGTGAATCAAAGCACACCAATGGCACACTCGTCGATGCCGATGGAAGACTCTTAGCTTGCCAGATGGATGGCCAGGTTGTCGCTTACAACACCGGCACAAAAAAGACGACTGTCTTAGCCGATTCCTACGAGGGCAAACGCTTCAATGCCCCGAATGATCTGGTCATCGACACAGATGGCGGAATTTACTTTACGGACCCTCTTTTCCGCGCACCTGAGCCACTACCGCAGGGAATCCAAGCGGTTTACTACATCGCTAAATCTGGCAAAGTAACGCGAGTTACGGATCACATTGCGGCTCCCAATGGTGTCGCCCTCTCACCGAACGGAAAACGACTCTACGTTGCACCTAGCCACCAGTCTGACATGCTGGTTTACGATGTTGAGGGTCCAGGGAAATTGACCAACGGACGAGTCTTTTGCAGTTTAACTCAGCCCGAAGGTAAAAGCGGAACGGGCGGTGACGGCATGGTGATTGACGTCGAGGGGAACCTCTATTTCACAACTCACCTCGGCGTGGAGATCTTTTCGCCACAAGGGAAGAGAGTAGGCCTGGTGCAATTTCCAGAGCAGCCCGCAAACGTGACATTCGGAGGCGAGGATCGCAAAACGATGTACGTCACTGCACGTACCGGTCTCTACCGCGTCAAAATGCCAATCGCCGGACTCAAACCCAACTAACGGCGATCCGGATCTAGCTAGTTGGCTGACCATCCTCGAGGCGGATCAGGCTGTTGCCATGCGCTCATCCCACCATCGACGTAAACGGTTTGACCATGGACATGACTTGCTGCGTCAGAGAGCAAAAAGACAGCGGTGCCGCCGCACACGTCCGCCTCAGGGACTTCGCCTGATGGGGTGTGCAGCTTCATCCAGTCATCAAGTTGCTTGTTCTGATTCAAGATGTCAGTCAGAGGGGTTCTAACTAACCCGGGAGCCATTGAATTCACTCGTATTTTATGCGGTGCCAAGGAAACGCATAGCGATCGCACCATGGCGGCAACGGCCCCTTTGCTTGTGTCATAGGCAGTGTGGTCTGGTTCGGACAGTAGGCCGTTGATCGAGCCTGTAAACAGGACGCGTCCACTGATCCCATCAGCGATCCATCTTCGTGCGAATGCCTGAGTGAGGAAGTAACCGGCGTACACATTCAGAGACATGGTCTTTTGGAAACATTCTTGGGTCATCTCCAAGAATGGAGCATCGATATAAGTTCCGGCGTTGTTGATCAGTAAATCAATCCCGGGCTGCACTTCATCGACACGCTCCATCAAGGCATCCAAGTACTCGCTCGGAGGTTGTGAAAGATCCTGAATGATCAGATCGGCTTTCACACCCTCGGAACGACACAGCGATAAGGTGCCTTGTGCCGCATCGTCGTCTTTCAATCCTACAATCACAACGTCCGCTCCCGCTTGAGCGAGCGAACGAGCGATTGCCGCGCCAACTCCCTGAGTTCCCCCAGTAATCAGCGATCGATGCCCAGTCAGATCAAATGGCGAACTGTTCACCTGCAACTTCTCCTCGTGGTCTGTAAAAACTGCAGATCGATTGAATCAGGTGACCGAAAAGACCCTTCCTATAATCCACTTTTTGGTTGGATGTATCTACTTCAGCGGTGGACGCGGGGTCGACGCATACTGCTTGGAATCACTGGCAGTCTGCTCGGCGTCAAATTTATCCGCTTCAATAACAACTCGGTAACTCAATCGCATCGTTTCACCCTTCCTGAGTACCACTCCATCGGTTTTCTCGCCTCCGACAAAATGATAAACACCAAATGGATTTGCTGCGAAAAGTCCGTAGGTACGAACATGCCAACGACATGGATACTGAAAACTTTCCGGATGATCATGAACCGTCACACCAACCGTATCACCTTTGACCGGTCCACTGTAATTCACCCATGCTGACTTTTTGCCCCAAGCGTCTTTATCGTGGAGCCCTTCTGCGTTGGTGACCAAACCACCTTTTTTCGCATCGACTTTCATGGTGCCCGCAACGCGAAGACCGAAGGATCCTTCCTTTGTATCGCCAAAGTTAACATCCCCATCACTGGCGATCAGCAAGAAGTCTGCGTCAATGATCCTGCGACCACCGGAAACCGAAAAATGGTAGCGACGCACGTCAGAGAGAAGCCTTTTACCTTCGGGCGAGTTCCAGTCGTTATGTGTCGTGATCACCACACTGCCATCATCCCGCGTCGTGGCTTCACCCGATCGATGGACGATTTTTCCGCAATGATCGTCATCGAGCCAAAAGTCGACACCATTCACATCACCATGCGTTAACCATAGTGATCGATGATGGTCGTGATCATTTCGCTCGTCAGGCCCAGCATCTTTCATCGGAAAATCACGAGTCATGCGGTGACCGGCAGGACCGACCAGTGGATAGATAATCGGCTTGCCGTTGCTGTCGAGTTGGTAACCGGCGAATAAACGATCACCTTGAGTCACCATCCAGCCTGCAGGATTCTCCATCTTAGAAACGGTGAGTGCCGGCTTTTTAGAAACTTTATCCGCTGCTTGGAGGACAGGGGTATTCGCAAGGCCGAGGGTCCCGAGCAGGACAAACGTAAGGCCAAGACAAAGCTGGTGCCGGAAAACACTTTTCTTCATGCCGTCATTCCCAATTCTGTGAGTTTAGTAAACCGTATTGAAAGGCTGGATTTATCTCGCTGGAAAACATCACCTGTAGCCACCGAAGTGTCCAGGAGGTTGCCCGTAGTGTGATGACTGGGCCGCCTGATAGCGATTGGATGGGATATGATACCTCCTTCGGCCGGTTTGAGGGTGTCTTCTTTACCGATCATTGCTGAACTTTGCTTAGGTTTGGCGTAGAATCTTATCGTGGTGTTTCGTAACCCAGCTCCCTTCTCGTTGTCATTCGCCATGCGATTTATCTTTCTGACTCTGCTTTCTGTGTGCCTGCCAATCCTCAGCGCTGAAGCACAACGGCGTCCAGCGAAACCGACACCTCCTCCAAAAATCAAATTGCCAGCGAGTGTTCGAAGCGCGCCGGGCAGCGTCATGGATGTGGCCAAGGTCAAGCCCTCGACCCGAAGTCGTTTGGTTGGGTCGGCATTTGAGATTGACCAACTGGTTGAGGATCAATTGCGAGCCAAGGACTTACGTCCCAATGAGATGGCGAGTGATGAAGTTTTCCTGCGACGAATTTATCTCGACATTGCGGGACGAATCCCAACCCTCAAAGAAGCAAATGACTTCTTGGATTCAGCTGAGGAAAACAAGCGACAAGATCTGATCGACCGATTGCTCGAGAGCCCAGACTACGTGAGCAACATGTACAACTTCTGGGCCGACACGTTACGACTCACTGATCGCCCTCAAGCGAATATCATTGCCGACCCCTACCTCAGTTATGTCAAGGATTCAATTCGCATCAACAAACCTTATGACGAATGGGTTTTTGAGATGCTCACTGCGAACGGAAAGGTTTGGGAAGACGGGGCTGTCGGTTATCAACTCCGAGATGACGGAATGCCTCTTCCTTACATTGACAACACAGTACGAGTCTTTTTGGGAACACAGATCGGCTGCGCACAGTGCCACGACCACCCGTTTGATGATTGGACTCAGTATCAGTTTTATCAGCTAGCAGCGTTCACGAATGGAACGCGCACTCGAATGCTCAAAGGTTATCCGGGCTTCGAGAAAACCAATCCAGCCAACGACCTAATCAACGAAGCTCGAACCAAATTTGACAAAGGACGTGTTCCAGGCAACTTCCAACGAATCGTCCGTGCAAACACTTACGTCGTCAGCGAAGTCAA